>NZ_DASZBC010000001.1:0-102000 GCF_035944535.1 Sphingomonas sp.
CTCCTTACGTATGGATACGTGAAGGACATACAGACAGACTTGGCTTTAACCGATTACCCGACGCCTAGAAGCCGCCAGAAACCGGAGCCGCCGCCCACATGTCCCTTCATCATACATCAACAATGTCAAAGAGCCGAAAACGAAGGACAACCGATCTTGCCCTATTGCTAGGGTGATCAGCGCCCTCATTCCGTTGACCGCCTCAGTGGGGACCATGTGGTCCGCGTCGCTGCGGTGGAGGCGCATATATGGGGGCGATTCCGGAGCGTCAACTCTTGGATCGGTTTTTTTCCAAGTTTTTGAAATCCCCCGTATTCTCCGCAATTCCGTTCAGTCGGAGAAGCGGAAGGCATTGGCCTTCGCCCCCGACTCCACCCGAATCCGGCGCCCGATCGGCTCGCCGGTCAGCAGCGCGCCGAACTCCGGCGAACCGGGCAGAGCCGCCGCAGCGGTGCGCGCACCGGCTTCGGTGCGGGCGATGATTGCAGCGCCGACGGGCTGCCCCTTCGCGTAGGAGATGGTGAAGCTCTCGATGGCCGCAAGCCCATCAGGCGTCGGATCAACCAGGACGCGCTCGGCGGTGATGCGCGCCTCCAGTTCGCTGGCCTGGAGCGGGCGCCATTTCCGCGGGCGATTAGTCGAGTAGAGGCCGACCGACTCCTTCGACATGAAGCCGCCATTGGCGCTGATCAGGCCGAGCTCTCCGGGTGCCGCGCGGAGGCGTTCGGCCAGAGCGGCGATCGCGAACAGGCTATAGGCGTTGCCGGGCCCGCCGAAATAAGGAAGCCCGCCGGTGACGGTCAGCCGCTCCCCGTAGTCGGCCGGAATACCGAGCGCTTCGCAGGCGGCGACCACCGCGCAAGGGAAGCAGCTGTAGATATCCATCGGCCCGACCTGCTCCGCGCGCGCCCTGGCCATGTCGAACGCGGCGGCGGCGGCAAGCCCGGCGGCGCGGGACCGGCCCAAATCCGGGCGCTCGATCAGCGGCAGATCCGCGAGCGTCGCATAGCCGTGCAGATAGACCCGCTTCTCGCGCGGAACGCCCAGCGCGTCGGCGCGCGCGTCCGTGGTCATCAGCACGGCGGCGCCCTGGTTCACGGCGTCCTGCGCGACCAGCCACTTCGGATAGGGATCGCTGACCGGGTAATTGTCCGCGCTGACGGTCGAGAGGAAACCGGCCGAGCGCTCCAGCGGGAACTGCGAATAGGGATTGGCTGCGGCGACTTTCGAGAAGCCGGCGAAAAGCTCGGCCATGGCCTTCAGATGCGCGGTGCGGCTGCGGCCGAGGCGGGCGCGCTGGGCGTGCTCGATGAGCGAATAGACGATCACCGGGACGTAGAGGCCGTGGCGAACCTCGAGCGGGTGGATGGCGATGTCGCCGGGGCCGCGATCGTCGAGCTGGCCCTCCACCTCCTCGTGCCAATCGAGTTCGATGCCGGCGCGAGTGGCTGCGCGCTCGAGACCGGTCGCCTCGGCGGCGACGATCAGCGCCATCTCGCATGCGCCGGCGTGGAGCGCCTCGGCGCACTCGTTGACGAAGGCCTGGGGCGACTGGCCGCCGATCACGCCGTAGATGGCGATGCGCGGAGCGGCGCCGATGCGGTTGGCGACGGCTCGCGGGAAGTTGGACGCGGCGCCGAACGGGTGCCGGCCGGGCGGGCGGTTATCGGCGGTCATGCGCACGGCAGCGATGCGGTCGATGCCGGCCTGTTCGGGCGTCAGGCCGGCATCGGCGAGGGCCCGGCGGGCGGCCTCGGCGGCGAGACCCACGGGCGAGAGTTCGGGAGCCTTGCGGGGCTCGCCGCGATAGACGGTCTGGCCGACGCCGATCAGCACGGGGGTGTTCATGGCTCTCCTCCGATCGCAGTGCCGGCGGCCCAGCCGCTCGCCCAGGCCCATTGAAAGTTATAGCCGCCGAGCCAGCCGGTCACGTCCACCGCCTCGCCGATGGCGTATAGGCCCCGCACGCGGCGCGCCTCCATCGTCTGGGAGGAAAGTTCGGCGGTGCTGATGCCGCCGGCAGTGACTTCGGCCTTTGCAAAACCTTCGCTGCCATTTGGGTGGAAGGACCAGGCGGACAGGCGCTGCGCCGCCTGCCGAAGTTGCGCGTCGGGCGTGTTGGCCAGTTCGCGGGTCAGGCCGATCCTCTCGGCCAAGGTTTCGGCGAGGCGGTCGGGCAAGTGCCTGGACAATTCGCTGCGCAGGGTGATGCGCGGTGAAGTGCGCTTCGCCTCGAGCAGCCAATCCGGCGTTCGGCCGGGCAGAAAGTCGACCGCGACAGGCTCGCCATGGCGCCAATAGCTTGAGACCTGGAGGATGGCGGGGCCGGACAGGCCGCGGTGGGTGAAGAGTGCGGCTTCGCGGAAGCTGGCCTTGTTCGCGGTCGCGACGACTTCGGTGGCGACGCCCGACAAGGTGCGGAACAAGGCCTCGTCGCCGCCCAGGGTGAGTGGGACGAGCGCGGGGCGCGGCTCCACCACCTTCAGGCCGAAGCGACGGGCGAGGTCGTAGGCGAAGCCCGTCGCGCCAAGCTTCGGGATGGAGGGTCCGCCGGTGGCGATCACAAGGGCAGGCGCTTGAACTTCGCGGCTGCCGAGCGCGACACGGAAGCGGCCATCGGCATAGCCGATCTCGCCGGCGGCACGCCCGAGCGACAGCTCTATTCTGCCGCGTTCGCCTTCGGCGAGCAGCATGTCGACGATCTGCCGTGCCGAGCCGTCGCAGAAGAGCTGGCCCAGAGTCTTTTCGTGCCAGGCGATGCGGTGGCGCTCGACCAGGTCGATAAAGTCCTGCGGCGTGTAGCGGCGGAGTGCCGACTTGGCGAAATGCGGGTTGGCGGAGAGATAGCGGTCGGGCGCGGTGTGGATGTTGGTGAAGTTGCAGCGGCCGCCGCCCGAGATCAGAATCTTCTTGCCCGGCCGATCCGCATGTTCGACGACCAAGACCCGCTTGCCGCGCTGGCCTGCCACGGCCGCGCACATCAGCCCGGCCGCACCGCCGCCCAGCACGATCGCATCATAGTCGTTCACGGGGCGAGCCTTAGCAAAGCGTTCGCCAAGGCATAGCGATTTTCGCCAACTTAGAAGCGGAGGGAGTTGCTGTATTCAGTAATCTGAACATCTTAGCGATTTGGCACGGCTGTTGCGAAGGAGAGGACAAGCGGCGGACGGCCCGCCGAAACAGTGAAGGACAAAGATCATGACCCGCACCAATGACCTCACCGCCCGCTTCTTCGCCTTTGCCGGCGCGCTGCTGCTCGCGACGCTGAGCCTCGCCGCGTCAGTCGGCCCGGCCATGACCAACCTGCCCATCGCCTGAACCCGCTACCAAATGCCGCTCCAGGCGTTAGAGGGGCGGCATGACGAAAAGCGCAACCGACCTGATGCAGGAGATCATCTTCTCCGCCGTGATCGACTCGATTCAGGCGCTGAAGACGGCATCCAAGGGCCTGCCCAACACGCTGTTGCGCGACCTGAACGCGATCCACGCCAATATCACCGTGGCCGACCTGCCCGAGGAGGTGCAGGCGGCGATCGCGACCAATGTGCGCTCCGCCTTCACCCGCCTGCTGAAGGAAGGCTATTCGGTTCAGCCGGGACGCGGCACGCCCGAGCGGCGCGCGCCGGCACCTGCGCCCGTGGTCGGGCGCGGACAAAGGCGCCCTCCGGCTCCTGCAGGTCGGCCAGGCGGAGGGGCGCCCGGAGGACCGGGCGGGCGACCGGGTGGCGGACCGTCCAGCCCCGGGGGCCGTCCAGGCGGACGGCGCGGGCCGCCCAAGCCGCGAAGCTAGTCCCACGACGATTTCGTGATAGGATGCGGTTCAACTCGTTGGAACCGCACCTATATCGCGCGCCATCATGTTGCGATCGCTTACTTTTCTGACGCTCGGCGGATTGTCGCTTTCGGCCTGCGCAACGTCCGCGCCGCCGCCGCGCCGTGGCCTTGCGCCGGAGCTGGCCAGAAAGGTGACCGCGGATGCGGCGGCGCAGGTGCGGCGCTGTTACCGTACCCCCAAGGTCCTGGGCGAAGGCAAACGGATCACCACCCGGCTTCATGTCCGCTATGCGCCGGACGGGACGATCATCGGCTTGCCGACGGTGATCGCGCAGAGCGGGGTGACGCCTGCCAATCACATTTTCGCCGACGAAATGGCGCAGGCGGCGATCGCATCCGTAGTGCGCTGCTCGCCGCTGAAGCTGCCGCCCGAGCTTTACGAGTTCGGATGGAACGACTTCGAGCTGACATTCAGTCCGGCGCTGAGGGGTTAACTCCCGTTATTGCGAGCATAGCGAAGCAATCCAGTCGAGCCTGAACACCGCTGGATTGCTTCGTCGCTGCGCTCCTCGCAATGACGAAGGATCAGTAATCCTTCCGGTAGCGCAGCTCGACGCTGGTGCCGGAGAAGCTGCTGACCTGCGACAAGAGGCTCAGCGCCCGTGACAGGGCGACGTTGATCTGCGTGGCGGTGAAGCCGCGGGCGTCGGTGATGAATTCCACATAGATGCGGTTGGAGATGTAGGTGCCCGCAGCGACGGCGGTGCCGCGGCCGGTCGTCTCGTCGCCGCCGAGGATGCGGAGCCGGTCGATGCCCGCCACCGAGCGGAGCTTGCCGAGCGGGTTCAAGCCGCCGCCGCCGCCACGCAGGCTGTTAAGCGCGGCGGCGAGCTGCACCGCCTGAATGGCAGAGATGTTGGTGATCGATTCACCGAACAGGGCGCGGGACAGGAGTTCGTCCTGCGGCAGCTGCGGGTTGGACGTGAAGCTGATCTGCGGGCTCTGCGCGCGGCCGCCGATCACGATCGTGATGGCGGTGCCCTGCACGTCGCCGGTCGCGCGGATGTTGAGCGTGGGGTTGGTGCCGCCGGTGAAGGTGACGCTGCTGTTATCGTCCAGCTCGAAGCGGCGCCCGGCAAAGCTGTAAGTGCCGCGGATCAGCGCGGCGCGGCCGGAGACGATCGGCGCCGCGGAGGTGCCGGTCACCCGCAGATCGGCGGACCATTCGGACTCGAGGCCCATGCCCGACACGAAGATCTGGTTGTTGGCGCGGACCCGCAGGTCGAGGTTGAACAGGCCGGAAAGCGGGACTGCCTCATCCGGCTCGGTCGAAGGCGGCGGCGCGCCCTTGCGGCGCACGCCTTCGAGCACCGCGACTTCGGCAGCGCCCTGACGCACGATCTGATAGCGCGCTTCGGGCAGGCGGACATCGCCTGAGATGGTGGCATTGGCGCCCGCAACCTTGACCAGCCGCACCTCACCTGTCGCGGTGGCGCCGAGCGCGTCGGAGCGGGCCAGGCGCGCACGATTCAGTGTCGCGCGAATATCGATCGGATAGCCGGCGGCAGAGGAGAGCCCGACCGTGCCGCGGCCTGTGACGGTGCCGTCGCCTGCCTGGCCGGCGAACTCGCTGATCTCCAGCCGGTCGTTGCTGAAGCGGCCGGTCAGGCGGATGTTGCGGATGCGCGTGCCGTAGGTCTCGTTCACATAGCCGAGCGTATTGGCGCGGACGATGCCGGTCAGCTGCGGGCGCTGGACCCGGCCACTGAAATCCGCGGCGAGGCCAATGGGTCCCGTCAGCTGCTGGTCGGCGATCCCGGTCAATGACCAAAGCACGCTTGCCGGGCCGTTATATCGGATGCCGCCTGCAAGCGGCGCGGCGAGCAGGCGCTCGCTCCAGCTGCCGCCGCCACCGACCGGCTGCAGCCGCGCCTGGAGCCGGCCGATGGCCGCGCCGCCGCGGCGGATCACCGTGTTCAGCACACCACCTTCCGGCCGCAGCGTGCCGAGCACGGCAAGATCGACCGGCTGGGACACGACGGCCGCGCCCGAGCGGGCGAAATTGTCCACGTCCAGCCGCAGATCGGCGCGTGGGAAAGCGTTGCCGGTCTGCGCAAAGGACAGGCTGCCGGTGGCGCGGCCGCCCACGCCCGCTCCGGACGCGAAGGCGTTCAGCACGGAAAGGTCGAGATTGTCGAAGCGGCTGCGCAGTTCCAGACCCGGACCAAAGCGGCCGGCAAGACGGACTTGTCCTTGCGGCAGGGCGATCGAGGCCGGCTCGAGCTCATAGCCGCCCCGCTGAGCCCGGATCACTGCCGGACGCGCGAGACGGAAGGGGATTGTGTTCACCCGCCCCTGCATGGCGACGCGGTAGAGGCCGGGCGAGAGATCGGCATTGGCCGCGATGTTGAAGGTTGCGCCACTCCGGCCATTGGCAACGAGAGCCGCGGTGCCGCGGCCACCCTGATAGTTGATGCGCGCGCGTGCGGTCTGCACGAGCAGATTGCCCTGGCGGACGCCGGCGGCCTGGATGTCGGCGATCACGAGCGGCGCTGTCGGATAGAGCACCAGCCGTGCCTCGACCAGCGCACGGCCGATGCGGATCGGCGGATTGGCGGGGAAGACAGCGTTATTGGCTCGGGCGGAGACCTGGGCGGTCTGAATGCGGCCCTGCGCACCGAGGCGGACAGTGCCGGTGAAGCCCGAGCCATTGAGGCTCAGCTGGCCCGCAAATGGACCGGCCGCGGTCTGCACCACGCGCCCTGCGAAATCGACGCCGGCGAAGCGTGCACGCCTGATGTCGACGGCCAGCGGACTGCCGCCCGCGCGCACGAACAGGTCGGCACTGAACGGGCCATAGGGCGAGCCACCGCTGGCGGTGATCGCATAGCCATTGCCGGTCGAACGGACGACCGCGTCGACATTGGTGAGCTGAATGCCGATGTTCGGCCGCGCAGCGCGGATGCGGATTTGCGGCCGCGTAGCGGTGCCCGTGACAAACACCGTCAGCGGGCCGTAATCGTCCGACACGCCGGTTGCGCGGAAACTGATGCCGCCGTCCGGCCGGTAGGTGCCTCCGCCGTCACTGATGCGGAGCTTGGGCGCTGCGAGGCGGAGGCGGCTGATCGTCACCAGACCGCCATCGCCATAGGCGATGCGGCCGGTGACCAAAGTCCGGCCGCCGAGCAGGTTGCGGGCGCTCTCATTGTCGATGCGGAGGGTCTGGGCGGCGAAACGGCCGGTCAGCGCGAAGCCGCCACGCGGCGTGGTCACCAGGTTCACATCGGTGTCGAGGCCGATGATGCCGATGCCCTCAATCAGGTAATTGTTGATCCGGCCCTTCAGCCCGCCGCGATAGACGCCGCTCGACAGGTCCGCGACCACGACGGCGACGGCGTTGATCTGCGGCGAGCGGATGCGGAGATTGTCGGACAGGATGGTGTCGCCGGCGACCGCGAGATCGCCATCGATCCGGACATCGGTGAGCAGGCCGGCGACCGACGCGTTCAGCCCGGTGATGCGGGCGGCGCGGGCGCTGACCGGGACGATGATCCGGTCCGCATTGACGCGCGCGCGGCCGCCGGCCTGAAGGCCCTGGACAAGAGTGTCGTTGAAGCCGATCCGTTCGGCGGTGAGGCGATAGTCCACCACCGGCCGCGCCATGGGGCCGTCGAGCAGCATCCGCAGCCGGACGTTGCGGCCGCTGAGGTTTGGCGCCAGCGAAGCCGGGCGGATCAGGCGGCTATCCACCCGCAGCGCGCCGAAGCGGCTGCGCGCGAGATCCACTTCGCCCTGTCCGTCCACGGACAAGGCGTCGGAGCGGAGCGCGAAGCGGGTATCGGCGATCCGCTTCTCGACCGCGGCAGTCGCATCGACGATCACTACCGGCCCCAATCGCGTCAGGGCGGGATTGTAGAGGCCGGGGCGTGTCGGTCCGCGCAAAGTGAAGCTGCCGTTGCGCGCTGCCAGGGCAAGGTTCGCCAGCGGCTGGCCAGCCAAAGCTGCCTGGACGCGGCCGTTCCAGGCCTGCCAACTGCCGCGGCCGGCAATCTGCGCCTGGAGCGGCTGGGTCAGGCCGGCCATGTTCGCGACGACGCCGCCCGCGGGCGCAGTCAGCTGCGCTTCGATGTCGAGCTTGTTGTCGTCGGGCACGGCATCGAGCACCAGCCGCAGCCGGTCGCCGCCGCCCGCGACCACCGCATTGGCGCGGACCTGAGCGCGACGATCGGCAATGCGCGCGCTGCCATCGATGCTGGCGACGCGGCGCTGGCCCGCAACCGGGGGTTCCAGCACCAGCCGGTCGACGCGGAGCCGGCCGATGTCTATATCGAGGTCGGGCAGGATCGGCGCGTTCGGGTCGGTCGGCACCGGCTTCAATGCCGGCATGCGCATCAGCGTGACCAGCGGCGCTGTCGCGGAGCGGATATCCACGCGATTGCGGATGTAAGCAAAAGGTCGCCAGTCCACTTCGATACGCGGGGCCGTCGCGAATACGCCTTTGGTGTCGCTGACGCGCAGGTCGCGCAACACCATCTTGCCGTAGATCGAGCCTTCAATCCGCCCGACCTGGAAGCGCAGTCCCGAAGCCGTCGAAAAGCCGGCGATCCGGTCGGCGACGAAGCGCTTGCCGGGATCAGTGTTGAGGCCGAGCAGGGCGACGCCGACGAGCACCAGCAGCGCGAGCAGAATGCCGCCGGCCCAGAGCGCGATCCGCCGTGCCCGCATCAGAAGGCCTGCCCGATCGACACGTAGAGGGTGATCCAGGACTCACCACGGCGGCGGCCGAGCGGCGTCGCGACATCGACGCGAAGCGGACCGAAATTGGTGTAGAGCCGCCCGCCAATCCCCGCTCCGAAGCGCAGGTCCGACAGCTTGGGCGTGCTGCCTTCATAGACCTGCCCCGCGTCGAGGAAGGCGACCACGCCGTAATTGCCGAAGCGGTAGCGGCCCTCAATCGCGAATTCGTTGACGCTGCGGCCGCCGAGCGGGACCGAGAGCGTTTCCGGCTCCTTGTCCGGTTCGGTGGGATCGAAGTCTGGGTTCGGCACCACCTGGCGCGGGCCGAGCTCCTGAAAGCCGAAGCCGCGCACCGAGCCGCCGCCGCCCGCGTACAAGCGTCGGGAGGGGGCGATCTCGTCGCGCGGCGCGCCGACGATGGAGCCGAAGCGGACGCGCCCGGCGAGCACGAAGCTGTCGCCTGCCGGATAATAGGCGCTGCCGTCGATCAGCGTCCGAACATATTGCTCCATCGAGCCTTTGGCCCGCTGTGAGATTTCGGGACTGATCCGGCCGGTGAGGCGGAAGCCCTTGGTCGGATCGAGCAGATTGTTCGAGCGGTCGTAACCGAGCTGCGCGGGCAAAGCGCCGATGAAGTAAGTGCCGTCGCCCAGCGTCCGGCCTGGCAGCTTACGACGCTCGTCGGTGGTGATCAGTTCGAAGCCATAATTCCAGGTCCAGCGCTTCTGCCAGATCGGCGTCGACTCGCGCGAGATGCGGCCGGCGAGCTGGGCGGTGAACGCCTCATAGGCCTCATAATCCTGGTGCGAGGCATTGAGCGTGAGACTGACGGTGCGGTCGCGGCGGCCAGCATTGTTGCGGCGGAAGGTGACGGACGCGCCCTGTTCCTGTGTGCCCGCCACGCCGCTGACGATCAGTCCGCCTTCGGGCGGGAACAGGTTCCGGTGCGTCCAGCTGCCACGCAGCGTGAAGCCCTGGCCGGTCGCGAAGCCCGCCTGCGCAGCAAGGGTGCGCGGCGGACCTGCCTGCTGGACAACGCGCAGGTCGACGCGCTCGGTACCATCCGGCCCCGGCTGGCCCGTGCGCACCGGCTCGACCGCGACGCTGGAGAAGAGCCCGGTCGCGACCATCGCCTCGCGCAGATCGTCGACCTTGCGGCTGTCGTACAGGTCGCCGGGCTTGAAGCGGGTCAGCACCCCGACATGGCGCGCGTCGAAGGCGAGCTTGCCCGTCGTGGTCACGCCGCCGAAGCTGCTGCGCGGGCCGGAATCGACCGGGAGCGTATAGTCGGCGAGCTGCGTCGCCGGATCGAGCAGCACGTCGCGCCGGCCGAGCTCGACAAAGGGATAGCCGTTCTGCGGCAGGCGCAGGAGGACGTTCGCCTCGCCCGCCTCAATATCGGCGGCGACGATCGGATCGCCCGGCTTTAGCTCCAGCGCATCGCGTGCGAGGCCGGGCGGCAGCGTGTCCGGCCCGGTAACGGCGATGGCGCCAAGCTTGTAGCGCGGACCCGGCACCGCGCTGATCGTCGCGATGCTGCGGTTGGTCTCGTTCGGCACCGGCTCGACGCGCGACGTGACGACCGCGTCATAATAGCCTTCGGAGTGGAGGATGGAGAGAGCGAGCCGCTCATCCTCCCGCGCCCGCGCTGAGATGACGGCGCCGTTCGCCGCCTGGCCGTCGCCCTTGTCGAGTGCGGACAAGCTGCGGAAGCGGCCTTCCAGATCGACCGCGTCGAGCCCTTCGACTGCGACACGGTAACGGACGGTGGCAGCGTTCTCTTCTTCCTCAGCGGCGACGGGTTCGGTCGGCGTCGTCACGTCGAAGGTGGCGAGCGGCGGCAGCGGCTCGGTGAGCGCGGGATCCTGCACGGGCGGTGGCGGCTGGCTGAAATCCTCGATCGGCGCGAGGGGCGCGTCCAGATTGTCCTCGACACGCGGCAAGGCCGCCTCGAACTCCGCGTCCGGGACGATCGCCTCCCCCGGCGCCGGCTGCTGCGCAAGGGTCTGCGCGCCGGGCACACAGGCCAGCACCGCCGCAGCCAAACCAATCGACTTCAAACGCGAAACCCCTTTCTGCACCGCAACGCGAGCAGGTGCAGCATGGTTCCGCAGGCGGCACGAAATGCTGCCGCAGATTAACGGAATTTAGGCGATTGCCCCGTAGCTTGGCGCCATGAGCACCGCCCTCGCCTTCCAACCCGAGCCGCAGGACGAGCCGGACGACCGCCGGACCGGCGCGCGGCACATCTCCGTGCTCCGCGTGGCGAGGGGTCTCTGGAACGGCCGCGACCAGCTCTGCGTGGTCCGCAACATCTCCGAAGGCGGGCTGATGTTCGAATGCCTGCACATGCCGGAGGTGGGACAGGAGCTGGTTATCGAGCTGCGATCAGACAAGCAGATGCACGGCGTGGTGCGCTGGACACGCGGGAATGGCGCGGGCGTCGAACTCGACCAGCCGATAGATGTCGAGCGGATGCTGCGCGAGGAACGGAGCTCGCTACTGCGCGTGCGGCCGCGGGCGCCGCGTTTCGCCCGCCGCGGACCGCTGCGCGTGGTCGTCGACGGCGAAACGATTGCCGGCGAAGTGGTGGACATATCAGTGACCGGCGTCAGCTGCCGCCTCGATGCACCCGTTCAGCGCGGCCCGGTAGTGGTGGCGATCGACGAAGTGGCGGTGACGAACGCTCTGGTCCGCTGGACCAAGGGAGATGTCGCCGGGATCAGCTTCGAAAAGCCGCTCCCCTGGCGCCCGTTCCAGCTTTGGCTCGACCGGGCTCAGCCGCGCTGAGGCCTCACGCTGGTCCAGCGGCGCCATGCCCAGAGCAGGACCAGCACCACGGCAATACCGATGCTATCGGCGATCCAGTCGCGCACGTCGCGGCTGCGGCCGAAATAGGGCTGCACCAGCTCGATCAGCGCGCCAAAGGCTGAGAGCGCCACCGCGAGCTTCAGCAGATGCGTTCGCGCATAGGCTAGCCCGGCCAGGCCCATCAGCACGCCGAACGTGATCGCGTGCTGGGTCTTGTCCGATCCCGGCACCGTCACCGTGATCGGTCGCAGCGTGACGTAGAGAGTGGCCAAGACGGCGAACCAGAAGAGAGCGATGAAGAGCGTGCGCACGGGAACCTGAGCTGTTGGGCGGTCTCCCTTAGCGGCAGTAGCGGCACGAAGGAAATGGCTCACCTTTTCCGATCCAGCCGCTATCTAGGCGCGCGATGCGGCCGCTCGACAGCGATCTCCTCCTGCGCGCCTATGCGGCCGGGATCTTTCCGATGGCGGACAGCCGGCGTGCGCGCGAAGTCTATTGGGTCGAACCGGCGATGCGCGGCATCCTGCCGCTCGACGCATTTCACCTGTCGCGGTCGCTCGCCAAGACGGTGCGCTCCGACCGCTACACCGTCACCGCCGACCGGGCCTTTGCCGAGGTTATCCGCGCCTGCGCGGAGCTGCGCGTGCGCGAGGGCGGCACCTGGATCAATGCGCAGATTGAACAGGCCTGCAACGAGCTGTTCACCCGCGGTCACGCCCATTCGGTCGAATGCTGGCAGGAGGGGGAGCTGGTCGGCGGGCTCTACGGAGTGAGCCTGGGCGGCGCCTTCTTCGGCGAGAGCATGTTCTCCCGCGCGCGCGACGCGTCGAAGGTGGCGCTGGCGCATCTGGTCGCGCGGCTGCGGGTGGGCGGATACCGGCTGCTCGACTGCCAGTTCCTGACCGACCACCTTGCTTCACTGGGTGCGGTCGAGGTGCCGCGCGCGGCCTATGTCGGATTGCTGGGCGCGGCCGTTTCGGCAGGCGCCGGAGGGGCAGGCGCATCGCCGCCCGACTTCCGCGAGCTCGACCGCCTGGCCGGCGTGTTGCCGCCGGACGAGGATCCGGAAGTGGCGCGGATGGTCGCCGGGCCGATCTCCGGATGCGTCATCGTGCAGCTCTTGGGCCAGACGTCATAGACCGGGTCTTCGACCACGTTCAGCGACGGCGATTCCTTGTAGAGCCAGCCCGAGAAGACGCGGCGCCACTTATTCTCGAGGCCGAGCCGATCGACCTGCACGAAGGCGCCGGTGAGCTTCTGCGTCTCCCAGGGCGCGGTCGTCTCGCAGGCGCGCAGGCGCACGATGACATTGCCGGCGCGCAGAGCCTGGCCGGGCTTCATCGTCAGGTCGCGGGAGATGCCGTTGCGCTTGTTGAGGAGGCCGATCACGGCGACCCGCTCGGCCATCGGCGTTTCCTTGCCGGTGACCGGGGGCGGTGCCGCTTCGGGGCGCGCACTGCCCCCCTTGGACGTCGCTTTCGGTGCTGCCGGCGCCTCCGTGGAAACGGGCGCGGCGCTCTCATTCTGCAGCGCGACGGCACCGCCGGCGAGGGCCGCAAGCGCGGCAAAGCCGGTCGCCAGCGTCAGAGGACGGTTCATGCCTCGTCCGGACTCCAGGCCTCGTAATCGCCGGTCGAAGCGGCGCGGACGCCGCCGGCTTCGAGCGCGCCGGGCGGACGATAGGCCTGGGCGGTGCCGGTCAGGTTCGGCACCGGCTCCTTCTGCCAGGAGCGCGCGGGCGGCAGCGCCTTGTCCGGCACGTCCTCGGCCTGGTGGTGCAGCCAGCTATGCCATTCGGGCGGCACCCGGCTGGCATCGTTCGCGCCCTTGTAGATCACCCAGCGGGGGCGATAGCCGAACTCGTTCGGCTTCTTGCCCTCGAAATAGACATTGCCCCACTGGTCCTCGCCGACCTTGCCGCCATGACGGCGCGTGTGCAGCGCGGTGCCGATGGTGGCGCCGTTCCACCATGTGAAGATCGATGCGAGCAAACCCATGGGCAGGCCGTTTAGCGGCAGGCCCGTGCGGAAGAAAGCCGCTTCTGCGCCGAGCGCCCTATGCGCGCGCCTGAACCTCGACGGCGAGCGGCCCCTTCTTCCCTTCCGCGATCCGGGCGGACACTTTCAGGTCCGGCTGGACGTCGATGATGCCGGCGCGGCGGAAGGTTTCCATATGGACGAACACGTCGGCGCCATCGGAACCGCGCACCAGAAAGCCATAGCCCTTTAGCCGGTTGAACCATTTGACGCTCGCCGGCTCGGGCTCGCCCGCCTGATCGGCCAGTTGCAGCGGGTCGACCCGGTCCTTCGGCGCCGAGAGCAGGTCGAGATCGGGTCCGGTCGCAGTGCTAAGATCGAAGCTCAACAGCCGGCGCGCCTGCAACCCTCGGTCGCGGCGCACTGCCAGGCATTCGACTCGACAGCCCTCGGGCAGGCTGCGGCGGCCATGATCGCGCAGCACGGAGAAGTGGATCAGTATGTCCCCGACACCGTTGTCAGCCACGACGAAGCCGAAGCCGCGAGTCGCGTCGAACCATTTGACGGCACCGGAATGCCGTTCAAGCTCATGTACTTGGCCGCTCTGCACTTCGTCCGCCCAGCGGTTGTCCGCCATGACGTCGAGCACGGGCACGGCATTCCTCTCCGTCTTCACGCGACGTTACCCCCTATTCGCTCGGGGCCAGCATAGCGGAAATGTAGCAAATCCGAAACGAAGATTCATCATCTGTTAACGATCGTCCCGCTCCGGGATTTCGCCCGGCCGAGCCTCCGCCAACCGGCGTGCGGTGGCGAGATCATGTCCGGCCCGCAGCAGCACGCCGATCGCCTTTTCACGTCCCGCGCGATCCGGCGCTACCCCCGCGAACGGGCCGATCCGCTTGCGCCGCGCGAGGTCGAGCGCGGCGTCCCAAGCGCCGGCACGGGCATCCTGCTGGGCCGGCGCCGCATCCTCTTCTCTGATGCCGGCCGCTTTGAGCGCCTGACCGATCCGTCGCGGGCCATAGCCGCGCCGCACCAAGGCACCGGCTCTGGACTGCGCAAAGCCGCGATCATCGACATAGCCGAGACTCGCCATGCGTTCCGCCAATGCGTGCGCATCGGGCGCCTCATCGCCGCTCCAGCCACGCTCGCGGAGCTTGCGCTGCAGATATTGGGCTAGCTTGGCGCGGCTGGTCGCGTACCGCTCGACATAGCGGAGCGCCAGCCGCTCCAGCGCGGCAGGGTCCAGCGGCGGCACCTGCCGGTCATGACGCCACGATTGTGCCACAGTCAGGTCCGATTTAGACCGCGCGCACAGGGGAATAGGACGAGTTGCATCCGCGTCACGCCTGACAGTGTCAGGTTGAAGACAGGTTGAGGCAAGAGAAAAGGGGCAGAAGCGATGCTGCACGCGCCCGTCGCCGTCCAAACAGGGTCGTATACGCAAGAGATGACAGATTTGATTGCCACGCCGACCGACGATGCGCTGCCGCGCCGTTTTTCCGACTTCGACACGCTCGGGGAAGCGCTCGACTATGCGGCGCAGGGTAAGCGCGGATTCAATTTCTGCGATGCGCGCGGATCGCTGGCGCGGCCCTACACCTATTCCGAACTGCGCGACGACGCGCTGGACCATGCGCACCGGCTTGTCGCGCGCGGTATCGGCAAAGGCGAGCGCGTCGCCCTGATCGCCGAAACCGGCCCCGAATTCGCGGCGCTGTTCTTCGGCACGGTCTATGCGGGCGCCTGGCCGGTGCCGCTGCCCTTGCCAACCTCGTTCGGCGGCGCGGCTGCCTATGTCGACCAGTTGAAAGTGCAGCTCGACAGCTGCGATCCGGTGCTGCTCCTCTACCCCGCCGAGCTGGAGAGCATGGCGAGCGAGGCCGCGCGCCAGGCGGATGTCGCGGCGACGGATTGGGAGTCCTTCGGCCAGGTCGCGGCGTTGCCGGCGGACCTTCCCACCGCCCGGCCGGATGACATTGCCTATCTGCAATATTCTAGCGGATCGACGCGCTTTCCGCACGGTGTCGCGGTCACCCACCGCGCTCTGCTCAACAACCTGTCGGCGCACTCACACGGCATGGAGTTGCAGGACAGCGACCGCTGCATCTCGTGGCTGCCTTGGTATCACGATATGGGGCTGGTCGGCTGCATGTTGTCGCCAGTCGCCAATCAGGTGTCGGTCGATTATCTGAAGACCGAAGATTTCGCCCGCCGCCCGCTTGCCTGGCTGGACCTGATCAGCCGCAACCAGGGCACCTCGATCAGCTATTCGCCGACTTTCGGTTACGACATTTGCGCGCGGCGCATGTCGAGCCAGACGCGCGCATCCGACCGCTTCGACCTGTCGCGCTGGCGGCTGGCCGGCAACGGCGCCGACATGATCCGCCCGGACGTGATGCAGAGCTTCGTCGACGCCTTCGCCGATGCCGGCTTCAAGGCGAGCGCCTTCCTGCCGAGCTATGGCCTGGCCGAGGCCACCCTGGCGGTGACGATCATGCCTCCGGGCGAAGGCATTCAGGTGGAGTTGGTCGAGGAAACCGAGCTGTCCGGGGGCGCGGCCGCCAATGATGGGCCGCAGCGTTTCCGCGCGGTGGTCAATTGCGGCAAGCCGGTCAAGGACATGACCGTCGAAGTGCGCGACGAAGACGGCTCGCCGCTGCCCGAGCGCGCCATCGGCAAGGTCTGGTGCAAGGGACCGTCGGTCATGGCCGGATATTTCCGCGACCCTGACGCCACCGCGGCCTGCCTGATCGACGATTGGCTGGACACGGGTGATATGGGCTATTTGTCCGGCGGCTATCTCTACATTGTCGGCCGCGCCAAGGACATGATCATCATCAACGGCAAAAACCATTGGCCCCAGGACATCGAATGGGCGGTGGAGCAGCTGCCGGGCTTCAAGGCGGGCGACATCGCCGCCTTCGCGATCACCCTGCCGGGTGGCGAGGAGACGCCGGCCGTGCTGGTCCAGTGCCGCACGTCCGACCAGGACGAGCGCGCCCGGCTGCGCGACGCGATCCGCGACAAGGTGCGCAGCATCACCGGAATGAACTGCGTGGTCGAACTGGTGCCGCCGCGCACCCTGCCGCGGACCAGCTCCGGCAAGCTCAGCCGGGCCAAGGCGCGCAACCTCTATCTCTCGGGCGAGATCCAGCCGCTGGCGGCCTAAGCTTTTCGTCATTGCGAGGAGCGCAGCGGCGAAGCAATCCAGCCGCGCTGGCGGATGGATTGCTTCGCTCCGCTCGCAATGACGAGATGGGGCGGGTGAGCAGGCGTCTGACCGCTTACCTTATGTCAACCAAGGCTCGCTAGCGTGGCGCGCCTATGACCGTGCGCTCTTCGCCCGCCACCCTGTCGACCGCCTCCGGCGTCGCCGGCTATGTGCTGCTCGCTTCCGCCGTGCCGCTGGTCGCGATCGGCTGGATGCTGTTCAGCGGCGCGGCGGGCATGGGCTCGGCCCTGGTGGTACTGGCGGCGACGCTCGCCGTCGATGCCGTGTTGATCCATCGCTGTCTGCAGCGGGCGCGGCAACATGGCGGCGAGACGGGCTTTGCGGCGCTGCCGATCGCAAGCGCCACGCCGGCGAGTTTCGGCGAAGACCATCACGCCGCCGACTGGAGCTGGCAGATCGACGCCTCGCGCAACCTGACCGGCGTGTCGGCGCGGCTCGCCCACGCCTTTCGCCAGGATCCAGGCGCGCTCGAGGGCAAATCCTTTCTCCAGCTGCTCGCGGGCGATGCCTGGGTCAGCGGAAATTTCGCGGCGGCGCTCCGTACCTTGTCCGAGAAGATCAAGGCCCGTGAGGCGTTCGAGGAACTGATCCTGCCTGTCGAGATAGGCGGCGAGACCTTGTGGTGGGAGCTGTCGGGCGCGCCGCACATGGATAATCGCGGCGCTTTCGCGGGCTTTCGCGGCACTGGTGTCGATGTCACTGCCGAGCGGCATTCGGCCGACAAGATCAACCGCATGGCGCGGTTTGACACGCTGACCGGCCTGCCCAACCGGCTCCACATGGCGGAATCGCTCGCCGAGGCGCTGATCGAGGCGGAGAAGTGGCGCAGCCGCTGCGCTTTCCTGATCATCGATCTCGATCGCTTCAAAGGCGTCAACGACACGCTCGGCCACGCCGTCGGCGACCGCCTCCTCGCCCGGGTCGGCGAGCGGCTGGCATCGCTGATGAGCGACAAGGAGCTTTGCGGCCGTTTGGGCGGCGACGAGTTCGGCGTAGTGCTGAAGGACGGCTCCGATCAATCACGGATCGAGCGGCTGGCGCACCGCATCATCGACGAGCTGTCCCAGCCCTACGACATCGACAATCACAGCCTTTATGTGGGGGCCAGCGTCGGCGCCGCGATAGGGCCGCGCGACGGCAACACCGCCGAGATGCTGATGCGCTCGGCCGACCTCGCCCTCTACCGCGCCAAGGACATGGGCGGCGGCGCGCTCCACGCCTACGAGCCGCAGCTGCACGTCGATGCGGAAGAGCGGCGGGTGATGGAGATCGCGCTGCGCCGCGCACTCGCCAATAAGGAGCTGCAGCTCAACTACCAGCCGGTCGTCTCCGCCGACACGGGCACGATCGAGGGTTTCGAGGCGCTGATGCGGTGGCAGAACCCGCAACTGGGCAATGTGCCGCCGAACAAGTTCATCCCGCTCGCTGAAAAGGCGCGGCTGATCGGGCCGATCGGCGAATGGGCGCTTACCACCGCGTGCAAGGAAGCGATGACTTGGCCGTCGACCGTCCGCGTCGCCGTCAACATCTCCGCCGAACAGCTGCACAACCGCAACTTCGCTCAGTCGGTCGCGGCGGCGCTGCAGCAGAGCGGCCTGCCGCCGCACCGGCTGGAGCTCGAAGTCACCGAAAGCGTGTTCATGACCGAAGCGCCGCACGCGATCGCCGTGCTGCGCGACGTGCTGGCGCTGGGCGTCAAGCTGTCGCTCGACGATTTCGGCACCGGCTATTCGTCGCTTGGCTATCTGAGCCGCACAAAGTTTTCGACGATCAAGATCGACCGCAGCTTCGTGGTCGGCGCCGCCCGCAAGGCGCCTGAGAGCATCGCCATTGTCCGTGCGGTGGTGGCGCTCGCCGACAGCCTGGGCATGAGCACCACGGCCGAGGGCGTCGAGACCGAAGACGAACTGGCGATGATCCGTGAGCTCGGCTGCCGCAAGGTCCAGGGCTATCTCTATGGCCGTCCGATGAGCGCGGCGGATGCGCGCGGCCTGTTCTCGGCCGGCGCGAAGGCGGCAGCGGCCTAGGCGAGATAGTCGGGCGTGACCCGCGCCTGGCGCCAATAGCTTGCCAGGCCCACATCCTCGACCGGCCGGGCGAAGCGCGGGTCGGACCGCATGCCGGCGGCAGGCGGGATGAACAGCATGATCGTGTTGCGCCGTCGCTGATCTCGGAAGGGCAGGCCCTGCTCCCGCCAGCGGACGCTCGCCATTAGCGGACCCCGTTCGAGCAGATAGGCTTCGGAAACGGCAAAGGCGCGATCAATCTCACCCAGGCCGGTCAGGAGCGTCACGGCATTGGTGGCGGCATGGGAGGCATGCTCGACGGACCCGACCAGCATGCGGCTCGCCGCCTCCACATCGGCGGGGCGACGGCTGGCGAGCGCCTCCGCAGCGGCGCGGACGGCCGCGATCAGCGGCGGCGGCATCCCCGGATTGGCCGCGAGACTGTTCAGCTGGTCGAGCGCCCGCTCGGGCCGTCCGGTCAACGCATAGGTGTAGAAGCGCGCCATGTAGATGCCGGGATGCCTGGGCCAGAGCTGGAGCGCCCGGTCGGCGGCGCGGTCCATCTCCGGCAACCGCCCCAGCAGCCACAGGGCGAAGATCAGCTTGAACTGGTAGGTGGCGTGGAGCGGGTCTTTCGCGGCCATCTTGACACGGTCGCCGCATCCCTCGCGGATCCGGCCGACGGTCGTGTACATGAAGTCGATCGCGTCGCGGGTCGGCAAATGCCCTGGCTCAATCGCCAGCACGCGCTTCATGCGCTGCTCGGCCGCGTACCAGTCGCCGAAATAGGGCGGCAGCAGCGCGAGTGCGGCATGGGCGTCGGGCTGACGTGGATCGAGCGCCAACGCACGGCGCGATGCCTCCTGCACGCCGGCAACTAGCGGCGTGGCCTGGGGAGGCGGGGCGAACTCCGACCGATAATAGCGGGCAAGGGCAAGCTTGCCCCAAGCCTCGGCATGATCGGCCGCGAGCTTGACCGCCTGCTCCAGCAGGGCGGCCGCCCGTGCGTCGGTGTCCGGCATGCCGCCGCGGGCGACCTGATCCGCCTGGCCGACCAGCTCGTCCGCCCGCCGCCTTCCAGGATCGCGCAAGAGCATTGCCGCTCCGCCGGTGCCCACGACAGCCGCGGCTCCGATCAGCCAGTGCCGGCGCGAAAGCTGTTGCCTCTGCTCGGAAGCGCGGACGAGCGCATCCTTCTCCAGCGCCACGTCATTGTCGGCCGGGAGCAGGCGATAGCCGACTTTGTGCACCGTCTTGATTGTGAAGCTGCCGGCCGCAGCGCCTTTACTCAATCGGCGCAGCCGCTGGATGGTGCGGCTGATCGCGTCCTCGCTGACGGCGCGGCCTTTCCAGCAGCGTTCGACCAGCGCGTTCCGGGTGACGATCTCGCCCTTTGCCTTGGCAAGAACGACGAGCACCTGCATCACGCGCGGCTCGATCACCTCGGTCCCGCCGGGGCCGATCACTTCGCGCGTGCCCGGACGAATCTCGACCGACCCGATCCGGAAGCTTCCGACCTCGACCAGCGACGCTACCGACGCCATTCCCCTGTCCGCTCCTCCGAAATCGGAAAATCATCGGATTTGAGTCCTGTTTATCACGGGTCGCGGCCGAGATCATCCGCTCGGGAAGCACGACGGCTTCCTTGAACAAGGGGTGACAAGAAAATGCGTGCGATCTCCGTAACCTTGGCCGCCGCGATTATCGCGGCAAGTGCAGGCGCGGCGCCGGCCGCCACCATCACTTTCTCCGGCAGCCGCACCAATGTGGATTCTCCGGGGCCGGCCGCACCGCGCTGCGGCTCCCGAAACACGGCGAACATCCGGCCGAGCGCCAACTCCACGTCCGTCGGCACGTCCAATCTCGGCGCGTTCACGCCCATTCTCAGCCACTGCATCCAGCTGCCGCTCGGTGCTTCGACGCCGTTCGACCTGGGCGAGTTCAGCTTCGATTTCGGCGGCGGCCATGTGCTGCTCGGCACCTATTCGGGCGTCGTGACCTTCGCCTCGCCCGGCGTGTTCAACATCAACCAGACCCACATCGTCACGGGTGGGCTGGGCAAGTTCCTGAACGCGACGGGATCATTCGACAGCGCCGGGCAGCTCACCTTCCCCGGTGGTCGCCCGACAGTCACCCAGATGTTCAGCGGCGTCCTCCAAGCTCCGGGCATTCCCGAGCCGGCGAGCTGGGCGATGATGATCGGCGGCTTTGCGCTCGCCGGCGCCGCGATACGGCGGCGGGTGTCCGCGCCCGGCTTAGCCTGACAGAGCGGCCGCCGCGCGTGCTTGCGTGGCGGCCCTCCCCCGGCTACATCGCCCTCCGCCTCCGGCATGGAGGAGTGTAGCTCAGTTGGTAGAGCATCGGTCTCCAAAACCGAGGGCCGGGGGTTCGAGTCCCTCCACTCCTGCCAGGCCGGAGCGAGGCGAATAGCGAAGCTATCCGCTGGTGCTCCTGCGGAGCACGCGAACGGCCGGCCAGCCTGCGCCGCAGGACTGACGTCACGGGATTTGCTCCCGTGACGGCCCACGGCTCAACAGAAGAACAGGGCTTCGACAGGCTCAGCCCGAACGGGCTGGAGGTAAGCCGGCACTAGCCTCCTCTTGCCTCGCCCCCCGCTCCTTTCTATACGCCTCAACTCTCACTACATCGGTGATGCTTTCCTCGGGCGCTGGCCCGGACGGGGGCGTTCACCCGAAAGACGGACAAGACAGTGGCGAAGATCGGCAACATTCCTCAGTTCGTGCAGCAGGTGCGCGCGGAAACCGCCAAGGTGGCCTGGCCGACCAGCCGCGAGACGATGATGACCGCGGTGATGGTGATCATCATGACCACCATCCTCGGCGTCTTCTTCTTCGCGATCGACTCGGTGTTCGCCGCGATCGTCAAGTTCCTGCTCAACCTCGCTGCCTGACGGGAAGCACGAAACACATGTCACGCTGGTACATCATCCACGCCTATTCGGGGTTCGAGAACAAGGTCCGCGACGCCATCCTGTCGGAAGCGACGCGGATGGGGCTCGACCGGCTGGTCGAAAAGGTCGAGGTGCCGACCGAGACCGTCACCGAAGTGCGGCGCGGCAAGAAGGTGCAGTCGGAGCGGAAGTTCTTCCCCGGCTATGTGCTGGCCAAGCTCGAGATGAACGACGACGTCTATCACCTGGTGCGCAACACGCCCAAGGTGACGGGCTTTCTCGGCACCAACAACAAGCCGCAGCCGATCAGCGAGGCCGAGGCCGCGCGCATCCTCAGCACCAAGGAAGAGGCCGCGGCCGCCGCGCCCAAGAACAAGATCAAGGTCGATTACGAGATCGGCGACCAGGTCAAGGTGCTCGACGGTCCGTTCGCCAGCTTCAACGGCGTGGTCGAGGAACTGGATTTCGACCGCAGCCGCGTGAAGGTCAGCGTCTCGATCTTCGGCCGCGCAACGCCGGTCGAGCTCGAATTCGAGCAGGTCGAGCGGGTCAAATAAGCTCAGCCGGACTCAGCGGGGGTCGGAAAACAGCAACTACGAAAAAGGGGCCGGCTCGCACCGGCCCCTTTTCTTTACCTGCGGCAGAGAGATCAGGCCGAGGCGACTTCCGCCACGTCGACCTTGATGCCCGGGCCCATGGACGAGCTGACCGCGACCTTGCGGACGTACTTGCCCTTGGCGCCCGACGGCTTGGCGCGGACTACCGCGTCGACCAGCGCGTCGAAGTTGGCGCGCAGGTCTTCGGCAGGGAAGCTCGCCTTGCCGATGCCAGAATGGATGATGCCGGCCTTTTCGACGCGATATTCAACCTGGCCGCCCTTGGCGTCCTTGACCGCCTGAGCGACGTTCATCGTCACTGTGCCGAGCTTCGGGTTCGGCATCAGGCCCTTGGGACCAAGCACCTTACCGAGCCGGCCGACAAGGCCCATCATGTCGGGCGTGGCGATGCAGCGATCGAAATCGATCGTGCCGCCCTGGACGGTTTCCAGCAGGTCTTCCGCACCGACGATGTCGGCGCCGGCAGCGGTCGCCTCGTCGGCCTTGGCGCCCTTGGCGAACACGGCGACGCGCACGGTCTTGCCGGTGCCCTTAGGGAGCGTAACGACGCCGCGGACCATCTGGTCGGCGTGACGCGGATCGACGCCCAGGTTCAGCGCGACTTCGATCGTTTCGTCGAACTTGGCGGTGGCGTATTGCTTGGCCAGCGCGATGGCTTCGTCGACGCCGTACAGCTTCTCGCTGTCGACGGCCCAGTTTTTCTGCTTCTTGGTCAGCTTGGCCATGGTTTAGCCCTCCACCACTTCGAGGCCCATGGCACGGGCCGAACCTTCGATGATCTTCGTCGCGGCGCCGAGGTCGTTCGCGTTCAGATCCTTCATCTTGGCGTTCGCGATCTCTTCGAGTTGCGAGCGCTTGATGCGGCCGGCCACCGCCTTGCCCGGCTCCTTGGAGCCCGACTTCAGGCCCGCCGCCTTCTTCAGCAGATAGGAGGCCGGGGGCGTCTTGGTCTCGAACGAGAAGCTGCGGTCCGCATAGACGGTGATCACGGTCGGCAGCGGCGTGCCCTTTTCCTGATCGCCGGTCTGAGCGTTAAACGCCTTGCAGAACTCCATGATGTTGACGCCGCGCTGACCCAGAGCAGGGCCGATCGGCGGCGACGGATTGGCGGCGCCGGCCGGCACCTGCAGCTTGATATAGCCGGTGATTTTCTTAGCCATGTCTTACTCACTCTGTAGTGGCCGCGACGCCAAGGCGCCCCGCCCGTTTCAAGTTCAGCGGTCCAGACGACGCCCGCAAGCGTCTCCCGCAGATTCCACGGCAATGCGTTGGAAGGGCGCGCCCTTAGCGGAAAGCGCCTCTGGAGGAAAGCCTTAAACGATGATCACCGGATCGCCGACCTTGGCCAGATCGAACAGCCGGCGCGCGAACTCGCGGGGCACGCCGATACAGCCATGGGTGGCGGCACCCTGGCGCACATTGCCGGCGTGAATGGCGACGCCGTCGTGCGTGAGCCAGAGCGTGAAGGGCATCTCTGCATTGTAGCTGTTGGAGATGTGATAGGCCTTTTTGCCCAGTACCGGGTAGCGGCCAGCTGGCGTCGGCTTTTCGGGCGCCCCGTAGAGAATGACGGCGGTGCCGATTTCATGCGGGCCGCGGAAGACCGACAGGATCTGGGCATGGCGGTCGACTCGGATCCAGATCGGCCCGTCAGGAACCCCCTGCTCGCGCCAGACCGCCTGGCCATAGTCCATCGGCCCGGTGACCTTAAGGACGCTCTGCACGGCTCCCCTGTCGACTCCGGCAAGGGCGATCTCGCGGCTTGAGGAGCCGAAGATCCGGTCCGGGTCGCTCCAGCTGGCCTGGACCGCTCTGGCAGGCTGGACGGGATCAGCACCGACGCGCGAAATGGCGCCGATCAGCAAAGTGGCGAGCAATCCGCGGAAGAGCCAGGTGCCGAGCCCCGCGCCGCCTTCAGACACTGTGCGCTCCGACGAGCCTTCGTGTGCGCATGGCGGCACCGGCAGCGCCGAAGCCGAGGAGCATCATCGCCCAGGTCGCCGGCTCCGGAATGGGCGCGGTGACCACCGGCGGCGTGACCGTCGGTGGCGTTTCGGTTCCGGGCGGGGTCTCGCCGGGCGGCACAATGAGGATGGGCCCACCGCCTCCGCCGCCGCCACCGGGAAGCGACGGCACGAACACTCCGCCCGGACCGGGGCTGCCGACGAACACGCCACCCGGCGTTTCGGCAAAGGCGGACGGCGACGCCACGAAGGCCGGTGCGGCTTCCGCTGCGGGGGCACCGAGCGCTGCGGGCGCAGCAGCTGCAGCGGCGGGTGCAGCCGGAGGCTGCGACGAGGCACGGGCATCGCGGATGCGCGGCAGTGCGCGCGCGACGCGGTCGACCGCGATCCGCGGCTTGCCTTTGGTCATCGACGCCTGCGTCCGTTCACCCGGGGACCTCCCCCCTACCGCATCTACCATATCGCGCGCCGCGGCCACACCTGCATTCAGCATGCCTTCGCCGAGCGTGGCGGCCGAGCCGAGCGCGACCAGCGCGAACGCGGCGGCCAGCTTCAACCCAGAGGCGGCGCGAAATGCGCTCCGCCCCTCGACATTCGGCCTTGAAGGCAAAGCACGGCCCCCCTCGCCGCGGCGGGGCGCGGCCGGACGGTACGACCCGTAAGCCATAAGCAACACTCCCGAGGCGCTGCCGCCGATACATAGTCGGCGGCTAGTCTCTCTCGCGTTAAACCGATGAGCGCGCTGGAAGTTTCAGGAACATAACGACTTTGCGCGCCTGTTCTTCTTGGGCGTTGCTTTGCGGCCTCTTCAGGCGGTCATACCGCCTTCGTCGCTCAACCGGATCAGCACCTCGTTGCGCCGGAAGGGACCCGGAAGGAACGGTGCGTTGTAGAAGGCGTGCACCGCCTTGCCTTCGTGCGGCAGACCCTTTGTCTGCAGCCAGCTGCGGAGTTCCGCCTCCTTGGTTTCGAGCGTGGCATCGTCGGCCCGGCCGGGGAAGCGGATGGCGGCTATGCGGGCGGCGGGCTCTGCCGTCAGTTCGACACCGTCGGGCGCCGCGGGAAGCTCCGCCCGCGCCTTGCCGCGGGGCATGATGAAGCGCGTCCGCCAGCCGCCATTGCCGGAGGCATCGGCAAGGACCGGCGCCGTCATCGGCAGCTTGGCGCCCGGCCGCGACTTGGCGAAGATATAGTCTGCAAGCGTGCGGAAGCCTTCGTTCAGCGCCTGCTGCCGCTCGCCGCGCGCATGGGTGCCGGCGGTGACCAGCGACGGATATTTGCGGATCTCCACCGCGCCGTCACTTTCGATCGTCTGATAGTCTGGCTCTTCCGCGCGAGACGCCCGCCACACGAACCAGGCACCGCCGACGGCAGCCGCGGCTCCGAGGGCTGCGAGCCAGCCGACCTTCGGCGGCTCGGGAAAACTCTCGCGTTCCACCGGCGGCGGAGCGGCGGGTCTGGCCGCCGCAGGGGCGGTTGCCTTGGTCTGCGGAGCGGGAGCCGGAGTCGGAGCGGGCGTGGCTGCTGGGGTGGGTGGTGACTTGCGGGGAGCTGCGCGCCTGCGCGGCGCCGGCTTGGCGGCAGCCGCGGGTGCCGCAGCCTGTTTGGCCGGACCCTGCCTGGCCGGAGCCTTGGCCCGCGAGGCAGCCGGCTTCTTCGCCGGAGCCGCTGCCGCCTTCGGCTGCTCCTCCTTCGGAGCCTCGGCTTTCTTGGCGGGCGCTTTTGCACGAGTCGTACGCGCCGGTTTCGCGGCGGATGCCTCGCCTGCTTGCGTCTTGGTGGTGCGGCGGCGCTTGGGCTTGTCGGCGGGCGTTTCGGCCATGATCGTCCCCTTGGGATGCTGCAGGTCGTTACGGTGATAGCGTCGAACGACCCGCATGCGCCAGTCGTTCCACGGCTTGACCTTGCCCGCCGAGCCGCTATAGGCGCGCGCTTCGATCGGGGCATGCCCTGATCGTGACCGTCCGAGACAGCTGGTGAGGTTCGCCTCTTAATCTCCAGCCTAGACGGGGAAGAAAGTTTCGGGTCTGCCGCCGCTCCGCACAAGCCTGAGCCTCGGCGCCCCTGCCCATTCCCCACGGACAAGAGTGACCGGCGCACGGAGCTTTTCCGCGCGTCATGAGGAGAATGGCATGGATCGAGCTCAAAAATCAGAGCTGGTCGAAGAGCTGAACAGCACCTTGTCCACCATGGGCGTGGTGGTCGTGACCCGTTCCAAGGGCATGACCGTCAAGCAGTCCACGGACCTGCGGAACAAGATGCGTGAGGCCGGCGCCAGCTATCAGGTGGCGAAGAACCGCCTGGCCAAGATCGCGATCCAGGGAACGCCCTATGCCAGCATCGGCACGATGCTGACCGGGCCGACCGGCCTCGCTTATTCCAACGATCCCGTTGCGGCCGCCAAGGTGGCCGTCGACTTTGCGAAGACGAACGACAAGTTCGAAATCGTGGGCGGGGCGATGGGCGAGACTGCCCTGGACGTGGCGGGCGTAACCGCACTCGCTTCGCTGCCGTCGCTGGACGAACTGCGTGCCAAGATCGTGGGCCTCATCCAAGCGCCCGCGACCAAGCTCGCGACCATCGCCCAGGCGCCTGCCGCGCAGCTTGCACGGGTGTTCGCGGCCTATGCCGCCAAAGAAGACGCTTGAACAAACTTGGTGTGCTCCGGCGAGGGCCGGAGCGCTGTGACGCAAAGCTCCGGCCTTCGCCGGAGCACATGATACAACGGAGTGAACAAAATGGCAGACCTTCAGTCGCTGGTTGACCAGCTTTCGACCCTGACCGTCCTTGAGGCGGCCGACCTGTCCAAGATGCTCGAAGAGAAGTGGGGCGTCTCGGCCGCCGCTGCCGTGGCTGCTGCCCCGGCCGCCGGTGGCGCCGGCGCCGCTGCTCCAGCCGCGGAAGAGAAGACCGAGTTCGACGTGATCCTCACCGGCGACGGTGGCAAGAAGATCAACGTCATCAAGGAAGTCCGCGCGATCACCAACCTCGGCCTGACCGAGGCGAAGGCCCTGGTCGAGGGCGCGCCGAAGGCCGTCAAGGAAGGCATCGGCAAGGACGAAGCCGAGAAGATCAAGAAGCAGCTCGAGGAAGCCGGCGCGACGGTGGAACTCAAGTAAGCCGCAGCGGAGTCCGGGAGCGAACAAGCTCCCGGACTCCGCCAGGCCGGCCAGCGGCGCGTTGCGCCGACTGACGTCACGGGCTTTGCTCGTGACGGCTTGGCCGAAGAGACTAAGGGGCGGTCCGGCGACGGGCCGCCCCTTTCTCGTTCAGGCGTAAGCGACTTTCGAACTACGCCGCCGCAGCGCCGATCCAGCAAGGCCGAAGCCCGCGATCATCAGCGCCCAGCTGGCCGGTTCCGGCACAGCGTTGAAAGCGGCCTGCGACAATGCCCACCCGGCGACTGCCTGACCAGTGGCGAGCCCAATCTCATTATCGAAACGGAAATGGATACCGCCCCAAACCCTGCTGTTGGCCGCGTCGGCGGCCGCATCTGCAATCCCGGTGAAACACCGCGTGTCACCGGAGATGGTGTTGCAGAAGGCCTGGTCCTGCACGAGGCTCAGCAGGACAGCGGAAGCTGCACCCGATTGGGTCGAGTGGGTCGAGACGAAACTCGGATGGGCGGGCGTTGCGAAGAGCGCGCTCCAGCCGGCATCACCGCTCGTGCCGGCCACGCCATCATTGTCACCTTCTCGGATCGCTGTGACGGGACGCCAGAAGTTATAAGCGTATTTGGCATCGAACCCAGCGATCAGCGAGTCCGCGATCGCCGTGGACAGCTTTGCCATGACGCGCGCATTCTCCAGCGTGGACAAGCCGTCGTCGGAGATCAGATCGAGTCCAATCCTGTTCCAGGTCGTGCCGTTCGATACGTCCCAGAACAGCGCACTCGCAGTCTGGTCGGCGGTGCGCGACGCGCTGGTGAGTGAGCCAATCTCCTTAACTTCGCTATAGGCCGACAGATACTCCGCACTGTCCAGCGTCGGCGGCGCGAGCGGTCGAAACTGATTGCCCGAGTTCAGTAGGAACGGCGTGACATTGCCCCAGAAGGGAATTGCCGCCGGGGCGTTGCCCGGAGGCGTGGGGCGCCACTGGCCCGGCAAGTTACCGGGCGTATAGCTGAAGCCAGGGGGCGGCGTGGAGCCGTCATTTGCGCGAAGGGTAACCAGCGCACTGGCGTATGCGGCCCCAGTCGCGACGCCATTGGCCTTGGCCGTTCCCGGCGCAACCAGCGCGAGACTTGCCGTCAGCGCGGCCCCGTACGTCGCGGCTTGCGAACCATTCACAGCCACGAGAACGTCATGAGCAGCCTGCGATGCGGCCGCACGCACGTTGCCGCCCGGTGCGACAACCCCGACATTATAATAGTTGCCTGCGCCGTTGTAGGTGCGGTTGACGGCATCATACATGGCGGCGTTGACCATCGCGATCACCCGCGCCTGGTTGGCCGGATTGCCGCCTGCCGTCTTGATCGCAAGATCGTTCCAGAACAGCACCGGATCGCTCGCGGCAGTGATCGCAGCCTCCACCGGTGCGGTCAGGAACGTCGTCATGGCCAAGGCAAACATGCCCGATACGCGGATCTTCATTGTCCTCAACTCCCCTGATATCGACCGCCGAGCGGCCGTGAGTCGAGGAGTGGCGGATCGACGTGTCAGGGATCGTGAAACGATCGTCAGCTGATCGTTAATTCGACGCGACACCGGCTTTGATGTCGCTTCTGTCCTAAATGAAGACGCCCCTCACCGCCTTCGCTTCGCGCCGGATGTGGTCGCGCAGTTGATGGCGGAGCCGCTCGAACCGAGGGTTGCCGACCAGGCCGGCAAAGGACGGGATGTCGGCCATGTCGGGTAAAGGCGTCTTTGGCGTATAGTGCCAGCCTCTCTCTATGGCTTGTTCCAGTGCGACCAATGCTTCCTCGTGCCGCCCCTGCGCGGCCCAGACGCCGGAGGCGGCGGCTGGCAGCCAGTTGGGCACCTCGCCATGCCTCATGGCGGCGCGGACGGCCGCATCCGCCCGTGCCAGCAGCCGGTCGGCGTCCTGTGTCCGCCCGACCGCGCGCAGGGCGAGCGCGACCTGGAGCCCATCGGTCATGATCAAGCTATTGGCCGCGTTGGCGTTGTCGAGGTGAGCGAGCCGCCCGACCCTCCGGTCATACGCCTGTACGATTTCCTGAGGCCGGCCCGCCTTCAGCACCTGCCGAAGCGCTGTCAGCACCAAGGCGTCGGCACGCGAGTCACGCTCCGAGGCGATGAGCAACGGCTGCAATTCGCCCGGCCGCGGTCCTTCTCCGCTGGTGATGCGCCACATCAGCGGCGGCAATCTGAGTAACAGACGTGCGGCCTTTACCTCGCCGAGCGTCAGCAAGGCGTGGCCCAGTTTGAAATCGGCGGCGCTCGACTCGTCGAGACGGTCGCGAACGGCGAGCGTTTCGCGCACAATCCGGGCATAGTCGCCGCGCGCTGCGTCGATTGCATAGGAACACTCGAACGAACGCGCGAAGTCGGCTTCCTTCAGCCGTGCTGCATAGGCCTCGGCCTCCTGCTCGAAGCCGAACTCCCACGCCGCGAGCGCGGCGGAGCCGGATGCGCGATCCCATCGGGGGTCGGTGGCGGCTGCTCGCCTAAGCGCCTGCAGCCGGTCGGCATAGGCGCCTTCGATGCCCAGTACATTGCTCAGCCAAAACTGAATCTCGGGATCGCGAGAGTCGAGCCCGGCGGCGCGCTTGATCGCGGCCCGAGCTTCGCGCGATTCGAAGTCCAGGACCATGCCGAGTACGCCCCAGGCCTTGGTCGATCGAGGGTCGAGCTCGACCGCGCGCCGGGCCAACCGTTCGGCTTCGGCCGCGTCCTGCGCGTTCGGACCGCCCATGGCCAGGACAGTCGCCAAGCTCGCCATGGCCGGTACATAGTCCGGATCCTGCAGCAGCGCCTGCTCCAGCAGCTTTCGCGCGACGGGTAACTCCGCCAGTCTCCGTTGGTAGATGATCGTCCTCGCCGCCTCGTGCAGCTGCCGGGTCTCGCGGCTCGGTGCCGATGCGACCGCCGCCTGCGGGCGGAGCCAGAGGATGCCGCCGGCAGTCGCAGCCAAGACCAGAAAGGCGCTGGCGGCCATGGCAACGTGCCTGGGCGGGCGCGAGACCGGAACGGCGGGATGGATTGCGTCCATCCCAGGCTGAGGTCCTGGCGGGTGGCCCTTTGCGTCACGGTCGAATTCCAGCAGGCGCGCGTGAAGCGCCCGGGCGACGCGGGTCTGTCCCGAGGCGACCGCGCCGGCAGAGCCATCGGCCAGGATGGAAACCATGATTTCCCGCTGCCGCGTCCGCTCGATCTGCAGCCATTCGTCGAAACCGCCATCCACCCCATCGAGCCCGTGAAACAGGACGTCGTCTGGATCGGGGGCGGCTTCGATCAGCGCGGTGTAATCGCCAGCAATCAGGCAGCGGCGCAGCTGGTCGATATCGGTTATCGCTGCCCGGGGATCGAGCATCACCGTTTCCCGATCGATCCGCAGCATCGGCAGCTCGCCGCGGGCGAAATCCCGAAGTTCGTGCAACGTCTGGCGCAGGCTGGCGCGGGCCTGCTCGTCAGGACGCTCCGCCCACAACAGACCGGCGATGCGTTCGCGGCTGATCGCCTTGCCTGGGTGCATCGCCAGATATGCGATCAAGGCGCGGGCCTTGCGTCCCTTTGGCCGGGCGTCGCCGCCACCGGACAATTCAAGGATGGCGAACGAGCCCCAGCAACGCACCAGCCATGGCTCGGTCACGACATCGATCGAGAGTTGAGACATGGCACCATTCTCCCCTGGCATCTTACCGCATCGGGCGTTGAGGCGCGAATCGTCGCTGGAGAGCTTTCAATTTTTGCCGCGAGCGTCGATCACGCCGCATGGCCGTCTACACCCAGGTACCCACCGAAGAGCTCGCGGAACTCATCGCACGCTACGGGGTCGGCGAGCTCGTGTCGGCCAAGGGCATTGCCGAGGGAGTGGAGAACTCCAACTATCTGGTCGATACCACCGGCGGCCGCTTCATCCTGACGCTTTACGAGAAGCGGGTCGACGAAACGGACTTACCCTTCTTTCTCGCCTTGCTCGACCATCTCGCCGATAGCGCGAGTCCGGTCCCGCGCGCGCTCAAGGATCGCGACGGCGTCCAGGTGCAGCGCGTCGCCGGCCGGCCGGCGTGTCTGATCGAGTTCCTGCCGGGCGTATCCGTCGCGCGGCCGACGGCGGCACAGGCGCAGGCGGCCGGTGCGGCGCTTGGCCGGATGCACAACTCTTTGCGCGACTTCCCCTTGGGGCGGCCCAACAGCCTCGGCCCCGCCGGCTGGCACGCACTTGCAGAGCGTTGCGGGAGTCAGCTTGACCAGATCGCGCCCGGTCTGGGCAGTCGGGTGCAGGCGGAACTGAAGTGGCTGGACGCGCACTGGCCGGCTGACCTGCCACGCTCTGTGGTTCATGCCGATCTCTTCCCCGACAATGTACTGATGCTCGGCGACCGGGTGACCGGGCTGATCGACTTTTATTTCTCCTGCACCGAGGTGCGTGCCTGGGATTTGGCGGTGATGCACAGCGCCTGGGCTTTCGCGCCGGATTATGATGCGGCGGTCGGGGATGCGCTGATCGCGGGCTACGACGCCGAGCATCCGCTTCTACCGGAGGAGGTTACCGCCTTTTCCGCCCTCGCCCGCGGTGCTTGCCTCCGCTTCCTGCTCACTCGCGCCTGGGACTGGCTGAATACGCCCGCCGACGCGCTCGTCACGCGCAAGGACCCCCTCGCCTTTCTCAAGCGACTGGACCACTACGCCGCGCTGTGAACGAACTTCCCACGGTCGAAATCGCCACCGACGGCGCGTGCAAGGGCAATCCGGGTCCAGGAGGCTGGGGCGCAATCATCCGCTATGGCGAGCGGGAGAAGGAAATCTCCGGCGGCGAGCCGCTTACCACCAACAACCGGATGGAGCTGACCGCGGCGGTCGAGGCGCTGAACGCGCTTAACCGCCCCTGCCGCGTCCAGCTGTCCACCGACAGCCGCTATGTGATGGACGGCCTCACCAAATGGCTGAAGGGCTGGCAGCGCAACGGCTGGAAGACCGCCGACAAGAAGCCGGTCAAGAATGCCGACCTTTGGCAGCGCCTGATCGACGCCGCAGCGCCGCACCGGATCGAGTGGCGCTGGGTCAAGGGCCATGCCGGCCACCCGGACAATGAACGCGCCGACAAGCTCGCCAGCGAGGCCGCGCGGGCCCAGCCGCGTTAATGAAAACTAGGTCATAAGTTGTCCCGGAAACGGGCATATCTTGGCCCCGGCAGGGGCATAAGTTGGCCGGCCGCTCTCGGGTGGCCGGGACGACTTCGGGTTGCAGGACGTGCAGGATTCGCAGGCTCGAGCGTATCAGCGGACCGGGTCGCTTCAGCCGTGCAGGCGGCTGATCGCAGCATCGAGATTGGGCAGTCCACACGGACCTTCATGCCTGTGGAGCCGCGCCATGTGGTCGCGGATCGAATAGAAGTTGTAGGGCTTTTCCCGGCCTTGGGTGCGGCTGATCCGTTGCTCCACGCGTAAGCCATCCCGGCCGACATAGGTCCGGTTGACCTCGGGCGTGATGCGCTCGACCCGGCCGGGCCACAGGATGTCCAGGATCTCCTGGCACCGGCTGGTCGCGAAGAACTTGTCCTGCACGACCATCCGCTCGAACCGCTGGTCGAGAGCGCGGCGCCTGGCGGCTACGACGTCTATGTGCAGATCGCTCAGTCGCGGTTCCGGACCCGTCCTGACGGTCGCCACAACGCCGCTCAGCACGTCCAGGATGAGGTCTGTCTTGGTATAGTCCTGCTCGACGACGCGGCGTCCAGCGATCGCATAGGGTTGGAAGCCGTCAGGAATAGCATCAGGTGAGACCAACGTTGCCGCAGCCTCGATACGGCGTCGGAGCGCCTCGACCTGGGCGCGGTCGAATACGTCGCTCTCGCGCCGGAAGATGGTGCGACGATGATGGTTCACAGGCGTGAGGAGCTCTGGGTGAACCCAGGCATCGGCGATGTCGCTGCCATTCGGGTGCGACAGGTAGGCGGCCGTGGCGACCGAGGCCATGCAATCCTCGGGGCGGTATCGGTAGTCGTCGATGCGGGCGTATCGATGGCTCACTTCCTTGAAGACCGCTTCCGCGAGATCTTCACGTTCAGTCGGGCGGTCGTGAGCCTTGTCGAACTCGTCAACGACTTGGCGGTATATCCGGACTAAGGCCTCGTCGCGATGCTTGGTGATGCCTAGGCGCTTCGCGACGTGGCTCATATTTAGCGTCCGGTAGATCGCTCGAGCTGTATCGCTGTGATAGACCGGCATCTTGCGCCGGATGTTATAGCCGCGCGCCTGCAGCCACCGATCCGTCTCGGCTCGCAAGACCTGGCAGGGGCGGCCGTCCAAGCCCTTGAATGGAGTGAGGACGATGCGCCCGACCTGCGTTGCGAAGAGGTGCTTCGGCTCCTTGGAGCCGGCATCCACGTTGCGTCCTGCCACCTGCTCCAGCGTGTCGTGCCATCCCTGCGGCCATCGTCGCAGCACGGCCATCGTGGCTTCGACATGGGCGGTGCACTGTCGAAGGTCGTTGCGGCTACGGAAGCTTCCTTCCTGCCACAGGCGCGAGGGGTCGCGCGCCGGATCCTCGGAAGCCGGCGTCGTCGCGCTGACCCCTATCACTTCTGTCAGGACGATGGCATCGAAGAGCGTCATCGGCGCATCTTCCGCAAACGGCGAGAATGGCTCGGGTAGCCGCCCGGCTTTGTCGAACCAACGGGTGGGATCGGTGGCGCTGAGGCGCGGTCCGATCAGCTGGATGAGCCACTGCATCCCTGCGATCGCCAGTTCGGACGCCGGCTGTGTCGTGATCTCGCTGAAGGGTTTTCCGCACAGGCACGTGAACGGGTCGGTTCCGCGTGTAGTGTGATCGATATGACGGCCGCAGTCGCAGGCATCGACCAGCTGAGTGCTGTGCTCGATGCAGGCGGTCCATGGCTGGAGCCGCCGGACCGCCCGCAGCATCCTGCGTTCGCTCAGGCACGCTGGGCACACTCGGATGCGCTGCTTGACCAGGTGGGCCCATTTCAGCGTCGAGCCTAGGAAGGTCGTGAGGTCGGTCCTGCCGCGCGCGGATGTTGGCGTGACCAGTTCATATAGCGCCTGGATGGACAGGTTGGCGCGGTTGGCGAGCCGCTCCCATTGGGCTTGGCCGAATTGGTCAGGCCGCCGTCGTGCGTTCCCGGCCACGTCGTGGAGGAGCGCTGCGACCCTGATACCGTTCGCGTCAGCCAGCCGGGAGATGAAGCTGAACGCGCTTTCGCCGTCGATTGGCCTGACGACGAGCGGGAGAGCAAGGCTCGTCGCCGTCATCCCTTCCAGCCACGTCGCCGGGAGGGCTTCTCGCTAACCGGAAGCTGCGGTGGCGTGAATGGATTGGAGACGACCCGCCGCTCATCGCCCTGGCTTTCCTCGCTCATGAGGTGCGACTCCAGGACGCCCCGTTTCAGTTCGACGGCGGCGTGCAGATGGTGCTCATATATACGGTTCGACCCGTCCTCGATCGCCAGGTCCGCCGCCTTGGTGACGATGTGGCCGAGTTGCCGGAGCAGGCCGAAGGTCGCGATGTGAAACTTGTCGGCGAGGCCGGGCTCACCGAGCCTGCTGTCCTCGTCGAAAGGGAGTTCGTAATCGAGGTCGTTGAGGAAGGCCCTGAACTCCTCCTTCTCGGCAACGGAGCCGTATCGATAGCGATCGATCTCGACGCGATAAGGCGTGATGCTCGCGAGCTCGGCGTTCACGGTCGGGTCGACGATGTTCTTCACCTTGCGGGTGCCGATGAGGACGAAGACGATGTTCTCGTTCCGCTCGCCGTCGGGTTTGGCCGCAGTTCTCCTTTTCGACTTGGCGAAGTCCTTCACCCATTCCGCAATGCGGTTCAGACGCACAGCGCCATTGTCGGTGACAGTGTTGTGGAACTCGTCCAGCAAGGCGACCTCGACCTGCTGGCCGACCATCTGCTTCTTCGCACAGTGCGTGAGGTCGGAGACACTGGTGGCGCCCCATCCCTTGCCGTCGTCATCGTCAGCCGTATCGTCCAGGCCGAGCTGCCGCAGCATGGCCTTGGCGACGCCCTTCGGCGTGGACGAGTTCCGAACGTCGACATAGAGCACGGGCCTGACGATGCATCCCGTCTCTGGGTCGCGATACTCAGGGTTCGCGGCGAGGTAGCGCTTCGCGATCTCGGACTTTCCGACGCCTGTTTCGCCGATAATGACGACGTTCTGGGCTTCGGGGAGTATCAGGCGCTCTCTGCGGGCGGAGTCGATGGCGGCGACGACCCGCTCCTCGATGTCGCGCTTCACGAACAGCTTTCCTAGCTGCTCCCTGCGTGCTTCAGCTGGCGCCTGCGACCACGGGATTTCATCGGCTGCATCAGCGATCTCGATCGAGTCCAGTGCGTTGTTCGTCACGGCCTGTAGCCCTTCCTCGGCCGACGCGGCGCTGCCGGCTGCTCGGGCTTCTGGGTGGATGAGGCTTGGACCTGGGACTCGGCGACGGCCTCGCTGGCGTTCGTAACCAGCCTTGGGGTCACCGTCGTGGTCGCCTTGTCGTTCGATGGCACGGGAAGGCTTCGACCCGGGTGTGCCTCGCTGCCGGCGACGGTGTTGTTCGGGTCGGTGCCTGCCGGAGCGACGCGCTGCACTCCTTCCATCCTCGCGACGATCTGCCGAGCGCGCAGTCCGCCCCGCTTTGACAGCGACGTGCCACGCATGATCTCCATGAGCTCGATCTTGGCCTTCAGAAGGGCCGTCGCGTCTGTCCGCGCGTCCGCCCGGATGAACTCGCGGATCTTGCGGTGATGCCAGAGCGACAGGCCACGCGCGTAGTTGGTCCACTTGGGTGCAACGGGCACGTGGATGACACCTTCCCTGTGGGGCAGCCGGACGTGGATGGTGTCGATGCACGCCGGATCGAGGTGATACTCGAGCTTGCCGCCCTGCTTGGCCAGCGCCCGTCCGAACTGGGCGTTGCGCTGCACCTGGAGCAGTTCATCGGAGAAGTACTGCATTCCGTTGGCGTTGATGCCGTGCCGACCGGGCTTCGCCTGATCCGTTCGTCCGAACAGGTGAGCAACGTCTTCGATGTCGCCGATGCTGTCCACGGGACATTCGAGCGTCTTTTCCCGCCAGACCTTGATGGCTTGCCGACCATTGAGGCTGCGTCTCTCCTCGAACGGATAGACGTCGATGAAGAACTTGTGCAGGCCGTAGTCGAGATCGTCGGGCGTGCAGACGGCGTCCTTCATGGGATCATATCCCAGCCGCATGAGCGTGTTGTGGAAGGTCGTCCCCGCAGTGGGATGAAGGAGGCGCTCAGAGACTGTCTTGATCACCCTCTCGACCGCGCCCTTCAGCCACGGCTTCTTCCCGGCCATGATCTCGACCCGGTTGATCCCGGCGCGGACTGCGAAGCGGGCGATGTGCTCGGCTATGTTCTCCCGCGCGCGATCGAGCACCAGAACCCGCGGCACGCCGAAGGTCTCGGGCTCATTGTTGATGATCCAGCCTCGTTCCTCCTTGATGCTCGCAAGGTAGTCCTTGGGTAGGATGGCGTTCCGCAGGCACTGCATCAGGGCGAGGATGCTCGGCTTCTCGAAGGTGACGAACCAGCCCAGCACCATCCGTGTGCAGCGGTCCAGCGCCACGACCAAGGTTGGCCGGCCGATAGGAAGGCTCGTGTCCGGATCGACGACGAACAGGTCCATCACTGTGGCGTCGAGCTCCACCCGATCAAGGGGGAACTCAGGGTCCGCCTGCGCTTGGGCCGATCCGTATGCGAGAAAGGCTGCCATCTCGCCGTAGCGGGCCCGCTTGACCTGATCCTTCGGCAGCCCGTCGATCGAGGCCTGGATCGCCTCTACTCCCGGTGCTGGAAGAGCTTTCCTGCCCTCCGCCCGGCGCTTCTCGTTGAGGGCGTTCATGGCGCCAGCGACGATTTCCTTCAGTTGAAGGAGTGTGATCGGCGGCCGCTTTAGATAGTGCTCGTCGACCTTCTCTGAAATCAGCTGTCGCAGTTCTGGATCGATACGGTCTGTGTAGTTGCCCTTGTGCCGATGGCGCGGCGTCAGCTTAGCCAGCGTGGGATTGTCTCCGCCGTCGGCAACCCAGCGTCGCACGCTCTTGAGGCTGGGCTGATCCACAGCTTCGCCCTTGCGGCCGCCGCGGAGCCGCTTCCAGTGGCGCCCCTGCTCCTCGTAGACAGCGTCGATGACCACCTGCCAATCGTCGGGTGTGGCATCCTCGCGCGGCATGCCAGCTTCGCGGATAGCGAGCACATAGACCAGTTTGCGCCTGGCCTCCTCCAGGTCGTCACTCGTGGCCTTTCGCTGGCCATGAATGCGCGACCCCGTGCCCGTCGCAGGCGCACGGCCCCGTCCGTCGAAGAGGCGGACCTTGCCTTTTGCGATCTCGCGCTGAAGCTCGGCGTCGGTGAATACCATGTGTTCGAACGTCGAGGACGAGCGCCATTCGAGCCGGCGGCCCTGGCGGCGCTCGAACTTCCAGCGCTGGCTTCGATAGTCGATCCAGGCCCCTGTAACGATGTTGGCGTAGCTCATGCCGCGTCCGCCCATTGCAGATCGTCGGCTGGCCTCCGCTTAGGGAGAAGTGGCTCAGGCAGCGCGCTTCGATCCGCACGCCGAATCAGGCTTGCCGGTCCGATCGGCGCTGTAAGGTCGATGAACACCTTGCCGTTGGCGGCCAGGGACAGGACGTGCTCCGTCCTAGGCGCCTTGTCTCCCAGTTGCGTGAGATCAGCGACGACGTCGGCGACACGCCGCTCTCCGGTTCCGACGGCCTGCTCGACCGCGAACTGCTGTAGCTTGTCGTAGATTGGGCGGTGGCGGCGCCACAGCGCCTCGACATGCCGGAACCGAGGATCGTTCCGCATGTCCGTGTCGAGGGCGACGTCGTAGGACCAGCCCCGCGCCTCGATCGATCGAGCGGCGGCGGAAAGGCGGCGGCGAATGGCCTCGTCCGCATACTTCCTCGCCGTCTTCACCTCGTAGATGCGACTGGCCTCCGCCTCGATCACGGCAAAGTCTGGGAAGTGGCGACACGACTTGCCGTCCAGCTCGAAGTCGACCTTCGTGGGCTGTGCGGCGATCGCCGTGACGTTCGGGTCCATCTCAGCGAGGACCAGGAACAGCGCGAGCTCTGGTCGGGACTCCGCCCCAATGAACCCGGCAGGATGCTTGGTGGTGCGGTGCCAGCCATTGTTCACGGATGACGATCGGCTGACGACCTTTCGCAGCGGCGTCATCGAGATGTCGAGCCCAGGCCACCAGCGGAACATCATTAGACCATTCCTAGTCCAAACAGCGAATGGTCATGGACATGTGTTCTGCGGTTCAAATTGCAAATTTGCTGAATCGCACCGTCTCATGACGGGACATTACCCTTCTTTAGTGATCGAGCCGGGCGCGGGGTTGTCGCGTCGTCCTGCGCGGAGTCGCGTAAAGACGAGGTTATTTCCGGAGTTAGCGCCAGCGTCGCCTATTAAGCGCTGCGAAGGCGGCGGTGGTGTGCGGCAGTTCGCCCATTGTGGATGGATCGATGGTCTGCCCCGACGGCCAGCCTTCGCGTACATCAGGTCCACCAAGCCACAGTGCGGTGAGCTCACCCCGGCGCCTGGCAGCCGACACGACGATTTCGAGCGGATCGAGCGCCGGGATGCTGACGATCTCGCGCAGTCGCCGACCGACTATCCCTGCCATCACCGTCTCGGGAACGCTGTCGGGAAAGGATGCGACGATCCCCTGGTTCTCGATGGTGATGATGACCCTTCCTGCGAGCACCACGGTGTCGATGACCCAAGACCCGTTGAGCAGATCTCCAGCGAGATAGGGAGCGCCATTCGGAAGCTTGGCGTATCCGTCGATCTCGCGCGCCGCGAGTGATTTCTTCTCCAACAGAATGGCTGGCAGATCTGGAACGGTCGCCCACCGGTAGCGGGCCCTCGGGCCGACCCGCGCTTCATGCTCGATCCTAAGTCGCCATAGCTCGTTGAGCAGTAGCTGGGTCTCGATGCCTGCGTGGGATGTGATCGCCTCCATCAGCCGGTGTCTTGGTAGATGCCGTTCCAGAGGCGCGACGAGGTCGCCTTCCCGAAGGAGTTGCCTCTCCCGCAGGAAGGCTACCAGTTCCTGCGCATCGGCTTGGGCGTTGGCACTAGGACCGAAGTCGTAGTTGCTGAGATAGTAGGTGGCTTTGAAGCCTTTGAACGTGGTGTCGATCTCCAGCATTGTGGCGGTGCTGCGCACATCGTCGAGCTCCGGGTCGAAGCCGGCTTCCTGCTGAAGCGCTTCGATGAGCGGTCGCCATCGTGGGCAGGCTCCGTTCCTCATTGGTCATCTCCGGATGGTCGGATCAGTCCCAGACGCTGAACAGCAGCGCGAACGAGATGATCATGCACGAGAAGCTGCAGATGCAGCATATCGACGGTGAGCGTGGCCGGCGGCACGGCCTTCGGGCCGGGATGCCTCATCCTTGTCAGGCTGATGGTGCCGGTTTCGTTCCCGCGAGATCCTCGCCCCATCGTCCGACTGGCATCGCCTATTGCGGCCAGGGCATCGACCCGGAGGTGGAGGGGAGTCTGATTGCCGGTGGAACCGCCTACCCAAACCTTATCCAGATGGTCTCGATTGACCATGACAAACCTGACCGCGGTGGCTGGCGGCACATAGCTGCGCTGCAGCTGTAGGCAGAGCGCGAGCTCGAGGATGTCGACAAGGCGATAGGACCGCCGCCCTCTTCCGAGCACTCGACGATCGGTGATTAGGCCCATCTCAAGCAGGTGCTTGAGTCGTGCGTTGAAGGCAGGCGTGCCCTCGGGCTGGACGCCATGCAGTCGCATGAGCACAGTCCGCAGTGTCTGGTGCTGCACCTCCAGTCCACCTGAACGGAGCTGCTCATAGGCCTGCTCAATCGCCTTCCTCTGCTCGATCACCTCGTCGATGGCTCGATCGACGTCGTTCGCCAAAAGAGAGTCGAACGCCTCCTCGCCGAGGGCGTCCATTGCGTCGTGCATGGCGTTTTTGATCGCGCTCATTTTGGTTCTCCAGAATCTGGGCACGACAGATCGCGTCGGGCGGATTGTCCGCCGACGAGGTGCGATCGTCAGATGGTGGGGTTAGTTTCGGCTGGGCAGCCGCGGTCGGACAGATTTTGACCGACGGCGTATTCGAGCAGGACAGATTATAGCCAGGCAGCGGCCTATTTGTGCTAGCTGTCCACGGCTCGTCCGCCGAGAGCGCGGCGGGGAAGGTGGGGACATCTTATGCCCGCGCCCTCAGTTAACTCATTTCGCCTCCGGACTTGATCTGGAATGTTGTGCCGAAGTGACACAGAATGATTGTGTCCGCTTATGTCGGCTTGCGGACAGACGTGTCAGCTAAGTGACGATAGTCGTTACGCCAATGTCCGGTTGTGCCCGTGGGGGGCATGACCTCGCCGGGGGGCGCGATGAGCAACGAAAACAATAATGGGCGCAGCGACGTCACCACCCTCAACGTCGCGCTGCAATTTGCCGGCAATCGCCTGCTCGCCTCGCTAAAGCCGGCGGAGCGCGCCATGCTCGAGCCGCTGATGACCGCGATCATCCTCAATCGCGGCGACGTGCTGTTCGAGCCAGGCGAGGACGTGACTCACACCTATTTCCCGGGTCCTGGCGTAGTCGCTTCGCTGGTCGTGACGATGAGCGACGGCCGTGCGGTGGAGGCCTGCACGATCGGCCGCGAAGGCGCGATCGGCGGCATCGTCAGCGCGGGCAACAAACCCGCTTTCGCCCGCGCCGTCGTGCAGATCGGCGGCACGGCTCTCCGCATGGAGACGCTGGCGCTGGAGGCTGCCAAGGAACGTTCCGCGGTGATCCGCGACCTGTTCAGCCGCTATGCCGACACTTTGCTCGCGCAGACCATGCAGTCGGTCGCCTGCAATGCGCTCCACGCCATCGACGCGCGCCTGTGCCGCTGGCTCCTGACCACGCATGATCGGGTCGATTCCGACGAGATCGCACTGACGCAGGAATATCTGGCGGAAATGCTGGGCGTGCAGCGCACGACAGTCAGCGGCGTCGCCCGGCTGCTGCAGGAACGCGGCCTGATCGCGTATAGCCGCGGCCGCATGGTCATTCTCGACCGCACGGCGATCGAGCAATGCGCGTGCGAATGCTATCGGGACGTGCAGAATCATTTCCGCGCGGTGCTGCCCGACACGCGGCCGCAGAAAGTCGTGGACGCGAAGACCGCGACCTAATGGCGATGTTCGCGGCGGAGCTGATAGCGGCCGTCGCGATAATCCTCGAAGATGCCGTTGATTGCCGGATGGCTGACCGGCCCGGCTTCATCGTCGGCGATCAGGTTCTGCTGGCTCACATAAGCGACATAGCTGCTGTCGGCATTCTCGGCGAGCAGGTGGTAGAAAGGCTGGTCCTTACGCGGCCGCACCTCTTCGGGGATCGCCTCATACCATTCCTCGGAATTGGCGAAGACAGGGTCGACGTCGAACACCACACCGCGGAAATCGAACAGCCGGTGGCGGACGACGTCTCCCACGGTGAAACGTGCATGCACGATCGGCGGGGCGGCGAGGTGGGTGTCAGGCAGGGCGGACGCTTTGTTCATTACGCACCTATTTAGGTCGCGCCGGAGCACAGACAAGCAGACGCTTGTGCCCTCCCTTCCGTTCCGCTAGGGGCACCGCTTCGCTCGACCGGGCGCCCGTTCAGGGGCCCAAGTATCTTCCAGGAGAGGTGGCTGAGTGGTCGAAAGCACCGCACTCGAAATGCGGCGTGCCGGCAACGGTACCGTGGGTTCGAATCCCACCCTCTCCGCCATTACCTTGACGTAAGTTTATGTTTTAGGCAGATAAACTGCCCATCGATAGAGTTTATCCCACATCGCCTCCCACAATGCGGACTAACTGCAGGCGAACGCCCGCGAGCATGGCCGGCCGTTCCGCGCTCACCGGAGGTCGGCCACCAGGCCACGGCTTAATGCAGCGGCACAGACGCACGTCGATTTCCTGTCGGCAAACAACCCAAGCTCGCACCGACAAAACTGACAATAGCACTACAACCAAATCTTGCCGCGGAGTTGAGGCACAGGCGTCACCCTACACGTGGTGTAGCGAGCCCGGGTCGAAATCTTTGGGGTTCCATTCAGACTGTCTCGCCCCTCCCGGGGTCAAATCTGAAAGTAGTACCGCGCAAAAAAGATTATTTTTTCGAGCCTGATCGCCTGAGCTTAAGGAGGCAAGTCCGCAGCATCAATTGCAAAGGGCACATGGATGACATGGGCAACCATCGCATCCAATCGCTCGTGAGGGCCGCTGTGCGCCCTTAGCCGACCTTCCGCAGTGCTACTGCGAACATCAGCTAACGACCCATTGCGGACATTGCGGGCGGCCGTATAGCCACGCGACGAGCGGCTAAGGTCCTCCGCCAGATTGTCGATGAGGGCGAAGCCACATCGCCCAGTTACCGTCGCCAGCCAGTTGGGCGGCTCGGCAGGTTTACCTCGTCTAGACTGCGGCTCTCAGAACGATTGCCTCGAACGTCATCTTAGCGATCAGGACCGGCCCAAGCTCGTCACGAACTTCGACAGCCAGCTCACGTCTGAGAGTGCCCGGGGATGACATCCCGCGCAAGTTCGGCGAGCGAACGTGCGGCTTCGGCTTTCACGGCCTCTATGTGGGGGTATTCGACCCCAACATCGTCCTCGATGAAGGTGTCGTTGTCTCGCGTGTCGAAGAAATAAATCCGCACTGACCGGCTCCTACATAAGGGCGGGAGCGCGCGCGGTCTCTCAGCCGTCGGCGCCCAGATCAAGCCGGCGATCAGAGGATGCTAACAGCGGCGAGGTGCCGCGCATTCACATGCGTTTGGTCTGCGCCAACTCTGTTTTGAAGTGATCAGCCGAATTCACTCCTTGATGTCCACAGCATCCTTGAATGTCACGGTGAGCACGGCGTCGCCCTGCTCGTCCACAACATCGATCCAATGGGAGAGAACGATGTAACCGTGCCTCACCTGCTCTGCGATAAGCTCACGAGCACCTTTCAGAGCGTTCAGGCGAGCAGCCGCGAAGTTTGGCAGCTCTTCGCCCTCTTCGTCCTGAGCAATGATATCGTCGTACACGTGAAAGAAATAGCGTGGCACAAGCGGCTCCTCGCGAAAAGGGCGGGAGCACTGCGGGTCTCTCAGCCATCGAGGTCCAAGGCTTTCTCGACGATGCACTGAAATAACACACCTTTCTCATCCAATCTATGTTTTTATCAAATGTTTCAAACATTTGGTTGCGCTGCTGCAGCACCGCATGTTATGGTGGAGCATCGTTGGAAAGCTATAAGGGCTCCGGCGACCGAGAGATGCTTCGTGCTCCCGCCCCGCACGGGAGAACGACATGAGTAGCGCTCGCCATCCTCTCGAACTCTTGGTTCGAAACCTCGAACTGCGCTCCCCACTGCCTCAGGAAGACCGAAAGGCAGTGCTTAGCCTGCCTCACACCGTTCCCACCCTCGAAGCAGCCACCTACACGATACGGGAGGCCGACGCTCCCGAGCATTGTGTAGTGCTGATGTCCGGCTTCGCCTATCGGCAGAAGCTGACGGGGGATGGGGCTAGGCAGATCGTTGCTCTCCACATTCCTGGGGACGCGCTCGACTTTCAGAACCTTTTTCTCGACGTCTCGGATCACAGCCTTCAGATGCTCACCCGTGCTGAGGTCGCGTTCGTGCCGATGCGTGATCTACAGGTGCTTGCCCGTGAACGACCGGCCGTCGGGCACGCGATCTTGGTGAAAACACTCGTTGAGGCCTCCATCTTCCGGGAGTGGGTGCTCAACGTAGGGCGCCGTGACGCGAGGACCAGGATCGCGCACCTTCTCTGCGAGCTTGGCGTACGCCTAGACGTCGAGGGATTGGCGATGGAATATGGCTACGAGCTGCCCATGACCCAGGAGCAGCTAGCCGATGCTGTTGGCCTCACCCCCGTGCACGTCAATCGCACGTTGAAAGCGCTTCAAGCGGAAGGCCTGATCGTGCGCTCGAAACGGTCAGTCGGTTTTCCCGATTGGAACCGGCTACGTCGCGTTGGCGACTTCAATCAACGCTACCTGCACCTGGAGCCGCAGCGGTCCGGTAGCTAGCTGAGATTTCGCTACAGCTTGCAGCCGTTAGCTGACTGCCGCCACGCAACCAGCAAGTGCCGGCGATCGCGTGACCAGCAGAGCGCCCGACTGATAGAGCTGCTTTGCCGAGCTATCGTCTTGGAGCCGGACGGCCACGAAGCGGCCCGCCGTGTCGGCCCACAGAATGCCTGAGTGGCTGCTTATAACTGCATTGAGCGCGTTCGCAGCACCGTAGGAGTGGGGGAAGACCACGAGAGCTGACGTTGACCCAGGCGCCGGAAGCGAAGCAAGTGGTGCAGCGATCAAGGCTAGGGCGGGTAAGATCGCTCCGGCCGAGGAGCCTGCCATCCCCCCTCGTCGTCTCACAAGGGTCACTCCTACAGCGACCGGCAGCAGGCCGAGAAGAGTGAGCCAGCCTACATCATAAAGCATCGGGTTGGGGACATTGACCCTGATCCTGTGAATGCCGAGCAGCCAGTGGAAGCCAGCGACATCAACGATATTCCAGAGGCCGAAGCCCAGGAGTGCGCCGGCGATAGCTCGTCGGCCGGCACCAGCCAGTCGGAGATCCTCGCGAGCCAGATACAGGCGATAGAGGCCGAAGCCGGTCACAAGGTACATCAAGACATGGAACATGCCGTCGGCGAAGATCTGATTGCCTATGTCTTGAAGCCTTTCCCCTGGGACTAGGCTCAGGAGGTGGTGCCACTGAAGAACCTGATGCAGGAGAATACCGTCGAAGAAGCCGCTTAGCCCCACGCCGACTATGGCGCAGGCAACTAGCAAACGATCTCTGACAAAGCTGATCATCCGAATGGCCTCCTCGCCCGACAAGCAACGACTTTTAGAGGATTGCGCTCAACCTCTGAGCCGCTCAAGCGGCAGTGGCAACTCACCTCGGGATTGGCTGGCGCTACATCTGCAATGGTGGTGATAGCTTATGACCGGAGCTAACGGTGAGGCTCCTCAGTCGATCAAAGTGAAGGGTCGCAAGCCCGAGGTGGGCTCGCGCTGCAGCTAGTCCGTTTGTGGTAAGACCACGGTCCAGCTCTTCGGTGGCACGGCTCGAATGATATTCGATGAGGTCATCTACGCTCATAACAGCTCCCAGCTTTGCCGCGCCCTTATCCTCCATCGGCAGTCGGTTCGCGCTCAACTGGATTTTTGATTTGCATCAGAGTCATCTTAGCCCGGAGCTCAGATGTCAGTCCTTCTTTGGGTCTGCTCTAAACAGTATCTTTGTCAGCAGCCTACGGGTAAGGTCATCTACCGCCCGCTTGGTTGGCTTGCCCGCGCCGAGAGATCGCTTCGACCGACTCTCCACCCAGCCATCGTGGATCATGCATGCGCGACGTAGTCACAATCCTGCTAGTGGAGGACGAGTCCCTGATAGCGCTCAACCTGCAGGAAGCTTTAGAAGAGGCGGGCTTCGCAGTCTGTCACGTACCCGACGGGGAGTGTGCGTTCGCGGCGATCGATGCTTGCGAGGCCAACGTGGCGGGGGTCATCACTGACATTCAGCTTGGCGGAGACGTTGATGGCTGGGCGGTTGCTCGCCATGCACGCGAGCTGATTCCCCATGTCCCCGTCATCTACGTCTCGGGTGACAGCGCGCACCAGCACACGGTAAGCGGCGTTCCGAATAGCATTATGGTGCAGAAGCCGTTCGCGTCGGTGCAGATAATCACCGCCATTTCGACTCTTTTGAACGCCTTTCCGCCCGCGTAACTCAGCCACGCCCCGGCGCTAGAAGTCGAGCGATCCCTTGCAAGGCATTTCCTATCCATCAAGCCCAAGAAAGTAGCGCGGCGTACCGAGCGATTGCGGCGGGTGTTCGAGGGTTTGATGTAGGCATGAACATAAGTCATGGAACCGCCTGCTAGAAAGGCGCATAACCTCGACATCGCTGAACCTTTTCGGGCATATCAGCGACTGTGAGACCGACGTGCTCCCGCCTAAGTGGAGAACTCCGTTGGTCAGCCCCTCAGATCAAGCATTGCGCCCGATGGTGGATAAGCTGTCCTACTGGGGGTCGCTTGACAATGACGACACGCAAGCGCTGCTTCGGTTGCCCCACAAGGTGAAGCTGATGGAGCGTCATGCATTCGTCGTGCGGGAGCGTGAGATGGCCACGCATTCCTGTCTGGTGATTGAAGGGTTTGCGATCCGGCACAAGATCGTCTCGAATGGTGCGAGGCAAATCGTCGCCGTGCACATGAAAGGCGATCTGGTTGATCTGCAGAACTCCTTTCTCGGAGTTGCTGATCATAGCGTTCAGATGATCACGCCCGGCAAGGTTGCCTTCATTCCAAGGGAAAACGTGAAGGAACTTGCGTTCTCCCGTCCGAACGTAGGCATGGCAATGTGGTTTGACACGTTGGTGGATGGCTCGATCTTCCGGGAGTGGATCGCGAACGTGGGGCGCCGTGATGCACACACTCGCCTGGCACACCTCCTTTGCGAGTTTTCCCTTCGCTTGAAAGTAGCCGGCCTTGGCGAAGCGACCGAGTACGAGCTGCCGATGACGCAGGAGCAGTTGGCCGACTGCACTGGATTGACTCCCGTGCACGTGAACCGCACGCTGAAGGTCTTGGAGGCCGAGCAGTTGATTACCAGGCGCTCCAGCCGCACCGTCACCATCGGCGACTGGAAGAAACTTGCCGAGGCTGGAGACTTCGACAGCACCTACCTGCATCTGCGTCAAAGTGAGCCTGCGCTAGCTTGAGGGTGGCAGCCGAAGATCGATTTTCTCACCTTCGCAGATGTTGACGTTACAACCGGCGGAAAGGTCCGCCAACCACCATAGCGGACGTTCTCACGGCCTGCTTGGCGACTGCTACCGTTCGGGCCCTGCCGCTTTCAAGCCATGGACGGGGCTGCGAAGCTAGGCTGCTATATCTAGCACCGGCGCCGGGAACTTGATGAGCACACCAACACCTTGCTTGTGCTCGATCTCGATCTGTCCGTTGATCTGCTTTACCAGTGCGCGGACCAAGCCATAACCTAGCGATCCTGCACGCACCTCCCCCATGCCCACCCCATTGTCACGCACCAGGAGCGTCGCCCAGCCATTGTCGTCTCGCTCGATCGAGGTGACAATCTCACCTGTATTGGGCTCGGGAAAGGCATACTTCACGCAGTTGGTGATGAGCTCCGTGATGACGATACCGAGAGGGAAAGCGGTATCGGCCTTCACGTTGATCCCATATTCTGCCGACATGTGCATCTTGATACGGTCGCTTGGATTTAAGGCTTTGATGCTCTCGCACAAATCCGCAATATAGGCTGCCAGATCGACGTGCTGCACGGATGACCCTCGGCTTAGAAGATCGTGAAGCCGAGCCATTGACGTTATCCGTTCACGAATTTCGGCGAAGACCTCGACTACCGCGGGATCAGATTGCCGCCTGACCTGCATGTCCAAAATCGACGCTGCAACGGCTAGGCTGTTTTTGGCGCGATGATTGACCTCTGTCATCAGCAACTCGCGCTCCGCGACGAGCTTTCGCAGCTCTTCTGTTCGCTCAGCCACTCTTGATTCCAGCTCGCGCGATGCCTGCTTGAGGGCATCCTCGGCATCGTGGCGAGCCTGGATGTTGAGGAATGAAAGGAAGTGGTTCCGGACCTTACCGTCATCATCGAGTAGCGGACTGGCAAATAGCATCGCCCAAAATGGCTCACCGCCTTTGGTATATTGAAGCAGTTCCAGGGTCGCGTCTTTGCCCTGGTCCATTGCCGCTTCGTAGGCAGCAATGGCGTGAGGGTCGGTGGCGACGCCGTTCATGAAGTGAGGCTGCTGCCCAAGCAGCTCCTCCTCGGAGTAGCCGGACAGGGTGAGGAACGCCTCGTTCACGAACACGATGGGATTGCCTGGTAACGTCGCATCGGAAACCATCATCGGCATGCGAGTGAGCCGGACCGCATCTACGAAAATGCCGCCTCGCAGCCGGGTATCTTCGATCTGGCCCTCGGCCGAAGTCCGCGCGTTGGTATCTGCGATACCACTTTCATATTCGTTCATGAGCCTGCGTAGGCTTATGCCGGGCATGCGCAATCGAAACCGACGCATCAGCTTGTATGCGGGTCTGCGCTTTACTCGTGGCGGACGTTCAGCGCGCGGGCGCGGAGCCAATCTCTTTCTTCGGGCCCAGCCTCTCAGCTTGCAGGTATACGGTCGCAGCGCCGAACTTCGCTCCATACAAGGCGCCGCGCCAGCGCCCGTTGCTACCTCGCGAGGGGACGTCCGCTTGGGGACGCGGAGGGTCTGGACCTCGACAGTGCGGTGGAAGCGCGACGACAGCTATCCGCACCTGTGGCGAGATGATGCGTGATGCTCCAGATGGATTTTGGGGCTCTCGTCCGTGGAGCGTCACTGTCAAAGACGAAGGTGGGCTCGCGCTGTGGGAGATTTCCATGGGCGGTTAAGCCTCGCAGCCGCTGCCAAGATCAGATAGGCGCCGTCAATCCTATTACCTGTGTCGGTGACTGCCCATTTTCCGCGCACTAATCGTGGTTTACGATGTCTGGACGACTCGTGTGTGGGGGATGAGCGTATGTCGGAATACCGGCTTTACTGCTTGGATGGGGACGGTCACATCAAGCAGGCGCACGACATCGAAGCGACAGACGATCAGGCGGCGGTAAAAATCGCACGGGATCGTGAGCACGACGATTATGACTGCGAGCTATGGCAAGGCGGCGCGTATGGTCGCGAAGCTCCCATCCCGTCCGAAGGTCGCGTGAGAATAGTCCTCTACTAAATCAACTTAGGTTGGAACGACGGTCAGCGGCTACCGTTAGAGCCGCGATGCCGGGTCGGAACTTCCTAATCGGGCAAGCTCAACGATGCAGACGGCTCGCACGCGGCACTACCGATAATCAGTTGAGAGCGTCACTTCTCGAACTGGCAGACACTTACGAGCGGACCGCAGACGAAGACGGTTCCGAACAGCCGTCCAGTCCGGAACGAACGCCTAGAGGGGAATGAATAGCCCCGCGACACACGACGAAGCTGTGCAAACCGTGCTAAGCCCAACTTATTCACCCAGACCTGGAGGCTTTATGCGCGCAACCGGTACGATCTTCGGCACGCTCCTCCTTCTGAGTGCACCCGCATCAGCTTCGTGGCGAGCCGCGAATCCCGCTGTTGAGTCCGCTGCTCGCACGCCGCGCATTGCTGCGGCGTTGGCAGCGGCCGATCGCATGGACAAGGGCGATCCTGAGCCGAGACGCGGTCGAGTTTTCTGCAGCCTTCGCGGACGACGCAGTCGTGAACAACCCGTTCAACCGGATCGCGCGCAAAAAGGACGCTGAGCGGAACCTCGCCACCGGCCTCATCGACTACGCTACTCTCGAGCGCAGCATCGAATATGCCGCCACTCGCGGCGATCACGACGTGGTGCTCATGGGTGAGGAAGTGTTGACGCCGGTTGGCAAGGCCAAGTTCGCAGGTGAGAAGATCAGAAGACGGACTACCGAAGTGTGGACCGACCTCTCCGGGACTTGGAAGCTCGCCATCCGCCAGGCCACGATTTATCGAACGAAGTAGCGGTTTTGCTAGCCACCGGAACCTTCAGCTCCCTCGATCCCGGACCAGCCTATTTCGGCCAACACGCCGCAGCCTGTTCCTCGCGACCCGTAAGGCAGCGCCTTCGGAGCGCATCAGCGGCTTGCCGCGTAATTGGCCAACTCTTGGGATGATCCAAGAGGAGGCTGGCCCCCAAGTTGGGATCTTCAGTCTTTCCAACCATGCGTGGATGTCTGCTTTCCACCCATAGCGGACATTCGGCGTCTGGCCGGCTCCAACGTCCGCAACGCGCCCATCTCTGCCGTGCAGTGCTGGAGGGGTGGACGTCCGCTTAGCGCCTATAGCTGCCAACTGGCGCCTCGCTCGGAGCGTCCTTTATTCGATCCATTGCGAACAATGCCGCGTGCCGTCTGCTGGGAGGCCTAAGGACTTCCGCTTCCCACCGGATAGAACCAAGTGATCACATCAGCACGCGCTGTTACGCTCGTTTGGCCGGAGAGTGGTTGGCGGCAATCGGGTTGGACCCAGCTCTCTTCGGCACCCACTCACTTCGTCGAACGAAGGCGTCTTTGATCTACAAGCGAACGGGCATACCAACTGCCCGTAGCATCGTTGTCACGACATGGACTTGCCTCGTCGATGTCTGAGGGGAGTTATGCTCGCAGCTGGAGGTAACCCGATGTGGTCATACACGAACATGAGCACTTTGCTTCGGGCTGGCTGTCTGCTTGGCGCGGCGGTCGCGGGCGATCTCGTAATGGCGCGACAGCCAGATTCCGGCACGCGTCTCCAGCCCACTTTTGCGACCGACTTTCCCGACCCCTTCATCATAGCGGCAGACGACGGCTATGTCGCATTCGCCACGAACGCCACAGAGCTGCGGGCGAATGTACAAGTGGCTCGCTCGCCGGACCTAAAGAGCTGGTCCTTGATGGAGGCAGGCGGGCGCCTGCACGATGCGATGCCGCAGCTGCCGCCCTGGGCAGAAGCGGGGCGCACCTGGGCTCCGGAAGTGATGCAGATCGCCGGCCGCTACGTGCTTTATTTTACGGCGCGCGAGAGGGGGACCGGACTCCAATGTGTGGGCGCGGCTGCGTCTAAGCAGCTTACCGGACCCTATGTCTCACAAGATTTAGCGCCGCTCGTGTGCCAACGCGACCTCGGCGGCACTATCGATGCGAGCCCCTTTCGCGATCGCAATGGCAGCCTTTACCTCTACTACAAGAATGACGGGAACAATCCGTTGGTTTTGAAGCCCTCGCAAATTTGGGTGCAGCCGCTGACCCCCGATGGGCTGTCACTCACTGGTGCTGCGAAACCCCTGATTGGCAACACTCTCAAATGGGAATGGCGGGTGGTCGAGTCGCCGGCAATGACCCTCGCCAGCAATGGAAGCTACGTGCTCTTCTTCTCAGCCAATCATTTCGGCTGGGAGAATGACCAGCGCCTGTCCAACTACGCGATCGGTTACGCGACCTGCGCCGGACCGCAGGGGCCGTGCACGAAGGCGCCCGAGAACCCGATCCTCAAGAGCTATTACGGAAAGAGCCGCGGCTGCCTGAGCGGGCCGGGCCACCAGACGGTTCTGGAGACTGGCGGGCGGCAGTATTTGGTCTTTCACGCTTGGTCTGCGACGGCACGCTGCCTGCGCGCGGGCCAGGGCCGCTATATGTATGTGGCGCCGCTTACGTGGAACGGCGCCACACCGGTGATCGGCGCAAGTCTGCGCTAATTTGCCCTACTTGCCGAAGCGGAAACGCACGCCAAGCGACACCGTCGACTCATCATAGCGCAGGTAGCGCGGATAGCGCGCCTCCGGCCGGCCGTCGCGGGCCGAACTGAAGTCTACCTCGAACGGGTTCATGGTGATGTTGGTCCAGTCGGCGAAGACGGTCAGGTTCTCGAAGATATTGTAGTTGACCGACAGGTCGAGCCGGTCGTTCGGGTTGCCGAACTCGCGATAGGGGTCGGACGTCCCGCGATTGTCGCGAAAAGCAAGGAAGTTCGACCGGCCGGAATAGGTCAGGCGAGCCGATAGCGGCCCCCGCTCGTACAGGCCGACAAAGTTGAAGTTCCACTTCGACACGCCGTTGCGAATGCCATCGTCGAACGAGATGCGGTCGAACTCCAGCGCGCCGGCCGGCCCGCCGAACACGAGCTGCTGGGTCTCTGCGTCCAGATAGGTGACATTGGCCTGCACCCCGAAGCCGCGCGCCCAGTCGGGCAAGAACTCATAGTCGAAGAAGGTTTGGAACTGACCCTCGACGCCGGTGATCCGTCCCTTGCCGGTGTTGGTGCGGCCGGTGACCTGGACGACGCCGAGATTCGGATCCGTGAAACGGAACGCGGAGGGCTGAATGAAGCCGTCAATGTTGCGCCGGAACACGGCCACGGAGGCGAAGCTCGACGGCCCGAAATAATATTCCAGGCTCGCGTCATAGTTGTCGGACGTGAAGGGCTGCAGGAACGGATTGCCGCCGGTCGCCGGATAGGGCGCGCTGTCGGTACCCACCCCGCCCGGAGGCGCGGCGCCGAGCTGGATGTTGGGCCGCTGATCGACGAAATTCGGCCGTGTGCGGGTCTGCGCGTAGGAAAGGCGCAGCTGCAGCTCGGGCATCATGCGGAAGCGGATGCTCGCATTGGGCAACCAGTCGGTATATTCATTGCCCCTATCGATCGCCTCGATGCCGGTCGGCATCGGGCCCGCAACCTTCGTCTCGGTGCGCTCGACGCGGATGCCGATCTGACCATCCACATTCTCGCCGAAGCCGTAAGCAAGCTGCGCATAGCCGGCGAGCGTCTGCTCGTCCGCGGTATATTCGAGACGCCGCTCGACTGGCGCCGCCGGGAAGCCGACGATCGCACGGAGCGCTTCGCGGTTCTTGCGGATGCTGCCGTAGGTGGGCGACGCGAACTGGCGGAATGGCTGCAGGTCTCCCGCGCCCTTGAAGCCTTCCGGCGTCGTCCGGAAAGTCAGAGGCAGGGCGCCGCCGCCGGTCGGCACCAGCGGCCCGGCGAACCGGTTCGCATATTGGCGGATGGCGTCACGGTCGGTGAAGCGTGCGCCGAGCTGGATGTTGCGGATGAAGAAGTCGTCGTCGAAGTCATATTGCGCGTCGACCCGGCCCTGCCAGTCGCGGCCCGACGAGCGCTGATTTTCCTCGAACAGGCCGGCGAAGATGAAGGCGTTCGGATCGAGCGGGTTGAGGCCGGAAACCGCAAATTGCGGGCGCTCCAGATCGAAGGTGATGGTCGGCGTGCCGGCGAAGCGCCGATCGACCGACTCGGTGGAACCGGTAAAGGTGGACTTGGTGTAAGCCAGGTCGGCGGAGATCTTGAACTGGCCGTTGTCGTACTTGGCCCCGCCTGCGTACTGGAAGGTGTTCGTCTTGTTGTAGGTGCCGCCCTGGAAGGTGAAAACCGAATTGGGCGCGCCCACCACCGTGCCGCTGCTCAGCAGGTTGGAGTTCGGGCGAAAGGCGAGATTGGAATAGCTGGAGCCGTTGAACAGTTCGACCGCGACCAGGCGGTCGTCGATCTTGTTACGGAAGCCCTGCCACAAAAAGTCGGCGTAGATTTCGAGGTCCGGGTTCGGCCGCCACTGCGCCGCGGCGTTGATCGAAGGACGGACGCGGTTGCCCGAACGGTAGAACAGCCGCTGGATGTCCGGGAAACGCGCTGCCTGCCCAGCGCCATCGGCGATCAGGCGAGACCCTTCCTGCCGGAAGGTCTGGAGGAAGTCGGTGTTGGACGGCTCGCTGTCGAGATACTGAAGCTCGGTATAGGAGCCATTGACGAGCAGGCCGAACTCGCCGGCGCCGGTCTCCCACCGGTTGGTCGCCAGCACGTTGAAGTTGGGGGTGAGCTTCTCCGCCTGGATCGTGTAGAGGCCCCAAGCCGAACCGGCGATCTGGCCGCCTTCGAAGTCGAACGGGCGCCGCGATCGGACGTTGACGAGCCCGGCCAGGCCCGGCGCGACGAGATCGGCGGTCGAGGTCTTGTAGACCTCCAGCGCGGCGATGTTTGCGGACGGGAAGTCTTGCAGCGCCACGACGCGGGTCTCGGCGGTGAAGATCTCGCGGCCATTATAGGTAGTGGCGAAGTCGGGCAGGCCGCGGATCAGTACGCGCGACGCCTCGCCCGCCTGGCGATAGACCTGAACGCCCGGCAGACGTCCGACCGTGTCGGAGACCGCGAGGTCGGGGAGCTTGCCGATGTCGGAGGCGACGATCGCGTCGACCACCTGCGGCGCGGTCCGCTTGAGCGTCTGAGCGGACTCAAGGGCCGCGCGCAGGCCGGTCACGACGATGTCGGCTTCGCCAGTCTCTTCCATCGCCGCTTCGGTGGGGGCATCCGTGTTAGTCGGTGCAGGCGATTGCGCCTGAGCCGGCGCGGCGGTCAGGGCGGCCAGCGATACGGTCGCCGCAAGCAGATACATGGTGCGCATCATCTTCTCCCCTTTACTTCTTCTTGGCCGTGCACAGCCGTTTCGAACGTAACGCTCCCGAAACGATAATGTTGCTGCACAAATATTTGTCCGCATCGACCTAGCGCAGTTCCGGCTCTTGGAAGCGGGGGCAGATCGTCCTGTGTGACGATTTTCGGTCAGTTGTTGCTTGTCGGCAACAGCTCGGCGAACAGCTCGTTCACGCGCCGCTCGGCGTCGGCGAGCGCCTGCTTGGTGCTCTTCTGGCCGTTGAACGCCGCCGCGACTTCCTCGCCGATGAGACCCTCGATTGCGTTCTGCCGCTGCACGCCGGCCGGTAGCGGCCGGCCCGTGGTGGCCACCGAGGCGATGCCTTGACGATAGGGCAGAGCGGCGAAGGCGGGACTCTCCACCACCGCCTTGAATGCCGGCAGGTGCCCGGTCCGTGCCCAGTCGAAATTGTAATCCGCGACGAAGCGGAAGAAGCGGGCAATGGCGCGCCGCTGCTTGTCCGTCCGTTTCCGCTTCGGGACCACCCAGGCGTGGCCGCTCACATAGCTGACATGCTCTCCCCACAGCCGCGGATAGGGGTAGACGGCATAGCTTTGGTAAAGCGGCCGCCCCGGCTGCTTCGCCTCTTTCTCGAACTGGCCGATCATCCAGGTGCCGGTCGGATAGATACCTCCCTCGCCGCCGACGAAGCTGGCGATTGCCGCCGGCGTGTCCTGGTTGCGTGTGCTCACCCCCGACGCGGTAATCGAGCGGAACAGGTCCACGATCCGCTCGGCTTCCGGCGTCCGCAGCCTTATCTCCCGGGCATTGGGGAAAAAGGCGGCGTTCTGCGCAAGCAGATAGGTGTATAAGTTGCGCGCCGCATAGGCGTTGTCGCCGACCAGGCTCTGGATGATGTAGGGCTTGCCCGTGCGCTCGGTGAACTGCTTCGACTGGCTCAGGAATTCCTCGGGCGAGGTCGGCAGGACCGGCTTGCCGTTCTTCATCAGCCCGGCTTGCGCAAACAGCTTGGTGTTGATGTGGAACAGGCCGCCGTGCGTGTCGAACGGCAGGCCGTAGAGCTGGCCGTTGAGTGCCACTGCGCTGCGGCTGGCGTCAGTGAGAGCGTCGGGTGAGAGGCCGGCTTCGGCCAGATATGGGCCGATCGGCTCGATCAGGTCGCTTGCCGCATAGTCGGAGATCAGCCCGGTGTGCATGGTCACCAGATCGGGCGGGTCGCGCGCCGCCATCTGGGCATTGAGCTGCGGGTAGCCGGGCCAGGCAACGACATTGCTGCTCAGCTCGATATCGGGGTTCTGCGCGTTGAACTTGTTGATCATCGTGGTGATGATCCCGCACTCGCCCTCCGCCTTTGACACGTCGGTGGCCCTGCCGAACTCCGCGCCGCACTCGCCGAAGAAACGTTGCAAGTAAATTTCCGCGCGTTCGTCATCGCCAGCTTGGGCGCAGCTGCCGGCGATCAGCAGCGCAAGGATGAGGAATGGCCACCTCATCGCACCGCCGTCCCCGCCATGGCGCGCACGATCTGCTTCTGGAACAGGACGTAGACGATGAAGATCGGAATCGAGGCGAACACCGCCTGCGCCATCAGGAATCCGAGGCCGCTGGTCTGCGCGTAATTCATCTGCGCGGAGGCGAGCCCGACGGTGAGCGTGTACATGTCGCTGCGCGTCGCCGAGATGAGCGGCCACCAGTAACTGTTCCACGATGCCAGGAAGGTGAAAACCCCGAGCGTCGCCTGCGCCGGCATGGTGAGCGGCAGCAATACCGTCCAGAAGGTCCGGAAGCGCGACGCGCCGTCGAGCATCGCAGCCTCGTCGAGGTCGCGCGGGATCGCCCGGAAATATTGGGTCATGAAGAACACGCCGAACGGCCCCGCCAGGCCCGGAAGGATCAGCCCGGGATAGGAATTGTGGAGCCTAAGGTCTGCGAACAGCCGATGCTGAGGCAGGATCACCGCCTGCTCGGGGATGGCAAGGCCCAGCAGAATGAACACGAACAAGGTCTTGCGGAACGGGAAGTCGAGCCGGGCGAAGCCGTAGCCGGCCAGGCTGCAGAGGGCGAGCACGCCGATGGTGGTGCCGGTCGACACGATGAAGCTGTTGATCAGCCAGCGGAACACCTGATTGCCCTTTAGGATCGAGGCGTAGTTTTCGAGCGTATAGGGCGGCGACAGGGCTGCGCCGCTATTGCCGACCAGCTCGCTATTCTCCTTGAGCGAGAGCAGCAGGGTCCAGATCAGAGGCGCGAGCATCACCAGCGCGGCGAGTAGCAGCGCGACTAGGGTCAGCGGCGACCGTGCTTGGCTTCCTTTAGCGGCCACGTTCGTCTTCGGAGCCGCGCATGGTGGCAGCATATTGCGTCAGCGTGAGCAGCACGATGAGCAGGAACAGGATCTCCGCGGCGGCGGCCGCATAGCCCAGCTCCCACCGGCCGAACGCGCCTTCGAAGATGAAGAGCACCATCGTGCGGGTCGCGCCGCCAGGTCCGCCGCCAGTCAGCAGCTGCGCCTGGCCGAATATCTGCAACTGCGCCGCAGTCTGCAGCATGATCACGAGCACCACGGTCCGCCTCAGCGACGGCAGGGTAACGCGCCAGAACGTGGTCCACTTGCTTGCCCGGTCCAGCGCGGCCGCTTCGTAAATGTCGCCCGGTATCTGCTGGAGCCCGGCGAGGAACAGCATCATCGGCAGGCCCACCGACCACCAGATGGTGGTGATAGCCAGCGCCCAGAGCGACCAGGTCGGGTGGCTGAGGAACGGGATGGGCTCGGCGCCCAGCGCCGTTGCCGCCTCTCCCAACAGGCCCGCATCCGGCGCCAGCACGAAGCGCCAGATCAGGGTCACGATCGTCACGGACAAGACCGAGGAGGAGAAGAACATGCCGCGGAACACCGCCGCCCCGCCCGTTGCACGATTCAGCGCCAATGCGAGGCCGAGCGCGATCACGGTCAGCAGCGGCACGATGGTCAGCGCCAGGGTGAAGGTGTTCCATACGGCCTGACGAAATGAGGCATCGGCGAACAGGCGCCCGTAGTTCTCGAAGCCGACGAAGATCCCGTCGCTGAACAGATCGACCCTCTGGAAGCTGAGCGCGATGCCGATCAGGAGCGGATAGATCAGGACGACGAGGTAGGTGAGCAGGAACGGCAGAACGAAAAGGAGCCCGGTCCAGTCGTTGCCCCGCGCCGCCATGCTCACGCGGCATCCGCCTCGGCATGGTGCCCGGCGCCGTCCGGCCCGAACAGATGAGCAGCGGCGCCGTTGATCTCGAGGCCGACGCGATCCCCGATCCTCACCTGGCTGGCACCCTCGTCCTGCGCCGTGACCTCGAGGCCGTCGCTCAGCCGCGCATAGACGAGCGTCCGGTCGCCAAGCCGCTCCACCAGAGCGGCCTCCGCATCCACGGTCCCGGCGCCGGGGGCGGTGACGCCGACATATTCAGAGCGCAAGCCGAGCTCGACCGGCTCGCCTATCGCAAGGCCGTTGCGAGCAACGCGCGTCTCGACCTCCGCACCGCCGGCGAGTCTGACCCGGGCACATCGACCTTCGCTGGGGGCGATCACGCCCGGCGCAAGCGTCATCGCCGGCGAACCCACAAACCGCGCCACCCAACTGTTGGCCGGGCGAGTATAGAGCTCCATCGGCGCGCCGACCTGCTGGATGCGCTTGTCGTTCATCACGACGATCCGGTCGGCGAGGGTCATCGCCTCCGCCTGGTCGTGGGTGACCATGATCAGCGCGGCCTCGACCCGCCGGCGCAGCTGAGCGAGTTCGACCCGGGTGCGGTTGCGGAGCGCCGCGTCGAGGTTCGACAAGGGTTCGTCGAGCAGGAACAAGGCGGGATGCTTCACGATGGCGCGGCCGATCGCCACCCGCTGGCGCTGACCGCCCGACATCTGGCCGGGCTTCTTGTCGAGTTGGCTTTCGATCTCCAGCGACGCCGCGGCCTGAGCGATCCGTGCCTCGATTTCGGCCTTGGGCACGCGGGCATTCTTGAGACCGAACGCCATATTCTCGCGCACGGTCATGTGCGGGTAGAGCGCATAGGCCTGGAACACCATCGCCACGTCGCGGTCGCCCGGCGGCAGTCGATCGATGCGACGATCGTCCAGCCAGACCTCGCCGGCATCGGCCGTTTCCAGCCCGGCGATGATGCGGAGCAGGGTCGACTTGCCGCTGCCGGACGGGCCCAGAAAGGCAATGAACTCGCGCGGTTCCACGTCGAGCGAGACGCTGTCCAGGATCAGCGCATCACCGAAGGACTTGCGGACATTGCGGAGCGAAAGACCGGCCAACGGCATCCTGCTTATCGTTATGTGCCTGTCATCGCGTATCATCCGCGCATCGGTCAATCGCGAAACACGCTTCATCCCTGCGCGGTGACAGGCTAGGCGGCGGCGCCATGACGACTCAGCCGTTCCAGGTCGACGCCGCCGCCGAGGGCGCAGGCTATCGCATCACTGTCACGCGTGGCGACGAGAACCGCGACTACGGCCTGCCCGACAATGAGCATCCGTCCTTCCAGCTTTTCTATGCCGAGCTGGCGCGGGACTTCGGTACGCTCGTCCCCGAAACGCAGGCCGGTCCGGTCAATGACGCGCAAGCGCCGGAGCCCGACTGGCGGCCGCTGATCCTTGAAAATCTGAGCCCGCGGATCACCGCCGGCTATGGTGACCCGGCGGTGCTCAAGACGGACGAAGGCTACTGGCTGGTCGCAACCTCCAACGACGCGCTTGACGCATTTCCCATCCTCCACTCGCACGACCTCAAGGCCTGGGAGCACAAAGGCTTCGTCTTCGCGGAGGGCGAGACGCCGGACTGGACCGCGCATGGGCGGATGGTCGGCGATTTCTGGGCGCCCGAGATGGCGAAGGTCGGCGACGAATACTGGCTCTGCTATACTGCCCGGCAGCGCACCAACGCGCTCGCCATCGGCTTGGCTAAGGCGCCGCACCCCACGGGCCCCTGGCGCGATCTGGGCCAGCCGCTGATCCTGCGCGACGCGGTTAACACCACCGGCCTGGCCGACGATCCCGGCATGCCGCTTCTCTCCGGCGGCGTCATCGACAGCCATTTCTTCATCGATGCGGACGGCACCAGCTATCTGTTCTGGAAGCGCGACACCAACGGCGTCTGGCCACGACCACTCGCCGCGTTGCTGCGCCGGCGACCCGAACTGATCGAGCAAATGTTCGCAACCGAGCCGGAGCGGGCGACGGCCGCCTTTTGCGCCGCAATCCAGCCTTGGGCGAATGGACGCCGCCCGATGGAGCGCTTCTTTCTGATGCAGCCGCTGATCAGCGCAGTGCTTGCCAACTGGCACGGTGTGCGCGAGGTCCTCGCGACCTGCGACGATGCGGAGTCGATCCTCGACGCCATGTCAACGCCGATCCACGCCCAGCGCCTCAGCGACGATGGAGCCCAGCTGGTTGGCGAGGAGCGAGTCGTGCTCGTCAACGATATGGACTGGGAGGGCCATCTGATCGAGGGCCCTTGGGTTACGCGCCAGGACGGCCGCTACTATCTCTTCTACGCGGGCAATGATTTCGGCACGCCGGCCTATGGCATCGGCGTCGCGGTGGCGGACCACCCCTTCGGCCCCTACGTGAAACAGGGGGAACCCCTTCTGAAATCAACCCGTTCCTGGTGGGGGCCAGGCCACGCCTCGGTTGCACCAGGTGTGGATGAGCAGCCGCAGCTCTTCTTCCATGCGTATTTTCCGGGCACGGGCGGCTACAATGCGTTTCGCGCGCTGCTGACAACGGGCCTCTCCTTCAATGATGGTGTCGTTCAAGTAAAGGATCTGCCGGTTGACCAATAGCGACACCTTTCATGTGGAAGTGAGGTCCGAAGCTACCGGGACGAGTATCGCAGTGAGGCGTGGTGATCGGGCCAAGACCTACCGGGTGCCAAGCAGCCGCTCGCAACATTACACCATCTTCTTCAGCGAACTGGCGCGGGATTTTGGAACTCGGTCGCCGCACATCGTCCCGGGACCAGTAATCCTCGACGAAAGAGAGCCGACTTGGCGTCCGCTCATCATGGACAATCTGAGCCCACGCACAACCGCAGGTTATGGCGACCCGGCCGTGCTGAAAACAGACGACGGCTATTACCTTGTCGCCACGTCCAACGACGCAGTCGATGCCTTCCCGATCCTGCATTCGACGGACCTGGAAGCCTGGACTCACAAAGGGTTTGTCTTCGCTGAAGGTGAGGCTCCAAGCTGGACCGCGCACGGCCGCAACCTGGGTGATTTCTGGGCACCTGAGATGGCTAAGTGCGGCAATGAATATTCGCTCGTCTACACGGCGCGACAGCGCTCAAATGCCTTGGCCATTGGACTGGCCAAGGCTCCTCACCCGACCGGGCCGTGGAAAGATCTGGGCCAGCCGTTGCTGGACGCTGATGCCGTGGACACGATCGGGTCGCCAGATAGTGCAGGGCTGGCCCAGCTTGATGGAGGCGTAATCGACTCCCACATCTTCATCGACGCCGATGGCGAGCGCTATCTTTTCTGGAAGCGCGACACCAACGGCGTCTGGCCCGCTCCTTTGGCGCGGCTGCTCAGGGGAAAACCCGAACTCATCCCGGCGATTTTCAAATCGGAACAAGACCGTGCAACGGCTGACTTCGTCTCAAAGATTGAGCCTTGGGCCAACACGCGGCGCCCTGCTGAACGATTTTCGCTGCTACGGCCGCTCGTCGAAGCCGTTCTAGGAAGCTGGCAAGATGTGCGGAACACCCTTGCCGCTCATCCTGAGGCGGAGAGTGTGGTCGAAGCAATGAGCACGCCGATCTACGGGCAGAGGCTTTCTTCTGAAGGAGAGCTTGTTGGCGAGGCATCAATTGTCCTCACCAATGACCAGGAATGGGAAGCTCACCTGATTGAAGGTCCTTGGATCACGGCGCAGAAAGGGCGCTACTGGCTCTTCTATGCCGGAAACGACTACTGTACGCCCGCATATGGAATCGGCGTCGCGGTGGCCGATCACCCCTTGGGACCTTACTCGAAACAGCCTGAAGCCCTGCTCTCTTCGACGAAAACATGGTGGGCTCCGGGACATGCCTCTGTCGCTCCAAGTCTCACTGGGGAGCCGCAGATCTTCTTCCACGCCTTCTTCCCCGGCACAGGTGGGTACAATGCGTTCCGTGCCCTTCTGACTACCCCACTTCAGTTCACCCAGCACCGCGTGGAAGCGCTGTGACGACTAATCTCTACTGTTGCGTCAGTTGGCTCATCTTCGACGCATTCGGCCCTCGACTAACAGCTGCGGAAATAGAGTCCGGCACCCGGCACGAATCTTCCCCGGAACCGGGCTTCCCCGGCGGCCGGGGCATCAATTTCGTTTCGCAACAAAACAGCGTAACATTTTTCAACGATGTATCTTGGCCGTCTTTGCTCACGTTTCGCCGTCCGATAGACGTAATAACCCCCGGCTCGCGCCTGATGATGCCGAGAGACTAAGAGCCGCACGGCGACTTTGGTACGCCTATCGTCACTATGTTCCGACGGCCTTTCTATCAGGCTTCCTCAAGGACGTCGGAAAAGATGCCTACGCCGATCGCGCTTGGACAACCGATATAGACGCAGCTTACTCCGTCTGGATATACGAACATCTGAGCTCAGATCGGGCACGAGAGATGAAAGGCCCGTACCCAGAAGACGTGCTAACTGCCGCCGAGGCTGCCTCTCACCTAACTGGCCGCCAACTCATCTTGCAAGTTGAAGGTGGGGAAATATGTGGGGAAGCCTCGGCAGCGGCCACATAGTCGGACTTTTATTTCGGTATCTTACGTATCATGCAAGAGCGGACACCCTCTCCCCCACCCCATTGACTATGCTGAGGCCAAGGGTCTGGTCAGCGCCTACTGTTCTTTCATGCGGTCACTCGACAGCGTCACTGCGCGATTGGTCGGGCGCAATATTTAGCGGGTGCACCAGCATCGCTCCCTGAGCGGCATCGGCGATCATTGGTCGCCAGGAATACGGCCTCCGATACGCCCGTTCGTTTCGAGCCCCGCCCTGAACCAGCCAAACGTTGCTTCGCAGAAGCGGAGCCACTTGCTGCGGCTTGAAGTTCTCACTTGCGGCCGCATTTTTCACAGCTCGATCAAGTCGCCAGTTCTCAGTCTCACTGCCACTCATGGTCCGTCATGTGCGAGGAACAGCATCGCAGATGAGCGCGCGCTTCGTCGAAGGTTTTGGGCCGAGCGCATTCATGCACAGGCCAAGAAACTGTCCCTGCGAGCGAGCGAACAGACTTCTATGTTTGCTTCTTTAGCCCGCGATAGCGCAAGTTCCGTTGCGGCCGAGACAGTGACCAGCGTGGAACAGCCTGCCAGCGCTGCCTTCTCGACCAACTCGTAGGAGCAGCGGGAGGATAGCAGTGCAAACCGCCCCTTCCAGTCCTGTCCGTCTCGAAGCATGGCGCCGATCAGCTTATCGAAGGCATTGTGGCGGCCGACGTCCTCGCGGGCGAGCAGGATCGCGCCGTCGCCGTCGCAGGCCATGGCGGCGTGTACGGCGCCGGTCCGGCCGTTTAGCGGCTGATTGGCGCGCATGTTGCTCAGAGCTCGAAATATTGCGCCCGGAGCAATGGGCGGGGTGTCTTGCAGGCGCGGCAATGGTCGGAGTGCCTGTTCGAGATTTTCGATGCCGCACAAGCCACAACTGCTTTCGGAGAGCCGGTGTCGGACGCGCTCGAATACACGATTTCGCAACGCAGGCCGGGTGTTGACCCGAAGGATCGTTCCCGATGCGGTCCCATGCGGCTCGACCGTTCCTATATCGGCGGCACCGTCGATCAGCCGTTCAGACAGGCAGAAGCCGTAAGCAAAGTCCTGCAGATCGGATGGGCTGAGCATCATCACCGCATAGCCAAGGCCGTTCACCTCGATCGCGCAGGGATGTTCGACGGCCACATCGCGGGACATCGCAGTGTGGCTGCCGTTCTCGGCGACCGAGACGAAGGCCCAGCCCTCTGCGCCGGTCATCCCGCGTCCGAACCGCCTTCCGCGGCAGTAGCAAGTGTCTGGGGCCGTGGCTCTACACCCGCAGCGAGCGTACGGAGCGCAGCGAGCGCGACGGTATCGAGGCCCGCGCCGCCAGCCAATAGATGCCGATAGATCTGCTCCTTCATCCGCGGATCCCAGAAATGAGCGATATGGTCGGCGACCGCGGCGGGCGGATCGGTGTGGGTGGCGAGGTTCCGCGCGATCTGGTTTGCCATGTAGATCAGGCGGTCGAGCGTCTGGCTCACTCGGCCGCCTCGGCTTCGGCGATCCGGCGCGAACGCTCGCTCAGCGCCTCATAGCTCTCCTGCCAATCGGTCGGACCGTTGGAAGGAGAGACCTGCACGGCCGTGACCTTATATTCCGGGCAGTTGGTGGCCCAATCCGAATAGTCGGTGGTGACGACATTTGCCTGCGTCGCCGGATGGTGAAAGGTCGTGTAGACCACGCCCGGCGCGACCCGATCGGTGACCCTGACGCGAAGGGTGGTCTCGCCTGAACGGCTGGCGAGCTTCGCCCAGTCGCCGTCCTTCAGCCCCCGCTCTTCGGCGTCATGCGGGTGCATCTCCAGCAGGTCTTCCGGATGCCAGACGGTGTTCGCCGTCCGCCGCGTCTGCGCGCCGACATTATAGTGGCTGAGGATGCGGCCGGTCGTGAGCAGCAGCGGGAAGCGCGGCCCGGTCTTTTCGTCCGTCGGGATATAGTCGGTCACCACGAAATGGCCTTTGCCACGCACGAAGCCGTCCATGTGCATGACCGGCGATCCGTTTGGCGACGCCTCATTGCAGGGCCACTGGATCGAACCGAGTTCGTCCAGCTTGGCGAAGGACACGCCCGCGAAGCTCGGCGTCAGCCGGGCGATCTCGTCCATGATCTCCGAGGGGTGGCTGTAGGACCAGCCCAAGCCCAGCGCGTTCGCGAGCCCCTGGGTGACCTCCCAATCCTCCAAGCCATTCAGCGGCGCCATCACCTTGCGCACCGGCTGGATGCGGCGCTCCGCGTTGGTGAAGGTGCCGTTCTTTTCCAGGAAAGTGGAGCCAGGCAGGAAAATATGCGCATAGTTCGCGGTTTCGTTCAGGAACAGGTCGTGGACGATCACGCACTCCATGGCAGAAAGGCCGGCAGAGACATGGCGCGTGTTCGGGTCGGACTGCAGGATGTCCTCGCCCTGGATGTATAGCGCTTTGAAGCTGCCATCGACGGCGGCGTCGAGCATGTTGGGAATGCGCAAGCCGGGTTCCGGATCGATCCGAACGCCCCAATCCGCCTCGAACAGGCGCCGCGTCGCTTCGTCGGAGACATGGCGATAGCCGGACAGCTCGTGCGGGAAGCTGCCCATGTCGCAGGCTCCCTGGACATTGTTCTGGCCGCGAAGCGGGTTCACCCCGACGCCCGGCCGGCCGATATTGCCGGTCGCCATGGCAAGGTTGGCGATCGCCATCACGGTCGAGCTGCCCTGGCTGTGCTCGGTCACGCCCAGGCCGTAATAGATCGCGGCGTTCCCGCCCGTGGCGTAGAGGCGCGCGGCCGCGCGCAGCTCTTGCGGATCGACTTGCGTGACCGGCGCGAGGGCCTCGGGGCTGTTGCGCCGGTCGGATACGAAGGCAGCCCAATCGCAATACTCGTCCCAGTCGCACCGTTCCCGCACAAAGGCTTCATCGGCAAGGCCTTCGGTAACGATCACATGCGCCATGGCGGTCAGCACGGCGACGTTGGTGCCAGGACGGAGCGGCAGGTGGTGTGCCGCTTCGATGTGCGGCGTGCGGACGAGATCGATGCGTCGCGGATCGATCACGATCAGCTGCGCGCCCTGGCGCAGCCGACGCTTCATGCGGCTTGCGAAGACCGGATGGCCATCGGTCGGATTGGCGCCGATCACCAAGATCACGTCCGCCTGCTCGACCGAGTCAAAGTCCTGAGTGCCGGCCGAAGTGCCGAATGTGGTCTTCAGTCCATAGCCCGTCGGCGAGTGGCAGACGCGCGCGCACGTATCGACGTTGTTGTTGCCGAACCCTGCACGAACCAATTTCTGAACCAGGAACGTCTCTTCATTGGTGCAGCGCGAAGAGGTGATGCCGCCGATCGCTCGCCGGCCATGCTTCGCCTGTATACGCTTCAGCTCCGACGCAGCGTGCGCAAAGGCCTGTTCCCAGCTGACTTCCTGCCATGGCTCGTCGATCGAAGAGCGGATCATCGGATTGAGGATGCGTTCCTGGTGGTTGGTGTAGCCCCAGGCGAAACGGCCTTTGACGCAGCTATGGCCGCGATTGGCCTTGCCATCCTTCCAAGGCACCATGCGGACGAGCTGCTCGCCGCGCATCTCGGCCCGGAAGGTGCAGCCCACGCCGCAATAGGCGCAAGTCGTGACGACCGCGCGCTCCGGCGTGCCGATCTCCACCACCGCCTTCTCGACCAGAGTGGCGGTGGGGCAGGCCTGAACACAGGCGCCGCAGGACACGCACTCCGAGCCCAGGAAGTTGTCGCTCAGCAGCCCGGCCGAGACCTTGGAGTTGAACCCTCGAGCGTCGATTGTGAGTGCGAAGGTGCCCTGAACTTCGTCGCACGCTCTGACGCAACGTGAACAGACGATGCACTTGGACGGGTCAAAGTCGAAATAGGGATTTGATCGGTCCTTGGGCTGTCCCAGATGATCCGCGCCCCTGCCATACCGCACCTCACGCAAGCCGACCGCGCCGGCCTGGTCCTGCAGCTCGCAGTCGCCGTTTGCCGCACAAGTAAGGCAGTCGAGCGGGTGGTCGGAGATGTAAAGCTCCATGACGTTCCGCCGGATGCGAGCGAGCCGCTCGGTCTGGGTGCGCACCACCATGCCGTCCGCGACCGGGGTTGTGCAGGAGGCGGGTGTGCCCTTCCCCCCTTCGATCTCCACAAGGCAGAGCCGGCACGAGCCGAAGGCCTTCAGGCTGTCGGTTGCACACAGCTTAGGAATGGCGGTGCCTATTTCGGCCGCAGCGCGCATCACCGTGGTCCCCATCGGCACCGTGACCTGTCGCCCGTCTATGGTCAGGGTGACCTGCTGGTCCGAGCGGGCGGCGGGCGTCCCGAAATCGGCTTGAGCGACATAAGTCATCGAACCAGTCCTTCCGCTGCCGCATAATAGCTTAGATCGGCAGGCGTGTTGAGGTTGTAGATGGGCGCGGCGAACGGCACCGTCCGGGCGTCAGCCCGCTCGACCCAGGCGCGCATGGACCGGTCGTCTGAAAATGTGAGATGCTCCAGCAATCTTTCGAATAGGCTCGTCGGCCAGAGCCCGAGAAGCGGCTGCCCCTCGACTACGGCCGGGCCCGCTGCGAGCCGGTCAGCCAGATCAGCCGGAAGCGGCAGAACATCGCAGCCAGCTGTCAGCACCGCATCGAAGCTCCACGACTGGGCATGGCGCAGCGCGGCGCAAAGGCCGCCCAATGGGCCCAGAAGCGGCATCGGGAAGTCTTCGATCGCCGCATAGGCCTGCGATCGGCGACCTACGACAACCACATCATCGACATGCGACTCGATCGCGGCCGCAACATGCTCAAGCAACGGCGTGCCGGCGAGCAGCGCTGCCGCCTTGTCACTGCCGAACCGACGCGACTGTCCCCCCGCCAGAATGGCGCCGAGCAGCCTCACCCCACGAAATCTTCGCGGAAATGGGTGATCGCACTCATCACGGGATAGGGCGTGAAGCCGCCGAGCGCGCAGAGGGAGCCGAACTTCATCGTCTCGCATAGCTCCTCGATGAGCGCGAGGTTGACGGCCGGATCGTCGCCGGAAATCACCCGCTCCATCGTCTCGCGGCCGCGCACTGCGCCCAGGCGACACGGCGTGCACTTGCCGCAGCTTTCGGCCGCGCAGAACTCAAAGGCGAAGCGCGCCTGTTCAGCCATGTCCACGCTGTCGTCGAATACGGTCACCCCGGCGTGACCGATCAGCCCGTCGCGAGCGGCGAAAGCTTCATAGTCGAATATCGTATCGAACAGCGCCGGCGGGAAATAAGCGCCCAAGGGGCCGCCGACCTGTACGGCTTTGACTGGACGCCCAGAGGCCGTCCCCCCACCAACTTCATACACCAGCTCGCCCAAGGTGAGGCCGAACGCGGTCTCGAACAATCCGGCATGCCTGACATTGCCCGCGAGTTGGACGGGCATCGTCCCCCGCGACCGGCCGGTGCCGTAATCGGCATAGGCCTGACCACCCTTCGCCAGTATCCAAGGCACTGCGGCGAGCGTCAGCACATTGTTGACGACCGTCGGGCAACCGAAAAGCCCCTCAATCGCGGGCAGGGGCGGCTTCGCGCGAACCTCGCCGCGTTTGCCTTCCAGCGAGTTGAGCAGCGACGTCTCCTCGCCGCAGACATAAGCGCCGGCGCCCACCCGCACCTCGACTTCGAACGGCGCGACGATCGACACCGAGAGACGAACTGCCGCGTCGAGCTTGGCAATGGCATGCGGATATTCGGACCGCACATATATGAAGCCTTTCTGCGCCCCCACCGCAAGGGCGGCGATCGCCATACCCTCGATCAGGCAATATGGGTCGCCTTCCATCAGCATGCGATCAGCGAAGGTGCCGCTGTCGCCCTCATCGGCATTGCACACGATGTATTTGCGCGGCCCCTCGGCCAGCCGCACCGTGTTCCACTTGATGCCGGCCGGAAAGCCCGCGCCGCCGCGGCCACGCAGGCCCGAAGTCTTCACCTCCTCGACGATCGCCTCGGGGCCGAGTTCGCGCGCGCGGCGCAGCCCCTCCCAGCCGCCTGATGCGGCGTAATCGTCCAGAGCGAGCGGCCGCGTCATGCCGGCGCGCGCGAAGGTCAGCCGCTGCTGCCGGGCGATAAATGGGTGCGCAGCCAGCTCTCCGACCCGCTTTTCCTCAAGCTCTCCGGCGAGCAGCGCCGGCAGCTCGTCCGGCAGCACCGGCCCATAGCCGATCCACCCCGAGCCGGTGTCGAGCTCGACCAGTGGCTCCAGCCAATGCATGCCCCAGCTGCTGGTGCGTACGACCTCGAACCCGAGCGCGGCTGCCCGTCGGGCGACCCGATCGGCGCCGCAGGCGACGGCGGCAGCGTCATCCGACAGGAACAGCCTCATGCCGCCCCGACCTGCTCGATCAGCTCGCTGAAGCTGCTCGCGTCGAGACGGGCATGGACATCCGTGCCGATCATCGCCGCCGGCCCCACCGAGCACAGCCCCAAGCAATAGACCGTCTCAATCTCGACCCGGTCGACGCCGGCGGCGCCCTTCACCAGCGCTTCGGCGCCCCGCGCCTGGCATGCCTCCGCCCGGCACAGTTTGATGACGGGTCGCCGGGTCGGCGTGCGGCGAAAATCATGGTAGAAGCTGACGACTCCCGAGACCTCTGCGCGGCTGAGGTTCAGCGCTTGCGCAATGGCGACGATGTCGTCCTCCATGATCCAGCCCTGCACCGCCTGCACATCGTGCAGGATCGGCAGCAACGGGCCTTCACGGGTCGTATGGCGCTCGACGATCGCTTCGAGATCGGGCCCGTTCACCGCTTCAGCCGCTCCGCGTGCCAGCGCAGATGGTCACCCATGAAGCTGGAGATGAAATAATAGCTATGATCGTAACCGGGCTGCATCCGCAGCGTGAGCGGAACACCTGCCTTGTCGCATGCCTGCATGAGCAGTTCGGGTCGAAGCTGCTCGTCGAGGAAGTTGTCGGCGGCGCCCTGGTCGACCAGCAATTCGGCGACCCGGGCGCCATCCTCGATCAGCGCGACCGCGTCATAGGCCCGCCACGCCGCCCGGTCCGTCCCCAAATAGCCAGTTAGTGCCTTCTCGCCCCACGGCACCTGGCTCGGTGCCACAATCGGAGCGAAGGCGGAGACGCTGCGGAAGCGGTCCGGATTTCGCAGCGCGATCGTCAGCGCACCATGCCCGCCCATCGAATGGCCGGTGATCGCCTGGGCATCCATGTCGGCCGGAAACTCTGCCGCGATCAGCGCCGGCAGTTCCTCTTCGATATAGCTGCGCATGCGGAAATGCGGCGCCCAGGGCGCCTCGGTCGCATCGACATAGAAGCCCGCCCCCTGGCCCATGTCATAGGCCGGATCGTCGGCCACGCCGTCGCCGCGCGGGCTTGTGTCGGGCGCGACAAAGATGAGGCCGAGCTCCGCGCAGGCGGCGCGATACTCCCCTTTCTCCGTGACATTGGCGTGGGTGCAGGTGAGCCCGGACAGGTACCAGACGACCGGCAGCCGGTCCTGGTCATTGTGGGCGGGCACGAACACGGAAAAGACCATGTCCGTGCCCGTCGACGTGCTCCGGTGCCGGTAAACGCCCTGAGTGCCGCCATGGCTTCGCCAGGTCGAGACGATTTCCATCAATACACCACCACCGACCGAATGCTCTCGCCCTTGTGCATCAGGTCGAAGCCTTTGTTAATCTCTTCGAGGCTCAGCACGTGCGTGATCATTGGGTCGATCGCGATCTTGCCGTCCATATTCCAGTCAACGATCTTCGGCCCGCCGGTCTGATTCTTAGGTCAAGGCACCTCATGATGCCGCCGCGGCTCGCGCAGAAAGAGCCAGGTCAGCACGACGACGAGCGACACCACGACGGCCTTGAGGTCGGCGGGAGACCAGCCGCCCAGGCGGCCGAGCCACGCGCCAGGGCAGCAGCTGAAAACCTGACCTTCAAGACAGCTTAGCAGCGCGCCGGTTGAACTCCGCCGATCGGCGTGATGTTGGGGATGGCCTGGCCGCGCGTTACGTACATGGAGCGCTGGCGGATGATGCCGTCGCCGCGCCGGCGGATATGCACCAGGTTGATCAGCGGCTTATATTCATAGCCGACCTCGGCCACCACGACCATCTGGTTCTGCTGCAGCACGACGCCGTTCGGCAGCGTCACCTCAGGGCCGTCGCCGAAATCGTCGGTGGCGGTCCATTCGCTGCCGATCTGGCTGACGATCGTCGTCTTGTTGCCGCCGCAGCGTTGCCAGACCACCTTGTTCACCACTTCGCCATCCTGATTGACGCCGATGACTCCGGTCAGGATCGTCCGCCCGCTTTCCTTGACGTCGAAGGGCGCATCGAGCCGCTCGACAGCCTCGAACACGTCATGGAAGCTGTTCTCGCTGGGCGCCAGCTGGTTGCGGGCGATGGTGTCCGCCGCGACTGACGAGATGCGCTCCAGCTTCTGATTGGCGAGCACGAAGTTGGTATATTCCATGCCTCCCATGCCGGCCATGACGATCAGCGGCAGCCACAGGGCCGTCTCGACGATCGAGACGCCCTTGCTGTCGCGGCTAAGATTGCGCAGTGCGGCGATCATGATCAGCACCCCGTGGTCCGGAAGAGCGGTTCGTTGCGGATCACCGTCGTCGCCTTGATCGGGTAGTCGGTCGTGCCGTCCTGGCTGAAGCGCGAGGCGATCCAGGGCACCAGCGACTTGACCTTGAAGGTGGCGGTGTAGCTGACCACCTGCCCGGCGCCGCCGACCGACCCGGAGCTGCCCATGTCCGGGTCCCATTTGCCGTTGCCGTTCACGTCGGTGTAGGTCTCGCCGACGTCATATTTGCCGTTCTTGGTGGCGCCGGCATCGACGAACGGCTCCGGCTCGCCGACATCGCCGAAGGCGGAGCCGTAGGATACCGCCTGAATCTTGGGCGGCTGGTCGTCCGAGCTCTTCACATGCTGCATGCCCCGCTCGATCGTCTGAACGAGAATGGTCTCACGCTTGGACGGACAATCGGACGCGGCGATCAGCCGGGCTCCCTTCATCGTCGCCGACTCCAGCGCCGACCGGGCGGACTGCACCCAGGCAAACTCGATGAAGCCGAACAGCAGCACCGTCACCACCGGCGCGATCAGCGCGAATTCCGTGGCGGCGATGCCGGCCCGGTCCTGGCGAAGCGTCTTCATGTCCCGTCTCACTTGGCGAGGTGGAGGTCGATGAGGTTGGCGGCGATCGAGGTGAAGGCGATGCGCAAGTCGCTCGGGTTCTTCGTCTCGAAGAAATGCGTGTTGCGGTTGGTTGCGCACGTCTTGAACATCTCGCGCGTCGCGTCGCCTTCGGTGCCCGAAGCGATGGCGAATGTGATCGTGTAGATCTCAATGCCTTCGTTCTTCATCGCCTGGCAGGTCTTGGCGAAACGCAGCGCCATCTTGTCACGGTGAGCCGCTCGGGCAGTGGCGGTGCCGCCGCTGTTCCACCATTGGTCCACGACCTTGCGGTCGGCATAGGATTGATAGGCGGTGTAGGCGGAATCGCGCTCATAGTCCTGGTAACCGTTGCCGCGCCCGGCGACCGTGGAGCCTAGGTCCTGCGAGTCGAAGTTACCGTCGGTCATGAAGACCATCACGCGACGCAGCCCCATATTACCGGGCCGGGTGCGCGTGAACACGTCGTTGCGCGCCAGCAGACGATAGCCCCAGGTCATCGCCGGCACGTGCCAGGTGCCGATGTTGAACAGCGGCTGCAGGCTATTCTTATAGTTGGTCAGCTCCGTCTTGGTGCGCGCATAGCTGACCGGCAGCGCCTCGGTCGGACAGACATAGCTCGGCGATTTGGAGACATAATCGTCCGCGTTCGACGGCTTGACGGTCGAGTCGTAATAGCGCGGCGCCGGCCAGCTGGCATAGCTGGGCAGGCGCGACGGCTTGATCTTCGTATTGGCCGAGCTGTTGCAGGCGGCGTCGCTGCTGTTGGACGCGCTCACCTGGCAGATGTTGTTGCCGTAGCGCCGGATGAGCGCCGTCCGCATCGGCCCGTAGTTCGCTACGTTGAACTCGTCCGTCGCGTTGGCGCCGAGCTTGTAGCGATTGTCCTGCCGGTGGAAGGAATAGACCCACAGAGGCGGATAGATGGCCGGTTGCACATCGGGCATGCCGTTTTCACCCGGCAGCGTCTTGCCCATGTCGTAGGTGTTCGCATCGATCGTGTTGATGTTCGTGCTGAGATCACGGATCGTCGGATCGGCGAAGACGCAGCCCTTCCAGCCATAGATGTCGTTCGCGGCCTTGTTGGTATAGCCCGGCACCTGCTCGACCATGTCGTTGGGCAACAGCCGGCCGACATTGGCGAACACCGCATAGGGCAGCACGCCGATCGCGAAGTTCGTCCGCGTCTCGTTGCTGCCATAGACGATGTCGAGAAAGTTCCCCATCGAGTCCTTGAGCGCGGTCATGCCGCCATTGCCGTCCATCGAGCCGGTGACGTCGAGGACCAGCATCGTCTCGACCGCCGTCGGCAGTGTCTTGCCGGCAACGCCCTTCGCCATCGCCTTCACCGGCATCATCGGAATGCCGAAAATCTGCATCAAGGTAGTCGGGACCGTTCCTTCGACGGTCACCTGCACCGTGACTTCGTCGCCGGAGCGGGTCACCGCGACCTGCGGCGTCTGGCGGGTGGCGCCGACATAGCCGAGCGGCATGTTGGCGGTCAGGAATTGGTTGACCGTGTCGATCGTCTTCGGCCCCGGACTGGAGCCGGTGCCCGGATAGAGCTGTTCGATCCGCACGGCGGCTAGCGTCGCGATGTCGACGCTGCTCTGAAGGCGCGACGAAGTCATATAGCCGCGGCCGAGATCGAGCCCCAGGCCGACGAAACCGAACAGCGGAATGATGTAGGCAGCGGCGATCGCGTAGGTGCTGCCCCGCTCATCGCGGAAGAGAGATCGTGCAGCCCGCGCGCTCTTGAACCCGGTCGACATTCCCAACTTCCCCAAAGGTGATCCATTCAGGGGTTAGGCGCGGCATGGCTTAGGAAGCGTTCAAGCCCTTGGTTAACAAGGCGTCGCCCGCATTGCGCAATCGAGGAATGGTGCGCCCGACTGGATTCGAACCAGTGGCCCCCAGATTAGGAATCTGATGCTCTATCCTGCTGAGCTACGGGCGCGCCGGGGCTAGTCCTGCCTTCCTGCCGCCGGTCGGTCAATCCGGCGCTGCGGGAGCGCGAAGAAGAGCTTCCTGATCGACAGCCGCACGCTGCGGCCGAGAGGGTCGAGCAAGTCCGGCTGATAGTTGATCGGCGTGGTGCCCGTCGCGTCGCGCACCCGCTGGCGGGCGTTGAAGATATTGTCGACCGCCAAGGTCACCCGCGTGCCGCGAAGCCAGGGATGATCGACGACCAGCTTGGGCATGTTGCCGAGATTGGCGAAGAGCCGGAAGTTGACGGTCGTCAGATCGCCGAAGCGCAGCCGGTCGCCGGCAAGACCGGTGGCGCCCTCGACAGTCGTGCCGCTCTGCCAATTCGCGCTCAGCCGCGCCCCGAGGCCGTTGCGGGTGATGCCCGCCTGTGCCTCGACCTCGTGACGCGGCTGGCCGCCGCCGCGCCCGAGCGTGCCACCTTCCAGTCGGTCGATCAGCGGACCGGTGGAGGTGAGCAGGACTTCGTCCTTCAAATGCCAGGTGTGGTAGAGCGCGAGCTGGAGCCGCCCGCCACCGCCGAAGCCGCCGCCCCCGAAGCGTCCGCCGCCGCCACGGCCGCCGCCTTCTCCACGCGGCCGGTCGCCTGCGCCGTCCCGACGACCGCCACCGCCCGGTCCGGGTCCACGGCCCCAGGGCAGGCGTCCGGCGGCGGCCAAGGCGCGAAACTGTTCGGCCGTGCTGTCCTGGATACGCTTGGAAAAATTAACGCCCCAGCGCAGCTGTTCCCGACGTTCCCGGAAGAAGTTCACCGGTCGCGCATCGATCTGGATCAGTTCGCCGTTCGAGTCCCGGAGGAAGCGGTCGGGAAACGCCGCCTGGATCTGCGCGGTTGGGAAGGACAGGCTGCCAATCGCGTTGCGCGTCCGGCTGTTGGTGTAAGTTGCGACGATGCTGAGGTCCGTTTCGCTCAGCGGCCGCAGCGTCGCGCCGACCTTCCACACCCGCCGCTCATCGGCGAGCAGCCCGGGATTACCGCCGGTAATCTGGGTAACGATCGCGTTCTGCCCCCGCACCAGATCGAACACGCGGACGCCCGGCGTGACGATCGTGGGGTTGCCGAGCTGCTGCGCCGTCGGCGCGCCTTCCTCATCGGTGTAGGACGCGACGATGCTCAGCTCGCGGATCGGCGACCAGCTCGTTCCCGCGCCCCAGCTGCTCAGGGTACCGAAGTCGCTCAGCCGCTGCACCTCGACATTGCCGTTCAGCGACAGGTTGCCGACGAAGTCGAGCACGCCTCGGTCGCGGCTGGCGATCGGCACGTCGATGTTGATCTGGCCGCCGCCGATGTCGCGGTGCACATCGCCCTGGCGCTGGATGCCGCCGCGCGTTGAGCGGCTCTCGAAATCGGCCGCCGAAGCGTTGAGGCGAAGCGTGGTGGAGACCGGCCCGGCAGGCAGCGTCACCGGCTGGCCATTGACCGTGAAATCCCCGCCGAACTGGCTCGCCACGGATCGCGCGCGATCGGCGGTGACATTGGTATCCGTATCCGTCTCGGTCCGGTCGTAAGCGCCGGTGAAGGTCCATTGCCAGCCAGAGACGGCGCCGTTGATCGTCGTCGCCAGCCGCGTGTTCAGCGAGTCGTTTTCCTGTGCGATCAGCGAACCGTCACTGGAAAGGCCGAGCAAGCTCCGGCTGTCATCTCGCTGGACGCGGCCATTGAGGGTGGCGGTGACGCCCTCCGCGATCGATCGCGCATAGACGCCGTTGAGGGAAGCGGTGCTGGACGACGGCACCAGCGTCCGGAATTCGGTGCCTCCGATGATGTCGCGCTGGCTCTCGAGAAGCCGGCCGGAGCGCTCATGCCCGGCGCTGAGGCTCAGCCGGCCCTCGGGCGTGATCCGCAGCCAGTCGATCTCCGCCTCGGGCCGGTTCGCGCCACCGTCTGTGGCGATCCGGTCGCTCAGCTCGACCGTGGTCGCGCGGAAGCGGCGGCGGAGCACGATATTCACCACCTTTTGATTGGCGGCGAAGCCATATTTGAGCGCCACCTCTTCGGGCAGGATGTCGACGCGCTGGATCGCTTCGGTCGGCAGGTCGCGGATCTCGCTGAAGCCGGAGATGCGCAGGCCATTGAGCAACACCACCTGCGCATTGCGGTCGCGGCCACGTTCGGTGCGGATCTGCGGGGCGAGTTCGGTCAACAGCTCGGCGACCGAGTTGACGCCGTAGGACCGGATGTCTGCCGGGGTGAGCTGCACTTCCGGGCGGATATCGCCGATCACCTCGCCACGTTCGCGCTGGCCGACGACGACGATCTCCTCCTCGCCATCCGCGAACTCGTCGGTCGCGCTCTGGGTTGCCGCCTCGGCATTGGCCGCCGTTTCGGCCGGCGGCGGCGCCACGGTTGGAGGCGGAGGCTGCGGCGTGTCCTGGGCGAGCGCGGGGACGGAAACGCCGCCAAGCAACATCAACAGCAACGACACGCGACCAAACATTTCTTCTGCCTTATCCGACCTGAAGCCCGGCGCCTTGCGGGCCTGCGGCTGAACCGGGGCTGTAAACCCGGCCTGGTCGGATCAGTTGCGCTGGTCGGGCGGCAGCACCGGGAACGGCAGGGGGGCGACCTCGATGCCTTCCTCGGCAAGGGCGGCGGCCTCGGCCGGTGTCGCCTCGCCATGAATGGTGCGGTGCTCGGTCTCGCCGAGATGGATGGAGCGCGCCTCATCGGCGAAGCGGCGGCCGACCCATTCGGACTTTTCCAGCATCTTAGACTGGATCTGGGCCATGGCGGCCAGCATCGCCTTGACTTCGGGCGTGGGGCCGGTCGCGACTGGAACCGGCGCCTCGTCGACGACCTTGCTGCCAAGCCGCGGCGCCATGACCGCCTTGCCGATCTCCTCATCGCCGCAGATCGGGCATTGGATCAGCTTGCGCGCACGCTGGTCCTCATAGTCGGCGCTGGAGCCGAACCAGGCCTCGAACACATGAGCGCGGCCGCATTTCAGGTCGAAGACGATCATGCGGCGGAAACGCTCGGGATCGGCCGCCGGTGATTAAGCGCGGGCACGCGGGAGCGGACTTCCGCGACTTGAGCGAGATCGAGGTCGACGAAGTCGAGACCCGGCGCTTCGCCCATGTCCAGCAGCACGTCGCCCCAGGGGCCGACGGCCAGCGAATGACCGAAGGTCTCGCGCCCATCCTCGTGGCGGCCGGCCTGGGCGGCGGCGACCACGAACACGCCTGCCTCGATGGCGCGGGCGCGGAGCAGCACGTGCCAATGTGCCTTGCCAGTGGACACGGTGAAGGCCGCAGGGACGGCCAGGATGGCGGCACCGGCATCGGTGAGGGTCCGGTAAAGGTCAGGGAAGCGGATGTCATAGCAGATGCTCAAGCCGAGCTTGCCCCAGGGCGTGTCGGCCGCAACCGCTCGCTGCCCGCGCGCATAGACGGCGGACTCGCGCCAGCTCTCGCCAGTCGCCAGATCGACGTCGAACAGGTGGATCTTATCGTACCGCGCACGGACGCCCCCGGCCGCGTCGATCAGGAAGCCACGGTTGAGCCGCATGCCGGCTTCACCGCGCAAGGCCAGCGAACCGAGATGCACCCAGAGGCCCAGCCTGGCAGCCGCTTCGCGGACTGCCGCTAGCGTCTCGTCTTCATCCTCCGACCGCAGCCGCGCTTCCGAGCGCGTCCTATCCCGGTCGAGCAGGTTGGACATTTCCGGCGTGAACAGCATGTCCGCGCCGCCCGCGCGCGCCTCTTCCATCGCTTGCACGATCGTGCGCGCGTTGGCCGCCGGGTCCATGCCCGACTGCATCTGCAATATGGCGGCGCGCATGGTGCGGGTCAGGCGGCCTGCAGCAGCGGATCGAGCCCGCCCCGTGCGTCGAGCGCGGCGAGATCATCCGAGCCGCCGATATGCTGCCCGTCGATGAACACCTGCGGCACGGTGGTCCGGCCATTGGCGCGCTGGATCATTTCGGCACGCTGCGGCCCGCCCATGGTGATGTCATATTCTTCGTAAGACGCGCGCTTGCCGTCCAGCAGCCGCTTGGCGCGGTAGCAATAGGGGCATCCGAATTTGGTGTAGATCTCGACCTTCGCCACCAGTCTCTCCCTCAGTCCGACCCGTCGCCCAGCGGCGGTCCCTCGTCAACATGGTCCTGCAGCACGCGCGCCCAGCACAGCACCACCACCCGGGCCGCGGCCGCGCGCTTGAGCACTCGGGCGCAGCCATTGGCGGTGGCGCCGCTCGTGTAAACGTCATCCACCAGCACCACGCTCCGGCCGATGAGCGCCGCTTTCTTGTCAGATGGGACGGCGAAGGCGCCGCGCAAGGTCCGCGCCCGCGCCGTACGTCCGAGCCCGCCCAACATCGACGTCGCCTTGCGCCGCTCCAACAGGTCGGTGCGCAGTTCCAGCCCCGTGCGCCGCCCAACGTCCGCCGCGATCAGCGCCGCCTGGTTGAAGCCGCGTCGCCAAATGCGCCAGCGGTGAAGCGGCACCGGCACCAGCAGTGCGCCGGGTTCGATCGCCGCGGCGCGGGCCAGGTGCGCGCCGATGATCCGTGCCATGCCGATGCGCCGGCCGTGCTTCAGCTTCAGCGCGAGGGACCGTGCAACCTCTCCATAGGCGACCGCCGCCCGCACGCCGTCATGGTGCGGCGGCTCGGCGAGGCACGCGGCACAGCGGACTTCCTCACCGGGATGATGCTCCAGCGGCAGCCCGCAGGCGGCGCAGCCCGGCCCCGAAAGAAAGTCCAGCCGCGACCAGCAGCCGACACAGAAGCTTCCCTCGCCGCCCACAATCGCGCCGCACGACGGACAACGCGGCGGCAGCGCGAAATCGAGCGCGTAGCGAAGCGGTGTGGCCAGGTTCACGCGGCATGTGTCACTCGCCTTGGCGGACAACACAAGCGCCTGCCCCTTCACCGTTCGGGCTGAGCCTGTCGAAGACCTTTCCGTCTTCTTGGTGAGAAAGGGAGGGCTTCGACAAGCTCAGCCCGAACGCTATGGGGACCCGGAATGCAACCGCCCGAAATCTTCGATCGCCGCCGCCGGCGCATGCGCCGCGATCGTATTATTGCTGAGTTCACGGCGTACGACTTCCTCCACGCGCGGATGGTCGAGGAAACGCTCGACCGGCTCGCGAGCGTGCAGCGGCCTTTCGAACGGGCGCTGGACTTAGGCTGCATGGACGGAAAGATCGGCACGGCGCTCCGCGACCGCGGCATGGACGTGATCTCGGCAGACCCGGGCTTCCGCTTCGCCGGCGCCGCGGGCGGCGTGCAGTGCGACGAGGACCGCCTGCCCTTTGCCGATGCCAGCTTCGACCTGGTGGTCGCGTGCGGCGGACTGGACCAGGCAAACGACCTGCCGGGCGCTCTCACCCTTATCCGCCGCGTGCTGAAGCCGGATGGCCTGTTCCTTGGCGCCTTCCTCGGCGCGGGCAGCCTGCCCCGCCTCCGCGCCGCTTTGCTCGCAAGCGAAGCGCGTGCCGTCGCTCGCCTCCACCCGCAGATCGACGTGCGTTCGGCCGGCGACTTGCTCGCCCGCGCCGGCTTTGCCCTACCAGTCGCGGACGCCGAACGGGTGACGATCCGCTATGCGTCCCTGTTCAGGCTGCTCGGCGATCTGCGCGGCGCCGGCGCCTCCAGCCTGCTCGCCGGGTCTGTCACGCCGCTGGCCCGCACCGCGCTTGCAAGAGCAGCCGAGCATTTCGCGGCCGCCGCAGACCGGGACGGCAAGACCGCAGAGACGATCGAGATCGTGCACCTGCTCGGCTGGGCACCCGCGCCGTCGCAGCCGCAGCCGGCGCGCCGCGGCAGCGCCTCAGCCTCGCTCGCCGACGCGCTCCGGCGACCCAAGCAGGACTGACAGCGCGTCGACTAAGGGAACGTCGGCGGGCGGCATCGGCAGGCTCCGCATCTCGTCGACCGTCACCCAGCGCAGCGCGCTCGCGTCCAGTGCCTGCGGCTCGCCCGCCCAGGCATAAGCGCTGTAGAGCAGGAGCAGCAGGTGACGGCTGCCAAGCGGTGCGCTGGCAAACGCGGCCGGCGCGAACAAAGCCGGGTCAACCGCGATGCCCAGTTCCTCGTCGAGCTCCCGCGCAAGGGCCGCCTCCGGCGTCTCGCCCGGCTCGACCTTGCCGCCGGGAAACTCCCACAGCCCCGCCATCGAGCGATCAGGCCCGCGCTGCTGCAGCAGCACCCGGCCATCGGCGCGGATCAGGGCAGCGGCGACGACCGTCATGACGTCCGGCATAAAGCTTCCTTAACCCGCCTCGTGCCAAGCCTCGATCCGCTTTGCACCGACGGGGGCGGTATTGGTGTTCGAATTCCTTCGCAAGCTGGCAGCCACCACCAAAGGCGCGACGGCAATCGAATATGCGCTGATCATCGCCCTGATCGTGATCGCGGCGATGGCGGCGCTGATGTCGCTTGCCGGTACCACCATCGACATGTGGGACAATGTCGCGGCGAACGTGCTCGCCCACTGACGAGCTTCCGCTTGCACGAGGATCGGCTATGAAGCCGCCGCATGATCCTCGTCATCGACAATTATGACAGCTTCACCTGGAACCTGGTCCATTATCTGATGGAATTGGGCGCCGAGGTGGAGGTCGTGCGCAACGATGCCATCTCCGCCGGCCAGGCGCTGTCATCGGGTGCCGAGGCATTCCTGATCTCGCCGGGACCCTGCACGCCTAACGAAGCCGGTGTCTCGCTGGAACTGGTCGCCGCCTGCGCCGAGGCCAAGCGGCCGCTGCTCGGCGTCTGCCTGGGCCATCAGGCGATCGGTCAGCATTTCGGGGGCCAAGTGATGCGCGGCGGGCTGATGCACGGCAAGACCTCGCCGGTGGAGCATGACGGGACCGGGCTGTTCGAGGGGCTCCCCTCCCCGTTCACTGCAACGCGCTACCATTCCCTGATCGTGCCGGAAGAAGGGCTGCCCGACAGCCTACTCGTCAATGCGCGATCGCCGGACGGCAGCGTCATGGGCTTCATGCACCGCACCCTCCCGATCCACGGCGTACAATTTCATCCGGAAAGCATCGCCACGGAACATGGCCATGCGATGCTCGCAAACTTCATGCGAGCCGCGGGCATGCGGGTGAAAGAGCTCACCTAAACTCCGTTCGTTTCGAGCGCAGTCGAGAAACGTATCTCGACTTCGCTCGATACGAACGGGATAGGGAGTTCGTGACCATTCGCTCTTTCCTCCCCAGTGCAACGCGCCCCTTGGACGCCGAAACGGCCGCCGCCGCGTTCGCCGCAATCTTCGACGGTGACGCCGAGGCGGAGGAGATTGCGAGCTTCCTGATCGAAATGGCGGAGCGCGGCGAGACGGCCGCCGAGATTGCCGCCTGCGCCACTGCGATGCGCGCACGGATGGTGCCGGTCGCCGCGCCTGAAGGCGCCATCGACGTGTGCGGCACCGGCGGCGATGCGCAGCATAGCCTCAATATCTCGACGGCGGTGGCGATCGTCGTCGCAGCGGCTGGCGTTCCGGTCGCCAAGCACGGAAACCGCGCCGCCTCTTCCAAGGCCGGTGCCGCGGACACTCTGGAGGCACTGGGCCTCGATCTCGACATCGCTTCGGCAACGGCAGAGCGGAGCCTCGCCGATCTCGGCATCGCCTTTCTGTTCGCGCAGAAGCATCATCCCGCGCTGGCGCCGCTGGCGCCGATTCGGCGGGCGATAGGGCGGCGCACGGTGTTCAACATGGTTGGACCGATCTGCAATCCGGCCGGTGTGAAGCGTCAGCTGATCGGCGTCGCCCGGCCCGATTTCCTTTCTGTCTATGCCGAAGCATTGGAGTTGCTCGGCACGGAGGCCGCCTTGCTGGTCGGGGGAGACGAGCCGCTCGACGAGCTGTCGATCGCCGGGCCGAGCACGATGGTGCGGGTCGGCGCCACGGGTTCCGGGAGCGAACGGATCACGCCCGAAGATGCCGGACTCGCGGCGCACCCGCTCGACGCCGTGCGGGGCGACGATGCGGCCTATAACGCCGCCGCCCTCCGCCGCCTGTTACAGGGAGAGTCGGGCGCCTATCGGGACGCGGTGCTGCTGAATGCCGCGGCGGCGCTGATGGTCGCGGGGCGGGCGGAGACCCTGACCGAAGGTGCGGAGGAGGCGGGCGAAGTGCTCGACAATGGGTTGGCCAATGCTCTTCTCGACTGCTGGATCGCTTACCGCTGATCCCGTTCCCGTTCGTATCGAGCGAAGTCGAGATACGCGCTTCTCGACTTCGCTCGAAGCGAACGGTTAAGGGGTGACGCGTGAACAAGCTCCAGGAGATCTGCACGCACAAGCGTGAGGAGGTTGCCGCCCGTAAGGCGCGGACCGGCCTAGCGGAGCTGGAGCAGCGCGCCGCCGCGCAGACCCCGCCGCGCGGCTTTCGACGCGCGCTGGACGAGGCCCCCGGCTTCGGCCTGATCGCCGAGATCAAGAAGGCGAGCCCCTCCAAGGGCCTGATCCGCGCGGACTTCGACCCTCCCGCGCACGCCCGGGCCTATGCAGCCGGTGGCGCGGCCTGCCTGTCGGTGCTGACCGACGAGCTCTACTTCCAAGGACATGACGATTACCTCATCGCCGCCCGCGCCGCCTGCGAGCTGCCGGTACTGCGCAAGGACTTCATGGTCGATCCCTGGCAGGTCGCGGAAGCTCGGGCGCTCGGGGCCGATGCCATACTGATCATCGTGGCCGCGCTGTCCGACGCGCAAATGGCGGAGATCGAGGCCGCGGCAATCGAGCACGGCATGGACTCGCTGGTCGAAGTGCATGATGCGGCGGAGCTCGACCGCGCGCTCCGGCTCCGCTCCCGGCTGATCGGCGTCAACAACCGCGACCTGCGCGATTTCTCCGTCGATTTTGCCCGCACCTATGAGCTGGTCGGCCGAGCGCCTCCGGGCTGCACTTTCGTCGCCGAAAGCGGACTCACCAGCCATGGGGATCTCGTCGCGATGGCAGAGCATGGCGTGCGATGCTTCCTCGTCGGCGAAGCGCTGATGCGGCAGGCGGATGTGGAAGCGGCGACAAGAAGTTTACTGGGCGCTCCCCAACCCCGTTTGACCTAAGCTTGTCAAAGGCCTGCTCTGCCCTTTACGTGCCTCAAGAAGAACAGGGCTTCGACAGGCTCAGCCCGAACGGAGTATTTGGGTGTCGGAACTGACCCACCTCGATGAAACGGGCGCCGCGCATATGGTCGATGTGTCGGGCAAGCCCGTCACCGCCCGCGAAGCGGTCGCCACGGGACGCATCCGAATGAGCGCCGACGCGCTGGAGGCGATCCGCTCGGGCTCGGTCAAGAAAGGTGATGCGCTCGCCGTCGCGCGTGTCGCCGGCATCATGGCGGCCAAGCGCACCAGCGACCTGATCCCGCTCTGTCATCCGCTGCCGATCACCCGCGCCGCGGTCGACTTCGCGTTCGAAGCGGACGCGATTGCCGCCACCGCCACGGTGAGCGTTCGGGGGCAGACCGGCGTCGAGATGGAAGCGCTCACCGCCGCCTCCGTCGCGCTGCTGACCCTCTACGACATGGGCAAGGCGGTCGACAAAATGATGGTAATCGAGGCCGTGCGGCTCGTCAGCAAGACGGGTGGGAAGTCGGGGGATTGGAAGCCCTAGCCGTCATCCCGAACTTGTTTCGGGATAAGGGTTCCGCCTCCCCGAATCTGCGCGTGCCCTCATATGCTGCGCTGCCCTAACCTTATCCCGAAACAAGTTCGGGATGACGGGTCAGAACGGCAGCTTAAACCCCGGAGGCAACGGCAACCCACTCGTCATCTTGCCCATTTCCTGACTCGACGCCGCATCCGCCTTCGCTCGCGCGTCGTTGAACGCGGCGGCGATCAGGTCTTCGAGCATCTGCTTTTCGCTCGGCTGGATCAGCGACGGGTCGATATCGACGGCGATGATCCGGCCCTTGGCCGTCGCCCGGACCTTGACCATGCCGCCACCCGAGACACCCTCAACCTCGATCTTATCCAGGTTAGCCTGCGCCTTGCTCAGCTCGTCCTGCACGTTCTTCGCCATGTTGAGGATGTCGTCGAGATTCTTCATGGGGCACTCCGTCGGTCGGCGGGGATATAGTCGATCAGCTCCGCGTCTGGAAACGCTTCAAACGCCGCTTTGACCAAGGGCGTGTCGAGGATCGCCTGCCGCGCCGCCGCCTCGATCGCCCGCTCCTGCTCCAGCAGCGACGGCTCGGCCTCCAGATCCTCGGTCGCGACCGTCCAAGTCGAACCGGTCAGCGTCTTCAGTGCCGCCGCCACGTCGCGGAAGAAATCGCCCGCCAGCGGCTTCAGCGGCTTCACCGCCAGCGCGGGTGGCGTGTAACGTTGCAGCCCCACAAAGTCGTGCAGCTGCTGGGCGAGCAACGGCTTCCCGCCCTGACCGAGCAGTTCGACCAGCGCGCGGAAATCGGGGGGATAGCTAGGCGGCGGTGGTGCCGATTGTTGCGGGGCGGGGCGAGCCGGGAGTGCCGCCTCGCCATTGCCCATGCGCTTCAGCAGCTCGGCGGGGTCCGGCAATTCGGCGGCATGGACGATCCGGAGCAGCGCCATTTCGGCGGCTTCGAGCGGCATCACCGCGCGGACGGTCTCCTCATGCCCTTTGAGCAGCAGCTGCCAGAAGCGATGCAGCTGCGCGAAGGACAGGCGCGCGGCCCACCTCGCCAAGGCCTCGCGCTCTTCGGCGGCTTGCGACGGATCGGCGGCGCCACCCATCTTCACCATGGTGACGCCGTGCACCGTCTCAAGCAGCCCGCGCAGCACGCCGACCGGATCGACGCCGAGATCATATTGATCGCGAAGTGCCGCGAGCGCCGGCTGCGCCTCGCCTGCTAGCAAATGCCCGAGCAGGCGCCGGATCGCGCCGCGGTCGGACAGGCCGAGCATCTCGCGCACCTGTGCAGCCGAGACCTGCCCGCCCTCCATGTCAGCATGGGCAATCGCCTGGTCGAGGATCGACAAGCCGTCGCGCGCGGAGCCCTCGGCAGCACGGGCGATCAGCGCCAGCGCTTCCTCTTCGGCCTGTGCGCCTTCCGCTTTGACGACCTTGGCGAAATGCGCGGCGAGCTTGTCGGCCGGAATACGGCGCAGGTCGAAGCGCTGGCAGCGCGACAGGACCGTCACCGGCACTTTGTTCACTTCGGTGGTCGCGAACAGGAATTTCACATGCGCTGGCGGCTCTTCCAACGTCTTCAGCAGCGCGTTGAACGCGTTCTTCGACAGCATGTGCACTTCGTCGATGATGTACACCTTGTAGCGGGCCGACACCGCCGAATAGCGCACCGCCTCGATGATCTCGCGCACATCGTCGACGCCGGTGTGGGACGCGGCGTCCATCTCGACGACGTCGATATGCCGTCCCTCCGCAATTGCCCGGCACGGCTCGCACTGCCCGCAAGGGTCGATAGTCGGACCGCCCTGCCCGTCCGGCCCGATGCAGTTCAGCGCCTTGGCGATCAGCCGCGCGGTCGAGGTCTTGCCCACCCCGCGCACCCCGGTGAGCAGAAAGGCATGCGCCAGCCGGTCGCGCCGGATCGCGTTGCCGAGGGTCTGCACCATGGCGTTCTGGCCGATCAGCTCGGAGAAACGCTGCGGCCGGTATTTGCGGGCAAGGACGCGATAGGCGGAGGATTCGGGCATGCTGGGCCAACCTCTAACCGTTCGGGCTGAGCCTGTCGAAGCCCTGCTCTTTCTTCTGCCTTGTGAGAAGGTGGCGGCGACCTGGCGAAGCCAGGCCGTCGGTCCTCGCCTCGGCGAGGCCGGTCGCGCTTGCGCGAGGTCGGATTAGCTGAAGCTAATCCGTGCCCGCGCTGCGCGGTGGGAGCCGGAACGACCCGGGGCGAAATCGTTGTGGCTGCTTCCTTCCGGACCTGACCAAGTTGGCGACGGCACCGTCCGCCCGACTCCCGCGCGCCATATGGGGGAGAGTCGCGTCATCGGCAAGTTTACAAAATCCGTTCGGGCTGAGCCTGTCGAAGCCCTCCCTTCTCTTCTCCAGCGCTGGAAGAAGAAGGGAGGCCTTCGACAAGCTCAGGCCGAACGGAGTTGAGGTGCCAGTCCCTTTGGCCTTACTCCGTCCGGTCCGCCGCCTTCGTCCGCTTCAGCGCCTTGAAGCTGCCGACATAGCGCCAGCCGATCAGGCCATCCGCCAGCGCGGAGACCGAGCCGCCGCCGACCGGTTCCGGCAGCTTTACGGAAGCCACGTCGAACGACTCGAGGCCGATCGTCACGGCCGCCGACTGCAGCTTCTTCATCGCGTCGCCCTTTAGCGCCGCCCATTCCGCCTCGACCTCGACCAGCTCCTTTTCGAGCGCGTCGATGCGGGCGAGCGCATAGGCGGTCGGCCGCTCCTCAGTCGAAGTGACCAGGCCATAGGCCGTGTCCATCTGCTCGCGGAGCCGCTCCTCGCCGGTGATCGCGCCGCCTTCGGTGGTCGCGACTAGCTTCTTGCGGATCACGTTCGCCTTGTCGGAGAAGGCTTGCGCTTCGGCCTTCTGCGCCGCCGTCGCGTCGGGCTTGGCGGCAATCTGGTCGGCCATTCCGCGGGCTCCGTTGATCTCCATTGTCGTCCGGGTCATCCGCGCGAATAGGCTCTTCACCCGCTCGGCGGCCGCATATTGCTGGGCGCGATCGTCGACGGTGAAGTTGGCGCGGCGGTCGAGTCCGATCACCAGCGGCATGGTCGAGACCTCGCCGCCCTTGGTCAGCCGCACCGTATAGTTGCCCGGCATGATCCGCTGGCCTTGCGTCGAGTTGAAGGCGAGCGAGGCGGCTGGCGGGACGACCGGCGGCTTGGTCCGCATCGCCCAGACGACGCGGTTCAGCCCCTTGCGCTTCGACGCCGGCAGTTCCTCGACGACATTGCCCTTATCATCGAGCACTTCGAGCTTCATCCGCCCGATCACGTGACGCTGCTTCTGATAGTAGGTGATCACCGCACCGGACGGCGGATTCTCGCCCGAGAACACGTCATTGCCCTCAGGCCAGCCGCCATTCCCGAGGATGCGCTGCTGCACCGCCTGGGCCGGCAGCAGCACCGCATTGGCGGCCAGCTTATCGGCCGACAACGCCCTGAGCGGGCTCACATCGTCGATCACCCAGATGCCGCGGCCATGGGTGGCGAGCACCAGATCGTCTTCCCGCTCCTGGATCGCGATGTCGCGCACCGCCACATTGGGGAAGTTGTTCGGCTGGAACTGCGACCAGCTCGCGCCGCCGTCGAGCGACGAGAAAAGGCCGAACTCGGTGCCGACGAACAGCAGGCTCGGGTTGAGCCGATCCTCCTTCACCACATGCGCATAGCCGCGAACGCCTTCTGTCCTGGGTCCAATCAGCGGCTTCCAGGTGCGGCCGTAATCGGCGGTGCGGTAGAGATAGGGCGCGAAGTCGCCGCTCATGTGCCGGTCGACCGTGACATAAGCGACTGCCGGATCGTGGCGACTGGCTTCGACCCAGCTGATCCAGCTGTCCTTCGGCAGCTTCAGGTTCTTGGTGACATTGGTCCAGCTGCCGCCGCCGTCGCGGGTCAGCTGCACATTGCCGTCGTCCGTCCCCACCCAGATCTGGCCGGCGGCTTTGGGACTTTCCGAGATCGAGTAGATGGTCGTGTGCATCTCCGCCGCCGAGTTATCGACGGTGATGCCGCCCGATTGCTCCTGCTGCTGCTTCTTCGGATCGTTGGTGGTGAGATCGGGCGAGATGCGGTCCCAGCTCTTGCCCTGGTCGCGCGTGCGGAACAGGTACTGCGAGCCCATGTAGAGCGTGCCCTTTTCGTGCGGGCTCAGGTGCAGCGGCGTGTTCCAGTTCCAGCGCAGCTTTTCCTTATAGCCGGCTGCGGGCTGGATGAACTTGGCCTGCAGCGTTTTGCGGTTGATCCGCGACAGCGCGCCGCCCTGATATTCGGCATAGACATAATCGGGATCGGTCGGATCGGCGAATACCCAGAAGCCGTCGCCGCCATAGAGATTCTCCCAGCGATGATTGCTGATGCCACCGGGATATTCCTGGTCGCCGACCCAGGACGAGTTGTCCTGCAGGCCGCCATAGACCTGGTACGGGTCCTTATCGTCGACGCTGACATGGTAGAACTGGCTCAACGGCAGGTTCTTGGCGTGCTCCCATTTGTTGCCGCCATCCTTGCTGATCCAGATGCCGCCATCATCGCCGCCGATCAGATGCTTGGGATTGGTCGGATTGATCCAGACATCATGCCAGTCGGCATGGGAAGCGCCGCCCGAGCCCGCGAAGCTCTTGCCGCCGTCTTCGGAGGCAATGACGAAATAGCCCATCTTGAACAGCCGGTCGGCATTGGTCGGGTCGACGACGATCTTGCCGAAATAGAAAGGCCGCCAGACCATGCCCTGGCTGCGGTCGCGCTCCTGGAAGGTCTTGCCGCCGTCTTCCGACACATAGAGTGCCGAGCGGACATTCTCGACGAACGCATAGACGCGCTTCGGATCATTGGGTGCAAACACCACTTCGACGCGGCCCCAGGGCTGCTTCGGCAGGCCGGTCGTGTTGCCGTCGTTGAGCTCGCGCCAGCTGCGGCCGCCGTCGAGCGACTCCAGCATCCGGCTGCCGGAAGGTGCATTGGGGCCGTCGCCGCCGGAGCGGAAGGTCCAGCCCTTGCGGCGGAAATCCCAGGTTCCGGCGAGCAGCCGCTCCGGGTTGGATGGATCCATGTCCACGCCCGAGCAGCCGGTCGACAGGTTGGCGGGCTTGAGCACATGCTGCCAACTCTTGCCGCCATCTGTCGTCTTGTAGAGCCCGCGATCGGCGCTGTCGGACCAGAGCCGGCCCGGCACGCAGACATAGACGGTGTTGCCGTCCTTGGGATGAACCAGGATCTTGACGATCCGCTCACTGGTCGGGAGGCCCATATGCTCCCAGGTGTCGCCGCCGTCGGTCGACTTGTAGATTCCGTTGCCCACCGAGACCGAGTTGCGCGTCCAACTCTCGCCGGTGCCGACCCAGACGGTTTTCGGATTGTTCGGATCGAGGGCGACCGCGCCGATCGACTGGACCGGCTGCTTGTCGAAGATGGGCTTGAAGGTCGTGCCGCCATCTTCGGACTTCCAGACGCCGCCCGAGGCGGCACCGGCGTAAATGGTTGTCTTGCCGTCCTTTTCCTGGCGCGCGGCAAGCGCGGAGATGCGGCCCGACATCTGGGCGGAACCGACATTGCGGATGCCCAGGCCAGAGATGTTGGCGGCAGGAGTCGTGGCGGCGACGGCGGGCGCGGCGATCAGCAGCGCGGTGGTGGCGAGAAGAATGTGGCGCATCGGGCGGCTCACTTCGCGGTCGGAGTGGAGGGGGAAGCAGGCTGGGCGAACATCGCCGGCGTGACCGGCACATTGGCCGTCGCCTTTTCGATCGTCACGCGCTGCCGCTGGCTCGACTGGCCGTCCTGCCAGCTCTCGATCGACATCGGGAAATAGACGCCGGCGACTTTCTCGTAATCGCCCAGCTCATATTCGGTGACCTGCTGCGCACCGCGAATGCGCCGCGTCTCGGTCATCTTGATCGCGAGCATCGTCTCCGGCTCGAGCAGATAGACGAACTCGTCGCCATCCTTCTGCACCACCTTCACCTTGTGCGTGTCGGTGCCGTCGAAATCCTCGCGACCGAGATAGGTGACGACCGAGCCTTCGGCCTTGGCGTTCACCAGGGCGCCGAGGATCGAGCCCGAGTCGGCGGCGGAACGCGCCTCGTCCGCCGACATTGTCTCGGCGTCCTTGCGCCCCTGGAAGGGATTGATCCGCCAGCCACTGCTGCCGTCATAGCCTTGAGTCAGCGTCAGGCCCTGCAGCGCCGCCTCGGTGCGGGAAGCCTGCTTCTCCTTGGCGCGCACTTCCTTGTAGGTGAGCTTGAAGTCGCCCGGGAAGCGCAGCTCGCCTTCGAACTGAACCGAGTTCAGGCCGGCAAAGGCCTGCTCGCCGCCCAAGGCTTCGATGTGGCGCTGCACCAGCGAGTCGGCCGTGGGCCGTGCCTGGGCGATCGCCGCGCCAGGCAGCACGAACGCCGCGGCAGCCGCCGCGCACGTCATCAACTTCATGAAATCCTCCCCTCACGAGCTTATGGGGAGAGGTGTGCGACGAGTCCGGCCGCAGGTCAACGCGGCCAATCGACGAACATCAGTCAGGGACGACGAGCGCGCTCCTCGCGGACCAGCACCGGCCTGATGCAGCCATTTTCAGTCCGCATCACCGTCAGATAGGCGTGGGCCTGCGGCAGTTCGCCCAGCCGTTGAGGACGGCCCGTGGCGCGATCCTGAACCAGGCTGGGCCGCGCCTCGCGGCAGATTGGCAGGGCCCGCGCCAGCTGGAGCGGGGCCGGCACGGCGGCAAGCGAAAGAGCAAGGATCAACATCGCGTCACCTCCTCCTGTCCGGCTTATACTCCCTTTCCGGAGGGGCGAAAAGCCAGTGCACGCTCGAAGACGGCCTCGAACATGTCGCGCGTCAGTCGCCCCGTGTTCTGATTATAGCGCGAGCAGTGATAACTATCGATCAGCACTTCGCCGCCGGCGAAGCGGTGCTCGGCAAGATGGCCGAACTTGCACGCGGCGAGCTTGCCACCGAGTGTCCGCACCGCCGATTGGTGGGCGATCTGGCCGAGTGCGACATAGACGCGGGCGTCGGTAAGCGCGTCGATCTGAGCGGCCAAAAACGGCCGGCAGTTGGCGATCTCCTCCGGCACCGGCTTGTTCTCCGGCGGCAGGCATTTGACCGAGTTGCAGATGGCGACGCCGTCGAGTTCAAAGCCATCGTTGGGGTCCGCGCGGTAGGTGCCGCGCGCCAGGCCGAATTTGGCGAGCGTCTCGAACAGCAGTTCGCCCGCATAGTCGCCGGTGAAGGGCCGGCCGGTGCGGTTGGCGCCGTGCTTGCCGGGTGCAAGGCCGATAATCACCAGCCAGGCATCGCGTTCGCCGAACGCCGGCACCGGCGCGTTCCACCAGTCCGGATATTCGGCGCGAAGCTCCTCGCGAAAGGCGACCAGGCGCGGACAGCGGGGGCAGTCGCGCGGCGGCTCGGTCTCGGGCAGGGGACTGGCAAAGGGCACGACTGCTAGGGTAGGCGCGGTCGGGTGACGGGGACAAGCTATGCCATCGCGATCGGCTCCAACCGCCGCCACTACCGGCATGGCGGCCCCGCGCAAGTGGTCGCAGCGGCTATGGCCGCCCTATCGGCGATCGGCGAAGTGCAGTCGGTGTCGCCGACCATCAGAACCCCGGCCTTGGGCCCGGCCGGCCGCAGCTTCGCCAATGCCGCGCTGCTGCTGCGCACGGACCTTGCCCCCCCTGCCCTGCTCCACGGGCTGAAGGGGCTGGAACGCAGCTTCGGCCGGCGCCCCGGCCGCCGCTGGGGGCCTCGCGTGCTCGATCTCGACATCATCCTCTGGTCCGAAGGCAGCTGGTCCGACGCGATCCTGACGGTGCCCCACCCGGCGTTCCGCACCCGCCGCTTCGTGCTGCAGCCTTTGTCCGAGATCGCCCCCGATTGGCGCGACCCGCTGACCGGCCGCACCGTCCGCCACCTCGCCCACGCGGTTGACCGCCGCCGCCCCCGCGCCTAGGGCACGCCCTCGCAAGGGCCCTTAGCTCAGTCGGTAGAGCAACTGACTTTTAATCAGTAGGTCGCTGGTTCGAATCCAGCAGGGCTCACCATCCAGTCCGGCCGGCCGAGACCATCTCGCCGCTGGGTCCCCGATGCGCCAGGAAAGCGGCGAGTTCACGGGACCTTAGGTCCGAATGTCCCCTGCCCACGCAGGACAGAGACTCTCATTACGGGCTCTAGTTGGCAAACATCGGGGCGATTGTCTCTTACGCCCTGCTCCACGTGTCCGCATGGCCGGCTTGCGCCCGTTCCGGTCAGTGATGTAGCTCAGTGACGACGGCAACGATAACACCGTTAGTAGTCGTAAGGCAGATGTCAGCACTGCGCCCTCACCTAAGCTGAGCTAGTTCCTAAGAGCGGAGTCCTCATGCACGGCTCGGCCATCCACCAACGTTAGCAGGCTCCTGGTTGCAGGCAGGCGCTCGAGGGGAGCGGTCAGGATGTCTTGCGACAATACGGCCAGATCAGCTGCCTTACCTACGGCGATGGCTCCCTTTCTCTTCTCCGCTTGTTCTGCGTAAGCGGCGCCACTGGTGTAGGCGATAAGCGCCTGCTCACGGGTAAGCGCCTCTGCCGGGTTCCGGTCGTAGCGGACCGCCAGCATGATGTTGAGAAATGGGTTGGCCACTTCGCCGCCTGCGTCCGAACCTAGGGCGAGCGGTACACCCGAGGTCACGACTGATTTGAGGAGCTGGAAATCTCGAGCGCGCTTCTCGCCCAGCCGAGTGACCATCATTTCACCGCCGGTCTCGTCTCGAGAGGGCGCGACATGAAGCGGGTTCTCCACCAGAATCACGCCAAGCCGCTTAGCCATGGGTAATAGATCAGGCGTCAGCCCGTCGCCATGTTCGATGCGGACGCGCTGGTGCCTCCAAGTGGCGGCGGGTGCGACCTCCTCCATCAGACCAAAGAGCCTCGCCATCTCTCCATCGCCAGACACGTGCAAGGCAAGCTGTCGCCGCTCCTTCAGTGCACCGCGAAGTATCTGCCGGACCTCCTCGGGAGTGTAGTTGGGACGGCCCTTGTTGCCGGGCGAACCTTGATAAGCTTCGCGCAGGTGTGCGTCGCGCTCGATCGGCGTCGCATCGAGCATCCATTTGGACCCGGCGATCCGCACCAGAGGTGAAGCCGCGCCAGCTGTGCTGAACTCACCCCATGCTTCATCGATAGCTGAGTTGGGCAGCCCCCACGCGTAGATGCTCCATTTGATGGTGGGCGTAGCCGAACTGAGTGCTGCCAGCGTCGACTTCAGCGACAGGTTATTGGCCATCTGATGGAAGCTGGTGACGCCCCAGCGTGCATATTGCGCACCAGTAGCGGCGAAAATCTTGGCCGCCTCCGCAGGCGATACAGCTTCTGACAAACGTCGGATGACCCTAATCTCGGCGCGCTCCCGAATGCGACCGTTCAGCCGGCCTTCGGCCGTCCGGCCGTACCAGCCTCCCACCGGGTCGGGATCACTGTCCTTGATGCCCAGTACTTCCAGTGCACGGCTATTCACCGTCATTCCGTGGCCCCACCATGGACGAAGCAACACGGGCGTGTCAGGCGCGACACCGTCAAGAGCAGTACGCCAATCCCGCTGATCCGCCATTATTGCTGCGCCGATGGTGCCCAGCAGCCAGCCTCGCTCGGTGACGGCTGCCCGGCGCACGGCATCGAGCGCCTGATCAGGCGTTGGGCCAGGCCAAGGCAAACCTGGCAGCTCCACAATTTTCCCGGCCGGATAGGGGCCAGCGTGTCCGTGTGCTTCGATCAGTCCAGGAACAACCAGATGTCCGCCGGCATCGATAACGCGGGTGCCTTTTCCTGCGAGTTTCCGCGCGCCTTCAGTGCTGCCGACGAAGGCTATGCTCCCTTTCTCTACCGCAACCGCCTGGGCGTATGGTAGCTTCTGATCCGCTGTGAAGATCTTTGCATTTAGGATTACAAGATCAGGCGCTGCCAAGGATGCTGTGGTGCTTGCGAGCCACGTCATAGCAATCGCGTACGGTAGAATGCGCATCTTCGCAGCGCCCTCCCTTCAAGAGACCTGATACGGCGATGCTATTCGACCGAGCGCAAAAGGGAACCGCATTAGGCAGGCGTGCGCCCATAGCTGCCCTTCGCAGTGCAGCCGTAAACGTCCGCTAACGACCCGCAGCGGACCTCCGTCAGTAGGGCCTGCACACACAAGGCGGCCGGGATTTGACCACGTGAGTTCGTATTCGAGATGAGCCGACAGTTTCGAGACGATCGCCGGCCTGATCCACGTTGCTTGTATAAGCCCCTCCAACCGTGATTATGTCCGCGCGCCATTACAACAGGGGGCAGGCATGGCTACAGACCTCAGCGTAGATCAGCTGCTGATCACCCAAGAGCTGTACCAGAGAGTCCAGCGTGCGCCGGATCTTAGCGCGGAGTTATCTGCTCATCGCGAGCTGTCCGAGCTCATGACCGCAGATCCCCAGCTGGCAATCGACCGCTTCCTTGATCTGGCGCTGGAGCTTTGCCCGGCGGCCGGATCATCGGGGTTAAGCGAGCTTGGTGTCGATGAGGACGGCGGGCCCGTGTTCGTCTGGACGAGCCTGAAGGGCGAGTTTGCACCCTATGTGGGTGGGACCACACCGCGTGACTTCTCCCCTTGTGGCCTGTGCCTTGATCATCACCACACGATCCTTGTCGATCGTCCGGCTCGCGTGTTCACTTACTTCGACGACGCTGAAGCGGAGATTGTCGAGGGACTTGTCGTGCCGCTCTACGATACCGGCAAGCGCCCGATAGGAACATTGTGGGTCGTCTCGCATGAGCCTGACCGACAGTTTTGCGCCACTGATGCTCGCGTCATGGAGCAGCTTGCGGTGCAGCTCGTCCTCGCGATCAAGCTACGCCGCAAGGCCAAGCTCATGGACGAGCTGAAGCAAGTTGCTCGCGACAAGGACGACCTTGTAGAAGAGGTGCATCACCGTGTGAAGAACACGATCCAGCTCGCAGCCTCCCTCCTCACCTTTCAGGCCGGCTCGGCCGAGACGAGTGGTGAACGCGCCGTCCTTCTCGAAGCACAGTCCAGGTTGATGGTCCTCGCCCGTGTTCACGAGGCGCTGCACCAAACCAGCGGAGGCGGCGGGCCGCAGCAGGTGAGGATGGCTGCGCTTCTCGATACGCTATGCTCATCGCTAGGAACGACAGTTCCGAAGGGCAGCGATATCCGCATCGTCCATCAGTGCGACGATCTGGTGATGGGTACCGAGCGCGTGACGCCCATTGGCCTGATCATCAACGAGGCAGTCACCAATGCGCTTAAGCACGCGTATCCGGCAGGCGGTTCAGGCTTGGTAGAGGTCAAGTTGGTCGAAAACGGTCCTTACACCGAGTTGTCGATCTCCGACGATGGTGCCGGGATCACAAGGCCGGTTCGGGACGGTAGCTTGGGCATGAAGCTGATGAAGGGGCTGTCTCGTCAGCTTGGCGGTAGTCTGGAGATCGCATCCGAATGCGGAACTCAGGTGGCTGTCCGCTTCAAGAGCACGGTTCGGCCGAAGGTCACTTCTCAGAGCTGACCTCATCCAGCTGGTGCTTTGCCTGATCTCCGCATCTGTGAACGCAAAAGGATGCTCCACGCCTTAATGATCACGGGCGTAGGGAGGGCCGCGACTTGGCGGCCAGACTCATTCCGCTCCGTCGAGCTTCTCAGTCACGACCTCGTTCAGACGTCAGTAGGAAGGGCTCCGCAGGAATGTTCCGTCGTCTGGGAGATCCTCGCCGGCGATCGTCAATGTTCTAGAAGTGGCGACGCGCTTCGCATCGGACGGAGTGCATTCACTCGGTGAGCTGGCTCAAGGCCGTCCACCTCACCCGGAACCGAAGACGGCCTTAAGCCTCTCCTATGACATGGCGATGCAAAGGCCGCCGTTCGCGGCCGGACAGGGGGCCAACGGAGAGCAGGTACAGCTTGCCAACTTGACCGGTACACGAGCGTACCGAGCCGCGTCTCCGCCGATGCGTCTGTTAACGCTGTGAAGAGTTTCAACTAGTAGCCCAGCTTGCATCCCATCGTCTGACGGAAATCCATGCCTGCAGCGACGAGACAGACGCCCAACCTGCTGATCCGATCGCTGAGCGATGCGGATTTCGGACTGCTCGAAACCGCCTTGGAGCGTGTCCCGCTTCACAAGGAAGATGTGATCTCGCCCCTCGGTAGTCGCGTCGACAGCGTGTGCTTTCCGGAGTCCGGGATCGCCTCCTACGCCTCGATCGGCCTAGGCGGCGAGCGGACCGGGATCGGCATCATCGGTTTCGAAGGGCTGGTCGGCGCGCACGTGCTGTTGGGTTGCGATGTCTCGCCGCACGAGGTGACCGCCACCTATGGTGGCGGCGTCGCGCTGCGTTGCTCGACCGATCACCTGCTGAGCGCATGCGGGCAGAGCGAGACTCTGCGATCCGTGCTCAACCTGTTCGTGCAGAGCTTCATCATCCAACTCACGCATACGGCTGTTTCGAACCTCAACGACTCCGTCGAACGCCGCCTGTCGCGCTGGCTGTTGATGAACCACGACCGGCTGGCGGGCGACGAAATCGAGCTCACTCATGCGGAAATCGGCGTGATGCTGGGGGTGCGCCGCGCCAGCGTGACCGATGCCTTGCACCTGCTGGAGGGCGAAGGGCTGATCCGCTCGAGCCGCCGCCTGATCACCATTTGCAACAGGAGCGGCTTGAGGCGCGCGGCCGGCGAGAATTACGGGAAAGCCGAAGCCGAGTATGTCCGCCTGATCGCGCCCTTTGGCAAGGACGGGTGAGACCCCCGCCGCCGTCTATCGCCCGCCCAACAGGATGATCGGCACGCGGATCACCGTCCGCAGGTCGGCGGCATCCTCTGTCGCGCCTACCTCGACTGCCCAGTTCAGGCTCGCCCGGTCGTTGACACGGTAGGTGACCCCGAACAGGAAGCGGCCGATCTGGAGGTCGCGGGACGTGGTGGTGACCTGCGGCCCGAGCACGCCCTGCGCGTCTTCGGAGCGGACCCAGGTGCGCGTGCCGAAGCCCCAGGTGTGAGCATAGCCCAGATTGATCGACGTGCGCTGGTTCAGGGAAACGCCGATGCCGGCGCTGGCGAACACCGCGTCGGCGGGATCGACCCGGTCGATCTGTACCGGCGGGATGCGCGCATCGACGTTCCTGGCCAGATTGAAATTATACCCGACCGTTCCGAAAAGCACGGCGGGATCGGTTTGCAGGATGCCCGTCAGGCTGGGCGAAATTCCGTAGAAGCCAGCGCCCGTCGCTGCTTCCAGGGCACGGCCGGTATCGTCACGAGGCACATTGAAGGGATTGCTGCCGGTCGGGAACACGGCTTGCAGGTTCGCGATCAGGAAAGGCCGCCCGGCCTGGGCGCGGGTGAGCTGATAGCGCGCGGAAACCTCGACATCGCCGATGCCATCTCCACGCGCCGAATTGTCGATGGTGGCGGCGGCATCATTGCCGGTCGAACCAGCGATCGGCGCCAGAATAGAGGCGTCGTTGCGATAGACGTAGGGCAGGCGGACGCCGACTTCGAATCGGTCCGTGATCCCGTAACGCAGGCCGAGCGCCGCGGTGAGAATATCCTGTCGACTTTCGTTGATGTCGAAGACGCCGACCAGCACTGACTCGACGAGCTCGATGCCGCGGAAGATCGCGCGGTTGCGGTCGGCGCGCGCATATTCGGCGGTGAGCTCGCCGGTCAATTGCCCGGCCCGCGTGATCACATTGCCCTGGTCGCCGAGCACCGCCACTTGCGGCATCTGGTCGAAGTCGGACGGCGCGGCACCGACCGTTTCCACCGGCGCCTGACCGGTGCGCAGCCCGGGCGAAGGAACAACGCCACTACCGTTCGCCGCGCTTACCGACTGCAATCGCGCTTCCAGCGCGCGTAGCCGCTCATCCTGCCGCTGCAACTGCTCGCGCTGGGCGGTGACTTCGGCCCGCAGGGATTCGATCGTATCCTGCGCGAGCGCGGGCGCGGAGGTCGCGGCAAGCAGCAGTGTGATCGCGGCCCGGCGCATCAACGGACCACCAGCCGGCGCACGGTCTCGGCCCCGATCGCCTCGGCGCGGAGTAGGGCAGAGCCCAGGTTCATCGCGGTCGCACCGCGCAGATCTACCGCAATGGTCGTGGAACTGTCGATCGACCGTTCATTGGCGGTGTTGGCGACGACGGAGCCGAAGGCAGCGCCGAACAAGTGGCTTGCATCGATACCGTCGCCCTCGATCCGCGAGCGTATGCCTTGCGGAAGTTCGGAGACGGAGACGCGCCCCCCCGCCGTTTCGACCGGACCGGAAGCGAGATCGAGTGGCGGGAGTGTGTCGCCGCTTTCGGTCGGGGTGCCACTGGCGCCGACCTTCACGCTGCCCGTCGGCAGGGCGACCTGTCTGGCAATGCTGATGCCGTTTTGCCGGTCGAAATTGATGCTGACCGTCCCTTGAGAGGCTCGTGCCGTGTTGCCCGCAGCCTGCCCCGGCACCATCTCGCCGACGCGGGGCGCGAACACTTGCAGCGACGGCACGCCCTCATAGACGCGGTACACGCTTCGCAACAGCAAGCCGCCATTGACGCTGGTTTCAGTCTGCACGGTCATGGTTGCTTCCAGTCCTCCGGGAAGTCTGAAACCGCCCCGCATGGCCGACAGTTCCGTGTCCGTAACGGGAGGCGCCGCAAAAGCTGCGGCGCCGGTGAGAGCGAGCATGGAGAGCATTTCTCAAAAATCCCGGTAAAAGGGCGCGGTCAAGGCCAACGCCTGCTGACTGATCGGATCGGTGAAGCGCGCTCCCAGCGGCGCTCGCGGCAAGCTCGCCCATTGCAGGCCTGTGTTGAAGGCCTTGCGGCCACGATCCTTTTCGGCGTTCAGGACGAAATACACGCCATTCCAGAGCGCCTGAAATTCGTCTCGCGGCACGGCCCGAAGCCCAACGGAGGAGTCCCCGATCAACACCTCGCGGTCGCTGACCCCCTTCACCACGACGAAATGGCGATAATTTTTGACGGTGATGAGGGCGATGCCGGGAATGGCCGTTTTCTGAATTTGATCGAGCGAGACCTTGAACCCATCGGCTGCAAGGCCAATGCCGGACAGATAGCGCTTCATGTCGAGGAGGGAAAAGCCGACCTTTCGGATCGCATCCCGATCGCCGTCGCGCCACATGCCAAGAAACGCCTCCTGCTCGCCCATAGCGCGCCCGTAGTGAAAGCGCAGCAAGGTCGCGAGCGCGGCCGAGCCGCAGCTGAAGTCATATCTCTGCCGGACAATGCCGGCGAATTTCTGCTCCTCCATGCTGCGGACCGGCATCAGCAGGTCACCGGTTCCGCCCATGCTGGTCGTGACGCGATGGCTGCTCGAAAGCGACGCCGAGCAGCCGGCCAGCAAAGCCGAGGCGCAGATCGAGGCCGCTGCCTTCATTGGCCCGGATTGATCGCGATGTTCACATTCATGGCGCTGTTCATCGACACGTTATTGCCGGTGTTGACGTTCAGCAGCGACAGACCCTGCAGGTTCTGAAAGGCCTGGGCATCGATGCGGACATCACCGGTGGCGACATTGTCGCCGACACTGTTTTCCGAAACGGCGCTGGTCTGTTCGGACCGGGCAAGCATCGAAGTGTCCGCACGGCCGGCGATCACCCGCAGCGCGGTGTCGGACACAGGTGCCACTTCGAATGCTTCCTGCGCCACTGCCGGGGATGCCATGGCGAGTGCGAGGAAAAAGAGGGGGCGGATCATCGTCTGAAAACTCCAGGGAGAAAGAGGCCGGGCCGGCGAATGCTCGCCGGCCCGGGAGTCACCTGGCTATTGCGGAGCGCCGAAGCTCACATCGCCTGTCGAAGCAGTGACGTTGACGCTCGCATTCTGCGATGCGCCGACGCCGGTGTTCAGGTTCATCGACTGCATGCCAGCGAAGTTCTGGAAGGCGCTGCCGCCGACGCTCATGCCATTATTGGCCGCGGGGGCACCGCCCGACTCGCCGCCGGCGAAGCTGACGCTGACGCCCGTGACGTAGCTGGACAGGGTCGACGACGATACGATCGAGCCGTCGCCGAACGCGTTCTGCGTGGCGGCGCCGCCTGTGTGCGCCGTCGAGCTGTTGTTGCTGTAAGCGACGGAGTTGTCCGAACGATCGGAGTTGTCGGAACGGTCCGAGTTGTCGGAGTTGTCGTTGTAGCTGCCGTCAACCGAGTTGTCGGAGCTGTCCGAGCTGTCGTTATTGCTGTTCCGCGTCGAATTGTCGGAGCGATCCGAATTGTCGGAGTTGTCCGAGTTGTCGGAGCGATCCGAGTTGTCGGTGTTGTCCGTCGCCGTGCCACCATTGTTGGCCGCGACCCGGCCGCCATTGGCGGCGCTGTTGTCCGAGCGATCCGAGTTGTCGGAATTGTCCGAGTTGTCCGAACGGTCTGAGTTGTCCGAATTGTCGGTATTCGTCGTCGTGGTGGTGGTGGTCGAGTTGTCGTTGTTGCTGTCGTTCATCGAATTGTCCGAACGATCCGAATTGTCGGAGTTGTCGGTGTTGGTCGTCGTCGTGGTCGAGCTGTCGTTGTTGATGTTCCGCGTCGAGTTGTCGGACCGATCCGAGTTGTCGGAATTGTCGGAGCTGTCGTTGTAGCTTCCGTTGGTCGAGTTGTCCGAATTATCCGATCGATCCGAGTTGTCGGAGGCGTCGGTGTTGGTTGTGGTCGAGTTGTCGTTGTTGCTGTCGTTCATTGAGTTGTTCGACCGGTCCGAGTTATCGGAGTTGTCGGTGTTGTTCGTGACCGAATTGTCGTTGTTGCTGCCATTGACCGAGTTGTCGGAACGGTCGGAGTTGTCCGAGCGATCGGAATTGTCCGGGGCGTCGGTGTTGGTGGTGGTGCTGTTGTCGTTGTTGCTGCCGTTGGTCGAATTGTCGGACCGGTCGGAATTGTCCGAATTGTCCGTGTTGTAGGTCGCCGTGTTGTTGCTGCTGTTCGTCGACGCATTCGTGCTAGTGTTATTGCTGCTGTTGGTAGACGAGTTGGTGCTGGTCTGAGTGCTGGTCGAGTTGTCGGTATTGTCCACCGCAGTGCCGCCGTTGTTCGCGCCGACGGTGCCGGCATTAGCCATGCTGTTGTCGCTGTTATCGGTATTGACCGTCGTGGTACCCGGATCGGTTTGAGCCGTGGCGGGAGCCGTGAGCATGAGCGCAACAAGGGCGCTGGACGCCAGGAGTGTTTTCTTCATCGGGACGCATCCTCCACAAGTACTGGACGCCACGTCTGTTCGGGGAGCCGCGGCGGCGCCGAGTCAAATCGGCACCACTGCTGTTTCGTTCATCTCGGAGAAAGTCTTTCCCCCCGTCCAGAACTACTTGCCCCCCCAGGCCAAGCCCTCAACTCCCCCTGTTCGGGGGTGGTTTTGAACGCCCGTCAAACGATACGGAAGCGACCGGTCGGCAGCGCCCTCACGGCACTGGCGATCAGCAGACCGATCAGCTCGGGTTGGCGGTTGGTATCCGTTTTGAGGAAGACTTGCTTGAGGTAAGAGCGCGCGGTCTGCGGCTTGATCCGCAGCGTCGCCGCGGCGTCATCCAGCGTCGCGCCCTTGGCGAGCTGGCAGGCCAGTCGGGTCTCTACCGGGGATAGTCGGTAATGCGCGCAGATCGGCTCCAAGCCCTGCAGCACATCGCGATCGGGATCGATGATGCGCAATATGGCGCCGGCGTCGCTCGCCGCCTCCCGGTCGCATTGCGCTGAACTGACGCAGACCAGCAGCGGCCGCAGGGGGTGCCGGCGCTTCAAGAGGACGACTGGCGTCTCTTCATGGTCTTCGTTTGCGCAGACATGCTCGATCGCGATCTGCAGGCGCACCGCGTCGCCCAGGCCACGCGCGCTGATCCCGTCGCCCTTGCGCCGCAAATAATCGCCGGAATCGAGCAGCTGCTCGGCGATGCTGTTGGCGAAAATCAATGAAGCGTCGCTGCCCAGAAGAATGATGCCGAGTTCCGATCGGTCGAGCGCCGCCTCGTAGCTTGCCGTCCGCAGAGCGGCGTCGCGGCGCTGTTCGACCGCGGACCCCAAGGCCTGCAGACCGGGCACGAAGAGAGCCATGATCCGTCCGACATCGCTGCTCGGCTCCTGCGAAAAGCGGGCGAAGAAAAGGATCGAAAGCTCGCCCCCGGCGATATCGATGCTGGACGTCAGCCACAGCCCGTCACTGCCATGCCGCCACCTCGGCTCGCGGCTGTTATCGTCCGCGAGCAGGAAGGGCGCCCGGGGCGGGCGAGCGTCCGCGGCGAGCGCACCAGTGTGGGCGAGCAGCGTCTCACCGCCGCCTTTTCTTCGCAGCACGATCGTCGCGCCGTCGGCAGCCAGCGCCTCTGCGACAGAATCCACGATCAGGCGGGCCGCCGGGGCCAGCGTGTCCCTCTCGCCAGCGGCAATCGGCGGGGCAGATGCCAAATTGGTCGCAAGGCCGCCTGGATGCACTTCTCTATCCCTGTCGTGTCGTGCCACTCAAGAATTACAGTGGGATGAGGGCGCAGATGATCGATGAACCAAGACCAGAGCCCGAGGTTCCTCTTCGAGTTTGTACGGCCGCGTACGAACTGAAACTGCGGTGCTGCCCTCACTTCGTTACGGTTACATAAGCAATGCGCTGGTTAGCTCCTCAGCTCTATTCGACTTCTACCGCCTCGCCTCGAGGTGCAGACAGGTAGGTTTGGGGTACGTCGCAGCCAGAAGTGCCTTCGCATTGGGTGGCGAGTGCCCTGGAGGCGCTCGCCAGCCGATTTCGTCATGTGTCTCTTTAGAGCTTCGGTGCAGCAGCTGAAGAGCGCGAGACTGGCAGAACTTGGCCGTCCGCGGACGTTCAGTCACAAGCTCATAATGGCCGCTAAGGGCGCAACTTGGCCCTTGGGATGGTGGCGGAACATGGGGGCCACTCCCGCGTCGAGCCGCACCTATGAAGAACGACATTGAGATCAACGCAGATCCATGGGCCTACCAAGACGGCGGTGTCCAACTCAGAGGCGAGCTGTACCGCCCTCCGACTGTTTCGAACGGCGCTGCCGTTCTCGTTGTACATGAAGCAGACGGCATTGGCGGTAACGTCCGGGAGCACTGCAGGCGGCTAGCCAAACTCGGCTACATTGCCGCGGCGGCAGACATGCATGGTGAAGGCCGCGTCCTCCAAGGGGACGAGATGCACGCAGCTCTTGCGACATTCCGAGCTGACCCGGCGCATCTCCGTCGCCGGGTGCGCGCTGCCCTAGACGCGCTCTGCGAGCTCGATGGTGTGCAGGCCAACCGTGTTGCCGCGATCGGGTTCTGCTTCGGCGGCATGACAGTTCTGGAGCTTGCGC
>NZ_DASZBC010000002.1:0-263987 GCF_035944535.1 Sphingomonas sp.
GGCGCTGGTCGTCACGCGCGGGTTCCGTGACATGTTGCGGATAGGCTATCAGAACCGTCCCAAGCTGTTCGACCGCAAGATCGTGCTGCCTGACCGGCTGGAAAGCTGCGTGATCGAGGCCGACGAGCGGATCGATGCACAGGGGCAGGTGCTGACCGCTCTGGATGAAGAGCGGCTACGGAACGACCTTGCGGCAGCTTATGCCGCGGGCCTGCGTGCTATCGCGGTCGTGCTGATGCACGGCTATCGCTATCCCCGGCACGAGGAAGCCGCCGCACGCATCGCCGAGGACCTGGGCTTTACCCAAGTATCAGTCAGTCACCGCGTCAGCCCGCTGATGAAGATCGTCAGCCGCGGTGACACGACTTTGGTGGACGCCTATCTGTCTCCGATCCTGGACCGCTATGTGCGGCAGGTCCGCGAGGCGCTCGGGCCCGACGTGCCGCTGTCCTTCATGCAGTCGAACGGCGGCCTCGCTCCAGCCGAAGCGTTTCGCGGGCGCGACGCGATCCTGTCCGGGCCGGCCGGCGGCATTGTCGGCATGGCGCGGACCAGCGAGGCGGCGGGGTTCGGCAAGGTGATCGGCTTCGACATGGGCGGCACTTCGACTGACGTGTCGCATTATGCGGGCAGTTTCGAACGGACGCTGGAAAAAGTGGTCGCAGGCGTCAGGCTGCGCGTTCCGATGATGAGCATCGACACGATCGCAGCCGGCGGCGGCTCGATCTGCCGCTTCGACGGCGCCCGATTGCGCGTTGGCCCCGAAAGTGCCGGCGCCGATCCGGGGCCCGCTTGCTATCGCCGCGGCGGGCCGCTCACCATCACCGACTGCAACGTCGCGCTAGGCAAGCTCCAGCCGCAGGTCTTCCCGCACGTCTTCGGCCCCGGCGGCGACGAGCCAATCGACGTCGAGGCGGCACGCATGCGCCTCGCCCAAGTCGCGGATGAGATGGCTGCGGCCGGGCTCCCTCCCCGAACTCCGGAGGAGATCGCCGAAGGCTTTCTCGCCATCGCCGTCGACAACATGGCCAATGCGATCAAGAAGATCTCGATCGCGCGCGGCCATGATTTGGCTGATTACGCGCTCGCCTGCTTCGGTGGCGCCGGCGGGCAACATGCCTGTCTGGTCGCCGACGCGCTCGGCATGGAGCGGATCGTCATCCATCCGCTCGCCGGCGTTCTCTCCGCCTATGGCATCGGCCTTGCCGACCAGCGCGTGCTCCGCACCCGCGCCGTCGAGGCGCGGCTGGACGATGAACTGCTCGGCCGGCTGCGGATCAGCTTCGAACAGCTGGAAGCGGATTGCCTCACCGACATCGCCGCCGACGGCTTCGACCTGACGGCGCGGCGGTTCGAGCACCGGCTGAGCGTCCGCTACGAAGGCACCGACACGGCCCTAGACGTCGCTCCGGCCGATGCGGAGAGCGTGCGAAGTGAATTCGAGGCGCTCTACCAGCAGCGCTTCGCCTTCACAGCGCCTGGCACGCCGCTGATCGTCGAAAGCGCGACGGTCGAACTGATCGTGCCGGCGACGGTGCCCCAAGGCAGCATCGGCGCCCACGCGACCGAAAATAGGGGGTCGGCCGTCGAGGTCTTCATGAGCGGCGAGGCTCGGCAAGCGCAGCTGATGGCGCGCGAGGCGCTGCGGGTGGACCGACCGATCGCCGGGCCAGCGATCCTCTACGACTCCAGCGCCACCACAGTCGTTGAGCCGAGCTGGAGCGTCACCCGTACAGTGGCAGGCGACCTGGTCCTGGCGCGTACCGGCTGCAGCAGATCAACGACGGCAGCCGCCGATCTCGCCAAGCCCGATCCGGTGCGGCTCGAGATCTTCAACAACCTCTTCATGGCGATCGCCGAGCAGATGGGCCAGGCGCTCCAGAACACGGCGCTGTCGGTCAACATCAAGGAACGGCTCGATTTCTCTTGCGCGTTGTTCGATGCCGAGGGGCGGCTCGTCGCCAACGCGCCGCACATGCCCGTCCATCTCGGCTCGATGGGCGACAGCGTCCGCGCGATGCGGGAGCGGGCACAGGCAAGCGCGAGGGGACTGAAGCCGGGCGACGTCTATCTGATCAACAACCCCTATGACGGCGGCACCCACCTGCCCGACCTGACGGTGGTCATGCCGGTCTTCGGCGAGGGCGAAGCCCCCGATTTCTATGTCGCTGCGCGCGGCCACCATGCCGATGTCGGCGGCCGCACGCCAGGCTCGATGCCGCCCGACAGCCAGTCGCTGGACGAAGAAGGCGTCCTATTTGACTCGCTGCTGGTGGTAGAGGATGGGCGGCTGCTCGAAGCCGAGTTCCGCGCCGCGCTCGCCGCCGGTCCGTGGCCCGCGCGGGACCCGGACCGTAATGTCGGCGACCTCCGCGCCCAGATCGCTGCCTGTGCGCGCGGCGCCGCCGAGCTGGACCGGATCCTCGCCCAATATGGCCGCGAAACGGTGGTCGCCTATATGCGCCACGTCCAGGATAACGCCGCCGAGGCGGTGCGCCAGGTGCTCGACCGGCTGCCCGACCGCAGTTTCGAGTATGAGATGGACAATGGCGCCATCGTGCGCGTGGCCATCACCGTGGATCGGGAGGCTCGCCGCGCCCGCGTCGACTTCACCGGCACGAGCGATCAGCTGCCGTCCAACTTCAACGCGCCGCCCTCAATCTCACGCGCGGCCGTGCTTTATGTCATGCGCACTCTGGTGGACGACGCCATTCCGATGAACGATGGCTGCCTGGAGCCGATCGACATTGTGGTTCCGGACGGCTCGATGCTCAAGCCGCGCTATCCGGCGGCGGTGGTGGCTGGAAATGTCGAGACGAGCCAGGTGATCACCGACGCGGTCTATGGCGCGACCGGCGCCTTGGCTGCCGCGCAGGGCACGATGAACAACTTCACGTTCGGCAATGCGCGCCACCAATATTACGAAACGATCTGCGGCGGCGCCGGCGCCGGCCCCGACTTCGACGGTGCGTCGGCTGTTCATACGCACATGACCAACTCGCGCCTGACCGACCCAGAAGTGCTCGAATGGCGCTTCCCGGTGCTGCTCGAAAGCTTCGAGATACGGCAGGGTTCAGGCGGGGCCGGCCGGCATCGGGGCGGCGACGGTGTCGTCCGCCGCATCGGTTTCCGCGAGCCGATGACCGCCGCCATCCTCTCCAATCGCCGCCGCGTGGCGCCCTTCGGATTGGAGGGCGGGGCGCCGGGCGCCTGCGGCCGCAATGCGGTCGTGCGCGCGGACGGCCGAGTAGAAGAGATTGGCCCGGCGCAGGCCGTCGAGGTAGGCGCTGGCGAGGTGTTCGTAATCGAAACGCCAGGCGGCGGCGGCTTCGGTCAGCCCGCCTGACGAGGCATCGTATAGTTCAGGCCCAGCCGCCCACCATCAGGGTAGATGGTCTGGCCAGTGATATAGCTGCTCTCGTCCGACGCCAGGAACAGGGCCACAGCGGCCACTTCCTCAGGCGTGCCGGTCCGGCCCAGCGGTGTGCGGCTGAGGATCCGCTCTTCCGCCGCCTTATCCGTCATGATGCCGCGCGCCATGTCGGTCAGGATGGTGCCGGGTCCGATCGCATTTACCCGGATGCCGCGCGGCGCCAGCGCCAGCGCCGTCACATTGGTCAGCTGCTTGAGCGCCCCCTTGGAGACGACATAGGGGATCTGGTTCGGGATCGCGAGCACGGCATTGACCGACGACATGTTGATGACCGCGCCGCCCTCTCCCATCAGCCGCGCGGCGCGCTGCGTACCGAACAGTGCCGCCTTCAGATTGATCGCGAAGACGCGGTCGAAATCCTCTTCGCGCAGCTCGTCCAGCGTGGCGGCGTGCGTCACGCCGGCATTGTTCACTAGAATGTCGAGTCGGCCCCACTCCCGCTCGACGGCATCGAAGATCGCGTCCAGCCCCGAGGAGGTTGAAACGTCGGCGGTCACGCAGCACTGACCGAGCCGCCGCGTTAGCGCCTCCAGCTCCGCGGCAGCGATGTCGGCCAACAGCAGCGAGGCGCCTTCCGCGGCAAACCGCTCGGCAATTGCGCGTCCGATCCCGTTCGCCGCTCCGGTGATCACCGCCCGCTTGCCCGTCAATCTGCCCATCGGATCCTCCTCGCTCCGGCTTGTCCCGGCCGAGCGCTTTGGGCAAGAGGCACCGGCGCCGGTGCTCGCGCGGACGGGAGGGACGAGTGCCGAGAACGCGACCGCTGATGTTCGTGCTGGCGACCATCTTCATCGACTCGATTGGCTTCGGCCTGATCATTCCGGTGCTGCCGCAGCTGCTGATGAGCGTGGGCCACATCGAACTCGCCGACGCGATCGAGATCGGCGCCTGGATGGGACTCGCCATCTCCCTTGCGGCGTTCTTGACGGCGCCGATCCTCGGCAATCTTTCCGACCGGGTCGGCCGCCGCCCCGTGCTGCTGATCGCGCTCGCCGGCCTCGCCTTCGACTATCTGCTGCTGGCGGTGGCGTACACCCTGCCGCTGATCTTCCTCGGCCGGGTGCTGTCAGGCGCGTTCGGCGGCAGCTATGCCCCTGCTCAAGCCGCGATCGCCGACATGACGCCCCCGGAGCAGCGCGCCCGCACTTTCGGCTATGTCAGTGCCGCGTTCGGCGTCGGCTTCGTACTCGGCCCAGCGCTTGGCGGCCTGCTCGGAGAACTGGGCGACCGCGCGCCGTTCTACGCCGCGTCCGGCCTGGCAGCGGTCAACTTCCTCTATGGTCTGTTGGTGTTCCCGGAGAGCCTGGCGCGCGAGCATCGGCGGCCGTTCGACTGGCGCCGCGCCAACCCGCTGGGGGCTCTCGCCGCCGCGCGCAGGGCCTCAGGCCTAATGTCCGTGGCCGCCATCCTGACGCTCTGGCAGATTGCCAGCCTCGTCTATCCGCTCACCTGGGCCTTTTACGGCATTGCCCAGTTCGGCTGGTCCAGCGGCATGATCGGCGCCAGTCTCGCCGCCGTCGGCGTCGTCATCGCATTCAGCCAGATGCTCCTGACCGGCCCCGCCGTGAAAAGGTTCGGCGAGCGCGATGCGGCCACGATCGGCCTGATCGGCGCCATTGCAGGCTTTCTCCTCTACGCTTTCGCGACCGAGACCTGGCAAGCCTATGCGATCATGCCGCTGATCGCGATCCAGTCGCTGGTTCAGCCGAGTCTGATGGCGATGATGTCGCGTCGCGCCACGGCAGACACGCAGGGCGAAGTGCAGGGAATTGCCAGCATGTGCCTGGGATTGGGCGCCATCGTCGCGCCGCTGCCGCTGACCGGCGTCATGGCCGAGTTCACCCGCGACGACGCCGCGCTGCGCTTTCCCGGCGCGGCGTTCATCGTCGCCGCGGCCTTCGGCCTTGTCGCGCTAGCGACGCTGCGGCGGCTACCCCGCGCCAGCCAGCTCTAGCAGCGCGGCGGCCGCCAGATCCTCCTGCTCGGGCGCCAGCCGCTCCCGAAAGCCTGGCGCCAGCTCGCGTGCGCGCCGCTGAAAGCTGTCATTGTGGTAGAGCTGGCGGAGCGACGTCGCGAACGCCTCCGGCTGGATGCCGCCCGCATGGACATGCCCGCCAAGCTGCATCCGGGTGATCGCCTGGCCCGTCAGCGCCTTCTCCAGATCGTAATGCACGACGACGACCGGAAGGCCTGCAGCCAAGGCACTGCTGACAAAGCCGACACCGCCATAGGTCATGACCAGCCGCGACCGCTCCGCGATGCGAGCGAACGGGACGGGGCCGGGCTCGACGATGAAGCCTAGCTTCGCCAGTTCCGCTTTCTGCCCTACAGACGCACCCTGGGCATAGACCCGGACCGGCAGCGCCGAGCGTACCAGGCCGTCCCACAGAGCGCCGGTCCGCAGCAGATCGCCATTGGCATAGAGGAATATCTCCTCTCCTTCACCTGCTTCGCCGAGCGGGTGAGATACGGAGGGCGCGACGACGGGATCCCTGCGCCATGCGGCGTAGGGGTCGAGTTCGGTGAACGTGCCGGCGAGAAGCCTGTCCGTGGCGAAGATGGCGGGCAGTGCACTCAAGGTCGGTCGGCCTGCCGCGGCCAAGCCGGTGTTCACCTGGTCGAGCACCTCGGCTTCGGGATAGGCAGCCGGCTTTCCGGTGAGGCTCGGAAAGCGCTCCATTTGGGCGGGCGCCGTGTCGAACGCGTGCCCGGCGACCAAAGTCGGCACGCGACCACGGGCGGCGCACAAGAGGGCAGGTGCGAAGTCTGCGGCGATCGCATGCGGCCGGGCCGCCGCAATGATCCCCTCCCAAGCATCGATCAGCGCTGGAAGGGTCGCAGGGTCGTGAAGGCCGAGGCGAAAAAGGATATCGCCCATGGTGTTGGGCAGCGGCCCGCCCAGCGCGCCTACATTGGCGAGCAGGCGCGGCCAGAGCGGCGCCTGCCGATGCTGCGTGCCGGAAGGAAATTCAACCCCTCCCGCCAACCGCTGGCTGGCCACGATAACATCGTGCCCTTCCGCCCGCAGCCGCCGTGCAAGTGAGGCCATGCGGACGAGATGGCCACGGCCTGCCCCCAGCTCCCAACCCAGCAGAAAGCGCGCCATGACCGGTCAGATGCCGCCGTCGATCGGCGCCCGTCCCGCCTCGATCAGCCGCGCGCGCAGGTCAGCCAGGCAAGCGGCAAGCGCCTCACGGTCAGTCGAGCGGACGACGAAGTTGGCGCCCACCTTCCCTTCGCGGAAGAATGGGTAGCTGCCGATCTGGCAGCCCTCATGTGCCTTTTCGGTCGCGCGCAGCAGGTCGGCCACCTCGCTTTCCGCCACCCAGCAGCCGATCGTTTCCGACAGGAGTGGTTGACCACCCTCAAGCGTGCCCGCCATCGCATCGAGCATCATCGCCGTGATGTGCGGTACGCCTGCCATGATGAAGATGTTGCGCCAGCGTATGCCCGGCGCGCCAGACATACGGTTCTCGATCAGGTCGGCACCTTCCGGCACGCGCGCCATGCGCAGCCGCGCCTCGGTCACACCTCCGCGGCTCTCATAATAGCGCTCGAGCATCTGACGCGCGCGCGGGTGCACGACCACCGGGACGCCGATCGCCTTTGAGATGGCGTCCACCGTGATATCGTCATGAGTCGGGCCGATGCCGCCGGTGGTGAACAGATAGTCGTTGCGGGAGCGCAGCGCGTTCACTGCCTCGACGATCGCGTCCTCCGAGTCGCCGACGACCCGCACTTCGGCGAGCCTGATGCCCTGAAGGTTCAGCCACAGGGCGATCTGCGCGATATTCTTGTCCTGGGTCCGTCCGGACAGGATCTCGTCCCCGATGATGACAAGCCCCGCGGTCCAGATGCGTTCGGCAACCATGGCCCGGCCTTAGCCCGGCTGCGGTCCCGCGCAAGCCGCTTCACCGCAGGAAGGCGGTGATTGCCGCGGCGACTGCGTCCGGCCGCTCCCAGTGCAGATTATGACCCTGCCCCGCAAAAGCGGTGAAGCGGGCCTGCGGCAGCACTCTGCGTAACTCCTCCTGGGCACCCGGTCCAAAAGCCGAATCCTTGTCGCCCCACAGGATCAAGGTGGGCGCCTTGATTTCCCCGGCGAGCCGGCCAGTCGACGACATGGCGAGCTCGGGGGCGATGCTCCGCCAGACGTTGATCGGCGTCGCGACGGTCTCGGGGCGCACTGCCGCCAGCAGGTCAGGATCGGCGGGCGTGGCAACGCTGATCCACTCGGAAATGAAGGGACTCTTAGGGTCGATCGGGTCGCGGAGCGCCATGATGTTGGTCCACAGCCAGTCGCCACGCGATACCGCCGGCAGACTCGTCGATCCTATCAGCACCAGCCCCTGCACGCGCTCCGGATGATCGGCTGCCAATCGCTGCGCGACGATGCTGCCGAGCGAATGTCCGACCACGTGCACGCGCTCGATCTTCCTGGAGTCGAGCAGCAGCTTCAGGTCATAGGCGAGATTGCCAATCGCATAGCAGCATTCTGGCTTGTCCGAGCCACCATGCCCACGCAGATCGGGGATGATCAGCCTGTATCGGCTCAGCAGCGGCGCGAGCGTCGACCAGCTGCGGCTGGTGTCGGTGAAGCCGTGGATCAGCAGCAAAGGAGGCCCGTCAGCTGTCCCCGCTTCGACGAAGCGCAGCGTGACACCGTTAGCGAGCGTCTCCGCCTGCTTGGCGCTGTTCCACTCACGCTGGTTCGGTACGGCGGCCGCCACAGTCGCCGCGCATGCAAGCGCCGCCGCGGCCATTGCCGATCGGAAAACCACTGGTCTCAACATCACTGTCCCCCAATCTTGTGAAGGAAGCGGATAGGACAGGGCAGACGATCGCTTCTAGCGAGTGCGCGGTCGGTTTCCCCTTCACCGAGCAGTTATCGAGATGTTCCAGCCGCTTAGTGGCCGTTCAAGGGATGGCGCCGCCTAACGTGGCGTCGTTCCTTCCGGCAAAAAACCGCACCGCCGGTATGCTTCCGAAAAAGAAAAAGGGCGCCGACATCGCTGCCGGCGCCCTTCTCATTCGATAGCTGCCGCTCAGGCGCTTTCGGAATCGTCGTCGTCGAACACGACGAACACGGCCAGTGCAATAACCGCGGCGGCGGCGAGGCCGATCAGCAGCAGGTTGCCCTCGAGCTGGTTGCCTTCGACCTGGGCCGAGGTGCGCGCGGCGCTCGCCAGTGACAATTTGGATGCGCTGGTCTGAGCAACTGCCGGAGCAGCGGCCATGCTGAGCGCGGCAGCAAGTGCGATCAAGCTACGCTTCATAATCTGAACTCCCTTCGCGACCCGCGGGGGGTTAAGCGGATCAGGAGCACCATAGCTTCCGATTCCCCAAACGCACCAGAAAAATGCGTCCGTTTCGACATGATGACCGGAGTTGGTTCGGATGCCCGACGCGACTATATCGGCGGCGATGACCAGCTATATCGACGCCGATTCTGCCTCCACGCGCACCAACGCGATCAAGCTGCACGGGCCCGAGGGGTTCGAGGGCATGAGGAGAGCGGGCCGGCTCGCCGCCGAAATCCTTGACGCGATCGTGCCGCACATGGTGCCCGGCGTCGAGACGCAGGCGATCGACGCGATGGTGCGCGCGCATATGCTGCGTGCCGGCGCCGTGCCGGCGACGCTCGGCTACCGCGGCTATACGCATTCCAGCTGTATCTCGATCAACCATGTCGTTTGCCACGGCATCCCGTCGGACCGGACTCTCAAGGACGGCGACATCGTCAATGTCGACGTCACGCCCCTGCTCGACGGTTGGCACGGCGACACCAGCCGCATGTATTTGATCGGCGATGTCGGCGTGAAGGCGAAGCGGCTGGTCGACGTCACCTATGAAGCGATGATGCGGGGCATCGAGCAGGCCAAGCCCGGCAACCGGATGGGCGACATCGCCCATGCCATCCAGTCGTTCGCCGAGAAGCACCGTTATGGCGTGGTGCGCGATTTCTGCGGCCACGGTCTTGGCCGCCTATTCCACGACGCGCCCGAGGTTGTGCATGCCGGGCGTCCCGGCACCGGTCCGGAGCTGAAGCCGGGCATGTTCTTCACCATCGAGCCGATGATCAATATCGGCCGGCCGGACTGTAAGGTGCTCGAAGACGGCTGGACCGCCGTGACCCGCGACCGTTCGCTGTCCGCCCAGTTCGAGCACTCGGTGGGCATCACCGAGACCGGCTGCGAGATCTTTACAAAGAGCTCGGCTGGCCTAGACAAACCGCCCTACGCCTGACGGCGGCTTTCGATCAGGAACAGAAGGAGCGCCGCCGCCGCGTAGAGGGCAAGCGCCCGCCTGACTACTGGCATCAGCAGCGCATCGCCTCCGCAGCCCGTTCCGACGAGCCCATGGCCGGCGATCGTGATCGCGGCGGCTCCGGCGGCGAGCAGCAGACCGACCGGTAGGTGCGCCAGGGGCAATGCGGGCCAGGGCAGGCGCAAGTTCAGAACCGTCGAGGCGCGTCCGATCAGCGGCGTCATCGCGGCATAACCTGCGGCCTGCACGGCCATGCCCACCCCGCCTCCGCAAGACAGGGGCAGCAAGAGGGCCCAGACGATCGCCAGCAGATACAGAAAGATGGGCGGCACGATGCGCATGAAGCCGCCTCCTAAATGCCGTAGCAAAACGCAACCGGCTGTCGCACACTGACCCGCAGAATAAGAATGCGGAGACGGTCATGCGGGCGATTGTAGCGGCGGCTTTGGTGTTGGGCGCTGCGGCCTATGCAAAGACGGGCGAGAAGGTCGATGGCGCCTATCTGACCAAAGGCGGCGACGGCACCGACTGGCCTGCGATCGGCCGCAATTATCGTGAGCAGCGCTTCAGTCCGCTCACCCAGATCCACGCCGGCAACGTCAATCAACTCGGCATCGCCTGGTTTGCCGACCTGCCCGATGCGCGCGGCCTGGAGGCGACGCCGGTGGTGGTCGACGGCGTGCTTTACGTGACCGGTCCCTGGTCGAAAGTCTTCGCTTTCGACGCGACCAGCGGCAAGCCGCTCTGGACCTTCGACCCGAAGATCGACGGTCTGAAGGGCGCGCACAGCTGCTGCGACGTGGTCAATCGCGGCGTCGCGGTGTGGAAGGGCAAGCTCTATCTCGGCGCACTCGATGGCCGTCTGATTGCCCTGGATGCCGCGACCGGCAAGCAGCTGTGGCAGGTCCAGACTACCGACACCTCCAAGCCCTACACGATCACCGGCGCGCCGCGTGTCGTGAAGGACATGGTCATTATCGGCAATGGCGGCGCCGAGTTCGGCGTGCGCGGCTATGTCACCGCCTATGACGCCGCGACCGGAAGCAAGCGCTGGCGCTTCTACACCGTACCCAACCCGGACGGGAAAGCGGACGGCGAGGCCTCCGACCCGATTCTCGCCAAGGCGGCGGCGACGTGGAATGACGGCCAGTGGAAACAGGCGGGCGGCGGCGGCACCGTTTGGGATGCGATCGTCTATGATCCCGAACTCGACCAGCTGTACCTGGGCGTCGGCAACGGGTCGCCCTGGAACCATGGCGTGCGCAGCGGCGGCGAGGGTGACAATTGGTTCCTCTCGTCGGTCGTGGCCGTCGATCCGAACACGGGCGCCTACAAATGGCACTATCAGGAGACCCCCGGCGAGACTTGGGACTATACCGCCACCCAACCGATCATCCTGGCCGACATGAACGGGCGCAAGGTGCTGTACCACGCGCCGAAGAACGGCTTTTTCTTTGTCATCGACCGCGCCACGGGCAAGCCGCTTTCCGCCGACATGTTCACTGCCGTGAACTGGGCGACCGGCTACGATCCCACCAGCTGGCGCCCGATCGAGAACCCGGAAGCGCGATTCTACAAGACCGGGAAGCCCTGGATCGGCGCGCCGGCTCCGATCGGCGCGCATAGCTGGCAGCCGATGAGCTATTCGCCGCTGACCGGCCTCGTCTACCTGCCGGTCAACGATATTGGCTTCGGCTTCATTCCGCCGCTGGTGGCGGAGGATGCCCAGCGGCGCGCGCTCGGCTTCAACGTCGCCGCCAACATGGGCGAAGGCGCGCTGCCGCCTGATCCTGGCTTCATCAAGGCGGCGATCGCCGCGACCAAGGGCTCGCTGGTCGCCTGGGACCCGGCCGCTCGCAAGGCGCGGTGGCGGGTCGAATATCCGACCCCCTGGAATGGCGGCACGCTCGCGACGGCAGGCAACCTAGTCTTCCAGGGCACGGCGTTGGGCGAGTTCCGCGCCTATGCGGCCGACACAGGCAAGCAGCTCTGGGCGCTCCCAGTCCAGTCCGGCGTTATGGCGGCTGCGTCAAGCTATTCGATCAAGGGCGTGCAATATGTCGCCGTCACGACCAGCCGCGGCGGCGCTTGGGACCTGACCTCTGGCTATGCGGGGCTCCCAGCCAAGAAACTGCCGAGCATCCCGCGCCTGATCGTGCTGAAGCTGGGCGGTAACGGGCGGCTACCGGCGGTGCCCGCCTCGACCGTGCTAGCGCTCGATCCGCCGCCAGCGACGGCACCCGCGGCGAAGGTGGCGCAAGGTAAGGCGCTGTTCGGCCGCTATTGCTCCGTCTGCCACGGCTCCAATGCGGTGAGCGGCGGGGTGACGCCTGACCTGCGCTACTCGCCCGTGCTCGCAGACGCGGCGACATGGAAGGGCGTGGTGATCGACGGTGTGCTGCACGAACGCGGCATGGTCAGTTTCAAGCCGGTGATGGACGAGGCCGGCGCCGAAGCGGTTCGCGCCTATGTGATCGGCGAGGCCAACTGGGCCAAGACCAACGACAGCAAGATCATGAATTAGCGGCCGTCGAACAGCCGCACTTCCACCTTGGCCGGATCGAAGCCGTCGAGCAGTCGGGCATGCACACCCATGCGACCGAAATCCTCGCCCAAAGTCTTCCAGTGGGTGCCGCAGCCGCAGATGGGGCAATGGTGGATGCCGATCATCCGGTCGCCCCAAATGTAAGGCACGGTCTCACCGGACACGGTCACCGCATCGTCGGGATAATAGGCCACGAGCCAGGCGAGCTTGGTGCAGAGTGAGCAATTACAGCTCGCCACCCATTCGGGCGGGTTCGGCACTTTGATCCGCACCGCGCCGCAATGGCAGCTGCCCGTAACCCCTTCCCCTTCGTTCGCCATGCTCATCCGCCTCCGCCTCGCTTGAACGGCGCCATCTCGCTCAGGAACTCGACCTCGCGCGCCACGGCCATTCGTTCGCGCTCGAGATAGTCGGCGATGGCGGCGCGGAAGCCCGGATCGGGGATGTAGTGTGCCGACCAGGTCGGCACGGGCACATAGCCGCGGGCGAGCTTGTGCGATCCTTGCGCCCCCGCCTCTACCGTCTTCAGCCCCCGCGCGATGGCCGCGTCGATCGCCTGATAATAACAGAGCTCAAAGTGAAGGAAGGGCACTTCCTCGGTCGCACCCCAATAACGGCCATAGAGCGTGTCTTCTCCGATCAGGTTCAGCGCGCCTGCGATGGGCTTGCCGTCGCGTAGCGCCAGGATCAGCAGCGTCCGGTTCGCCATCCGCTCTCCGAGCAGGGAGAAGAAACGACGCTTCAGATAGGGCCGGCCCCATTTGCGGGAGCCGGTATCCTGATAGAAAATCCAGAAGGCGTCCCACAGCTCCTCGGTCAGCTCCGGACCGGACAGGTGGTGGATTTCCAGCCCCTCCACCGCCGCGGCCCGCTCCTTGCGGATCGCCTTGCGCTTGCGCGAGGAGAGGTCGGCCAGAAAGTCGTCGAAGCTGCCATAGCCCCGGTTCTGCCAATGAAATTGGCTGTCGGTGCGGATCAACCACCCGGCCGCTTCGAACAGCGGCACCTGATCGGGCGCGATGAAGGTGGCGTGAGCGGAAGACAAACCGCTCTGCACTGTCACTGCCTCGATGGCGGCAATCAGCTGGGGCGCGGCGCTTTCGTCCCGCAGCAGCAGCCGAGGTCCCGGCACAGGAGAGAAGGGAACGGCAACTTGCAGCTTCGGGTAATAGCGTCCGCCCGCTCGCTCGTACGCGTCGGCCCAGGCATGATCGAACACATATTCGCCCTGGCTGTGGCTCTTCGCATAGGCCGGCGCGATCGCGGCCGGTCGACCGTCCGGCCCATCGACGATGATCGGCAGGGGCTGCCAGCCGGTCCTTGCCGTGGCCGAGCCCGATTCTTCCAGAGCAGCCAGAAAGGCATGGCTGACGAACGGGTTGGCAGTGCCGGCGCAGGCATCCCAGTCGCCGGCGTCGATCGACGCCACGCCCTGGCCGATCCGCGCGACGAACTCGGAAGAGGACTCGGCCATGCCCCTAGCTAGGGCTTCGGTCCTCAGGAATGAAGCGCCGATCAGACCGTTGCGACAAACACATGCGCCGCCATCGGCTGGTCGAGCGGATCGTCCAGCTCGGCCAAGGCAGCGGTCGCGGCGGCCACCGCCCCGCCGAGCCTGGCCGGGTCCCGCGCCTCGATCTCGGCGCGGAGGGGACTGCCCAGGCACAGCCCTTCGGCCGCCTGTGACGGGATGCCGCGGCTACGCCTGGTCACCGTCTCCACGCGCACATCGCCAAAGCCGGCGTTCCGCAGCTCGTCCGTGATCCGCGCCACATCGGCATATCCGAACGGAACCCTGGCCAGGAAGGAGGGCGGATCGCCCGGGAACAGCGCCGCCACCGCCACCTCGACCCGCTCCGGAATTGGGTTCTGCGCGAGCGAGTCCCAGACGTTGAACAGCAAGGCGCCGCCAGGCCTCAGCACCCGGCGCGCCTCGCCATATCCGGCGGCGCGGTCGGGAAAGAACATGAAGCCGAATTGGCAGACCAGCGCGTCGAAGGCATCGTCCTCGTACGGCAGCTGCTGCGCATCGGCGGCGCGAAACGAGACGCGTGGCGAGCGCACCCGCTCCGCCGCCACGTCGAGCATCGCTTGATTGAGGTCGGTCGCGACGATCTCCGCGTCCGGCAAAGCCGCAGCCAGCGCCGCGGTGACGATCCCGGTACCCGCTGCCGTCTCGAGAATGCGTCCCGGCCGCAGCCCGGCCACTCTTTCCGCCATGTCGAGCGCATATGGCTCGAACAGCAGGGGCCCCAGGCACCGGTCGTACAAACCCGGGATCGAGCCCGTGAATGCCGCGTCACTGCTCATCCGCTGCCCCCTTCGAGCCTAGGTAGATGCCCGTATGTCGGGCCGAAACGATCCTGCCTAACGCAGCTCCCACCAGCGCAGGCCAGGATCTGCGCCACCAGAAGATAAGGGAGTGACAGATGAAATCAGTCAAGCTTGCGGTGCTCGCGGCGCTATTCGGCGCGGCGGCGCCCGCCTCGGCCGCGCTGACCGGCGACGCGGTCGTCGTCAAGCGGGTTCAGGGCCACACCGTCTTCAAGACGGTTATGGCGAATGTCGGCTCGGGGATCGAGTATAGCGACAACTTCTTCGCCATCGACATCGGCGAGAACGACATCCTGTTCGACGCCTTTTCGAACTTCTCGATCGGGGACATCCGCTACACGATTGAAGGGCTCGACTTCGACGACAGACCCGCGACTCCGAACCTGATCGCCGGGTTCACCAGCCAGTTCGTCTTCGGCATCCCGTCCGATCCGTTTGGACAGCAGCGGGCGGTGATCCAGGACGATGGCATTTTCCGCCTGTCATTCGCCAACACGACGGGCGCGGGCAGCGGCTTCGTACGCATCACGCTCGGTGCTCCCGCAGCCGTGCCGGAGCCGGCGAGCTGGGCACTGATGATCGGCGGCTTCGGCCTTGCCGGTGCAGCGGCTCGGCGCCGCATCAGCGGGCGGCGAGGCGCTCGCGCAGCTCTCGCTTGAGCACCTTGTCGATCGCGCTGCGGGGCAGCTGGTCGACGATGTGCAGCGCCGACAGGCGCTGCGTCTTGCCCAGCTTTGCGTTCGCCCCGGCGAGCACCGCATCGCGATCGGCGCCTTCCGCCAGCACGACAAACCCGACTGGGGTCTCGCCCCAATCCGGATGCGGCACGCCGACGACCGCCGCCTCGACCACGCCCGGCTGGGCGGCAAGCACCGCCTCGAGGTCCGAGGGGTAGATGTTGAACCCGCCCGAGATGATCATGTCCTTGGTGCGGTCCATCAGGATCAGGAACCCGTCCTCGTCGAAGCGGCCGACATCGCCGTGGCGGATGAAGCGCCGCCCGTCCTGATCGAACCACTCGGTGGCGCGGGTGGCGTCCTCGCGTCCCTTATAGCCGCTCATCATCATCGGTCCGCGACCGACCACTTCTCCGACGCCCCCCGGGGGCACTTCGTTCCCTTCTTCGTCGATCAGCTTCATCTCGCTGTTCGGCGCGACCCGACCGACGGTGTGGAGCTTGTCCGGAAACTCGTGGGCGACCAGCACGCAGGAGGCGCCGCCTTCGGTCATCCCGTAAAACTCGATCAGCCCGCCCGGCCAGCGGTTCAGGATGTCGCGCTTCAGCTCCGGCGCGAAGGGCGCGCTGGTGCAGAATTTCAGGCGGTAGCTGCTGAGGTCGAAGCGATCGAACTCGGGTAGCGCCATCAGCCGGCGATACTGGGCCGGAACCAGCATGGTGTGGGTGACGCGGTACCGTTCGGACAGCTCCAGAAAGCCGATCGGGTCGAACTTCTTCATCAGCACGACGCTGCCGCCGAACCCCAGGCACGGCAGGAAGCTGACCAGAGTCGTGTTCGAATAGAGCGGCGTCGACAGCAGGGTCACCGCGCTCCGGTCATACACACCGGCGCGCGCGAGGTAGTTCCAGCGCATCTGGTGAGACTGGACGATGCCCTTGGGCGTGCCCGTCGTGCCGGACGAATAGATAATGTTGAACGGGTCTTCGGGGCCGACCTCCACCGGCGTGGCGCGCGTGCTCTCGGGCGGCAGCCAATCGTCGAGGGCGTGCAGGGAAATCCGTTCAACTCCGGCCGGTAGTTCCATCTCGATTGCCGGATCGGCGAACAAATGCCGCGAGCCGCTGTCCCGGAGCATGGCGGTGAGCGCGTCGGACGAGGCGGAGGTGGTCAGCGGCGCCGCTGCTGCCCCGGTCCGGATCGCCGCCAGGAACACCGCGCCGTAGGCAATCGAATTCAGCCCGACGATCGCCACCGCATTGCTCTTGCCGACGCCTTCCGCCTGCAGCCGCGCCGCGATCCGCTCAACCAGCGCGTCGAGCTCGCCCCAACTGATCGACCGCTCCTCATCGGCAATCGCGAGCTTGTCCGGCTGCTCGGCGGCGAGTGCGCGGAACAGCTCCGAATGGTCCGTGAAAGGCTGCGCTATCAGCTCAGCGGACGAGCGTGACAAAGCTATATCCTTCATGATCCTCCCGCGCCGCTTCCCGCCAGCCGGTGAAAGCCGGCACGAATGTATCGCCTTCAGGACTGCCATGCACTTCGGTCAGCTCGATACGGTCTGCCACCGGTTCGAACAGCCGGTAGATTTCGGCCCCTCCGACGATCGACACACGTGGACCCTGCACCAAAGCCAAGGCCTGCTCGACGCTGCCCGCCACTTCGGCTCCCTCGGCCTGCCAGGCGCCTCGCGTCAGCACGATGTGACGGCGACTTGGCAATAGCCTGGGCAGGCTGTCGAACGTCTTGCGCCCCATGATCATCGGCGCGCCAATGGTCAGCGCCTTGAACCGCTTCAGGTCCTCCGGAATGCGCCAGGGCAGCGCACCGTCCCTACCGATCACGCCATTTTCGGCGCGCGCGATGACGAAGATGATTTCCGGCTTCACACCGCTACCGGTGCCGCAATGTGCGGGTGCGGATCGTAGCCGGTGATCTCCACATCCTCGAGCTTGTAGCCGAAGATCGACTCCGGCCGCCGCAGCAGCTCGAGCTTGGGAAAGGGCCGGGGTTCGCGGGAGGTCTGCTCCGCGACCAAATGCTCATGGTTCAGATACACGTGCACGTCGGCGCCCATCCAGACGATCTCGCCGGGTTCCAGATCGCATTGCTGCGCCAGCCAGCGGAGCAGCAGCGACGCCTCGAAGATGTTGAAGCCGAAGCCCAGGCCCAGGTCGCAGCTGCGCTGGTAGAGGATGCCGGAAAGGCGGCCGTCAGCGACATGATATTGATAGGTCATGTGACAGGGTGGCAGTGCCATGCGGTCGAGCTCCGCCACGTTCCAGCCGGTGAAGATGTGGCGACGCGAGGCTGGATTGTGCTTCAGCCCGTGCACCAGCCTCTCGATCTGGTTGATCGTGCCGCCTTTCCCATCGGGCCAGCTCACCCATTGCTTGCCATAAACCGGGCCGAGATCGCCCCATTCCGCCGCGAAAGCCGCGTCCTCGATGATGCGGGCCTCGAAAGCGTCGCGGTCGATCGCCTCCCCGGTCTCCCGGCGAAAGCGGTCGAGCGGCCAGTCGGTCCAGATATGCACGCCCTGTTCGACAAGCGGGCGGATGTTGGTGTCGCCGGAGAGGAACCAGATCAGCTCCTTCACCGCCGATTTCCAGAAGATGCGCTTGGTGGTCAGCAACGGCACGGTGCCGTCCGACAGGTCGAACCGCATCGTCACGCCGAACAGCGACCGCGTGCCGACGCCGGTGCGATCGACGCGCTCATGGCCGTCAGCCCAAGCGCCGCGCATGGCGTCCAGATATTGCTGTTCGGGATGAGTCATCTTGGCCGTTCCTGCTTGAAGCAAAGCCGCTCCACAAGTCGCTTGCCAATAATGTGATGTTGTAACATTATCTCCTCACGGTTCGCAGAGGCCGAGTCACAGGAGTGTGGTGTCATGACTGCAGATGGATTTCTGAATCAGCGCCAGCGTCATCCGGTCGCGATGGCGGCGGCGATCGCGATCAATCTCGGCGCGGTGACGGCGCTGATGCTGGCAAAGACCGGCGTGGTGGTTATCCCGCCCGGCGCGATTCCGCTGATCCCGATCACCGAGCCGCCCCCGCCCGAACCGGCCAAGGACACGCAACCGGAGACGAAGCAGCCTGAGCCCGCGCCCTTCGTCCCGCCTCGGCAGGTCCCGAGCCAGCCTGCCGGCGAGCGCCCGTTGATCGACAGCACGCCTTCGCTGCCGCCCCTCGGCGGGACGGGCACCGGTGAGACGGTGATCCAGCCGCGCGTGGAGCCGACGCCTACCCCGGCGCCAAATCCCGTCATGGTCGACGCCGTGCCGGTGCCGAGCGCCATGCGCGACTTCCAGCCGCCCTATCCGCCACAGCTGCTGCGCACCGGCGTCGAGGGCAAGGCCGTGGTGCGGGTGCTGATCGGCGCCGACGGACGGGTGAAGCAGGTGGCGATCATCTCCGCCGACGATCCGCTCTTCGCCGATGCGACGGAACGGCAGGCCTTGCGGAAGTGGCGCTTCAGGCCCGCGACCCGCGACGGTCTGGCGGTCGAAAGCTGGAAGCAGATGACGGTCAGGTTCGAGATCAGGTCCTGAGACTGGCAAGCGGGGCGTGACGCCCCTATCTTCCGCCCATGTCCCGCTTCCGCCGCTACAATCCGCTTATCGGCCTGAAGGATCTGCGCAGCTTTCTGGCCACGCGGCAGAAGCATGAAGTGATCTTCGCCTTTCTTTCGGTCTTCATCACCGTCACGCTGATCACCGGCTTCTATCTCGACTCCGGCGATCTCGAGAAACCGTGGAAGCGGGACGTGCAATATGTCGAAAGCTGGCCATTGAACCGCACCGATGCGGAGATCGTCGCCGCACAGAAAGCGGACGCGAAAAATCGTGCGGCGCGCGAGGCGGCGGAACAGAAGCGCCGCGACGAGAATAAGCGCGCGCTCAAGAAGATCGACGATGCGCTGACCCGGTGGGGCTTCTGAGCGACGACGCGCGCTGGATGGGCGCCGCGCTGGCGCTCGCCGGGCGCGGCCGCGGGCGGACCACGCCCAATCCCAATGTCGGTTGCGTCGTCGTCAAGGATGGACGCGTGGTCGGCCGCGGCTGGACCCAGCCAGGCGGTCGCCCGCATGCCGAGGCAATGGCCTTGGCGCAGGCCGGTGACAGGGCGAGCGGCGCAACGCTCTATGTTACGCTCGAGCCCTGCGCGCATGTAAGCGAACGCGGCCCGGCCTGTGCCGATCTGATCGTCGCAGCGGGAGTGAGCCGCGTCGTCGCCTCCATGACCGATCCCGATCCACGGACCGCGGGCGGCGGGTTTGCGCGGCTGAATGCTGCCGGATTGGAAGCGCTGACCGGCGTTCGGGAGGATGATGCCCGCCGCACCGCGCCGGGCTTCCTTGCGCGTCAAGAGCTTGGGCGTCCCTCGGTCACGCTGAAGCTCGCCACATCGCTCGACGGCTGCATTGCGCTCGCGGATGGGACCAGCCGTTGGATCACGGGCGAAGCGGCAAGGGCACATGCCCATCTGGAGCGAAGCCGGCATGAGGCAATCCTGGTCGGTCGCGGCACTTGGGAGATCGATCAGCCCAAGCTGGATGTGCGACTCGAGAGGCTGCAGGAGCGGTCGCCGAGCCGCATTGTCTTGTCTCGTCATCCCCGCGAAAGCGGGGACCCAGGAGTCGTAGAAGAAGGACTGGACTCCCGCTTTCGCGGGAATGACGAAGTTTGGCTGCAGTCGCCGGACCAAATCTCCGCCCTCCCCTGCGACCACCTCCTTGTCGAAGGCGGAGCGCAGGCCGCCGCCGCCTTCCTCCGCGGCGACCTGATCGACCGCCTCCTCCTCTACCGCGCGCCAATCCTGATCGGCGCCGGCAAGGCTTCGCTCGGCGACATCGGCCTCAGCAGCCTCGCCGATGCACACGGGCGGTGGAAACTCACGGACGCGCGGATGCTTGGCAGCGACTGGCTTGAGGTCTACCTGCGACAGCGCTGACATATGTTCACCGGGATCATCACAGACGTCGGGACGATCGAGTCCGTCGAGCAGCGTGGCGACACGCGCGCGGTGGTGCGCACGGCCTACGACACGGACACAATCGATCTCGGCGCCTCCATAGCCTGTTCGGGTGTCTGCTTGACGGTCGTGGACAAGGGCCCCGGCTGGTTCGCCGTCGATATCTCGGGCGAGACGGTCAGCCGCACGGCGCAAGGCCAATGGACAGCAGGCCGAAAGCTCAACCTCGAACGCGCCATGAAGTTGGGTGACGAACTCGGCGGACATATCGTCACTGGCCATGTCGATGGCGTGGCGGAAGCGGTCGGCATCCGCCCGGAAGGCGACTCGCAGCGCATCGAATTCCGCGTGCCCTCGGAACTCGCGCCGTTCATCGCACCCAAGGGGTCGGTTACGGTCGATGGGGTGTCGCTGACGGTCAACGAGGTCGCCGATCAGCCGGACGGCAGCACCCATTTCTCGATCAACCTGATCCCGCACACTCAGGCGGTGACGACGCTCGGCGCGTTGCAGCAGGGCCAGGTCGTCAACATCGAGATCGACGTTCTCGCCCGCTACCTCCAGCGAATGGAATATTATCGTGGCAAACGCTGAAGTCAGCCGCCTCAGGCACGCCTATTTGTCAGCGCCCGAAGAGATTATCGACGAGGCGCGCAACGGCCGCATGTTCATCCTGGTCGATGACGAGGATCGGGAGAATGAAGGCGATCTCGTCATCCCCGCGCAAATGGCGACGCCCGACGCAATCAACTTCATGGCGAAGCACGGCCGCGGCCTGATCTGCCTTGCTCTGTCGAAGGCCCGCGTCGATCAGCTCGGCCTGGGGCTGATGAGCCGCAACAACGGCACGCGGCACGAGACCGCCTTCACCGTGTCGATCGAGGCGCGGGACGGCGTCACCACCGGTATCTCCGCTGCCGACCGGGCGCGCACCATCGCGGTTGCGATCGACGCGTCCAAGGGCCCGGAGCACATCGTCACGCCCGGCCATGTGTTCCCCCTCGTTGCGCGAGACGGCGGCGTGCTGGTGCGCGCCGGGCATACCGAAGCGGCCGTCGACGTGTCGCGGCTGGCGGGGCTGAACCCTTCCGGCGTGATCTGCGAGATCATGAAAGATGACGGCACCATGGCGCGTCTCGACGATCTCGTCGCTTTTGCCCAGCTGCACAATCTGAAGATCGGCACGATCCGCGACCTGATCGCCTATCGCCGCCGCCACGACCACTTGGTCGAGAAGCGTGCGGAGATGAACTTTCACAGCCGCTGGGGCGGCGACTGGAAGGCGCTCACCTTCGTCAACAAGGTCACCGGCGACGAGCTGATCGCGTTGCAAAAGGGCAAGGTCGATCCCGCCAAGCCCACGCTCGTCCGCATGCACACCATGTCGATGTTCGTCGATGTGTTCGGCGAGGAGAATGAGCGCGCCGGCCTGCTGTCGCGGTCGATGGAAGTGATCGGCGAGGCGGGCGCGGGCGTGATCGTCGTGATCAACAAGCCGATGAAAGGCATTGTCAGCCGCTTCATGCAGCTTCGTGCCGAAGGCAAAAGCGCCGGTGCGCCTGAAGTCGAGGAGCTGCGCGACTATGGCATCGGCGCGCAAATCCTCGCCGAACTGGGCGTGCACGACATGGTGCTGCTCACCAACACGCATCATACGCTGGTCGGCCTTGAGGGCTATGGCCTTTCCATCGTCGGCGAACAGCCGATACCGGGCACAGGCGGGGAATAGGCCTTCGTCATTGCGAGCGGAGCGAAGCAATCCAGCTCCGCATTCGTGATCACTGGATTGCTTCGTCGCTGCGCTCCTCGCAATGACGAGAAGGAGAAAAATGGCCAACATCCTCATCGTCGAAGCGCGCTTTTACGATCACTTGAACGACCTGTTATTGGATGGCGTTCGCACCGTACTGGAGGCGAACGGCCATTCGCACGAGACGGTCACCGTGCCCGGAGCCCTTGAAGTGCCGGCAGCGATCGCGCTCGCCGCCGAGACCGGACGCTACGACGCGTTCGTCGCGCTCGGCGTGGTAATTCGCGGCGAGACCTATCATTTCGAAGTCGTTTCGAACGAAAGCGCGCGCGGCATTATGGCGCTGACGCTCGACGGCCTCGCGATCGGCAACGGCATCCTGACCGTCGAGAATGAGGCGCAGGCTCTCACTCGCGCCAGGCGGACCGAAAAGGATAAAGGCGGCGAAGCGGCCAAGGCGGCCCTCGCCATGCTGGCGCTGAAGGATCGCTTCGGCGCCTGACAAACGGGTTGTTAACTGCAACCCGTTTTAGCTACACTCCTGTCAGTTGTCCGGGAGTCCGCTCATGGCCCATGCGCATACGATCGAGGCCAATCCGCATTGGCTTCCGCTCAACCCGAAGCGGACGGTCGAGCATATTCCCGGCGAGAATGGCTGGCCGCTCGTCGGCAACACGCTGAAACTGCTGAAGGACCCGGTCACCTTCGGCAACGGCATGGTCGCCAGATATGGCCAGGTTTATCGCAACAACGCGTTCGGCGGCCCAACCATCCAGTTGATCGGGCCGGAAGCCAACGAACTCGTCCTGTTCGACCGCGACCGGCTGTTCTCGTCCGAACAGGGCTGGGGCCCGATGCTCAACCTGCTCTTTCCGCGCGGGCTGATGCTAATGGACTTCGACAAGCACCGGGCGGACAGGCGCACTCTGTCGGTCGCATTCAAGCCCGAGCCGATGCGGCATTACGCCGAACAGCTGAACCGCGGCATCGCGCGCGCGGTGAGCGAATGGCAGGGCAAGCCGATCCGCTTCTACGACGCGATCAAGGCGCTCAGCCTTGATCTCGCCGCGGAAAGCTTTCTCGGTATGGAGCTTGGGCCGGAAGCAACCAGGATCAACAAGGCGTTCGTCGACGAGGTCCAGGCCTCGGTGGCGCCGATCCGCCTGCCGATCCCGGGCACGGCGATGCACAAGGGGGTCAAGGCGCGCGAATATCTGATGAACCTGTTCCTCCGCGAGATCCCCAAGCGGCGGAACGGTGAGGGTCAGGACTTTTTTTCGCTCTTCTGCCGGGCGGTGGACGAGGACGGCCAGCCACTGTCAGACCAGGCGATCGCCGATCACATGAACTTCCTGATGATGGCGGCGCACGACACCATCACCTCGTCCGCGACCAGCCTGATCATGCTGCTCGGACGCAATGTCGAATGGCAGGACAAACTACGCGAAGAGATCGCGTCGCTCGGCCTCAATGACGATGAGGGCGTGCCTTATGGCCAGCTCGACCGGCTGGTGCTGACCGAATATGCCTTCAAGGAAGCGCTGCGCATGGTGCCGCCTGTGCCGTCCATGCCGCGCCGGGCGCTGCGAGACTTCGAGTTCCGCGGCTACAAGATACCTGCCGGCAGCTTCGTCGGCATCAGCATCGCCTACACCCACCGGATGCCGGAGCATTGGCCGGAGCCGGAGAAGTTCGACCCGATGCGTTTCACCCCAGAAGCGTCACGCGGACGGCACAAATATGCCTGGGTGCCGTTCGGCGGCGGCGCCCATATGTGCCTCGGCCTGCACTTTGCGACGATGCAGATCCGCATCCTGATGACCCACCTGCTGCGGCGCTACCGCATCGAGCTGGCGCCAGGCGCTGGCGAGAGCTGGCAGTATTTTCCGATCCCCCGACCGCGGGACGGTCTGCCGGTGCGGTTCGTGCCAACTCGTTAATCCTCCCCCGGGACGGGGAGGGGGACCGCGGCACGAAGCGGCGTGGTGGAGGGGGGCGCCACTGAGTGCGGAGCGGGCGGCGCGCCCCTCCGTCAGCGCTGACGCGCTCCACCTCCCCGTCCCGGGGAGGAGCTTCGCTACGCCGCCGCTTTCTGCGCCATCGGATAATCGATATAGCCCTCGGGCCCATGGCTGTACCACCTGGCCATATCGTCGGGTGTAAGCTCCGCTCCGGAGCGTAGCCGTTCCACAAGGTCGGGATTGGAGATGAAGGGCCGGCCGAAGCTGATCGCGTCGGCGATGCCGCTTGCCAGGTCCGCTTCGGCGCGTTCCAGATCGTAATCCTGGTTAAGCACCAGCTGGCCGTCGAACACCGGACGGATCAGCGGCGAGACCTTGGGCTGGTCGGACGCGCCAAACGTCCCTGCGGGCGAGAGCTCACGCAGTTCCAGGAAGGCGATGCCGATCTCGCCCAGCGCCTTGGCTGCCAGCGGGAAGACCGCGCCGGGATTGCTGTCCTCGACGCCCTGGCTGTTGCCGTTGGGCGACAGGCGCACGGCAGTACGATCGGCGCCAATCTCGCCGGCCACAACTTCGGCGACTTCGCGTAGCAGGCGAATGCGGTTCTCCGGGCTGCCGCCATAGGCATCTGTGCGAAAGTTCGCATTGTCCCGCAGATGCTGGTCGATCAGATAGCCGTTGGCGGCGTGGATCTGGACGCCGTCGAAACCCGCCGCCTTGGCGTTGCGGGTGGCGCGGCGATAATCGTTCAGCAGCCTGGGATACTCGTCGAGCCGCAGCGCCCGCGCCTCGGCATAGGGCTGCTTGCCGTCATAGGTGTGCGCCTTGAAGGGCGCCGTCGTGGCGGAGGACGACACCGGCTGTGCGCCGCCCAGAAAGCTCGGATGCACCAGCCGGCCCATATGCCAGAGCTGGATGAAGATGCGGCCGCCGGCGCGGTGCACGGCGTCGGTCACCGGCTTCCAGGCCTCGGTCTGCTCGTCCGACCAGATGCCGGGGGCGAAGGGCCAGCCAAGACCTTCCTGGCTGATGCCGGTCGCCTCGCTGATGATCAGGCCGGCGGACGCGCGCTGCGCATAGTAAGTCGGCATCAGCTCGCTGGGCACATGCTCGCGGCTCGAGCGGCCGCGGGTCAGCGGCGCCATCAGAATGCGGTTGGGCGCGCTCACAGCGCCCAGCTTTATCGGATCGAACAGGCTCGCCATCTTCGGGTCTCCTTTTGCGCATCGGAGATAGGTGGCTATGGGGCGCCATGCATCGGTCCGATCGTCCAAGAAAAAGTTTCGAAGGTGTAAGCACTCTCGCCTTCGCCGCGCTGCTGGCGGGGAACATCGCCCTGGCGTTCGGCCCCTTATTCGTCAGATTGGCGGAAACCGACTCCCATGTCGGACCGGTCGCATCCGCCTTCTGGCGGCTCGCGCTTGCAGCGCCCCTATTGCTGCTGCTCACGCGAGTCACGGGTCAGCGCGTCGGGCGGGTCGGCTGGGCCATGGCGGCCGCCATTGGCTTGGGCGGGCTGTTCTTCGCCGCGGACCTGGGCACTTGGCATCTCGGAATCCTGAAGACTAAGCTTGCCAATGCGACGCTGCTCGGCAACTCGGCCAGCCTTATCTTTCCGCTATACGGCTTCCTCGTCGCGCGTGCTTGGCCGTCCCTTGGCCAAGGTCTGGCGCTGTTGCTGGCGACGATCGGAGGGGCACTGCTGCTCGGCCGTTCCTACGAGCTGTCGCACGAAAACCTCGTCGGCGACCTGCTGTGTCTGCTCGCGGGCATTCTCTATACTTTTTACCTAATCGCGATCGACCGTGCGCGCGCCAGCTTGCAGGCTTGGCCGGTGCTGGCGCTGTCCACCATCGCCGGCATTCTGCCGCTCTGCGTGTTCGCGCGGATTCTCGGCGAGACAATATGGCCCGAGACTTGGGGTCCGCTGATCGGTCTAGCGCTTTGCAGTCAGCTGATTGGGCAAGGCCTGCTCGTCTATGCGATGGGCCATGTCCCGCCGCTGGTCACCGGCCTAGCCTTTCTGACGCAGCCGGTCGTCGCGGCGGCGATCGGCTGGGGCATGTATGGCGAGACGCTGGCGCCGCTCGACTGGATCGGCGCCGCGCTGATCGCGTTCGCGATGGTGTTGGTCAGACGGCCGGCGGCAAGCCCGGTGCCACCGGCCGACTGAGATCTACCGCGCGAGGTAGAACTGGGTCACCATGCAATAGAGCATCGGGATCGACAGCAGGGTGTTGATGCGGCTGAACATCATTGCGGTCGTCGCCGACTTCGCCTTGGTGGCGTCGTCCGCTTCGACGATCCCCAGCGCGCGCTTCTGGTTGGGCCAGATCACGAACCAGACGTTGAACGCCATGATCAGCGCCAGCCACATGCCCAGGCCGATCACCCGATAGCCTTCCTGGAAGGTCAGCGCTTCGATGAGATAAGGTTCATTGAGGCCCGGCATGCCGGCGATCGCCAGGCCGGTCAGCACCGTCAGCAGCGCACCGTAGCGGAAGAACCACAGCGCGGACGGAGCGATGAACTTCGACACGCCCGGCTTCAGCTCGGCGGGCACCTTCGGCATGGTCGGGATCTGCACAAAGTTGAAATAGTAAAGCAGGCCGATCCAGATGATGCCGAACCAGACGTGCAGGAAGCGGAAGAAGATATTCAGATACTGATCATTGAACGCATCGCCGTGCAGCGCGAAGATGACGATCAGCAGCAACGCAAAGCCCGCCGCGAGGACCGCATGCAGGTTCGAGAAGAATTTGGCCATGAGACGCCCCTCTTTATGTCGTTGATGGCTAGGCCCGGCTAGCATGGCCGGAGATTCCTGTCACCGCTCTTGGCCGCACCGCAACCGAGGCCTAGATGAGGGACTATGACAGCGCTTCCGGACGATCCGACGCTCGACGAGATCAGGGCGCACCTGGCGCCGCTGCTCCCCGCCAATGCCGCCTTCGACGGGTGGACGCCTGTAGCGGTTGAGCTTGCCGCCGAACAGTCCGGCGTGGACAAGAATATCGCTCGCCTCGCCTTCAAAGACGGCGCCGTCCAGATGATCGACGCCTGGTTCCGTTCGGTCGATCACGCCATGGCGGCGCGCCTGCCGGTCGAACGGCTCGCCGCGATGAAGGTTCGCGGACGGGTCACCGAGTTGGTGTGGGCGCGGATCGAAATCGTCGCGCCCGAGCGCGAGGCATTGCGTCGCGCACTCGCGATTCTCGCCATGCCGCAAAATGCCTACCGCGCCGCGCAGATGGGCTGGCGCGCGGTCGATCTGATGTGGCGGTTGGCGGGCGACACCGCGACCGATTTCAACCATTATACCAAACGGGCGACGCTGGGCGCAGTCTATGCGTCGACCGTGCTCGCGCTGCTGGACGACGAGACGGCGGATCTGAGCGACACGCGCGCCTTTCTCGAGCGCCGGATCGACAATGTGATGCAGTTCGAGCGCCTCAAGGCCGACTGGAAGGCGCGGAGCGACCACCGGCCGAGCCTGTCGCGCTTCATCGGCCGTCTCCGCTACCCGGCGGTCTAGGCAAAAGCCCTTATTGATAATCGTTCGCAGCATCCGTAGAGAAGCGGCATGCAGCTTTGCGATCTTCCGCTCCGGAAGGCGGCCCATATCCATAGCATCGACTGGTCTGCGCTCAGCGAAGCGGAGGGCAAGAGGCTCCGCGAACTCGGCTTTGATGAAGGGGTGACAGTCGAGACGCTGCACAGCGGCAGCATTTTCGGCCGCGATCCGCTCGCCTGCCGCGTCGGGCGTATGACGGTTGCGATCCGCCGCGCCCAGGCCAGCGCCATCCGCGTTGCGCTGGTCCCGTGAACCCTGCTCCGCTGGTCGCGCTGGTCGGCAATCCCAATGCCGGCAAGTCCTCGCTGTTCAATGCGCTGACCGGCGCACGGCAGAAAGTCGGCAATTATCCGGGCGTCACCGTCGAGCGGCATTCGGGTCGCTTCGCGCTGCCGGACGGCCGGCCGGTCGAGTTGGTCGACCTCCCCGGCGCCTATAGCCTCGAACCTGCCAGCCCAGACGAAGCGGTGACCCGTGACGTAATCCTCGGCCGCCAGGCCGGCGAGCGCCAGCCAGCGGCCATGATCGTGGTGCTGGACGCATCCAACCTGGATAACCACCTGCGCTTCGCGATGCAGCTGATCGCATTGGGGCTGCCGATCGTGATCGCGCTGAACATGATCGATCTCGCCAAGCGCGATGGGCTGGAAATCGACCCCAAGCTGCTCGAAACGGAGCTCGGCGTGCCGGTGATCCCGACCGTGGCGGTGCGCCGCCGGGGACTCGACGAACTGCGTGCCGCGGTCGCTGACGCAGTCGGCGATGTCACCGCCACGCCGAAGGTCGAAAGATCGATCGAAGCGCTCGCTTCCGTCCAGCGCCGGGCTCGAGAGCTGGCGCGGAAGGCGATTGTCTCGGAAAGCCCCGCTCGCCGCTTCACCCACTCGATCGACGCGGTAGCCCTGCACCCGGTCATCGGCCCATTGCTGCTCGCCGCGATATTGTTCGTGATGTTTCAGGCCGTCTTCACCTGGTCCGAAGCACCGATCGGCTGGATCGAGGGCGGCATCGAGGCGCTGGGCGGCTGGGCGGCTGCCAACCTGCCCGACAATGCCTTGCGCGCGCTGCTGATCGAGGGCGTGCTCGCCGGCGTCGGCGCGGTGATCGTCTTCCTGCCGCAGATCCTGATCCTGTTCCTCTTCATCCTGGTGCTGGAAGCGAGCGGCTACATGGTCCGCGCCGCCTTCCTGATGGACCGGCTGATGGCGCGCGTCGGCCTGTCCGGACGCGCGTTCATCCCCCTCCTATCTTCGTTTGCGTGCGCCGTGCCGGGGATCATGGCGACCCGGACGATCGACGATCCCAAGGACCGGCTGACGACGATCCTCATCGCGCCGCTGATGACCTGCTCGGCGCGGCTGCCCGTCTATACGCTGATCATCGCAGCCTTCATTCCGGACCGGAGCCTGGCACCCGGTATCGGACTCCAGGGACTTGTCCTGTTCGGTCTCTACGTCGCGGGCGTGCTCGGCGCCTTCCTTGCCGCGCTTGTGCTGCGGCGGACACTGACGAGAGGGCGCGGTGCTGGCTTCATGATGGAGATGCCGAAATATCAATGGCCGCGCTTTTCCGACATCGCGATCGGCCTGTGGCAGCGCGCAGAGGCCTTTCTGAAGCGCGCCGGCACGATCATCCTGTTCACGACCGTGCTGCTCTGGGCGCTCGCCTCCTTCCCCAAGGCGCCGGAGGGCGTGAAGCAGAGTGAATATTCAGTCGCCGGCCGGATCGCGTCCGGCATCAAGACCGTCGTGCGTCCGATCGGCTTCAATCACGAGATCGCGCTGGCGCTGCTACCGGCCATGGCGGCGCGCGAGATCGCCGTGTCCGCGATCGCCACCGTCTATGCGATCGACGCGCCAAACGAAGAGCAGGCGGCAACCGCGCTGGAAGACCGGCTGAGCACCGCCTGGCCGCTCCCCACCGCCCTCGCCTTCCTCGCTTGGTTCGTCTTCGCGCCGCAGTGCATCTCCACGATCGCGGTCACCCGAAGGGAGACGAACAGCTGGAGATGGCCGGGCTTCATGGTCGGCTATCTGTTCGCTATCGCTTATCTGGCGGCGGGCGCGACCTACTGGACGGCAACCGCGCTCGGTCTCTGAGCGACTTATCCCCGTTCGTATCGAGCGAAGTCGAGATACGCTTCTCGACTTCGCTCGAAGCGAACGGATAAGGGAGAAGAAACGAAGACGGGGAGTCCTGACGTGGCAGGCAGCGTGAACAAGGTGATTCTGGTCGGCAATCTCGGTGCCGATCCGGAAGCGCGATCGATGAACAATGGCGGCGAAGTGGTGAACTTCAACGTCGCCACGACCGAGCGCTGGAAGGACCGGGACGGCGGCCAGCAGGAAAAGACCGAATGGCACCGCGTCGTCATCTTCAACGAAAATCTGGGCCGCGTCGCCAAGCAATATCTGCGCAAGGGCTCAAGCGTTTATCTCGAAGGCCAGCTCCAGACGCGCAAATGGACCGACAATAACGGCAACGAGAAATACACGACCGAAGTGGTGTTGCAGCGCTTCCGAGGCGAACTGGTGCTGCTCGGCGGCCGGGACGGCGGCGGTGGTGGCGGCAGCAGCTGGGGCGGCGAAGAGCGCGGCAATTTTGGCGGCAGCGGCGCGACGCCCTCGGGCGGCTTCGGCGGTGGACGCGGCGGCGGCGCCGGTCGCGGCGGACCGAGCCCGTTCGACAGCGACCTGGACGACGACGTTCCCTTTTAGGCCGATCGTCGTCACATGACGTACGATGAAGTCGTACTCGGGCGGCGCAGTATCCGCGGCTACAAGCCCGACCCGGTACCCCGCGGGCTCATCGAAGAGATATTGCGACTCGCGATGCGCGCGCCGTCGTCGATGAACACTCAGCCCTGGTATTTCCACGTGATCACGGGGGAGCCCCTCGACCGCATCCGCGCGGGCAACACCGAACGCATGCTTGCCGGCATCCCCCAGTCCCGCGAGTTCCGCACCGGACAGCCCTTCACCGGCCGACATCGCGAACGTCAGATCGGCGTCGCCAAACAGCTTTTCGCCGCGATGGGGATCAAGCGCGACGATGCCGAGCGGCGCCAAGACTGGGTGATGCGCGGCTTTCGCCAGTTCGACGCCCCCGTGTGCGTGATCATTACCTATGATCGCGAGCTGGCCGACAGCGACGACACCGCTTTCGATTGCGGCGCGGTCGCAAACGCCCTGGTGAACGCCGCCTGGTCGCGGGGGCTGGGCGCCGTGATCAACAGCCAGGGCATCATGCAGTCGCCGGTGGTGCGGGAGCATGCCCGCATCCCGGACGAGCAAGTGATCATGAAGAGCATCGCTCTTGGTTGGCCGGACGATAGCTTCCCGGCCAATGCGGTGGTCTCCGAGCGCAAGCCGGTCGAGGAGGCCGCTGTTTTCCTGGGCTTCGACCGCTGACGCAGATGCGTCATCAGGGGGCGTGATCGAGGAGATTTCACTTGCCGACGCGCGGCGGATCGCCCTCGCCGCGCAAGGCTTCGGATTGAGCAAGCCTCCGGCGCCGAACGCCGGCCGGCTCCTCGCCACGCTAGACCGACTCAATCTGTTCCAGATCGACAGCGTCAACGTGCTGACGCGCGCCCATTACCTGCCGGCCTTTTCGCGGCTGGGCAGCTACGACCGGGCGCTGCTGGAACGCCTTGCCTGGGGTCCGAAGCGGCAGCGGCGCATGTTCGAATATTGGGCCCATGAAGCGTCACTGCTGCCGCTGGAGCTGCACCCCCTGCTGCGCTGGCGCATGGCGCGCGCGGAGCGTGGCGAGATCGGCTACAGAGCGCTGCGCGAGTTCGCGGGCGAACGGCGGCCCGAGGCGCAGGCGATCCTCGACCGCATTACCGCGGAAGGCCCGCTCACCGCCGCCGATTTCGAGCATGGATCGAGCAAGAGCGGCTGGTGGGAATGGAGCCACGTCAAGCACGCGCTGGAATGGCTGTTCTGGTCCGGCAAGATCACGACCGCCACGCGCCGGGGTAGCTTCGCTCGTGTCTATGATTTGACGGAGCGCGTGCTGCCCCAAGGCATCCTGGACCTGCCGACGCCTGACGCTGCAACCGCTCAGCAGGCCTTGATCGAGCGCAGTGCGCGGGCGCTCGGCATCGCCACCAGTGCCGAGCTGCGGGACTATTTCCGTCTGAAGCCCGCCGAAGCCGACCACGCCATCGCCAGCCTGGCAGACTTTGGCGTGCTTCTGCCGGTCAATGTGCGCGGCTGGCCGGCGAAGGCGTGGCTGCATCGCGACGCCCGCGTGCCTCGCCGCGGCCGAGGCGCGGCGCTGCTCGCCCCTTTCGATCCGCTGGTGTGGGAGCGCGACCGCGCGGAAAGGCTGTTCGGCTTCCGCTTCCGCATCGAGATTTATGTGCCGCAGAGCAAGCGCACACATGGCTATTATGTGCTGCCCTTCCTGCTCGACGAAGCCCTGGTCGCTCGCGTCGATCTGAAGGCGGACCGCCAAGCAGGCCAGCTACGCGCCCATCGCATCACGATCGAACCCGGCGCCCCTACAGACACTCTCGACCGCCTCCTCCCGGAGCTGGAGCGCATGGCCGCATGGCTCGGTCTCGGGTCCGTGACCGTCGGCCAGGTAAGCTAATCTTCTTGATAGACGGACCGGTGGCTGTGCGCCTTGACGCGAGCTTCGAACCAGATCGTGCGTGTCGCCAAGATGACGCGATGCTAGAAATAATCCATGCTGACGCCCCAGCCATCGCTCGGCCCTGCCCTCAGGCGGTGGCGCGTGCTCAATCGGGTGAAGCAGTTGCACGCCGCCGAGCTGTTGGGCGTGGCCCAGTCCACCATTTCCCGCTGGGAGAGTGGCACGCAGACGATGGAGCTCGCCCAGCGCGCCCGCGTGGAAGCGCTGGTCGGTGCCCGTCTGACGAGCGCGGGCGACGCTGCTCTCGCACGTCTGGTCGCGCAGCATGGCCGGGGCGTGCATCTGATGTGCGATCACAGCCATCGCTTGCTCGCGCTCTCGCCGGTTCGCAGCGCTGAATGGGGGTGCGACGCGGACGATTTGATGGGCAAGTCGCTCTGGCCCTTCATCACCGAAGATCTCGCGCGGATCGAGGATGGTCTGGAACGGCTTGGCTGGTTCGATCTCGCCTGCCCGCCCGCTGTCGAGGCGGAGACGCGCGCCAACGGCTCGGACCTGGTGCCGATCCGCGCGAGCCGATGCCGGCTCACACGCATGCTGCTGTCCGACGGCACGGCAGCGCGGCTGGTGGAGACGCTGCGATAAAGACACGCATTTCTTATGCGTTGCCGAGGCTCCGTCCTTCTGCTCACGCATCTCCCGTTCAGATGGAGCAAGTGATTTTGGAACGAGCGTGGCTGACCCTGGCCTTGGTGGTCGCAAGCACCATTATCGGGCTGATGGGGACCGATCTGGTCCTGCCGGCAGTGCCGCAACTGCCGGAAAAGCTCGGCACCACGGCACCGTCCGCGCAGCTCGTGCTCGCGGCCTATGTGGGCGGCACGTGCATCGGCCTGTTGGCCTTTGGGAGCCTCAGCAAGCGCTTCGCTACCGGCCGGCTGTTCATCGGGTCGCTCGTTGCAACGTCGCTGCTGTCCCTCGCCTGCGGGTTGGCCCGCTCGATCGAAGGACTGATCGCATTGCGGGCGCTGCAGGGCGCGGCGGCGGCAGGTCCCGCCGTCTTCGCGCCAGCCCTGGTCAAGAGCCTGTCGACGAAGCACGTGCGGTTCGCGCCATGGGCCTGCTCGGCAGCATCGAGTCCCTCGCCCCCGCGCTCGCGCCGATCCTGGGCGCCGGCCTGCTGACAGTCGGCGATTGGCGCCTGTCCTTCATGGTGCTGGCTGCAGTCGCGGGAGCGCTCGCGATCGTGCTGTCGGCGACACGGCAGTTGCCCCAGGTGTCGCGTCGTCCTCAAGGCAGCTACGCCATTCTTCTCCGCGACAAGAGGTTCCTACGCTACGCGCTCAGCCAAGCCTTCGTGCTGGGTGGGCTGCTCACCTTCGTGTTCGGGCTGCCGGCGGTGATCGTGCGGGTGCTCGGCGGCACCCTGACCGATTTCATAGTCATCCAGGTCGCTGCGATCGCTCTGTTCGTTGCCGCGGCGAACCTGGCCGGACGAGCCGTGACCCGCTTCGGCGCCGAGCGCGTGATCCTGTTCGGCACCGGTCTCTGCACGGTCGGCGGCGCGGGACAGCTGCTCTACGCCTTGGCCGGCGGCACGTCGCTTTCCGTGATCCTCGCCTTGTTCGCGCCGATCAATATCGGATTGGGGCTGCGCGGTCCGCCCGGCTTCTACCGGGCGGTGCTCGCCTCCCGCGGCGACGATGCACGGGGCAGCGCCCTCGTGATCCTAGGCATCCTTGGGGCTACGACGATCGGCACCATTCTCGCCTCGCCGTTCATTGAGCGGGGCACGCTGGCTCTGTCCGCGGTCACCTTCGCGCTTGAATCAGCAGTCCTGTTCTGTCTGCTCGTGCTGCCTCCATTGGAGGAGGCGGGCAGCCGGTGAGCCGGTATCGGCGAACATATCCCCCGGTGCGGCGAACGTCAGGAACGGCAGTCTAAATCGCGCGTCTTTTTAGGCGGGTTCAACGCTTCGAAAAAGGGCGACGCGCAATGGCTGGCATTCTCATCACTCTGGCGCTCTCGATGGGAATGCTGACCGCCATCTGGTTGCTGCTTGCGCCCCGCCGTCCTCGCCTGCCGCACGCACGAACGCCGACCCGGCCGATGGGAGAACTCAGCGCAGACGAGCGCCACCGCCTCTACCAGCGGCTCGGACTCGATCCCGAACGGATGAGCCGCGGCCAATATTCGAACGTGATCTGGCTCGACTCGCGCCGCGAGCCGCGTCGGCGGAGCACCAAGGCCTAAGCCTGCTGCTGCCTGAGCCCTCTACGCGTCAGAGGGAGGATGCCTCGCCGCTGCGCCGGGGTTCGAAAAGGTCAGCCGATACGGCCTAAGCGGCGGGCGGAACCTCGACGGGATCGTTAGCGGCTTCGACACGCGGGCGGCGGCCGCGGCGGCGGGGAGCGGGAGACTCTTCGCCTTCGTCAGACACGACCGCAATGGGCGGCGGCAGCCGGTCGGCGTCGAACGCTTCCTGCTGACCTTCCCCGTCGCCATCGCGCGCACGGCGCGGGCGGCGAACGCGGCGTTCGCCTTCGTCACGCTGCGGCGCTGCTTCCGTGTCGCGTTCCAGCTGCTCACTGGCTTCGGCCTGCTCGGGCTGGCGTTCGCGGCGCTGATCGTCGCGGCGGAAGCTGTTGCGCTCGCCACGATCATAGCGCTCGCCACGTTCATTCCGATCGCCGCGATCACCCCGGTCGTTGCGCTGATTGCGGCTCTGGTCGCGGCCTTGCTCGCGACCCTGATCGCGCGCGTCGAACTCGTCGCCCTCCTCGCCGTCATACTCCTCGTCGGAGCCCTGTTGTTGGGGGCGCTGCTCTTCGAAGCGCGCGCGGCTTTCGCTCAACACGCGGAAATAATGATCTGCGAACTGGAGGTAATATTCGGTCGTGACCCGGTCCCCCGCGCGCTGCGCGTCCTGGGCGAGGTTCTTATATTTCTCGTGCAGCTGCTGGGCATTGCCACGCGCGCGATTGTCGATGCGGCTGCCACCACCGGGCTGACCCGGATTGCCCTGCGGGCGCTGGCCCCCACGTCCGCGACGGCGGCCGTTCTGACGATTGTTGATCAAAGGATGTCCTCTACTTCACCCAAAACACGTCACTGCGGTTCCGCTGGTCCCATGCGCGGCCGTGAAGAGAGCAGCGGATCGACGCGCTCTCGTCAGTCGCCAGCGCGGCCGGGTCTCACCGCGTCTTAGCTGTCGGGATGGGCATGGCGTTCTTCGTAGCGCCTACTCGGCTGCTGTCCGCGGAAACTGCCTGCCCCTCTGCGCCCTACCTAGTGGTTCACCGATCAAAATCCAAGTGCAAATTAGCGTCGATTTCTTGCGCTTCCGTGTCAATCGCGGCGGAGCTCGAGACAACGGTCTCGTCCAGCCAAGTCCTGGCGACAACGGACGGAGAATTCCTCAACCTGCATCAAGGCACTGACGCTTTCCCGCTGCGTGGAGCCGATCTCGAGCGCCACGAGCCCGCCCGGGGCAAGCAGCCGCGCCAGCTGTGGAGCAAGGACGCGATAGTCGTCGAGCCCTTCCGGGCCGGCGAAAAGGGCCGAGCCGGGCTCGTATTCGGCGACGTCGGGAGCAAGTTCGGCGCCATCCTCGACATAGGGCGGATTGCACAGGATCAGGTCGAACTGGCCGTCGAGCGCATCCCCCCAGCTGCCCTTCACGAAGCGTGCGCGCCCGCCAAAACGGAGCCGCTCCGCATTGCCGCGCGCCAGATCGATCGCGGCTCTCGAACGATCGACCCCCAGGCCCCAGGCGCCCGGCCATTGATCCAGCGCCGCCAGCAACAGCGCGCCGGACCCGGTACCCAGGTCCAGCACCGTCGCCGGACCCGCACTGTCGAAGTGCGCGATCGCCGCCTCGATCAGCGTCTCGCTGTCCGGGCGCGGAATCAGGACCGCGGGCGTGACGTGCAGGTCAAGGGTCCAGAAGCTCCTGGTACCGGTGATGTAGGCGACCGGCTCGTGCGCAAGGCGGCGTTGGAGCAGGGCTTCGAAGGCTGCTGGCACCTCGCTGTCGAGGCGGAGCAGCAGCGCCTCACGCGAAACGCCGAGCGCGTGGGCGAGCAGGAGTTCGGCGTCTAGGCGCGGTGTGGAGGAGGTCGAGGTAAGCCTCTCCGCCGCACGCCTCAGAACCTCACCGGACGCCGACCCTTTCGTCATTGCGAGCGCAGCGAAGCAATCCAGCCCGCGACGGGCCTCGCACTGGATTGCCGCGTCGCTTCGCTCCTCGCAATGACGGCGAAGGGCTCACCCATCCAGATTGGCAAGCTTCTCCGCCTGATCCTCTGCGATCAGCGCCTCGATCAGCTCATCCATATTGCCCTCGAGGATCTCGGGCAGGCGGTGGAGGGTCAGGTTGATGCGGTGGTCCGTGACGCGTCCCTGCGGATAATTGTAGGTGCGGATGCGCTCGGAGCGGTCGCCCGATCCGACCATCGACTTCCGCGCGCCGGCGCGTTCGCTCGCCAGCCGGTCCCGTTCCAGCTCGTAGAGGCGAGTGCGCAGCACCTTCAGCGCCTTTGCCTTGTTCTTGTGCTGCGACTTCTCGTCCTGCTGAATGACGACCAGTCCGCTCGGCAAGTGGGTGATGCGGACGGCGCTGTCGGTCGTGTTGACCGACTGGCCGCCGGGGCCGGACGAGCGATAGACGTCGATGCGCAGATCCTTCGCTTCGTCGATCTGCACATCGACATCCTCGGCCTCGGGCAGCACCGCGACGGTCGCGGCGGAGGTATGGATGCGTCCCCCGCTCTCGGTCGCCGGCACGCGCTGGACGCGGTGCACGCCGCTTTCGAACTTCAGCCGCGCGAACACGCCCTGGCCGGTGACGCTCGCCACCACTTCCTTATAGCCGCCGAGTTCGGCTGCACTCGCCGAGATCATCTCGACGCGCCAGCCGCGGCTTTCGGCATAGCGCTGATACATGCGGAACAGGTCGCCCGCGAACAGCGCCGCCTCGTCGCCGCCCGTGCCCGCGCGGATTTCGAGCATGGCAGGACGCTCGTCGGCCGCGTCGCGGGGGAGAAGTCTCACGGCAAGCTCGCGCTCCGCCGTCGGCAGTTGCGCGCGCACGGCTTCCGCTTCCTCGGCGGCCATGGCGCGCATCTCCGCATCCGCCTCTTTCTCGGCCAGGTCGGCCAGCACGCTAAGTTCGGCCCGCAGCCGCCGCACCTGCCCGGCCGCCGCCGCGACCGGCTCCAGCTCGGCATATTCCTTGGACACCGCCACGAAGCGATCGGCCCCCAATTCGCCCGACGCCATCAACGCCTGCAACTCATCCCGCCGCGCCTCGATCTGCGCGATCCGTTCCGCTGAGATGGTGGTCATTGCTCGCCCGTTGCGGCGTTCCCGGTCAGGAACGCTTCACCGCCCGGCTCAACAAACCAGTGGGAGCGGCTTATCTGATATTTTGCCGCCGACACTCGCGCGTACACCTCATCCGTGACGTCTAGCTGGTGTTCGTCGACGTCAGACACGACTGACTGCTCACCTGAGCGTAGATCCTTCACCTCCACTTCGCGGCGCGCCCATCCAGCTTGGGACACAAACACGGCAACGAGCGCGCCCGAAGCGTTCGCCCGCTGCATACGGCGTTTCATATTTCCCTTCAGAGCCATGTCACATGCCAGACCCCTCCGGCGAAGTGCCGATAGCACGTCCAGCGCTGCAAGCTCTGATTGCTGATCCACCGGGATAACTGCAGCATCGACACTTACGGGGGCGGGACACTCGATCAACATCGCCAGCCGCTCGATCCCCGCCGCCCAACCGACAGCTGGCGTGGCAGGGCCACCCAGATTCTCGATCAGCCCGTCATAGCGCCCGCCGCCAAGCACGGTGCCTTGCGCGCCCAGGCGATCAGTGACGAACTCGAAGGCGGTGTGGCGGTAATAATCGAGGCCGCGGACAAGGCGTGCATTTCGGGTCCACGCTACGCCGGCCGCATCGAGGCCTTTGGTCACCGCTTGAAAGAATGCACCTGCCTCACTTGTCAGGAAGTCGTCGATCGAAGGTGCGGCGTCGGCGACCGGGCGATCGCGCGGGTCCTTGCTGTCCAGGATGCGCATCGGATTGCGCTGCAGGCGGTCGAGGCTCTCTTCCGACAGCTCGCCGCGATGCGCCTCGAAGTGGCGGACGAGGGCGTCGCGCCAGGCTTGCCGCGTCTCGGCGTCACCCAAGGTATTGAGCTGCAGCGTCACGCCGTCGCTCACGCCGAGTTCGCGCAGCAGCTGATCGGCCATCACCAGCAGCTCGACATCAGCGGCAGGCTCGGCCGCGCCGATCACTTCGGCGTCGAGCTGGTGGAACTGCCGGAAGCGCCCCTTTTGCGGCCGTTCGTAGCGGAACAGCGGCCCGTGCGTCGCCACCTTCAGCGGCGCATATTGCTGCCAGCCTTCGGTCAGATAGGCGCGCGCGATTCCGGCAGTGAACTCGGGCCGCAGCGTCAGCGAATCCCCGCCGCGATCCTCGAACGTGTACATTTCCTTTGAGACCACGTCGGTCGTCTCGCCGAGCGAGCGGGCGAACACGGCGGTCGCTTCGAACACCGGCACTTCGACGCGCTGAAAAGCATAGAGCTTGCGCACCCGCTCGAACGTGTCGACGACATGTTGGAAGCGCAGCGCTTGCTCGCCAAGCATGTCCTGCGTGCCGCGGATCGGCCGGGGAGTTTCGATCTTCGCCATAAAGCGCGGCTGTTTAGTGAGCTAACACCCTCTCGTCATCCCCCGCCCTAGTTTAGTGATCCCCGCGAAAGCGGGGACCCAGTCTCTTCTTCTCTTAGTGCCCTTTGTGCTCTTCGTGAGAACCCATTCTTGTTCTCACAAAGGCCACGAAGATCACGAAGAAGGAAGCCGGGTTCCCGCTTTCGCGGGAAAGACGAAGGGGTTAGGAGCCCGGAGCATGAAGCTCATCTTCGCGTCACTCCTCCTCGCCTCCTCCACCGCCGCCATCGCCCAGCTTAGCGCCCCGCAGCCGGTCGCTTATGTCGATCCAATCCCCGCGCCGCGCGACATCCCCTATCCCGGCACGATGACGGTGAAGGTCGACGCGACCGACATCGAGCGCGGCATCATCGAAGTGCGGCAGACCATCCCCGTGCGCGAAAGCGGGCGGATGACCTTGCTGGTGCCCGCCTATCTGCCCGGCAAGCATGCGTCGCGGCTGGAGCTCGACAAGCTCGGCGGCCTCGTCATCAAGGCCGGCGGCAAGACGCTCGTCTGGAAGCGCGACCCGGTCGACGTCCACGCCTTCCATATCGATGTGCCGGACGGCGCCCGAGCACTGGATCTTGAGTTTCAGTTCCTCTCAGCAGTGGCAAGCGATCAAGGCCGGATCGTCGTCACGCGCGAGATGATGAATCTGCAGTTCGAGCAGCTCTCCTTCTACCCGGCAGGCTATTTCACCCGGCAGATCCCGGTGACGGCGAGCGTCACCTATCCCAAGGGCTGGCAGGCGGCGACGGCGCTGCGGCCGACCGCCACCGTCGGCGATACGATCACCTACGGCACCGTCAGCTACGAAGTGCTGCAGGACTCGCCTATCTTCGCGGGCAAATATTTCCGCCGCGACGATCTCGGCCAGGGCGTGATCCTCAACACCGTCGCCGATCACCCCAGGGAGCTGGCGGTCACGCCCGAAGTGCTCGCCTTGCACCGCAACCTCGTCGACCAGGCGATCAAGCTGTTCGGGTCGCGCCATTATGACCATTACGACTTTCTGCACGCGATTACCGACCGGATGGGCGGGATCGGGCTGGAGCATCACCGGTCGAGCGAGAACCAGAACGACCCCGGCTATTTCACCGATTGGGCGGCGTCGCTGCCCGATCACAATCTGCTGCCGCACGAGTTCGTGCATAGCTGGAACGGCAAGTTCCGCCTGGGCGCTGACAGCTGGACGCCCGATTTCCGCACGCCCAAGCGCAACTCGCTGCTCTGGGTCTATGAAGGCCAGACGCAGTTCTGGGGCCATGTGCTTGAAGCCCGGTCGGGCATGTCGTCCAAGGCGGACGTGCTCGACAAGCTGGCCAGCATCGCCGCTTCGCTCGACAACCGTCCGGCGCGGAGCTGGCGGAGCCTCGACGACACCACCAACGACCCGATCATCTCGGCACGCCGCCCCAAGGCTTGGCTCAGCTGGCAGCGAAGCGAGGATTATTACAATGAAGGCCTGCTGATCTGGGTCGAGGCCGACGCGATCATCCGCGAAGGCACCGGTGGCGCCAGAGGCATGGACGATTTCGCCCGCGCCTTTTTCGGCATCAGGGACGGCGACTGGGGCCAGGTCACCTACACATTCGACGATGTGGTCGCGACGCTGAACAGCGTCTACGCTTATGACTGGCGCGCTTTCCTGACGCAGCGGCTGACCGAAAAGGCGCCGCGCGCCCCGCTGCTCGGCTTCGAGAAGAGCGGCTACAAGCTCGTCTACACCGACACCCCGACCAACTGGATGACGCGCACGCAGAAGCACGGCAAATATCTCGACCTGATCTATTCGCTCGGGATCAATGTCGCGAAGGGCAAGGTCAGCGCGATCCAGTGGGACGGCCCGGCCTTCAAGGCGGGCATGGTGGTCGGCCAGGAGATCATCGCGGTCAACGGCGTGCCCTACACGGAAGAGGTGCTGAAGGCGGCGGTGACGGCAGCCAAGGGCGGAAAGGCCCCGATCCGCCTCACGATCAAGACGGAGTCGCAGGTGCGCGACGTCGCTCTCGACTGGACCGGCGGCCTGCGCTACCCGCGCTTTCAGAAAACAGGCACCGGAGAGGGTGCGCTCGACAGGCTGCTCACCGCCCGGTGAGTTGACCCGTTTCCCTATCGTCATCCTGAACTTGTTTCAGGATAAGCTGTCCGCCGATCCGTCGCCGACACGCTTATGCCGAAACAAGTTCGGCATGACGATCAAGCAGTTGGACGCACATGAACATCGACCTGATCAGCTGCGGCGACGAGCCGCCGCACAATCTCAACGTCATCATCGAAGTTCCGGTCGGCGGCGAGCCCGTCAAATATGAGTTCGACAAGAAGTCGGGCGCGCTGTTCGTTGACCGCATCCTGCACACGCCGATGCGCTATCCGGCCAATTACGGCTTCGTGCCGCACACGCTGTCACCGGACGGCGACCCGCTCGACGCACTGGTCGTCGCGCGCTCGCCCTTCATTCCGGGCTGCGTGGTGCGGGTCCGCCCGATCGCGGTGCTGATGCTGGAAGACGAAGCCGGCGGCGACGAGAAGCTCCTGACCGTGCCCGTCGACGAGACCTTTCCCTATTACACCAAGGTCGAGGAGATGAGCGATCTGCCCGAGATCGTGATGCAGCAGATCGAGCATTTCTTCACCCACTATAAGGACCTGGAAGCCAAGAAGTGGGTGCGCGTCGGCCATTGGGAAAATGCCGACTATGCGCGCCGCATCGTGCTCGAGGCGATCGAACGGGCGAAGGCGGTCAAATCCGAAGCACAATAATCCGTTCGCTTCGAGCGAAGTCGAGAAGCGTATCTCGACTTCGCTCGATACGAACGGCAACGGTTACCTCGGCGCCATCCGGATTGCGCCGTCCAGGCGGACATCCTCGCCATTGAAGTACCCGCATTCGATCATCGTCAGCGCGAGCATGGCATATTCTTCGGGATTGCCGAGCCGCTTCGGGAAAGGCACCGAAGCCGCAAGCGCATCCTTTACCTGCTGGGGTGCGGCGTTCATCAATGGCGTGTTGAAGATGCCGGGCAGGATGGTGTTGACGCGAATGCCCTCGTTCATCAGGTCGCGGGCGATCGGCAGCGTCATGCCGATGACGCCGCCCTTAGACGCCGAATAAGCCGCCTGGCCGATCTGGCCGTCTTCACCTGCCACCGAAGCGGTGTTGACGATCGCGCCGCGCTCACCGTCTTCCATCGGGTCGAGCGTCAGCATGCCCGCCGCCGACTTGGCGATGCAGCGGAACGTGCCGACCAGATTGATCTGGATCACGAAGTTGAACGCATCCAGGGGGAAGTGCTTGATCGAGCCGTCTTCCTTTGAGCGGCTCGCCGTTTTGATCGCGTTGCCGATGCCGGCGCAGTTGACGAGGATGCGTTCCTGGCCGTGCGCGGCGCGCGCCTTGGCGAAGCCCGCATCGACGCTCTCGTCCGAGGTCACATTCACTTCACAGAACACGCCGTCGATTTCGGCCGCGACCTGCTCCCCCTTCTCCGCCTGCAAGTCGAAGATCGCGACCTTCACGCCCCTGGCGGCAAGCGCCCGCGCGGTGGCGGCGCCAAGGCCGGATGCCCCACCGGTGATGACGGCTGCGACTGAACTGTCCAACTTCATTTCGAGATCCTTCCTTGATCGTCATGCCCAACTTGGATCGGCATAAGCTGTCCGTCGACGGATCGCCGGAAGCCTTATCCCGAAACGAGTTCGGGATGACGGTGGTTGTTGATGCCTAAATCCGCTCGACGATGGTCACGTTGGCGATGCCGCCGCCCTCGCACATGGTCTGCAGGCCATAGCGCTTGCCGTGCCGGCGCAGCGCGTGGACCAGGGTCGCCATCAGCTTGGTGCCCGAGGCGCCGAGCGGATGACCGAGCGCGATCGCGCCGCCATGCACATTGATCTTGGCCGGATCGGCGCCTGTGTGCTTCAGCCAGGCGAGCGGCACCGGCGCGAAGGCCTCGTTTACTTCGTAAAGGTCGATCTCGTCGATCTTCATGCCGGCGCGCTTCAGCGCTCTGTCGGTCGCGAACAGCGGCTCTTCGAGCATGATCACCGGATCGCCCGCCGTCACTGTCACATTGTGGATGCGAGCAAGCGGAGTGAGGCCATGTTCCTTCAGCGCGCGCTCCGACACGACCAGCACGGCTGACGCACCATCACAGATCTGGGAGGCATTGGCGGCCGTGATCGCGCCGCCCTCGGCGAGCAACTTGACCGAGGCGATACCCTCCAGCGTCGCGTCGTGGCGGATGCCTTCATCGGTGCGATGGAGTTCGGTGCCTTCCGGAGTCTCGATCTCCAGCGGTACGATCTCGTCGTCGAACGCGCCCGCCTGAGTCGCGGCCGAGGCGCGGCGATGGCTTTCCAGCGAATAACGGTCGAGCTGTTCCTTGGTGAAGCCATGCTTCTTCACGATCATCTCGGCACCCATGAACTGGCTGAACTGGATGCCGGGATAGCGCGCTTCCTGGCGCGGGCTCTTCGACTTGCCGAGGCCCGCCTGGGCGAACAACATGCCGGTCGATCCCATCGGCACGCGCGTCATCGATTCGACGCCGGCCGCGATCACCACGTCCTGTGTGCCCGACAGCACCGCCTGCGCCGCGAATTGAATCGCCTGCTGCGACGATCCGCACTGGCGGTCGATCGTCACCGCCGGCACGCTCTCCGGCAGCCGTGAGGCGAGCACCGCATTGCGCCCGATCTGAAAGCTCTGCTCGCCACCCTGGCTGACGCAGCCCATGATCACGTCCTCGATCGCCGCGGGATCGAGGTCGCTACGATCGACGATCGCGTTCAGCACTTCGCCCGCCATGTCGGCCGGGTGCCAGCCCGCAAGTTTGCCGCCCCGTTTGCCGCCCGCCGTGCGCACTGCCTGAACGATATAGGCTTCAGCCATGCTCGACTCCTTCTTGGAAGATTTCCCATCATCTCTTGCCTATCACTGCAGGTGCGGCAAGGATGAATTGACGTTTACGTGAACGGCGGGTGGCATGACGGTCAGCGAAGCAGTGGCGGCACGGCGATCGGTGCGCGGGTTCCTCGACAAGCCGGTCGACATGGACCTGATCCGGCGCTTGGTGGAACTGGCCGCGCGAGCCCCCTCCGGCGGCAACCTTCAGCCCTGGCACATCGATGTGGTGAGCGGGCTGGCGCTGGAGCGGTTCAAGCGCGACATCGCCGCCAAGCTGATGGCCGGCCACCGCGAGACGCCCGCCTACGACATCTACCCGCCCGACCTGGACGATCCCTATCGCGGGCGGCGCTTCGCGATCGGCGAAGCAATGTACGGGCACATCGGCATCCCGCGCGAAGACAAGGCGGCGCGGCGGATGTGGTTCGCGCGCAACTTCGCGTTTTTCGGAGCGCCGGTCGCCCTGTTCTGCACCGTGGACCGCGGCATGGGCCCGCCGCAATGGTCGGATCTTGGCATGTATCTCCAGACGCTGATGCTGCTGCTGGTCGAACATGGGCTCGCATCCTGCGCGCAGGAATGCTGGGCCATCTACCCCGATACGGTCACCAGCTTCCTCGGCACGCCAGCGCATCGCATGCTCTTCTGCGGCATGGCGATCGGCTATGAAGATACCGTAGAACCCGCAAATGCCCTGCGCAGCGAGCGCGCTCCTCTCTCCGAATGGGCGGATTTCCACGCTTTCTGAGCGATGAAGGGCACGGTTACCGATATGGTGCGTTCAAGACGCCAAGCACCATGGGCAAGTTTTCCGAAACCGAAGGGCAAGAGCCGATCGTCGCCGTCGGGCTGCTGACGCAGCAGGATCTCGACCTGCTCGGCAGCGGCTTCCGCCGCGCCTTCCGGCTCGATGATACACCCTGCTTCGAGGATCTGCTCCGCGCGATTGATGTCGCGGAGGAGAAGATGCAGCCGCACTGATCAGCGGCGGCGGTCGACCAGCCAGAATGCGGTGACGATGATCGCAGCGAGCGCGAGCCCGCCCACAAGTCCGATCACCGGCTCTCCCAACAGCCCCACGCCGATTGCGCCGGCCAGCGGCAGGATCGCGAACAAGATGCCGAGCGAACGTGGGTTGCGGGGAGCGGCCATGTCCGGGCTCTGCCACGCCGCTCCAGCCCGCGCCAGCCCGACATGGTCAAGAAGCCGTTGACCTTCTCCGTCCGCCGGACGGCAAGCTTCCGCGGCTAGAGCGGTCGTCATGGAAAGCCCGCGCGAGACTCCCCTGCCTTTTGTCGCGGATCGCGCGATGCTCGCCGATGCGACCGAGCTGATGGCGCGCTTTGGCGGCGATGCGGCGTTCGAGGCGGCCGCCCGCGCGGACCGCAGCCGCGATCTCGGCAATGTCGTTCATTTCTGCCGCTGGCGGCAGGTTGAGCGGCTGGTGGTGCTGCTGAGCGAGGACGGGGCGACCGGCACGGTTCACTGATCGGCTCTGGCGGCACTCCGCCTGACACGATACACCCGGCCGCATGACGTGCTGCTCGTCGCGGCGCTCCGGCGCGGCGCTGGCCGTGGCGGCGTATCTTGCTGCGGCCAATCCTCTGGCTTCCCCAGCCTTCGCGCAGGACCTGCCGCAGGCGGAGCCGGCGCTCGACCCGGATTCGCCGATGGACCCGCTGCCGGAGCTGGGCGTCGACTGGCCCGAGCTGCCGGCTGAAACGGCCCCGGCTGCACCGGCCGAGCGAGCGGCGACCACGGATGCCGGCGCGGCCTTGCGCTACGAAGTGCGACTGGAAGGGTTGGACGTCGAACAGACCGAGGCGGTTTCGAGCCAGTTCGATGCCCTTTCGACCCTGCGGTCGTCAGAGAAGGCGCCCGCGAACGTCGCCCAGATCGACCGGCGTGCGCGCGAGGATGCGGAACTGCTGGTCGAGCTGCTGCGCGCCCGCGGCTATTATGACGCCGAAGTCGAGCCGCGCGTCACAACCGAGGCGGGGCGGGTCGTCGTCGCGCTCGCGGCCGAGCCGGGCGACCAATATCGCTTCACCGGCGTCGATGTGCGCGGTCTGGAAGGGGCGCCCGAGCAGGCTGAGGCGCTGCGCGACGCCTTCGGCATCCGAAAGGACGACCCGGTCGATGCCGCGGCCGTCAATGCCGGCACCGTCGCGCTCCGCCAGCGCATCGGCCAGGGCGGCTTTCCCTTTGCCCAGGTGCCCGACCCGCAAGTGGTGGTAGACCGGGAAAGCCGCACCGCAACCCTGGTGCTGACCGTCGATCCGGGCGGAGCGCGCCGCTATGGCCGGATCATCGTGCCCGAGGGAGCACTGTTCAGCGCCCGCCACATCGGCGAGATCGCGCGCTTCAAGCCGGGCCAGCCTTTCGAAGCCAGCGACATGGACGATCTCCGTCGCGCGCTGATCGCAACCGGCCTTGTCTCGACCGTCAACGTCACGCCCCAGCCCGGCGCCACGCCGGACACGGTCGATATCGCCGTCCGGATCGAGCCGGCGCCGCCGCGCACCATCGCAGGCGAGCTCGGCTATGGCACCGGCGAGGGCTTTCGCGCCGCGATCAGCTGGCAGCACCGCAACTTCTTCCCGCCGGAAGGGGGCCTGACCGCCCGCGCGGTGATCGGCACGCGCGAGCAGACCGCGGCGGCCAGTATCCGCCGCAACAACTTCCGCAAGCGCGATCATGTGCTGACCGCCGACCTGGCACTCAGCCATCTCGACCAGCCCGGCTATGAGGCACGGACTTTTCTGCTCGGCGCCGGCATCGAGCGGCAGACCAACATCATTTTTCAGAAAAAGTGGACCTGGAGCGCCGCCATCAACCTGATCGCGTCCGACGAGCGAGGCGCGATCGGCTCGACTACCAGCACGATGCGGCGCACCTACTTCATCGGCGCGCTGCCAACCATGCTGGCCTATGACGGCTCGAACGACCTGCTCGACCCCACGCGCGGATTCCGTCTGGCCGGACGATTCAGTCCGGAGCTGTCGTTGCAGGACGGGGTGTTCGGCTATGGCAGGCTGCAGCTGGATGCCAGCGCCTATCGGCCGGTGAGCAAACGCGTGGTGCTGGCGGGGCGCATCAGGCTCGGCTCCATCGCCGGCGCGGCCGCCGACCGCATCGCGCCGTCCCGCCGCTTCTTCGCGGGCGGCGGCGGATCGGTGCGCGGCTTTGGCTTCCAAGCGATCGGCCCGCGCGACCAGGATAACAACCCCACCGGCGGCCGCAGCCTGGCCGAGTTCGCCGCCGAGGCGCGCATCCGCTTCGGCGTGTTCGGCATCGTCCCGTTCATCGACGCCGGGAACATCTATCGCTCCGCCCTGCCCGATTTTAGCGGCCTCCGCTTCGGCGCGGGGCTGGGCGTGCGCTACCATAGCAATTTCGGTCCTATTCGCGTCGATGTCGGCACGCCGATCAACCCCCAACGCGGCGACGCCCGCGTGACCGTATTCGTGTCCCTGGGTCAGGCTTTTTGAGGATGGGTCAGTCCCCCTCTCCGGTTCGGGCTGAGCCTGTCGAAGCCCTCCCTTTCTCGTTCGGATGCCGAAGGAAGAAGGGAGGCCTTCGGCAATCTCAGGCCGAACCGAGCTTGAGGTTCCAAGGAGCATGAAGCGGCGCTGGAAACTCGCCCTCTTGCTGCCGATCGCGCTGCTGCTGGCGTTCCTCGCGGCGATCTGGTCGGTCGATACCGATGCCGGCCACCGCTTCCTGATCGACCGGATCGAGCGACTGCAGACCCGGACCGGACTGAAGATCGGCATAGGCCGGATAGACGGGTCCATCTATGGCCGGGCGCGGCTGAAGGACGTGCGGCTCTACGATCCCAAGGGGCTGTTCCTGTCGGTGCCCGAAGCGCGGCTGCACTGGTCGCCCTGGCGCTGGGCGATTAACACGCTCGATATCGACGAACTGACCGCGGTCCAGGCGACGCTCCACAAGGTGCCCGAGCCCCGGTCGACCGGCCGGCCGTTCACCCTGCCCGGTTTCGACATCCGCATCGGCCGCCTGCGCATCGAGCGGCTGCGGCTGCTGAAAGGCGTCGCCGGGCCGGAGCGAACGGGAACGCTTGCCGCCCAGGCCGAAGTGCGGCGCGGCAAGGCGATGGTCCGCGGCATGCTGGCGACCAGCGCGGGCGACCGGCTGCGCCTGATCCTGGATGCGGAGCCACGCCGGAAACGTTTCGAACTGGCCGGCGAACTCGACGCTCCCGCCGGCGGCCTGCTCGCAAGGATGATGGGGACGGCCAAGCCGATCGCCGCGCGCATCGTTGGCAAGGGGGATTACGCCCGCTGGGACGGCACTGCCCAGGTCCAGGCGGCAGGCGTGCGCACGGCCGACCTGCGCCTGGGCGTGCGCGATGGCACCTACCGCCTGCTCGGCGCCCTCATGCTCGAAAGCGTCACGCGCGGGCGGGTTCAGCGCCTTGCTGCGCCGCGAATCGCTGTCGATGGACAGGGCCGGCTCGAACGCGGCGTGCTGGAGGGCGGCCTGAAGCTGCGGTCGGCGGCGCTTGCGGTGCAGGCGAATGGCGGCCTCGACCTTCGGCGCGGCCAATATGATGCGGTGACGGTGAGAGCGAGCCTGCTCCAGCCGGCCACCCTGTTCCGCAACATGCGTGCGCGCGACGTGCAGTTGCTGGGTGTGCTGGACGGCGCCTATCGCACCGCGCGCTTCCGCTACCGCATCGACAGCCCCGTCATGTTCTTCGACAAGACCGGCTTCGAGCAGGTGCGCATCGAGGGCGCAGGCCGGCTCTCCCGCTCCCCGGTGACGGTGCCCGTCCGCTTCACCTCGCGTCGCGTCACCGGTGTGGGGGATGTCGCGGGCGGTATCCTCGCCAACCTTGTCGTGGACGGGCTGCTGAAGGTCACTTCGAAGACGATCACGGGCGACAATCTGCGCGTCCGCTCCGACAAGCTGACCAGCCGCGCCTCGCTGTTCGTCGATCTGCGAAATGGCGATTATGACGTGCGCCTCGCCGGCGAACTGACGCGCTACACGATCCCTGGGCTTGGCATCGTCGACGTAAAGAGCACGCTGTCGGTCGTGCCCGGCGCCAATCGGGTCGGCTCGCGCGTCACCGGACGCCTGCAGGCCTGGGTGCGCCGCTTCGACAATGGCTTCCTGGCAGGGCTCGCCGGCGGTTTGCCCTATCTGGAAACGAACCTGACGCGGGAGCGCGACGGCATCGTGCGCTTCACCAATCTGCGTATCGTGGCGCCGCAGCTCACTTTCTCCGGCACGGGTTTCCGACGCCGAGACGGGACGATGTTCTTCGAAGGCGGTGGGCGCCAGGCGCGCTACGGCCCGCTCCGCCTGACGCTGGACGGCCGGATCGAGCGGCCGAAGCTCGCAATCTTTCTGCCCCGGCCCTTGGACGCACTCGGCACCAGAGACATGCGCCTGTGGCTGGATCCCACCGCCACCGGCTTTGCCTATCGCGCGAACGGCGGCTCGACCTTGGGCGGGTGGACCAGCAACGGCGCGATCCTGCTGCCCAAGGGCGCGGCGGCCCGGATCGGCGTTGCGGCGCTCGACGTAGCCGGGCTGCGCGCTGCGGGTGAGCTGGTGTCGCAAGGGCGCGGCTTCGACGGCCGGCTGAACGTCGCCGGTCAGGGGCTTACCGGCCTGCTCCGTTTCGACCGCCCCGGCGACGTCCAGCGCATTGCGATGAGCTTCGACGCGAACGGCGCCCGGCTGGCGACGGCACCCGAGATCACCATCGGCCGCGGCGGGCTCGATGGCGAAGTGCTGCTCGATCCCGCCGGGCTCGTCATGCGCGGCACGGTCACGGCGCGGGGCCTGAGGCGCGGCGCGCTGTCGCTCGCCCAGCTGGCGGCCAATATCGACTTGCAGGACGGGCGGGGCACCGCGCGCGTCGCCTTTGCAGGGTCGCGCGGCCGCGCCTTCGATCTTCAAACAAATGTTCAGGTGGCGCCCCAGCGGCTGGTCGTTACCGGCGGCGGCACGATCGACCGCAAGCCGGTGCGCATCGAGCAGCCGGCCGTGCTGACGGCAGAGGCTGGCGGCTGGCGGCTCGCCCCCACGGCCATGGCCTTTGGCGGCGGCAAACTCAGCCTGGCGGGGCTGTTCGGCGCCGAGGCGCTGGAGGTCGACGCGACGCTCGCGGCCGTGCCGATGACTGTGTTCGACATCGTCACGCCGAACCTGGGCCTTGGCGGCACCGCCAACGGCCGCATCCAGTATCGCGCGCCGGCCGGTGCGCTACCGTCCGGCTCCGTGGACCTGACCGTCCGGCGCCTGACCCGCTCCAGCCTCGTCCTCACCTCCCGCCCGATCGACCTGGGCGTCAAGGCCGTCCTGAACGGCAGCCAGGTCGCGATGCGCGCCGTGGCGGCGAGCGAAGGCAAGGTGATCGGACGCGCCCAGACGAGGCTAGGCCCGCTCGCGCCCAACGGCTCGCTCCCCGCGCGGATCGAAGCCGCCCCGCTCTTTGGGCAACTCCGCTATGCAGGCCCTGCCGACACTCTGTGGCGGCTGACCGGCATCCAGCAGTTCGACTTGTCCGGCCCTGTCGCGGTCGCCGCCGATGTCCGCGGCCGCCTCGCCGACCCGGCAATCCGCGGATCGGTCCGTGCGACCAACGCCCGGCTGGAAAGCGCCACGTCCGGCACGGTGCTGACCAATGTGAACGCAACCGGCCGCTTCGGTGGTTCGCGCCTCGTCATAGACCGGATGACCGCAACCGCCGGCCAGGGGAGCGTCACCGGCACCGGCGCTTTCGACTTCGGCGCGGCGCGCGGCATCGGCATGGACCTGGCGGTGACTGCGCAGGACGCGGTGCTGATCGACCGCGACGATATCGGCGCGACCGTCACCGGACCCCTGCGCATCCGCTCGGACGGCCGCGGCGGGGTTATCTCCGGCGAAGTGTCGTTGCCGCGCAGCCGCTACCGCCTCGGCCGCGCAAGGGCTGCCACCACCGTTTCCCGTCTCGCCAACCTGACCGAACGCAACCGGCCGATGGACTTCGCCCAACCTGCCTCAGCACCCGCGCCGTGGCGGCTCGACCTGAAAGCGACCGCCCGCAACCGGCTGATGGTGACCGGCCTTGGCCTCGACAGCGAATGGCGCACCATCCTCGCCATCACCGGAAGCGTCGGCGAGCCGGTGCTGGTCGGCAATGCGACCTTACTGCGCGGCGGCTATGAATTTGCCGGCCGCCGGTTCGAGCTGGAGCGCGGCACGATTCGCTTCAACGGCGCCAACCCGCCCGATCCGGTGCTCGACATCGCCGCCGCCGCCAACCTCCAGGGGCTATCGGCGACCATCCGCGTGACCGGCACCGGCCTGAAACCGGACGTAAGCTTCGCCAGCAACCCGGCCCTGCCCGAAGACGAATTGCTGTCGCGCCTGTTGTTCGGCACCTCGATCAGCAACCTGTCTGCGCCGGAAGCGCTGCAGCTCGCCTCGGCCGTCGCGGCGCTGCAGAGCGGCGGCGATCTCGACCCGATCAATGCGCTGCGTCGCGCGGTGGGCCTCGACCGGCTACGCATCGTCGCCGCCGACCCGACCATCGGTCAGGGCACAGCCATTGCCGCGGGCAAATACATCACCCGCCGGGCGTTCGTCGAAATCATCACCGACGGCCAAGGCTATTCAGCGACGCGCGTCGAGTTCCAGATCACGCGTTGGCTGTCGGTGCTGTCGACCATCTCGACCATCGGCCGCCAGAGCGTCAACGCCCGCGTTTCCAAGGATTATTGAGCCCGCGCCGCTCGCCGGTAGAGCCAGACCGTGATAAGCCCGAACAGCACGGGCGCGAAGATCAGGGAGATGGAGCCGAAGCTGTCCGGCACAACGCTCAGCGGCGCGTCGCTGCCGGTGCCGACCACCAGCGCCGCAAGCGCAACGCCGAACAGACTCTCGCCGACGATCAGCCCGGTCGCGAGCAGCACGCCCATCCGCTCATGCCCTTCCGGATCCCTGCTATTCTTGGCTCGGCGATCATAGAACCAACCGGCGACTGCGCCGACCACGACGAGCAGGCTGGTCTGCATCGGCAGGTAGATGCCGAGGCCCACGGCGAGCGGCGGACAGCCCTTGCCACGCGTCTTGCGCAGCACCCGGTCGAGCGCGGCGATCACGACGCCTGCGATCGCGCCATAGCCGATCATCCGCCAATCGAGCGTGCCGCCCAGCACGCCCTTGGCCAGCGCCGAGATCAGCGCGGCCTGCGGCGCCGGCAGTGCGTTCGCTCCTGCTCCCGGCGCTCCGGCGAAGCCATAAGCCTGGTTCAACAGCGACAGCACCGGTGGGATCACCAGCGATCCGAAGAACACGCCGAAGACCAAAGCCACCTGCTGACGCCATGGCGTCGCCCCGACCAGCTGGCCCGTCTTCAGGTCTTGCAGATTGTCGTTGGAGATGGTGGCGATGCCGAACACCACGGCCGTGACGAGCAAGGCATAGACGACGAGCGGCCCATTGTCGCCGCCGCCCGCCACCGCTCCGATCAGCAGCGCGGCGCCGATGATCGACAATATGCCGATGCCCGAAATCGGGCTGTTCGACGCGCCGATCAGGCCAGCCATATAGCCGCACACCGCGGCGATGAACGCGCCCGCCACCACCACGAAGACGAGGCTGCCGCCGATCACCAGCGGGGCGTTTTCGATCTCGCCGATGTTGGCGGCGAGCAGCACGCCGATCAGCGCCAGCACGACCAGGCTTGCGCCCGTGACGATCCCGATCGGCAAGTCCCGCTCCTGCAGCGGCAGCGTGCCTTCGCCCGCCTTGCGCTGCGACGAGGCCGCCATTGCCGACCTTATGCCGCCGAGGATCGGACCCAATATGCTGAGCAGGGTCCAGATCGCCGCGACACCGATCACGCCGGCGCCGAAGAAACGCACCTGCTCCCGCCAGACGGTCAGCGCCACTTCCTCCGCAGGGCCCGGGATGCCGCTGGTCAGGATCGGCACTGCGCCGGCCCAGCCGATCAATATGCCGAGGCCGATCGCCAGTCCGACCGAAATGCCGACCAGATGCCCCGCCCCCAACAATGCGAAAGACAGGCCCGCGGAAATGCCGGTGGCGCCGCTGCCGACCCGGAAGAATGTCGCCGCCTCCGCTGCCGCGATCCGCATCGCCGCCAGCAGCGCGAACCCGGCCGAGGCCAGCGCGCCGGTCGTGATGATCCTCAGGCCCGCCTTGTTGTCGCTCGCGCCGACCTTCAGCACTTCGGCGGCGGCGACCCCTTCCGGGTAAGGCAGCGGCGCATCGACCACGAGCGCACGGCGCAGCGGAATCGAGAACATGACGCCCAGAAAGCCGCCCAGAAAGGTGATCAGCGCCGTGGTCCAGAACGGAAAATCGTTCCAAGCGCCGATCATGACCAGGCCCGGCAGCACGAAACAGATCGCCGCCAGTGTGCCCGCCGCGGACGCCACGGTCTGAACGATGTTATTTTCGAGGATCGTACCGTTCGCAAAAGCACGCAGCAGCGCCATCGAGATCACCGCCGCGGGGATCGACGTCGCGAAGGTCAGGCCGACGCGCAGGCCCAGATAGACGTTCGCGGCGGTGAACATCAGGGTGAGGATGCCGCCCAGCAGGATGGCTCGGACGGTCAGTTCGCGGGTCTGCATCAATTCTGTTCTTTCTCGAAACGGATTACGCGATCGTAGCGGCGCATGACGAGAGTGCCGCCCTCGATCGCCAGCGGCTCGCCGGCAAAACCGGCGGTGCCGATATCGTTGGCCTCGAAGCGGAACACGATCCGCCGCCCGCCCGGCTTCACCGGATGGGGCGCCAGCGGGATCGGGAAGACAGGCAGATCGGGCACGAGCGAGACCACCGTCTTGCCCGCGGGCACCGGCAAGCGGCCGCTCTCATCAGCCTCTATGAACACCGGCTCGGCCGCATCGGCATAGGTCACAGCCATGGTCAGCGGCGATCCGTGCAGCAGTTCCGGATCGTCAAGCGCGACTTCGATGCCGTCCCCTGCCTTGGGTGTGTCGCTGACCACGGCAAAACGCGGCGGCTTCGGCGCCGGCTCGGTCGTCAGCAGCAGCTGCCCGTCCCTCTCGACCCAGCGCCCCTGCGCCTGCTCGTCGAGCGCGCCATAGCTCAGCGCATATTGGAACCAGCCATCGGCATGCAGGACGAGCCGCGTCGCAAGCTCGGTTTGGCTGCCGTCATAGGTACCGGGGGTGACGGCGGCGGAGGCTGGTTGAGCAAGTGAGAGTGCCCCGGCGAAGGCCGGGGCCCATATTGCCGCGAAGCTGGACCCCGGCCTTCGCCGGGGAGCATTGCCCCTCACTTCAGTAAATTCCCGAGCACCCCGCGCAGCAGCCCACCGACCAAGCCACCACCGCTGCTCCGCCCCCGACGGCTGGATCCGCCGAACACCGCCCGCCCAAGCTCGTTCGCCACTTGCCGGGTGACCGAGGACGTCGCCGTTCGCGCGGCGGTCTGGATGATCTTATCGCCCAACGTCGGCTTGGCCGCTTCGCGCGCCGCTTCCTTGGCGAGCCGCGCCTCTTCCTTCGCCTGGATTGCGGCCTGCTTCTCAGCTTCCGTGCGCGCCTGCGCTTCGGCGGCGGCAGCAGCAGCCTGGGCCGATTTGGCGACGAGCAATTCCTCTGCCGATTCCCGATCGACCACGGCGTCATATTTGTCGCCGACCGCATCCGTTTCGCGCAGCACGCCACGCTCGACCGGCGTCAGCGGTCCCACACGCGAGAAAGGCGGGCGGATCAAGGTCCGCTCGACCGGGCTCGGCGATCCGTCCGGCTGCAGCAGAGAGACAAGCGCCTCGCCGACCTTCAGCTCGGTGATAGCGGTCGCCACATCGACGCCCGGATTGGCTCGGAACGTCTCCGCCGCCGCACGAATGCCCTTCTGGTCCTTGGGCGTGAAGGCGCGGAGTGCATGCTGCACCCGGTTGCCGAGCTGGCCTGCCACGCCCTCCGGAATATCGACAGGGTTCTGGGTGATGAAATAGACGCCGACTCCTTTGGACCGGATCAGCCGCACCACCTGCTCCACCTTGTCGAGCAGCGCTTCGGGTGCCTCGTCGAACAACAGATGCGCCTCGTCGAAGAAGAAGACGAGCTTCGGCTTGTCGGGGTCACCGACCTCGGGCAGCTGCTCGAACAGCTCGGATAGCAGCCAGAGCAGGAAGGTGGCGTAAAGCTTCGGGCTCGCCATCAATTTGTCGGCAGCGAGGATGTTGACCACGCCACGCCCCTGATCGTCCGTTGCGATCAGGTCATCGAGGTCGAGCGCCGGCTCGCCGAAGAAGTGCTCGCCGCCCTGCGAACGCAGCTGGAGCAAGGAGCGCTGGATCGCGCCGATGCTTTGCTTGGAGACATTGCCATAGGTGGTGGTCAGCTCCTCCGCCCGCTCGGCGCAGTGGCTGAGCATCGCCTGCAGGTCGTCCAGGTCGAGCAGCAGCAGCCCGTCCTGGTCGGCGACGGTGAAGGCGATAGTCAGCACGCCTTCCTGCACTTCGTTGAGGCCCATCAAACGCGCGAGCAGCAGCGGCCCCATTTCGGAAACAGTGGTACGGATCGGGTGCCCCTGTTCGCCAAACAAGTCCCAGAGCTGCACTGGATTGGCGTCATAGGCCCAGTCGGTCATGCCGATCTCGGCTGCGCGCGCGGCGAAGATCTCGTGCGTCTTGGTGGTCGGCGAACCGGCCATCGCCATGCCCGCTAGATCGCCCTTCACATCCGCGACGAAGCTCGGCACGCCAGCGCGCGAAAAGCCCTCGACCAGCCCCTGCAGCGTTACCGTCTTGCCCGTGCCGGTCGCGCCCGCAATCAGTCCGTGCCGGTTGGCCCGCTTTAGCGTGAGCGTCTGCGGGGTGGCGCCGCCCGGGGCCGCGCCGATAAAGAGGCCATCATTCATGCTTCGGGTCTAGCGGTGGCGGGCGCTGCCGAACAACCCCGCTTGGCTCATCGCGCCAGTGGTTTAAGCCCTGACGTCATGATTCGTCTGCTTTGCGCCCTGTTGTTGGCGCTTCTTCCATTCTCCGCCGCTCACGCCGACGTGACCGCCCGCTTCTATTCGCGCGATTTCGGCTCGGTCTTCCCGCACACCTTCTTCGAGGTGGAAGGCCCGGGGGTGCCGAAGAAGAATTACGGCTTCACCGCCAAGACCGTCACGCCCGCCATCCTGATGAGCCCGGTTGCCGGCAAGATCATCGAGATGAAGCCGGATTACGTCTCGCGCAGCCGGCTGCACTTCACCCTCCGCCTGTCGAACGAACAATATCAAAGGCTGATGCGCGTGGCGGCTGATTGGGGCAGCCGCAAACAGCCGAGCTACGATCTCTACAAGGCGAACTGCGTCAGTTTCGTCCGCGATGCGCTGCACACGCTGGGCATCAAGACCAATCCGAACACACGCTTCCTCGGTAAGCCGAAAAGCTTCCTCACCGAAGTGCAGGGCCTGAACCCGGGCTTGAGACCGTAAACAGGCTGTGCTCCGGCGAAGGCCGGAGCTTTGCGCCACAAGGCTCCGGCCTACGCCGGAGCACACTCGGCTAACCCGTCGCCGTCCCCCCGACAGTCAGCCCTTCGATCATCAGGCTCGGCTGGCCGACGCCCGCGGGCACGCTCTGCCCGCCCTTGCCGCACATGCCGACGCCTTCGTCCAGCGCGAAGTCGTTGCCGATCGCCCGCACCTTGGTGAGCACCGTCGGGCCGTCGCCGATCAGGGTCGCGCCCTTGATCGGCGCGCCGAGCCGGCCATTCTCGATTCTGTACGCCTCGGTGCAGCTGAACACGAACTTGCCCGACACGATGTCGACCTGCCCGCCGCCGAAACTCTTCGCATAGATGCCGTTCTTCGCCCGCGCGATCATCTCGCCGGGATCGTCCTGCCCGCCCTTCATAAAGGTGTTGGTCATGCGCGGCATCGGCGCATGGGCGTAGGATTGGCGGCGGCCATTGCCGGTCGGCTCGACGCCCATCAGCCGCGCGTTCAGCCGGTCCTGCATATAGCCCTTGAGGATGCCGTCCTCGATCAGCACCGTCTCGCGCGTCGGCGTGCCTTCATCGTCGATCGACAATGATCCGCGCCGGTTCTCGATTGCGCCGTCATCGACAACCGTCACTCCGGGCGCCGCCACGCGCTCGCCGATCCGGCCCGAGAAAGCCGAAGTGCCCTTGCGGTTGAAGTCGCCTTCGAGCCCATGACCGATCGCCTCGTGCAGCAGCACGCCCGGCCAGCCGGGCCCGCATACCACCGTCATCTCGCCCGCCGGAGCGGCGACGGATTCGAGGTTCACCAGCGCCTGGTCGAGCGCGATGCCGATGCCCCGCTGCCACGCCGCTTCCTCGAACAGCCGGCCGTAGAGATAGCGCCCGCCCATGCCGTAGCTGCCCGTCTCGCGTCGCCCATTCTGCTCGACCACGATCGAGATGTTGAGCCGCACCAGCGGGCGGATGTCCTGTGCGACATAGCCATCCGGCCGCACGATCTCGATCACGCTCCAGGAGCCCGATAGGCCAACCGACACCTGGCTTACCCGCGGGTCGCGCGCACGCGCCGTGGCATCGATCTTCTGGCACAGCGCCACCTTCTCGGCGAAGGGCACTAAGGTCAGCGGATCGTCGGCAGTATAGAGATGCCGGTTGCTGCGCTGCGGCGGGGGCGCCTTGTGACCCTTGGCCGGGTCCAGCAGCCGCATCGTCTCGGCGGCACGCTTGATCGCGGCGGCGGAAAGCTCGTTCGCATGCGCGAAGGCCGTCATCTCGCCCGAAACGCCGCGCAGGCCGAAGCCTGCGGTGGTGTTGTAGTCCGCCGTCTTCAGCCGCCCGTCATCGAAGCCGAAGCTCTCCGACGTCTGATACTGGAGGTAGAGCTCGCCATCGTCGCAGCGATGCAGCGCATCGGCGGTCAGCTTGAGCGCAATGTCGGGATCGAGATCGGCCCGATAGAGCCAGGCGCGCGGATCGGTGGGGAGAGTCATGGGAAGGATATAGGAAGCGAATCCCCTCCCGTCATGCCGGACTTGATCCGGCATCCCGCTTCTTTACTGCCGGCAAGAAGCGGGACCCCGGCTCAAGGCCGGGGTGACGAGTTAATGGTCGGCCAATGTCCCATCATCCGCCGGCCCGCCGGCCAGCGCGAAGCGCCGGTCGCAATAGCCGCACTCGCCAAAGCCGCGCTCGTCGATCTCGATGTAGATGCGCGGGTGGCCCAGCGCCGGGTCAATGCCGTGGCCGGAGCCGTCACAGGCGACGCGGCGGGAGTTGACGCGGAAGGTCTCGGGCGGCGGGATCATGGTGCGGGCTGTTAGCTTGTGCGCGACGTGTGTTCAACAAATCCGTTCGTTTCGAGCGAAGTCGAGAAATACGCGTCACCCACGCCGAACCTGCGCTTCTCGACTTCGCTCGAAGCGAACGGGGTTGGTTGTGCGCTGCTGCAAGACTAGAGCGCAGATATGACCGAAGCCGCCATCGCCATCCGTGAACTCGCCAAGACCTACAAGGGCGGCAAGCGCGCGCTGGACGGCGTCAGTTTCGACGTGCCCCGGGGCCAGATTTTCGGGCTGCTCGGTCCGAATGGCGCCGGCAAGTCGACGCTGATCAACATCCTTTCGGGCATGGTCAGGAAGACCAGCGGCACCGCCTCGATCTGGGGCTTCGACATCGACGAACATCCGCGTAACGCCAAGGCGTCGATCGGCATCGTGCCTCAGGAGATCGTCTTCGATCCTTTCTTCACGCCGTTCGAGACGCTGGAGCTGTTCGCCGGCCTTTATGGTGTGCCGAAGGCGGAGCGGCGCTCGATGGAGCTGCTCCGCGCCGTCCATCTGGAAGACAAGCGCGACGCTTATTCGCGCACGCTATCGGGCGGCATGAAGCGTCGGCTGCTCGTCGCCAAGGCGATGGTCCACTCCCCGCCCGTGCTGGTGCTCGACGAGCCGACGGCAGGCGTTGATATCGAACTCCGCCAGCAGCTCTGGGCCTATGTGCGCGAGCTGAACGGCCAAGGCATGACGGTGGTCCTCACCACCCATTATCTCGAAGAAGCGGAAGAGCTGTGCGACCGCATCGCGATCATCAACCATGGCCGGCTGATCGCAAACGAGCCGACGCGCGAGCTGGTCAATAAGGCGCAGGAAAAGCTCGTCGAAGTGACGGTCGATCGCGACCTGGCCGCGCCGCCGGAAGCGCCATGCTTTGAAAAGATCGTGCTGCGCGGCGACCGGGTGCTGGAGATCACCTATTCCAAGGCCAAGGTGAATGCCGGCGAAGTGCTGGCGGCGGTCAGCGGCGCGGGTCTCGGCATCGTCGATGTGTCCACCAAGGAAGCCGATCTCGAGGACGTGTTCCTGAGCCTGACCCGCGCCGCCTGACTCCTCAGGCGAGGGCGAAATGCTGGCCGAACAGCCGGTCCAGATCGATGAACAACGGTGTCTCTGGCAGCTGAAAGACAGGCTCCGGATGAAGCGTCGCAATGTCGGGCTGCTCGGCGGAGGGCTCCGCATGGACCTGGGCACTGGAACGCGCCCCGACGCCGGTAAAGATCAGGGCCGACTTGGACGCCGCGGACAGGCTGGTGCGCGCCACATGGCCGATCAGCTCGTCGCCTCCGTCCCAGCGGCCATTGCCATTGTCCTTGAAGATGGACGTGCCGCTCACGCCGTTCAGCGTTTCACGGTGGAAGATGTAGTCGGATGCGGAGCCGCTCAGCTGGATGCGGTCGCCCTTCGCGAAGTCCATGATCTGCACGAAGTCGGCACGGCCGGAAGGCGTGCCGCCCGTATTGTCGTAAAATGCGCCGCGTTGGTCTCCGAGCACGAAAATGTCGGCACCGGCACGCCCGAAGATCTTGTCGCGCGAATTATCACCGAGCGCCTTGTCACCCTTGCCGATCGCGTAAATGACGTCGGCACCCGACGTGCCAAACACCGTCTCGCTGGCCGCCGTCCCATAAACTTCGCGCCCGGTAGAGGGAGGCGGAGTCGGTGAGGGAGACGGCGACGGAGACGGTGAAGGTGAGGGTGAGGGTGCCGGACTTGGCGTCGGAGCAGGGGACGGCGAGCCGCCTCCGGGATGATAGCCATAGCCGTCGACCAGCAGGTCCTGCACCGTCGTTGCCGCACCCTTGTCGAGGTTCGGAATACGCGCCCGGTCCGCCGCGCTCCAGCGCAGCTCCAGATTGTCCCGCGCGTTTGCCTGAGTGCCCGGCATCACAAACACGTCGTCGGTGACGTTGCGGGCGATGGTGACGCCTTTCGCGTCTTCGACTTTGATCCAAAGGAAGGGCCAGTCGCCGGTTTGGGAAACGACCGTGTTGTTGGTGATCGCCACGCCATCGCCGCCCAGCACGGCAATACCGTGCCAATGCTCGCTGGTGTAGACGATGTTGTTGTCGATCTTCACGTTCTTGAACGGCAGGTGCCCCCGTTCGTCGTTCATGAAGATGCCCTGCAGCCCGCGGCCGCCGCCCTGGAAAATCTGATTGCCCGTGATCGTGATGTTGGTGGATTGGGTGCTGGTTCCGTTGGTCTGGAACTGGATCGCGTCCGGGTGATCCTGTCCCTTGAAGAAGAAATCGTGGAAGCGGTTGTTGCGCACCATGACATTATCGACATCGGCAAAGATCGCGCCGTCGCTGCGCAGATGGTGAAAATGGTTGTTCTCGACCGTCAGACCAGTCGTGCGCTGGAATACGGCGGCGCGGTGCAGCTCGGTGAACTCCGTGTTTGACACACGAACATCGGCGCTTTCGCGGACCAGCATGCCCCAGCCGTCATTTTGTGGCTTGCCGTCGAGTGACCCGTGCACCTTCAGCCCGTCGAGGCTGATGTTCCGCGAACTGGCGATGGTGATCATCTTCTCAAAGTCGGCATCGTCATCGTCCAGGGCATGGCCCACATCCAGCGCCTGAAGCGCAATGTTGCTCGACTTGGAGATGTTGAACGCTTCGATCCGCGCCGGATTGGCTGCATCGGCCGATCGGATGGTCACGGTCGCGCCGAAGTTGCGCCCGGACAAATAGACGGCATCATAGCTGCCAGCCTTGAGCAGAAAGGTTTCGCCGCCCACGGCCTTGGACAGCGCAGCCGTCAGCTGCGCCTGATTGGCAATCAAAATCGACATGACACGACCCCGCCTTTGGTGCGCCTCCTCTGCGGGAGGGTCGGCCGTTCCTGTGGCCGCTGCGGCTGGTTACGAAGCGAAGCGGAGCTGAAAAACCGTCCTGCGGCGATTTGAGCCGAAACGGAGGCGAACCGAACCGGGTGCGGAACGCTTGGCCTGTGCCGTCCATCTAGCTAGATCCACAGGCGTGGCGGAAGATCAGAGCTTCGATGTGGTGATCCTGGGGTCGGGCGCAGCCGGGCTGACGGCCGCGCTGAACCTAGCCGACCGTTTCCGTGTCGTGGTGCTGGCCAAGGGCGGGCTGTCCGAAGGGTCCACCGCCTGGGCGCAGGGCGGCATCGCCGCCGTCCTCGACGAGGGCGACACGTTCGAGCATCACATCGAAGACACGATGGTTGCCGGCGCCGGCCTGAACGACCGCGAGACGGTCGAGTTCGTGGTCGAGAATGCTCCCGCGGCGATCGCCCGCCTCGCCGAGCTCGGTGTGCCGTTCAACGAGGAAGGGCCCGGCTGGCACCTGACGCGCGAGGGCGGGCACAGCCACCGCCGCATCGTCCATGTCGACGACGCGACCGGCTGGGCCGTGCAGCAGGCGCTGGAGCGCGCCGCTCACGCCCACCCCAACATCACTCTGGTGCCCGACCGGGTGGCGATCGACCTCGTCACCGGGCGCCACGGCGTCCGCTATTCAGGCGATGGCCGCGTCTGGGGCGTATACGCCATCAACCGCCAGACCGGCGGCGTCGAACTCTTCACCGGCCGAGCGAGCATCCTCGCGACCGGAGGCGCGGGCCGCACCTATCTTTATTCGACCGCGCCGCGCGGCGCGACCGGCGACGGCATCGCCATGGCGTGGCGGGCGGGTTGCCGAGTGTCGAACATGGAGTTCATGCAGTTCCACCCGACCTGTCTATACAACCTTGAGGTCAAGAATTTCCTGATCACCGAAGCGGTGCGCGGCGAAGGCGGGATGCTGAAGCTGCCGACCAATGGCCATCGCTTCATGCCGGACTTCGACCCGCGGGCCGAGCTGGCCCCGCGCGATGTCGTCGCCCGCGCGATCGACCACGAGATTAAGCGGCTCGGCCTCGATTACGTCCATCTCGACATCAGCCACCAGCCGCCCGAGTTCGTGAAAGATCATTTCCCCACCATCCATGCCAAGCTGATGACGCTCGGCATCGACATCACCAAACAGCCGATCCCCGTCGTTCCCGCCCAGCATTACACCTGCGGCGGCGTCATCATCGACCTGCACGGCTGCACCGACCTGCCCGGCCTCTATGCCGCCGGCGAAGTCTCGGAATCGGGCCTGCACGGCGCCAATCGCCTTGCCTCCAACTCGCTCCTCGAGTGCTTTGTCTTCGGCGAAGCGGCGGCGAAGCACATTGCCGCCAATTTCGACAGCTTCCCCGAGCCGCCGCCCATCCGCCCCTGGGACGAAAGCCGCGTCACCGATTCCGACGAGGAAGTCATCGTCCAGCACAATTGGCGCGAGATCCGTCGCTTCATGTGGGACTATGTCGGCATCGTCCGCACCGACAAGCGCCTCGAACGTGCCCAGCACCGCATCCGCCTGCTGCGTCAGGAAGTCGCCGACTATTACGGCCATTTCCGCGTCACGCCCGACCTGGTCGAGCTACGCAACCTGGTCGAGGTCGCCGACCTGATCGTCCGCTCGGCCCTGTCCCGCAAGGAAAGCCGAGGCCTGCATTATACGCTCGACTATCCTGATATGCTCGCCGAGGCGCGGGATACGGTCCTGGCGCCTTAGCTAACCCCTCCCCTTTAGGGGAGGGGCTTAATCACGCAAAAACTCCCGCACTTCCGCGTAGAAGCGCTGCGGCTGGGAATACATGATCATGTGCGTGGCGCCCGAGACGCGCCGCAGCGTCGCACCCTTCGCCGGCGCGTAGCTGCTCCGGTACAGCCGATCGACCGCGAGCGCGTCCTGCGCACTCGCCGGCACTGCATAGACCACCGTCAGCGGCGCCCTGATCCGCGGCAGCTCGGGCGTGAGGTCCGTCGTCGCCAGTTCATGCGTGGCATGGGCGACTACGCCGGAGTCGCTGCGGCTGTTGGCGATGCCCGACCCGCCGAAGCGGCCGATCAGGTTGTCGAGCGTGCGCCGCCCGCCCGGTGTGCTCATCAGCGATCCGAACAGCGCATCGGCAAGCGGCCGGATCTGCGCGCCGGCAAAGCCGAAGCCGCTCGCCGGCGCGGGGAGGATATCGATCGCCATGACCTTGCCCACGCGCGCCGGGTAGCGCGCCGCGACCATCATCGCGACGATGCCGCCCATCGAATGGCCGATCAGCGCCGGGCTCTTGAGCTTGGCCTCGACGACGTATCGCGCAATCTCCTCGGCGACCGAAGAGACCACCCGGCCACCCGCATTGCCACGCGCCGGATCGCCTGCGAACCCGGCCACCTGCACCAGGTGATAACGATAGCCCGGCACCGCCCGCACCGTGCCGTCCCACAAAGTGCGGCCATTGGTCAGGCCCGGGATCAGGATCACGTCCTGCCCTTCGCCCCGCACCTGCACGGAGAGCCGAGTCGACGTGAAGGTCAGCGCCATCGCCTCGCCCGCGACGCCGAGCGCGGTCGCTGCCGCCGCGCCTTCCAGAAAAGTTCGTCTGTCCATTACCTTAAGCCTATGGCGGAGATGGGTTGAACCTTGGCTGACGCAAGGGGTGGGAACGCCGCCGCAGCCGTCGCGTTTGCCGCTCATGGAGCACGACCATCCTCGCAGCACCGCCCGCATCGCCGGCCACCCGATCCATCCGATGACGGTGATGTTTCCCGTCGTGCTGTTTATTGCCACGCTCCTCTGCGACATCCTGTTCGCGACGACGGGCGAGCTGTTCTGGGCGACTGTCGGCCTGCTGACGCTCGGTCTCGGCATCCTCACCGCGGCGGTCGCGGCCATTTTCGGGCTGATCGACTATTTCGGCGATTCGCGCGTGCGGGCGCTCCGGGCCGCCAATCATCATCTGATCGCCAATGTGCTGGTGATGCTGGTTGAAATCCTGAACTGGTCGTGGCGCTTCACCGGCGGCCCCGGCGCGATCACGCCCACGGGCCTGATCATGTCCGCCATCGCCGTCCTCCTCCTCGGCTATTCGGGCTGGAAGGGCGCAACTCTTGTGTATGAACATGGGGTTGGCGTTGACTCCGGGCGGGAGGCCCGCCACAGCCGCTGACGTCGCCGGCGGGCAACTGTCGGGCGTTCGCGGGAGAGTGTGAAGGTTCGCCTTCACCGCCGAAGGAGCAACCGCCCCGGAATCTCTCAGGTCAAAGGACCGCGAAGCGCTTCAGCGACACTCTGGAAAGCGTCCGTGCGTCAGCCCGGGCCACCGAAGGGGTAAGCCGGTCCCCGCGTCCGGTGAAAGCTCTCAGGTTCCGTGACAGAGGGGGCAGCCATGCGTTCGGTTCCGGCCGGACGCTGCTGCGCAGTCACGGAGGCCGAATTGAGCGAGCAAGCGGACGATCTTCCCACCCAGAGCCTGCCGCTCGATGCCTGGCACCGCGCCCGCGGCGCACGCATGGTGCCGTTCGCCGGCTATCACATGCCGATCCAGTATGAAGGCATCATCGCCGAGCATCTCTGGACCCGCACCTCCGCCGGCCTGTTCGACGTCAGCCATATGGGGCAGCTGCTGATCAGCGGCCCCGACGCGGCGACTGCGCTCGAGGCGTTGCTGCCCGGCGACATCAAGGGGCTCGCCGAAGGCAAGGTCCGCTACTCGCTGCTGCTGAACGAGAGCGGCGGCATCCTAGACGATCTGATGGTGACCAATCTCGGCGGCGGCACCTATTACATGGTCATCAACGGCGCGACCAAATGGGACGACATCGCCCATCTGCGCGAGCATCTGCCCGACGAGATCGTGCTCAACCATCTGGAGGATCAGGCGCTGCTGGCGGTGCAGGGCCCGAAGGCGGTGGAGGCGGTCGCCCGCATCTGGCCGCAGGCGGCTAGCCTCTATTTCATGGAATCAACCGGCTTCGACTGGAACGGCGTGCAGATCGGCATCGGCCGCTCCGGCTATACTGGCGAGGACGGCGTCGAGATCACCCTGCCTGCTTCCGAAGCGGAGCGCGTCGCCGAGCTGCTCTGCCAGCAGCCGGAGATCAAGCCGATCGGCCTCGGCGCCCGCGACTCGCTGCGCCTGGAAGCTGGACTACCGCTCTACGGCCATGATCTGGACGAGGAGACCACGCCGGTGATGGCCGATCTCGGCTTCGCACTTTGGAAGCGCCGCCGCGAGGAGCGCAGTTTCCCCGGCGCCGAGCGCATCCTGATGGAGCGCGAGCAAGGCCCGGTGCTGAAGCGCGTCGGCCTGTTCGTCGAGGGCCGGCAACCGGTTCGCGAAGGCGCGGCGGTGGTCGACCAGGACGGCAATGAAGTCGGCCGCGTCACCTCGGGCGGCTTCTCGCCCAGCCTCGAGCGGCCAATCGCCATGGCCTATGTGCCGCTATCCTCCGCCCAGCCCGGAACGCGCGTGCGCCTCAACCAGCGCGCCAAGATCTTCGAGGGTGTCGTCACGCCGATGCCCTTCGTCCCGCACCGCTATCACCGCAAGGGAGCAGCCTGATGCCGCGTTACTTTACCAAGGAACATGAGTGGATCGATGTCGATGGCGACACCGCCACCGTCGGCATCACCGATTATGCGCAGAGCCAGCTTGGCGACGTCGTCTTCGTCGAAGTGCCCGAAGCGGGCCGCCAGCTGACCCAGGGCGGCGAAGCGGCGGTCGTGGAATCCGTCAAGGCCGCGTCGGACGTCTATGCGCCGGTCTCGGGCGAAGTCACCGAAGGCAATGCCGCGCTCGCCGACACGCCCGACCTGGTGAACACCGCGCCGGAAGGCGATGGCTGGTTTTTCAAGCTGCGCCTGTCGGACGCCTCGCAACTCGAGGCGCTGATGGACGAGGCTGCATATCAGGAATTCGTCTCGACCCTGTAGGAATCTCGCTCGTCCCGAGCGTAGTCGAGGGGCGCTGGCACGACCTTGGAGCCGCGCCCCTCGACGACGCTTCGCTCCGCTCGGGACGAGCGACAATGGAGTGCCGCACTTGCTGAACCCCACTTCCCGCTGGTCCCCGACCGATTACGCCAAGAATGCCGCCTTCGTGCCGGAGCTCGGCAAGGCGGTGGTGGAGCTGCTTGCCCCCCGGCCCGGCGAGCGCATCCTCGATCTCGGCTGCGGCGACGGCGTGCTGACCGAAGCTCTGGTCGCGGCCGGCGCGGAAGTGGTGGGTGTCGACGCCTCGCCCGACATGATCGCCGCCGCCAAGGCGCGCGGGCTGGACGCGCGGGTGATGGACGGACAGGCGCTGCAGTTCGACGGCGAGTTCGACGCAGTCTTCTCGAACGCCGCTCTGCACTGGATGCTCGACCCGCCCGCCGTCGCGCGCGGTGTGTTCCGCGCCTTGAAGCCCGGCGGCCGCTTTGTCGGCGAGCAGGGCGGCGCCGGCAACATCGCCAAGCTCCGCGGCGCGCTGCGCGAGGTGCTGACCGAGCGCGGCTATCCCGTGCCGGCCGAAGACCCGCAATGGTATGCCTCTCCGCAAGAGTTCCGCGCGGTCTATAAGGGCGCCGGCTTCGGTGCCGTCGAAGCCTGGCTGATCGACCGACCCACGCCGCTGCCCGCCGGCGCCGCCGCCTGGTACCGGACCTTCCGCGCCGGCTTCCTCGATTCAGCGCAGGTTCCCGAAGCCGAAATCGACGCCGTCGTTACCGAGGCCGAAGCGCGCGCCGCCCCGGCGCTGCGCCAGCCCGACGGCCACTGGATGGCCGATTATGTCCGCCTCCGCTTCACGATGAGGAAGCCGGCGTGAGTTCGCCTCTTCCTGTGATTTCGCTGCTTGGAGTAGTGCTTTGAGATATCTTCCCCTCACCCAGGCCGACCGTAGCGCCATGCTGCACAAGGTCGGCGCAGCCACCATTGACGACCTGTTCGTCGATGTGCCCGCCGAAGCCCGTCTTTCTGGCCCTATCGCCGAGCTACCGAACCACGCCTCCGAACTGTCGGTCGAACGCCAGCTCTCCGCGCTCGCGCGCCGCAACACCGTTGCCGGCGCTGTGCCCTTCTTTCTTGGCTGCGGCAGCTACAAGCACCACATCCCGGCAAGCGTCGATCACCTCATCCAGCGCGGCGAGTTCCTCACCGCCTACACGCCCTATCAGCCGGAAATCGCGCAGGGCACGCTGCAGATGCTGTTCGAGTTCCAGACGCAGGTCGCGCGCCTGCTCGGCTGCGATGTCGCGAACGCGTCGATGTACGACGGCTCGACCGCGTGCTGGGAAGCGATCACCATGGCGCGTCGGATCACCCGCCGCGCCAAGGCGCTGATCTCGGCCGGTCTGCACCCGCATTATGTCGCGGTCGCCAAGACGATGGCGCGCTTCACGGGCGACGACCTCCGCACTGCGCTGCCGAAGCTGGAGGCCGCAACCGACATCGCCACCCTGATCGATCAGATCGACGGCGACACCTCCTGCGTGGTCGTCCAATATCCCGACATCCTCGGCCGGGTCGCCGACCTGTCGCAGCTCGCCTCCCGCGCGCATGAGAAAGGCGCGCTGCTGGTCGCCGTAGTGACCGAGCCGGTCGCGCTTGGCCTGCTCAAGTCGCCCGGCGAAATGGGCGCGGACATCGTCGTGGGCGAAGGCCAGGCGCTGGGCGTCGGACTGCAGTTCGGCGGGCCCTATGTCGGCCTGTTCGCCTGCAAGGAGAAGTTCGTCCGCCAGATGCCCGGCCGGCTGTGTGGAGAGACCGTCGATGCCGAAGGCAAGCGCGGCTTCGTGCTTACCCTTTCGACGCGTGAGCAGCACATCCGCCGCGAAAAGGCGACGTCCAACATCTGCACCAACTCCGGACTCTGTGCGCTCGCCTTCTCCATCCACATGACATTGCTGGGCGAGAAAGGCCTGCGCGGCCTGGCTGAAGTGAATCACGCCGGCGCCTCGGCAGCTGCCGAGCGGCTGACCAAGGTGCCGGGCGTCGAACTGGTCAATGACGGCTTCTTCAACGAATTCACGCTGAAGCTGTCGACGGAAGCGCGCCCGCTGGTCCGCCGCCTCGCCGAGCGCAACATCCTCGCCGGCGTGTCACTGGGCCGCCTCTATCCCGGCGTCCACGTGCTTCAGAACGGGCTGGTCGTCGCCGTAACCGAAACCACCACGCCGGAGGACATCGAGACGCTTGCCGTCGCTATTCAGGAGGACCTGGCATGAGCATGAACCGCCAGGGCCGCGTCTCCCGCCCCGAAGGCGAGACCGAAGCCAACACCGCAACCTTCACCGGCAACCGCGCGCTGATGCTGGAAGAGCCGCTGATCTTCGAAATCGGTGACGAGGAAACGACGGGGGTGGACTTGCCTTGTTCACCGGCGAAGGCCGGTGCCCAGGGTGGGCCCCGGCCTTCGCCGGGGCACATGGACGGCCTGCTCCGCACCCGCCCCATCGGCCTGCCCGGCCTCTCCGAACCCGAGGCCGTGCGCCATTACACCCGCCTCAGCCGCCAGAATTACGCGATCGACCTCGGCCTTTTCCCCCTCGGCTCGTGCACGATGAAGCATAATCCGCGGCTGAACGAGAAAATGGCGCGGCTGCCCGGCTTTGCCGACATCCACCCGTTGCAGCCGCAGGAGACGGTGCAGGGCGCCTATGCGCTCATCCACCTTGTCGCCGACTGGCTGTGCAAGCTGACCGGCATGCCCGCCGTCGCGATGAGCCCCAAGGCCGGCGCCCATGGCGAACTGTGCGGCCTGCTCGCGATCCGCTCGGCCTTGGAGGCGCGCGGCGATGCCCGCTCCGTCATCCTGGTTCCGGAGTCTGCGCATGGCACTAATCCGGCCACCGCCGCCTTCGCCGGCTATGCGGTCGAGAACATCCCGGCGACGCCCGCCGGTCGCGTCGACTTCGACGCGCTGGTCGCGCGACTGGGTCCCGACGTCGCCGGGGTCATGATCACCAACCCGAACACCTGCGGGCTGTTCGAGCCGGACATGAAGCGCATCGCCGATGCGGTCCATGGCTGCGGCGGGTTCGTCTATTGCGACGGCGCGAACTTCAACGCGATCGTCGGCCGGGTGCGTCCGGGCGATCTGGGCGTCGACGCGATGCACATCAACCTGCACAAGACCTTCTCCACCCCGCATGGCGGCGGCGGTCCCGGTTCCGGCCCGGTCGTCTTCTCGGAAGCGCTCGCGCCCTTCGCGCCCCTGCCCTTTGTCGAGAAACAGGGCGACCACTTCCACCTGGTCGAGGAAGAAACGGCAGACGAGCATCACGCCCACAGCTTCGGGCGCATGGTCGCCTTCCACGGCCAAATGGGCATGTTCACCCGCGCGGCGGCCTATATGCTCAGCCACGGCGCCGACGGACTGCGCCAGGTCAGCGAGGACGCGGTGCTCAATGCCAACTACATCCTCAGGAGCCTGGAGGATGTGTTGGACGCGCCGTTCGGCGCCAGCGGCCCCTGCATGCACGAAGCGCTCTTCTCGGACGACGGGCTCGCCGATGGCTTCACCACATTGGACATCGCCAAGGGCCTGATCGACGAAGGCTATCACCCGATGACCATGTATTTCCCGCTGGTCGTGCACGGGGCGATGCTGGTCGAGCCGACGGAGACCGAGAGCAAGGCTGCACTCGACCAGTTTATCGGCGCGCTGCGCTCGGTGGCGGAGCGGGCCAAGGCGGGCGATCCCGCGCTCAAGGCTGCACCCCACTTCGCTCCCCGCCGGCGCCTCGACGAGACGCTCGCGGCGAGGAAGCCCGTGCTGGTCTGGAAGGACCCGGAGGTGGCGCAAGCCGCCGAGTAGCTTGCCGCGCGCCGCCTTTTCCTTACACTGGTGACAGTAAGGGAGGGCGGCATGCGCAAGGCGATCTTCATCACCGGCGGCGGATCGGGCATCGGCCGCGCGACCGCGCAGCTGTTCGCCGAGCGTGGCTGGTTCGTGGGTCTCGGAGACCTGAATGAAGCTGGCATGGTGGAGACGGCCCAGCCAATCGGTGGCGAGGTGTTCGCCACCCGCATGGATGTACGCGACCGCGGGCAATGGCGCGACGCCCTGCAGCGCTTCGTTGAGGCGAGCGGTGGCCGCCTCGACGTGCTGTTCAACAATGCCGGCATCGCCCAGGGCGGCGCGTTCGAGGCGATGAGCGAGGACGAGACCGACCGTGTCCTCGACGTCAACTTGCGCGGCGTGATCCACGGCGCCGAGGCTGGCTTGCCGCACTTGAAGGCCACGCCAGGGTCGGTGCTGGTCAATACATGTTCGGCGGCAGGGCTTTATGCAGGCGCCGGCATGTCGATCTATTGCGTCACCAAATTCGGCGTGCGCGCGCTGACGGACTCGCTCGACGCCGAATGGCAGGAGGCGCACGGCATCAAGGTCCGCTCGATCATGCCCAGCTTCATCGACACGCCGTTGCTGAGCGGTCCGACGGCCGATTCGAACCAGAGCATGCGCGAGAAGGTCGTCGAGATGGGGCTGGAGTTCACGCCGGTCGACAAGGTTGCCGCGGCGGTGTGGGAAGCAGTGCACGGCCGGAAGCGTCACGTGCTGGTCGGAAAAACGGCGAAGCGGCTGGCCTTCATCATGCGCTGGGCACCGGGGCTGGTGAACAGGATCAGACCGAAGAGCGCAGAGTAGCTTTACCGTCATCTCGAACTTGTTTTGGGATAAGCCATCCGGCGGCTCGTCATCCGAAAGTTGCGTCCGGCTCTACCCGGCTCAATCCCTATCCCGAAACAAGTTCGGGATGACGAAGGCTGAGGTGACGCACTTCACACGAACAAGCCCTTCAACTCCCGCTTCAATATCTTTCCGTTCGCGTTCCGGGGCAGTGTCTCCTCCACGAACACCACCCGCACCGGCACCTTGAAGGGCGCCAGCCGCGCCCGCACCCAGTCCTGCAGCTCCTGCTCCGACGCCTGCTCGCCCGGCGCCAGATGCACGACCGCCGCGGGCTCCTCGCCCAAAGTCTTGTGGGGCAAGCCGATCAGCGCCGCATCCGTTACCGCCGGGTGCTCGTACAGCGCATTCTCCACCTCGATCGAATAGATATTCTCCCCGCCGCGGATGATGATGTCCTTCGCGCGGTCAACGATGAACAAGAATCCCTCCTCATCCAGCTTGGCGAGGTCGCCGGTGCGCACCCAGCCCCCGACGAATGTCTGCGCGGTCGCCTCCGGCTTGTTCCAATAACCGCGCACGATCATCGGCCCGCGCGCCCAGAGCTCGCCGACCGTGTTCGGCGGCAGCACGGTGACTCCGTCCTCCGCGCGGATCTCGAGGTCCGCGACGGGCACCGCAGGACCCGCGCTGTCCGGGCGGTGCAGATAATCCTCCGCGCCATGGCCGGTCACTGTCGCCATCGTCTCGGTCATGCCCCAGCCGTTTCCGGGCAGTGCGCCGAATTCCTCATGGATGCGCCGCACCAGCTCGGGCGCGGACGGGGCGCCGCCATAGGCGATGCTTTCCAGGCTCGACAGGTCGTAGTTGGGCCGGTCGGGATGTTCGAGCAGCTGCCAGGCGATCGTCGGCACGCCGCCGGTGACGTTCACCCGCTCGCGCTCGATGATCTTCATCGCCTCGACCGCATCCCATTTGCGCATGAAGCAAAGGGTGTGCCCCGCCGCCATCGCCCCCATCAGCGTCGCCGAGCAGGCGGTGACGTGGAACAGCGGAATGACAGTCAGGAAGACTTTGGGTTCGGGCTCGGGCGGTGCCTCGCCGCGGCGCAGGAAGGCGCGCGTCGAATTATAGCCGCCCGACAATATGTTCGTCACGAGATTGCGGTGCGTACCCAGCGCGCCTTTGGGAGCGCCCGTCGTCCCGCTCGTATAGAAGATGGTCGCGTCATCGTCGGTTTCGACCTCGGCCTCAGGCAGGCTCCGGTCCGGCAGCAAAGCCCAGTCGTTCGGCCGGCCGATGATGCTCTCCAGCGTCTCCGGCCCGCCGCCGCGCGTGACGATCACATGTCGAAGCTCGGGCAGGGCCTCGCGAAACGGCGCGATCCGCTCCCAGCGCTGCGCATCGGCGATCAGCAGCTTCGCGCCTGAGTCTCTCAGGCCATATTCCAGCTCTTGCCCCGTCCACCAGGCGTTCAAGGGGACGGCGATGGCGCCAAGGCTGGTGATGGCGAAGAAGGCGACGGTCCACTCGGGCAGGTTGCGCATGACGGTCGTGACCCGGTCGCCCTTGCCGACGCCGCGCTCGTGCAGAGCCTCCGCCAGCGCCGCGATGGCGCGATATTGCGCCTCGAAACTGACGCGCTCGTCCTCAAGCACACAGGCCGCACGTGCCCCGTGCGTGCGGCTGACTTCGGCCAGCGCGCGCAGGTCTGGCGGCGCATTTTTCCAAACGCGAGTCGGCATGCCGCGGATGTCGACCGTCTCGATTTCGAATCGCTGGCCCGGTGCGCAGAGCAGCGCCTCGCATTCCTCCAGCGACAGATGCGGCCATGCCGTAGCGTCCGCCAAAGCCATTCCCTCTCTCCTGATCGGCGGTCTTGAAAAACCGCGCTTTTCCGCGGGATATTGTTGATTGCGGCCGCACTCAAGGCGATAAGCCGCCCCGCGAAATCAGGAGAGCGAGCCCCATGCAAACCGCCGATCCCGCCACTCTCGGCATGGACGCCGGACGGCTGTCGGCGATCGATCGCTTTCTCGACGAACGTTATCTGCAGACCGGGCGCTTCAAGGGCACGCAGCTGCTGGTCAGTCGCGACGGCCAGCCGGTGCATTTCTCCAGCGCGGGCACGATGCGCGACGGCCAGCCGGTCGGTCCCGACACGCTGTTCCGCATCGCCTCCATGACCAAGCCGGTGACCAGCGTCGCCTTTATGATGCTGGTCGAGGAAGGCAGGGTCGCGCTCGACGACCCGGTCCACCGGGTCATCCCGGAATGGAAGGGCTTGGGCGTCTATGATGGCGGCGGCGGCTCGGCCCCGTTCGTGACCAAACCGACATCCGCGCCGATGCGCATGGTCGACCTGCTCCGCCACACCGCCGGCCTCACCTACAGCTTCCAGAATCGCGGCAATATCGACGCCGCCTATCGCGATACCAAGATCGAGAATTGGCATGGCGAGCATGATCCCGACAGCGTCATCCGCACGCTCGCCGGCATCCCGCTTGAGTTTTCGCCGGGCGAAGCGTGGAATTACTCGGTCGCGACCGACATTCTCGGCCTGATCATCCAGCGGGTTGAGGGCAAGCCGCTCGATCAGGTCTTCCAGGAACGGATCTTCGGCCCGCTGGGCATGGACGACACCTTCTTCCAGGTGCCTGCCGACAAGGTCCACCGCCTCGCCGACTGTTACACCATGCACCCGCAAAAGGGCGCTGTGATGTACGACGAAGGCGCTAAAAGCGCCTGGTCCCGCAAGCCGACGCAGTTCTCAGGCGGGGGAGGCCTTGTCTCGACCGCGGCCGACTATCACCGCTTTTGCGCCATGTTGCTGAACGGCGGCACGCTCGATGGCGCGCGCATTCTCAGCCCGAAGACGATCGAGCTGATGACGGTCAACCACCTGCCCGGCGGCCGCGACCTCGCCAGCATGTCGCGCTCGCTGTTCAGCGAAGCGACCAATGCCGGCGTCGGCTTCGGCCTCGGCTTTGCCGTCACGATCAACCTCGCGCCCACGCTCGTCCACGGCTCGGTCGGCGAATATTATTGGGGCGGCATGTTCTCGACCGCCTTCCACATCGACCCGGTCGAGCGGCTGATCTTCATCTTCATGACCCAGCTCAGCCCATCCAATACTTACCCGGTCCGGCGCGAGCTCAAGACGATGATCTATTCGTCAATCACGAAGAGCCGCGCGTGAGTTCTACGCCCTTCCTGTTCCCCGGCGAAGGCCGGGGCCCAGCGCGCCATGGACCCCGGCCTGCGCCGGGGAACGATATGCTGACTGCCCTCCAAACCGTCGCCGCGATCCGTGCCGGCACCACCACCGCGCTCGCTGAGACCGAAGCCGCGATCGCCCGCATCGAGGCCGGGGACGCCGCGATCAACGCCGTCGTTGTCCGCGACTTCGAGCGGGCCCGCGAGCAGGCGCGCGCCGCCGATCAGCGGCTGGCGGACGGCGATCCCGCGCCGCTGCTCGGCCTGCCAATGACGGTCAAGGAAAGTTATGACGTGGCCGGCCTGCCCACGACCTGGGGCTTTGCCGAGCATGCCGACCACATCGCCCATGCCGATGCCGTCGCTGTGCAGCGGCTGAAGGCCGCCGGCGCCGTGATCCTCGGCAAGACCAACGTGCCCGTTGCGCTTGCCGACCTGCAGAGCAACAATCCCGTCTATGGCCGCACCCGCAATCCGCTGAACCCCGACCGCGTCTGCGGCGGCTCGTCGGGCGGCGCCGCGGCGGCGTTGGCAGCCGGATTCGTGGCGGCGGAGATCGGCTCCGACATCGGTGGCTCGATCCGCACGCCGGCGGCGTTCTGCGGCGTCTCGGGCCACAAGACGACTTACGGCGTCATCTCGCCCGAAGGCCATAGCTTCCCGGGCACGGACAGCGCCCGCGTGGCGCTGGGCGTGATGGGCCCGATGGCGCGTGACCCGGACGATCTCGCCGCCGTGCTGGATGTGCTCGCCGACTTCCCGCTGCCGCGCGCCGAAGCTTTCGACGCCGGCGATCTCAGCATCCTGCTGCTGCACGAACATCCGCTCGCCCCTGCCTCCGCCGAGATGAAGCGCGCGGTCGAGGCAGTCGGCCAGGCCTTCGAGCGGGCCGGAGCGGAAGTGGAGCGGGCGCCGGACATGCTTCCCGATCTGGCGGCGCAGCATCGCAACTACATGAAGATGCTGCTGACCGTGTTGTCGCGCGGCGCGCCCGCTCCGGGCGGTCAGGCGACGACGCTGTCGGCCTGGTTCGACATGCAGGACGAGCAGGCGCGCTGCATCCGCGCCTGGCAGCGGGTGTTCCGCGATTACGACGCAGTCATTGCGCCGGTGTTCGGCACCACCGCTTTCCCGCACGATGACGAGCCGACCAACACCCGCAAGCTGATCGTCGACGGCGCCGAGACGGCATTCGCCCCGCAATTCGCCTATGCCGGCCTCGCGACCTTCCCGAACCTGCCGGCGACCAGCGTACCGCTTGCGACCGGCGCTGACGGCCTGCCGATCGGCCTGCAGGTGATCTGCGACCTGTATCGCGACCACCAGGCGATCGCGATTGCGCGCCTGGCGCATGAACTGATGAGGAGTTGAAGAGATGACGGCCAGTTTCCGGGCAGATGTCCGCGAATGGCTGGAGGCGAACTGCCCGCCCTCCATGCGTCAGCCGGTGCGCGGCGAGCAGGACATCGTCTGGGGCGGCCGCAAGGCGCAGCTGTCGCCCGACCAGCGCGCCTGGCTCGACGCCATGGCGTCGCGCGGCTGGACGGTGCCCGACTGGCCGCAAGCCTATGGCGGCGGCGGCCTCAGCCCCGAGGAAACCAAGATACTCAAACAGGAAATGGCCCGCCTCGGCTGCCGCAATCCCTTGAACAGCTTCGGCATCTCGATGCTCGGGCCGGCCATGCTCAAATACGGCACGGAGGAGCAAAAGAAGCGTTTCCTTCCACCGATCGCGCGCGGCGAGATCCGCTGGTGCCAGGGCTATTCGGAGCCCAATGCAGGGTCCGACCTCGCCGGCCTGCAAACCTCCGCCGAGGACAAGGGGGACCACTTCCTCGTCAACGGCCAGAAAGTCTGGACCTCCTATGCCGACAAGGCCGACTGGATTTTCTGCCTGGTCCGCACCTCCAAGGAGTCGAAGCACAACGGCATCAGCTTCTTGCTGTTCGATATGGAGAGCGAAGGCGTCTCGACCAAGCCGATCCTGCTGATCTCTGGCTATTCGCCCTTCTGCGAGACCTTTTTCGACAATGTGAAGGTGCCGAAGGACCAGCTCGTCGGCGAGCTCAACCGGGGTTGGGACGTCGCCAAATATCTGCTGGGCCATGAGCGCGAGATGATCTCCGGCATGGGCCTGGGCGGCGGCGGGCTCGGCTCGGGCGGCCCGGCGGCACTGGCCGAGGACGCGAAGCGCGCCGTCGGCACCGATGCGGAAGGCCGCCTTGCCGACCCGCTGCTCCGCGCCCAGATCGCGCTGTTCGAAGTGCGCGAGCGGGCGTTCCGGGCCATGTCCGAGAAGTTCATGGACGAACTGAAGGCGGGCAAGGCGCACCCCGCCCAGCCGTCAATGATGAAATATTACGGCACCGAGCTGAACAAGGCGCGCTATGAACTGGTAATGGCGGCCGGCGGCTCCGACGCGCTCGAATGGGAGAGCGCCGAGTCCGGCGGCGGCACGAAAGCCCGCGCCTGGCTCCGCACCAAGGCCAATTCGATCGAGGGCGGCACCAGCGAGATCCAGCTCAACATCATCGCCAAGCGGATTTTGGAGCTGCCCGGCGCCTGACCGCATGCTCCCCGGCGAAGGCCGGGGCCCAGGAATCCCCAAGCACCTAAACCTGCCACTCTGGATCCCGGCCTCCGCCGGGAAACGAAAGACAAGCACATGCCTCTCTTCCTCACCGACGAACAATCGATGCTCCGCGACAGCGCCCGGCAGTTCGTGTCCGAAACCGCGCCCGTCTCCCACATGCGCGGCCTGCGCGACGCCAACGACGCCACCGGCTTCTCCCGCGACCTGTGGAAGCAGTTCGCTGAGATGGGCTTCACCTCCATTCTGATCCCGGAAGCCGAAGGCGGCCTGGGCCTCGGCCATGTCGAGGCGGGAGTGGTGCTGGAAGAGATTGGCCGCAACCTGACGCCGTCGCCGTTCCTCTCCACCTCGGTCGGCGGCGTGTCGGCGCTCTCCACCGGCGGCGAGGCGCTGCGCCAGGCCTGGTTCCCGCGCATCGCCTCCGGCGACGCCGTCATCGCGCTCGCGATCGACGAAGGCGCCAAGCACCGGCCGTCGCAGGTCGCGCTTCAGGCCGAACGCTCCGGCAACGGCTTCAAGCTGACCGGAACCAAGAGCTTCGTCGCGCACGGCCATGTCGCCGACCTGATCGTCGTCGCGGCTCGCACTGCGGGCAGCGCGGGTGAGGACAAGGGTATCACCCTGTTCGCAGTCGAGAAGGGCGTGGCCAATCTCTCCGCCAGCCCCGAACGGCTCGCCGACGCCAGCATCGCATCCCGGCTGACCTTCGAGGGCGTCGAAGTCGATGCCGATGCGGTGATCGGCGAAGTCGATGAGGGCTGGACCGGCCTTTCGCGCATCCTCTCCGGCACTCGCGTTGCGGCCTCGGCCGAGATGCTCGGGGTTGGCGGCGGCGCGATGGACATGACGCTCGGCTATTTACGCGAGCGCAAGCAGTTCGGCGTGGCGATCGGCAGCTTCCAGGCGTTGCAACACCGCGCCGCGCATCTTTATTCAGAGATGGAAGTCGCCCGCGCCGCCGTGCTCAAGGCACAGCAGGCGCTCGATGCCGGCGACCCGAATGCCGAGCGCGCCGCTTTGGTCGCCAAGGCAATGACCGGCCTCGCCACCACGCTTGCAGTGCAGGAAGGCGTGCAGATGCATGGCGGCATCGGCATGACCGACGAATATGACATCGGCTTCTACATGAAGCGCGGCCGCGTCCTCGCCGAAATGTTCGGCGACACCAATTGGGCGGCGGACCAGCTCGCTAGAATGTCGGGATACTGATTTCGTCATTGCGAGCGAAGCGAAGCAATCCAGCCAGGCTTCGGCGCAGCTGGATTGCTTCGTCGCTGCGCTCCTCGCAATGACGATCGCAAAGGATGTAAGTGTTGATGGACGAACCCCGCGCAACCGATCCCGCCGGCATGATCGCTCAACTCGAGCGGCTGCTGACCGTCGAGGAGCTGGACCGCGACCTGTTCCGCGGCGCACGCCAGCCCGAGGGCCGTGGCCGCGTGTTCGGCGGTCAGGTCATCGCTCAGGCACTGATGGCGGCGGTGCGCTCGACCGACGCCGAACGCGTGCCCCACTCGCTCCACGCCTATTTCATGCGCCCGGGCGACGAGCAGGTTCCCATCATCTACCGCGTCAACCGTGACTATGATGGCGGCAGCTTCTCGACACGGCGTGTGGTCGCTTTCCAGAAGGGCGAGCCGATCCTCAACCTGGCCGCATCCTTCCAGCGTGCGGAACAGGGGCTCGCGCATCAGTTCGACATGCCTGAGGTCGCTCCGCCCGAGGACCTGCCCTCCGAAGCGGAAGAGCGGTTGAAGGTCGCCGACCGCATTCCCGAACGGCTGCGCGAATTCTTCGTTCGCCCCCGCCCGTTCGAGACCCGCCATGCCTCGCCCTGGTCTCCGCTCGAGGACAGGCCGCAGGAGCCGGTGCAGAATGTCTGGTTCCGGGCCGTTGCGCCGGTCGCGGGCGGGCCGGAGATGCACCGAGCGATGCTTGCCTGGGCCAGCGACATGTATCTGCTCGGCACCACCATGCGCCCGCATGGACTGAGCTGGACGCAACCCGGCGTCCAGACCGCCAGCCTCGACCACGCGATCTGGTTCCATGACGAGGTGCGCGTCGACGAGTGGCTGCTCTATGCGATGGACGCGCCCTGGAGCGGCGGCGGCCGCGGCTACAACCGAGGGATGATCTTCACCCGCGACGGCCGCCTGGTCGCTAGCGTCGCGCAGGAAGGCTTGATGCGCAAACGCGCTACCTGAGCGCTTCGTCGAGCATGCGCGCGAGCCGCAGTCCGGCCCGGAGGACCTGCCCCCGCACCACCGGAATGGCGGCTTCGATCTTGGCATTGTCGAGCACGGCATGCTCGATGGGCGTCGCGCACGGATCCTGGGCATGCGCGCCATAGGTGACGCGGCGGGCGACGTCCCAAGTTTCGTGCGACCAGTCCTCGACGGAGCCCCTGGTAAGCGCCCGGCGCTCGTCAGCTGCGGCTTCGCTCAACAGCCCGGCCGCCTCGCCGCGCGGAGAGGAGATGGCGCGTTCGGCCAGGTATCCGTCCCAGACCAGGTGCAGCGACTTGCGACCGGCGGCTTCGCCATAGCTGGCAGTTGTGCGGTTGCCCCCTTGGTCGGCGCGGTCGGCGGCATGAACCGGCTGGTGCAGATCGCCGACCAAATGGACCAGCAATGCAAGCGCCTGCACCCGCTCACGCATCGGCAGGCTCTTGTCCGCCAGCAGCCTGGCGTTGCGGGTCACCTGCGCCGACACACAGTTGCCGAACGGGCACGCCGCCTTCACGTCGGACGGCTTGCAGACGTCCACATTCTGGAAGTGCCAGGGAAAGACGTAGCTGAACCGCTCGCCTGACTTGATGCAGTCCGCCCAGACGCTCGCCTCTTCGAGCGTCCGAGCCGGGCATTTCGGCGTCTCCAGCGTCGTCGACCGTGCGAGGAGTATCTTCAGCTTCGCCCGTGTCGTCGGCTTCACTTCGTCCCAGGCGATGGCCGCGATGGTCTTGTGTCCATAGTCCCACCAGGCCTGAGCGCCCGCCGGCATAAGCGTGAGCAGCATGGCGAGGAGGAAACGCATCACTCGTCGCCGTAGATGGCGACCACCGGCTCGGACTCGCTGCTGATCCGGCCGCGATACATGCCCGATGAGTTGAACGCCCACCCTCCGGTGCCGTCCGGCCCGACGACGATCACGCCGCCGGTGCCGCCGAGCGCGCCCACGTCCTTGATGACCGCCCGCGCCGCGCCCAGGATCGGCTCGCCAGCCAGCCGGGTGCGCGCGCAAATCTCATGGGCGACGACGGCGCGGATGAAGAACTCACCCGACCCCGTGCAGGAGACCGCCCCGGCCCGGTCGTCCGCATAAGTGCCAGCGCCGATCAGCGGCGAATCCCCGATCCGGCCCCAGCGCTTGCCGGTGACGCCACCTGTCGAGGTCGCTGCGGCGACATGCCCGGCCTTGTCGCGCGCCACGGCGCCGACCGTGCCGTATTTCATGTCGACATCGAACGCGTCGTTGCCGGCGGACTTCAGCTCCTCAAGATTGCGGCGCCTTTCGGCTGTCTCGAACCACTCCGGCCCAGCCTGCTCCAGCCCCTGCTGCAGCGAAAAAGCGTCAGCGCCTTCGCGGCTGAGCAGCACGTGCGGGCTGTCTTCCATCACGCGTCGGGCGAGGCTTACCGGATTGCGGGTGCGGCCGACGCCGGTCACCGCTCCGGCATCGCGCGTGCGGCCGTCCATCACCGCTGCGTCCATCTCGATGTCGCCATCAAAGGTGAAGACGGAGCCGCGGCCGGCGTTGAAATGCGGATCGTCTTCCAGCACCCGCACCGCCGCTTCGGCCGCGTCAAGCGCGGTGCCGGCTTCGCGCAGGATCGCGGCGCCCGCCTCCAGTGCGGCCGAGAGGGCGGCGCGAATGCTCCGCTCCTCCTCGGGCGAGAGATTGCCTTGTTCGATGATGCCGGCCCCGCCATGCACCACCAGCGTCCAATCCTGGTTCATGCCCGCGCCTTAGCGGTAGGCGATCAGCCGTCCAAGCGCCGCGACCATGATCCAGAGCAACAGCGAAGCGACCGCTCCGGCGCGCATCCATCCGGTCGGTTCGTCGCCCGCGCGCCGCCACTGCCAGCGGAATAGCAGGGCGTTGAACAGCGCAAAGCCGATCAGCACCAGCTTGCGCGCGAACACGTCGGAGCCAACCAATGCTTTTGCATCGGCGGCGAACAGCAAAGGCCCCGACAGCGCGAGCAGCACCAGCCCCGCCAGGCCGATCGGCGTCAGCGCCGTGACGGTCGCCCGCAGCGGCAGGCTCCGCAGCGCGCCGGCAATGCGCAGGTCCACGATCCCGATCGCGCCGAGCAGCATCACCAGCCCGAGCAAGTGAATCAGGTTCGCCGCCGGATAGGCATTGGCCGATTCGCGCATCCAGACGCCCACCGCCGAGGCCTCGACCGCGGCCGCGAACTCCGAAAGCGCTGTCAGCGCAGTTCGACCGTCTTGCCGCCTGCGATCACGCGTTCGATCCGCATCTCGGCCGTGCCGTCCGACCGCGGATAGCCGACCAAAGTCACTTTCTGCTTCGGCCCCAGCATCTCACGGGTAAGGCCCCGCGCTTCCATCCGCGACACGGGCGCCAGCACAACATCCCAGTCCTTGCCCTTGTAGCGCACCGTCGCCGATCCGTGCGGATTGCCCCAGCTGACCGCCTTCAAGGTCGCGGTATGAGTGATCGTCTGGGCCGCATCATAGCTGCTCCAGCCATGATGGGCGAAGGCTGCCGCCGGCAGCAGCGCCAATCCCAGAACCAGGTTACGGAACATGCGCATCGCTCCTCTTTCCTGAGTGAAGCGGAGGCTAGCAGTTCCGAATTGGCCCGGCCATCGCTATATGGCGCACAAGCTTGAGCCCAAGGAAACCCCATGTCTGTTCGTCCCTGGCGCGATATCGTGCGCCGCCCTTCGCGCCAGATCATGGTCGGCAACGTGCCCGTGGGCGGCGATGCGCCGGTGACGGTGCAGACCATGACCAATACGCCGACTTCCGACGCGCGCGCGACGATCGACCAGATCCGGCGCTGCGAGGAAGCGGGCGCCGACATCATCCGCGTCTCCTGCCCGGACGTCGAAAGCACCGCCGCCTTTCGCCAGATCGCCCGCGCCGCCCGCGTGCCGCTCGTCGCCGACATCCACTTCCACTATAAGCGCGCGCTCGAGGCTGCCGATGCCGGCGCCGCCTGTCTGCGTATCAACCCGGGCAATATCGGCTCGTCCGAGCGAGTCGCCGAAGTGGTGCGCGCCGCCAAGGCCAATGGCTGCGCGATCCGGATCGGCGTCAATGCCGGAAGCCTCGAAAAGGACCTGCTCGAAAAATATGGCGAGCCCTGCCCGGAGGCGCTGGTCGAGTCCGCGCTCGATCACATCAAATTGCTCCAGGACCATGATTTCCACGACTACAAGGTCGCGGTGAAGGCATCGGACGTGTTCCTCGCCGTCGCCGCCTATCAGCAGCTCGCCGAAGCCGTGGACTGCCCGCTCCACCTCGGCATCACCGAGGCCGGCGGGCTAATCGGCGGCACCGTCAAATCCTCGATCGGCATCGGCTCTCTGCTCTGGTTCGGCATCGGCGACACGATCCGCGTCAGCCTGTCCGCCGAGCCCGAAGAGGAAGTGCGCGTCGGCTTCGAGATCCTGAAGGCGCTCGGCATCCGCAATCGCGGCGTCCGCATCGTCTCCTGCCCCAGCTGCGCGCGCCAGGGCTTCGACGTGATCCGCACCGTCGAGAAGCTCGAGGAACGGCTGCAGCATATCCGCACGCCGATGTCGCTGTCTGTGCTCGGCTGTGTCGTCAACGGCCCTGGCGAGGCGCGCGAGACCGATATCGGCCTGACCGGCGGCGGCGCCGGCAAGCACATGGTCTATCTGTCCGGCGTCACCGACCATCATGTCAGCGACGAAGCGATGATCGACCACATCGTCCGTCTGGTCGAAGCCAAGGCCGCGGAGATCGAAGCCGCCAACCAGGCGAAGGCGGCTTAGCCTACTCCCCCAGCGCGAAATCCACACGGACCCGCACTTCGGTGGTGTTCACCCCTGGACTGAACGGAACGGCGGCGACCGGCGGCGGTGCGGCGGTTTGCGCGACGGCATCCACCGCCATGCCGCGCATCATCGGCGGCGGCGCATAGCCTTCGCCGCCGTCATAGATGGCGAGCACCCGCTGCACCTTCAGCCCGGCCGCGCCGGCATAGGCCTCCGCGCGCGAGCGGGCGGCGCGATAGGCGGCGGCATAGGCCGATTTGCTCGATCCCTCCCGATCCGACACCCGCAGCTCGGGTCCGGACACGACATTGGCGCCAGCGTCGGTCACCGCGGCGATCGCCTCGCCAACTCGGTCCATCGCCCGCATGCGTACCTCGATCAGGTTTTCGGCACGGAAGCGGCCGCGATCGGCGCCATAGTCGATCCGCTGCAGGCTCATGTTGCGGGTCTGCATCTGGTCGGGCTTGACGCCCAGCCGCGACAGCACTGCCGCCACCCGCTCCATCTTCTCGCGATTGGCGCGGCTCGCCTCCGCGGCGCTAGGCCCGAGCGAGTTGACGCCCAGCTGCAGCCGCGCTTCGTCCGGCCGCGCATCGGCGCGCCCCGTGGCGGCGACTGTCAGCAGGGTCTCATCGCGATCGACCCCGCGCGGATCCGGGCGACGCTCCTGGCAGGCGGGCGCCAGAACCAGCAAGGGCAGCAAGAAAAGTGCGCGCATAATCAACTCCTTCGCAAGAAGGATACATTATTACATCGCGGCAGCAAGCGTCAGTTGCGTACCGCGGCGATCATGTCGGCGATGGACACGAACTTCTCGCGTGGCGCGCCGGAGCGGGCACGAGCGGCTTCGGCAGCATCGATCCGCTGCCAGTCGGTGAAGGTCACGACATCGGCGTTGCGCTGCCCAAGCAGCCGGTCGAGCCCTTCCGGTCCGCCCCGCCCCGCGCCCTCGCCGATATCGGCCGCGATCAGGTCGACGACCGCATAACCGTCCGGCCGGTTGGTCCCGATTGTCCCGGTCGGACCCCTCCGCGCCCATCCGACGCAGTAAAGGCCGGGCAGGATGCGGCCGTCGCTGTTGGCAAAACGGCCGCGGCCATGTTCGTAGGGCACGCCTTCAATCGGCGGCGTCTTGTAGCCGATGCAGCTGACCACCAGCGACGCCGGCACGACATAGGTCTCACCCGTAGGGATGGAGCGCATCTCGGAATCGAGCCGCGTCCGTTCGACCACCACGCGCTCTGCCTTGCCATCGCCTTCGATCGCCACCGGCATGGCGAAGAAATCGAACTCGATGGTGACCGGCTTGCCCGCTGGCGGCGTCGCGGCGAAGTCGCGCAAATGCCCGACCGACTTGCGCATGCCAGGCTCCAGCAGCGCGTCGGCGCCGGCATCGGGCAGGTCGGCGGGATCGACCAGCGGCTGGGCGCGCTCGAGATGGCCGAGTTCGCCCAGTTCCTTCGGCGTCATCGCGATCTGGTGCGGGCCACGCCGGCCAAGCAACGTCACCCGCACGATCCCGGACCGGTCCAGCGCTTCCAGCGCATGGGTGGTGATGTCTGCGCCCTCGAACTCGCGCCGCGTCTTCGACAGGATGCGGGCGACGTCTAGCGCGACATTGCCATTGCCGATCACGACCGCGCCCGGCCCGTCCAGCGTCGGGTTCAGATCGGTGAACTCGGGATGACCGTTATACCAGCCGACGAACGCCGCCGATCCGACCACGCCGGGCAAGTCGCTGCCGGGCAGCTCCAGCGGCCGGTCAACGGGCGCGCCGGTCGCCAGCACCACTGCATCGTAGAGCGACTGAAGCTCGGGGATCGACACGTCGCGGCCGACGCAGACATTGCCGACGAACCGGACGTTCGGCGACAGTGCCACCTGCTCGTATCGGCGCGACACCGCCTTGATCGACTGGTGATCGGGCGCGACGCCGAAGCGGATGAGGCCGTAGGGCACCGGCAGCCGGTCGATCAGATCGACGCACACCTGGTCGCCAAACGCCTTCAAGGCGGCTTCGGCGGTGTAGAACCCCGCCGGCCCGGACCCGATCACCGCCACGTGCCGCAATCCCGCTCTCCCGCCGTTTCAACGGGATGCTAGCGGGGCGGGGGCCAAGCGCAAGTGGCGTACCAAGGACCAACTGTTCCCCGGCCAAGGCCGGGGCCCAGAGTGGCAAGCTCGACGACGCCGCCCAGCCCCTGGACCCCGGCCTTCGCCGGGGAACAAAGAGGCGGCCATATCTACTCTGCCGCCCGCGCTAAGGCGAGGCCATCCCCCTGCGCGCCCGCCGGCAGGCGCCGCAGCACGCGCCCGCTGGCAAAGTCGATCTCCGCCACCTGATTGCGTCCCGTCTCCGCCGCATAGATGCGCCGGCCATCACCCGAGAACAGGATCGTCACCTGCGCCGCCGCCTCCTGGCCGCTAACGGCTATGGTGCGGACAGGCTTGCGGCTGGCGCCGTCGATCACGGTCAGCGTGCCGTCCAGGAAGTTCGATGTGACGACAAAGCGCCCGTCCGGACTGAAGGCGACGCGGATCGGCCTTTTGCCCGTCGGCACCAGCGCCAGCGGCTTTGCGCTGCCGGTTTCGATCGCGCTGGTGCTGAACGCCTGCACCCGTGCGCCCTCCAGATCGGCGACCCACAAGGTCCTGCCATCGGGCGACACGGCAATGCCTTCGGGCCGTCCGCCGACCGCCAGGTCGCGCAGCTTCCGGCGCCCTTCCAGGTCGACGATCGTGACCGTGCCGGCCGGGATGTTGGCGGTATAGGCGCGGCGCAGGTCCGGCGAGACCGCCACCATATGGGTGCCTGCCTGGCCCGTCGGAATGGAAAGTACCGCATCGCCCGCACGCGGCTCGATCAGGGTGAGCGACAGGCTGCGCTCGGTCGTCGCCAGCAGCCGCCCGTCGCGCAGCCAGACGAGGCCATGCGGCCCCTCGTTCGGAGAAAGGTCGAGCGTCCGCAGCTTGCTCCGGCGGGCAACGTCGAAAAGATCGATGCTGCGCCCGCCATAAGCGACCACCGCCGCCTGGCGTCCGTCGGGCGAAATGGCGATCTCGTGCGGCATCCGCCCGGTCGCCACCCGACCCAGCTCCTTCGCCGTGGCAAGATCGACGAAGCTCAGCGTGTCCTCGACCTTGTTGCCGACCAGCAGCAGGTCTGCGCTCAGGGCTGGTGCGGGAAGAGCGGCCAGGAGCAGCGGAAACAGCGCAGATCTCATGTCAAATCCTCTGATTTTAGCTTCTCGTCATTGCGAGGAGTGCAACGACGAAGCAATCCACAGTTCCGGACTTCTGGATTGCTTCGCTTCACTCGCAATGACGATCGCGGGATGTCCGTCGCCCCGAACCGCTTGTTGGTCGCGCCCGTATCGACAGCGATGCAAGCACTGCTAAGGCGCGCAAGTGAATCCGTGGGAAGTGCTGGCCGCGTCGCTCGGCGTCATCAACATCGTCCTGATCGTGCGGCGGAGCGTATGGAACTACCCCTTTGGCATCGCGATGGTGAGCATCTCTGCCTGGCTGTTCGTGCAGCCGGACGTGCGGCTGTACAGCGACGCCTTGCTTCAGCTCTTCTTCTTCGTCGTCCAGCTTTACGGCTGGTGGAGCTGGTCGAAGGCGCAGGCGACGCAAGGGGAGATCGCGGTCGAGCGGCTGCCTCGAAGCGCATGGGCTGCGTGTCTTGCGGCGATTACGGTAACGACCTTGGGCTGGGGCGCCCTTATGTACCGCTTCACTGATGCTTCGCTGCCTTGGTGGGATGCGTTCATCGCCATGGCGAGCGTTGCGGCGCAGCTGCTGATGGCGCGGCGCTATCTCGAAAACTGGTTATTGTGGATCGTCGTCGATGTCGTCGCGATCGGCGTATATGCTGCTAAGGGTCTGACGTTGCTTGCCTTGCTTTACCTATTGTTCCTGATCCTGTCCGCTGTGGGGTTCGTCAGCTGGCGCCGCGCGCAATCCGATCGGACGGCGACGACGTGACCGCCACCATCTGCCTGCACGGCCCGGAAAGCACCGGCAAGTCGACGCTCGGCCCCCGCCTCGCCGAAGCGCTGGGCGGCATCTATGTGGAGGAGTTCGGCCGCACCTGGTCCGAAGCCAAGGGCCTGGGCTTCACCATGACCGATCTGGTCGCGATCGCCAAAGGCCATATGGCGGCGGCCCGCGACGCGCTGAACCGGCGCCCGCCCTATGTCATCCTCGACACCGATCCGCTGATGACTGCTGTGTGGGCCGACATGCTGTTCGGGACACGCGATCCCTGGTTCGATCGCTTCAAGGACACGGCCGACTTCTACCTGATGTACGACATAGATCTGCCCTGGGTGCCGGACGGCACCCGCATGTTCGGCACCGACGAGCTGCGCACCCGCTTCTTCGAGCTGTCGAAAGCAGAGCTGGAGCGGCGGAACCTGCCTTGGGCGATGATCAAGGGCGCGGGCGAAGAGCGCTTCGCCAACACGATGAAGGCGATCGAGAACGCGATGCGCGCCGGCTACCTCGCCGAAGCCGCCTAGAGGCTCAATTCGCTCGTCCCGAGCGGAGCGCGAAGCGCGTAGTCGAGGGGCGCTAACGTCGAAGCAACGGCCTTCGACTGCGGCCTTCGGCCTCCGCTCAGGACGAGCGGAGGCCTTCAAGCATTACCGCGCCTGCGGAGCCGCCGCCGCCGCGTTCGACGGCAGGCCACCCAGCTGCGACACCAGCTTGGTGTACGCATCGAGATAGGCGAGCACGATCACTTGGCCGATCTCGGTATCCTGATAGCCGGCGCCGCCCGCTGCCGCGAAGCCGCCCATCCAGCCATAGCCGCCACCGGCGCCGAAGCTGACGTCCGTCTTGCGGGCATAGCCCTGGGTCAGCGCCTCTTCCTCAGTGGTGCGAGCGTTGACGACAGAGAGGGTGACGGTCGCTTCGCCCTTCTTCATGTTGATGCCGCCAGCGATGCCGCCGACCGCACGGCCGAAGCCGCCGAACAGGCCGCCCAGCGCGCCCGCCGCCGCACCGATGCCGCCGCCGCCCGAATTGCGGTTCGCCGTCACGATGTCCGGCTGCAGGAAGTAATCCGCCGCCTTGACCTGACCCTTGCCCAGGTTGGAGCCGGCCTGCAGCTCGCCCTGGTCTGCCATCGCGCGCTCCAGGTTGCGGCTTGCCATCGAGCGGCCGCGATTGACGAGGGTGAAGCAGCCCGACTGCTGGATGAACACTTTCAGGATCGCCTCGGGGCTGCCCAGGTTGAACTCCCGCCACCATTGGGTGTCCGGCTCAACGATCGCGACCGAGCCAAGCTTGCGCGTGCAGGTCGGGATGTTCCGCTCCGCCCGCTCCTGCGCCCGGCGCGCCGACGACGCCCCTTTGGTGGTGCCGTCCTTATAGGTGCGGCCGTCCGACGACATGTTGGTCTGCGCCACCGCCGGCGACATGGACCCGATCAGCGCCGCGCTGGCGGCGAGGCTTGCGATGAACTTACGCACATTCAATCTCCCTAAACCCTTGAAGCAAGGCGCCTTGCCCCCTTTTCGACACGCGCCTTACCCGGCGCCGAAGCGCCGTTCCGTGACCCAAGTCACAGCCATTGCGATGTGCGACCCCTTTTCAGCGACGATAATGTAAAGCGCAGGCCTTGGCGACTGGTTAAGCGCCGAGCAGAGCCGCGAGATCGAGCGCATTGGCCGCCGCCGCGCCGCCCGCCGTATTGTCGAAGATCACCCAGGTTTCGCCGGCATTTGCATGCGCCAGACGCACCCGCTCCGCCCAGAGCAGGAGCGCGTCCGGCTCATAGCTGGACCAATAGGTGCGCGGACTCCCGTGCAGACGGAAATAGGCGAGGCCCGGCCAGCCGCCCGGCCTTGCCGCGCCTTCGTGCAGCTGCGGGTCGGCAGCGGCGCGTCCAATCTCCCAGCCGGCCAGCAGCGCATCCGCTTCTTCCGTGAACCAGCTCGCGTGACGCGGCTCGCACACTGCGGGCCTCGGCAGTTGCGCGAAGAACGTTGCGGCGACCTCCACATCGAAGGCGAGGCTGGGCGGCAGTTGCACCAGCAGCGGGCCGCGCCAGTCTCCCAGCGGCGCGATCTCGCCCAGGAACGCGCGCACCAACTCCCCGCATCCGGCCAGCTTCGCCTGGTGCGTGATCGTCTTCGGGACCTTCACCGAAAGGCGGAACCCCTCCGGCACCGATGCCGCCCAGCGCTCGAAGGTCGAGGCCCGATGCGACCGGTGAAAGGTCGAGTTGATCTCGGCGCACCCGAACCGCGCCGCATAGCGCTCCAGCGTCGTGCCCTCGGCCGGGAAGCGCTCCGCCGTCTGGCGCGGGATCGCCCAGCCCGCCGTGCCGATCCGCATCTCGCCCAAGCTTTCCCGTTCCTCCCGCCCCTGCTAACGCGCGCGGCAGCATGGCAACCGAACTTTCCAAGATCCGCAATTTCTCCATCATCGCGCATATCGATCATGGCAAGTCGACGCTCGCCGACCGGCTGATCCAGCGCACCGGCGGCCTCACCGACCGCGAAATGTCCTCCCAGGTCCTCGACAATATGGACATCGAGAAGGAGCGCGGCATCACCATCAAAGCGCAGACCGTGCGGCTGGAATGGAATGGCTACACCCTCAATCTGATGGACACGCCGGGCCATGTCGACTTCGCCTATGAAGTCAGCCGCAGCCTCGCCGCCTGCGAAGGCGCGCTGCTCGTGGTCGACGCGGCGCAGGGTGTCGAGGCGCAGACGCTCGCCAATGTCTATCAGTCGATCGAGCACGACCATGAAATCGTGCCTGTCATCAACAAGATCGACCTGCCCGCCGCCGAACCCGAAAAGGTGCGCGCCGAGATCGAGGAAGTGATCGGCCTCGACGCCTCCGAAGCGGTGCTCGCCTCCGCCAAATCCGGCATCGGCATCGACGAAGTGCTCGACGCGATCGTCAGGAAGATCCCGCCCCCCAAGGGCGATGCCGACGCGCCCTTGAAGGCGATGCTCGTCGACAGCTGGTACGATCCCTATCTCGGCGTCGTCATCCTGATCCGCGTCATCGACGGCGTCGTCAGGAAGGGCCAGCAGATCAAGTTCATGCAGGCCGGCACCACCCACCTGATCGACCGCGCCGGCGTGTTCCGCCCCAAGATCGAGAACCTGCCCGAGCTCGGCCCCGGCGAGGTCGGCTTCATCACTGCCCAGATCAAGGACGTGGCGCAGGCGCGCGTCGGCGACACGCTGACCGACGCCCGCCGCCCCACGGCGCAAGCGCTGCCAGGCTTTAAGGAAGTGCAGCCGGTCGTCTTCTGCGGCCTCTTCCCCACCGACGCCAACGACTTCGAGAAGCTCAGGGAAAGCATCTCCAAGCTCCGCCTCAACGATGCGAGCTTCAGCTTCGAGATGGAGACCAGCGCCGCATTGGGCTTCGGCTTCCGCTGCGGCTTCCTCGGCCTCCTGCACCTGGAGATCATCCAGGAGCGGCTGACCCGCGAATATGATCTCGACCTGATCACCACCGCGCCCAGCGTCGTCTATCGACTGCAGCTGACCCGCGCCGCCGGTGAGGCCGAGGCGCAGACGATCGAGCAACACAACCCCGCCGACATGCCCGATCCCAATCGGATCGACATGATCGAGGAGCCTTGGATCGAGGCGACCATCTATGTGCCCGACGAATATCTAGGCGCCATCCTGAAGCTCTGCCAGGATCGCCGCGGCATCCAGAAGAACCTGACCTATGTCGGCGGCCGCGCCCAGCTCACCTACGAGCTGCCGCTCAATGAAGTTGTGTTCGACTTCTACGACCGGCTGAAAAGCATCAGCCGCGGCTACGCCAGCTTCGACTATCACCAGATCGGCTATCGCGAGGGCGACCTCGTCAAGATGAGCATCCTGGTCAACAACGAGCCGGTCGACGCATTGAGCATGATCGTCCATCGCGGCACGGCCGAGACGCGCGGCCGCGGCATGTGCGAACGCCTGAAGGACCTGATCCCCCGCCACCTCTTCAAGATCCCGATCCAGGCCGCGATCGGCGGCAAGGTGATCGCGAGAGAGACCATCGCCGCGCTGCGCAAGGACGTGACGGCGAAATGCTATGGCGGCGATATCTCGCGGAAACGCAAGCTGCTCGACAAGCAGAAAGAGGGCAAGAAGAAGATGCGGGAGTACGGCAGCGTCTCCATCCCTCAAGAGGCGTTCATCGCCGCGCTCCGCATGGGCGACGAAGGCTAGCTGCTGGACAGGCAGGAAATGGGCAGGAACCCTCGATACCGGGGATCGAGGAAGCCCTAGTTCTGGCACGAAGACGATGCGGAACGCGCAGCGACCGTTAGCGCGGTGCGCTAGCGCAGGTGGATGGCTTCTGAGGTTGAGAAGGGGGCTTGCGTAGCAATCGCCGATTTAGACGAGACACCGCGACATCACTGGCCGGCGCGCGAAACTCGGAAAACTAGGGGAGGCGATAGACTAATGCAGCCACAACCTGAGTTCTATAGCCTAGCTGCACGATCGCATTTTGCCAAGAACGCAGCAAAGCCTTCGGGTAGCGGTGAGCGAGACGCGAGCGAGCCGAGACTCATCTCATCGTGCTTCAGCTTGGCATCCTGACCGATCGGTGGAGGGAAGAGGCCATGGCGAGCATTCCTATATTCATCACAGAGTCGGTCGAGCCATCCTCGGAAAAACTTGTACGCGAACTTACCTCGATAGCGCTCGCCAGGATCAAGCTGCTTAAACTCTTCTTCAAGCTGCTGAGTAGCCTCTCCCAAAATCGGGAGAGCTATCGCCTCCTCCGCCGGAGGATTACACGGCTGCACATGTCCTAATTCGACCGCAGCTAACTTTGCCAAGGAGGTAGGAATGTAGTTGTCGATCTCGACACGGACGCGCCGAGCGAAGAATATCCGCCGATTCAACTCCGAAGCTATTTGTAGGAAGTCCGCGTAGTCTGCTTCGAACAGCATGCAAACTTTTTCGCGCATAGCCCTATCCCCACTGCCCGGAAAGGCCACTTTGATCGTTTCGTCAAGAACCTGCCTGTCTACTAAGTAGTTCTCGATTGAATAGCGATCCAACATGAACACGAAATCGATGCTCTCAAATCCTTCTAATTCGTCAAAATCTCTATCAACTAGAAAGGCGACGCCTTCATTTGCGTTTGAAAGATCTCTGGCTAGAACATTCCTGAGCTTCTTAACTTCACGCTTGCCTGAACAAACGAAAAACTCGTACGCTAGATCTGGAGCGACGCGCTGAATCCAGTAGGAGTAGGCGATTTTGTCGTCGTCGCCCTCGACTGCGAAGATCAGGCCGCTGGGATAGCGGGATCGAAAGTTGAGGAAGCTGATCTTGGCCACAGCCTGTCGATCACGTGCTGCAATCTGGCTAGCAACATAAGAGTCTTGACCGCTGCCTTCCTCAATCATCGGACACGTCACCATTCCCGGCTGATGTCGGGAGCGCCAACTGCGGTTGGTTCGCGTCAGAGACTGATAAGTCGAGAGTCCGCGCAAAAGGTTCGAGAGAATTGTCAAACACAAAAGGCGAATGAGTGATTGCCACAACCTGCTCACAGTTTGGCGATAGAAGAACGTCAATCAATATACCGCGCTGCCAATCAATAGAGAGAGACAGCTCTGGCTCATCGATCAAAACAATCTTTTTCTTTGGATACAGATACATTCGAGCAAAAAGAGATATCATTTGCTTCTCGCCGGACGAGAGAGAGTCGAGCGAAATAGGCGTCTTCGCCGGTAGGCTCTCAACATTAACGCTCAGGTCTGTTGGGTTTAACTTAAGCTCCTTTGCGTCAATCTCTTGTAGATGCGTCCGGTTCGCTTCTGTACTAGGAAGCGTACTGGGTTCCGAAGATGACAAGTAACGATTGCAGCTCCTTATGAAATCCCCAACAGGCTGCTCGATCTCCTTTGTTATGTTAATTATTCCATTCAGCTTGTTTAGGAAGTAACGTAGGAACTTAGCCGATTCCGGGGGCACGCCTTCGCTACTATAGATTTTTGCAAAATCCGGAGCGCTAATCCTGGAATAATAAGGCCCCATCATTCTTGTTCCGGACTCCAGACGCGAGAAGAAGAGCTTTAGGTCGTCAGGCTGGGGTATCTCTGCGTCCTCTGAAACCTCGTATCCTCGGATAAGTTCATCAATTATGTTCTCGCTAATCTCACGATATTCCCTATTTGATCGCGCAATAATCCTATCGTGAAGTTGAGATAGCCTTTCGGAGATATCGCCCAAGCCGAACTGTATTTCTGCAGTATGCAGTCCACTGGCGGATATATTAAGCTTCGGCTTAGATCGTCCTAGGCGACGACGTTCCTCTCTATTGTCGGTGAGTGCAAGTTCGACGCGCCGGTAAGTCGGCAGATAAACTATCTCGAAGTCTGAAAGAGCCTCAGCTAATGTGGTCCTTAATCGATCAAGAGGAGGGCTTTTTCTGAAAAGCGAGTTGTAAGCATCCGCGCATGCTTTTCTAACTGCCCTGCTGTCATGCCCGAACGCTCTATACAACGCATTCGTTATGCTGTGCTGATCATGATCGTTAGCCCAGTTGTCTAGATAGGGCTCATAGTCTGAGAATAGAAACGCTAGGAGCTTATCGGTTCCAACTTGAGACCTACTTGCGAGACGCCCAATCTCGCCTTCAGACGAGCCTTGGAGAAAGGTAAGGAGATCATCGTGCGTTAGAACCAGTTCTTCCGGAACGCCCCTCAGTCGGCAATATATCTCTGCAAAGTCGAGGTCTCGAAGCCTATAGAGCTGCAGCTTCAAGAAGGCGTCTAATGCGCTGAGGAGGGTGGTCTTGCCAGTGCCATTCCTCGCTATCAGGATTGTAGCCGCGTGTTTCGAAGACAAGGATATATCGCGAAAGCCGTAGAGTCCCCTGATCCCGAACCGTTCTATCAAGGCGGGACGCGCTCCAGCCAACGCGGCGCGCTCCTGTGCGTCCGGAGTCGCAAGCACCTCTGTAACTTCGGACATCGAGCCCCCTCCTGAAGCAGAAACCTATTGAGTGATGACGTTTTAGCAAGGGTGGACATCAGGCGGTTCGCGGCGCAGACGGGGAGAGGCTTTGGAATGAGCCTACTTACCCCATCACCTTCGGCATCTTCATCCATCGCTCGGACTCGATCTACGACGACAGCCCGGCTGAGCGGTACCAGTTTTCGCCGCAGTATCTCGGGCGCGTGCAGGCCTGTGTTGGTGACTGGATCATCTATTATGAGCCGGTGAAGGTGCCGGGCACGCGCGGTTATTTCGCTGTCGCGAAGGTGCAGCAGGTCATTCTCGATCCGGGCACGCCCGGCATGTATCTCGCGATTATCGAAGCCGGCAGCTATCTCGACATCGCCAATCCTGTGCCGTTCAACAGCCCCGATGGGCTGGTCGAGCGCGGGCTTTTGAACGAGGCGGGCGCGATCTCCGGCCGCGCGCAGTCGGCCGTACGGCCGATCTCGCCGGGCGACTTCTACCGGATCGTGACGCTGGGGCTGGCCGAGCATGACGATCTGCTGCCGCGCATCGGTGAAGCGGCGCCGGGCTCGGCCGTGCGCGAGGAGCCTGCGCCTTTTCTGTATGAGCAGGAGCGGATCACGGCGCTGACTTCGCGGATCGTCCGCGACCGCGTGTTCCGCCGCATTGTCGTCAAAGCCTATGATGCGCGCTGCGCGATCACCGGCTTGAAGCTGATAAACGGCGGTGGGCGGGCCGAGGTGGAAGCGGCGCATATCCGTCCGGTGGGTGCGGACGGGCCGGATACGGTGCAGAACGGGCTTGCGCTGTCCGGCACGGTGCACTGGATGTTCGATCGCGGGCTGATCAGCCTTTCGGATGAGCTCGACATCCTGGTGTCGCGGCAGGTGAATGATCCGGACAGCGTGTGGAGCCTGGTCAACAAGGCGCGGAAGGCGCTGGCGCCGGCGCGCGCGATGGATCGGCCGCACCCGCATTTTCTCGGCTGGCATCGGGAGCATTGCTTCAAGCACTGAGGCCACCAACTCCCCCGTTATCGTGAACTTGTTTCAGGACAAGGCGTCCGCTCGCTTCCAAGCTGGGGAGCGCAACTTCAAACAACGCGCTGCTCAACCCTTGTCCCGAAACGAGTTCGGGATGACGATGGTGCGGTGCACCGCGCGGAGAACGGAACACCATGGCCCAGCTCGTCTTCGGAATGAACGTCTCCCTCGACGGCTATGTCGATCATGACCGGTTCGCGCCGTCGCCGGGGCTGTTCCGGCACTTCGTTGCCGAGGCCGAGGGGCAGGTGGGGAGCCTGTATGGCCGCCGCGTCTATGCGCTGATGCGCTATTGGGAGGAGGACCAGCCGGGCTGGGGTGCGGACGAGCGGGCGTTCGCGGCGGCGTGGCGGCGTCAGTCGAAATGGGTCGTGTCGCGGACGCTGGGCGGGGCCGGGCCGAAAGCGCGGCTGCTGGGCGTGGACGATCTCGCGGCGGAGGTCCGCCGGCTGAAGGAGAGCCATGCGGGCGAGATCGAGGTCGCCGGGCCGGCGCTGGCGGGCAGCCTCTCCGCCCTGGGACTGATCGACGAATACCGCCTCTATCTTCACCCGGTCGTGCTGGGCGGTGGCACGCCCTATTTCGCCGGCGCCCGCCCGCCGCTTCTCCTCCTCGCGCACGATCTGATCGACGGCGACGTGATCCGGCTGCGCTACGTCCCTGCCTGACGATCCTTTCGATTTCGCTGTCCTACACGCCGCCCGCCTTGCTAGCCCTTGCGCTCAAGGCTCTGTGACTCGTCCGGATCGCGCCCTCGCCGCTCACGAGATTCACATATCGCACGTGCAGAAGGTGCGGAATGTGCGGATCGTGCGGAATGTGCGGGAAGGGTGGCGCGGAGTGAATCCGCGCCGTGCGGCCGGGCGGGCGCCGGCTCTGCGCGCAAGCTGGCTTGCGCTCGGCGGCGACGCTACGCTCCCGCCCATGTTCGACGTGAGCGAAGTGCGGGCGTTGCTGATCGCGGCGGCGCGGGAGGGGCGGGCCGTCTCCTATGTGGAAGGCCTGGCGGCGTTCGGCCACCGCTTCACCCGGCCGAAGATGCGGGCCTTCTGCAAGGCGCTCGACGCCGTCGACCAGGCCGGCGCGGCGGCGGGGGAGCCGGAACTGGCCGTGCTGGTGGTGCGGGAATCGGACGGGCTGCCGGGCCAGGGCTGGTGGGTCGGATCGTCGCTGCGCTACGGGCATGAGGGCGACTGGACCGGGCCCGAGGCGAAGGCGCTGGTGCGGGAGCTGCAGGGCCGGGCGTTCGACTATTGGAGAGATGAATAGTGTTCGAAGGCAGAAAAGTGTGGATCACGGGCGCGTCGTCCGGCATCGGCGCGGCGCTGGCGGAGGCGTTCGCGGCAGAGGGCGCGCGGCTGGTGCTGTCCGGGCGCAGGCGCGAGGCGCTGGCGGAGGTCGGGGCGCGGGTGCAGCCGGATGCGGTGCTGCTGCCGTTCGAGGCAACCGACTGGGCGGCGCTGCCGGAAGCGGTCGCGACGGCGGGCGAGGTGGACGTGCTCGTCAACAATGCCGGCATCAGCCAGCGGAGTCTTGCCGTCGACACCAGGCCCGAAGTCTACAAGGCGCTGATCGAGACCGACCTGCTTGCCCCCATCTGGCTGACCCAGCTGGTGCTGCCCGCCATGGTCGAGCGGGGGCGCGGCGGGCACATCGTCGGGATCAGCTCGGTCGCGGGGCGCGTCGGAACAGTGCTCCGGACCGGCTATTGCGCGGCCAAGCACGGGCTGATCGGCTATCTCGACGCGCTGCGCGCCGAGGTGGAGCTGGCCTATGGCATCAAGGTCACTACGGTGCTGCCGGGTTCGGTCAGGACGCAGGTTGCGGCCAATGCGCTGGTGGCGGACGGGTCGGCCCGAGGCGAGTCGGACGTCAACATCGATGCGGGGATGGAGCCGGCGGAATGCGCGCGGCGGATCCTGGCCGGCATGAAGGCAGGCACGCGCGAGATCATCGTCGCGGAGGGCGGCGAGGCGCGCGGCGCGGCGTTGCGCTTTGCCGATCCGGAACGGCTGTTCGGCCTGCTCGCCCAGGAAGGTGCGCGGCTGGCGGAGGAGCGGGCGAAGGGGGCGCGGCCGGAGCCGGCGCCGGTCAGGCGGACTTTGCCTGAGCGCCAGTGACGGGGATCGGATCGGCGCCGGCCGGCAGCAGCGCCACCTTGCGCGCGCCGGACCAGAGTTCGCAATCGACTGAGGGCGCGACTTTCCGGCCAGCGGCGATCGCGTCGTCATCATTCTCGGCAAGCAGCTCGTGCCGGCGCGTGATCCGCCCGCTGCGATCCAGGCAGTAAAGCTTATACTCGGCCATGGACCACCCCCGACCAGCTTCATAGCCGAGTCGGCGACGTGCGTCTGTCCTCCAGCCGACATAGTGTGACGCTCGCCACTGCATTCGTCGCGCGATAGGCTAGCCCCAAGGGCAACAGGGAGGACATGAGTGAAGAGACTGCTGGCTTTGGGCCTTATCGCCGCGGCGCCCGCCGCTGCCACTGCCGCGCCGCCAATGCCGCGCTGGACCGCGGCGGGCATGGACCATGCGGGCCGGACGATCGAAATCGACCGCAACTCATTGAACTGGCGTTCGGTGCAGCGGGCCTGGTGGCGTGTTTCCTATCCGGAGCCCCGGCGCGACGGCACGGTCGAGGAACGGCATCTGGAGCTGGTCGATTGCCGCGACGGCACGTCGGCGGTGATCCGGATCGTGTCGCTGGACGGCACCGGCCGGGTGCTGAACGAGCAGGTCGATGGCGAGGAACTGGCGCTGCAGCGGCTGAGCCCGCCGACGCCCGACACGGCCGGGGAGACGGTAACGCGGGAAGCCTGCCGCCTCCGCCCGCCGCCCCCGCCTCCTCCGCCGCGTAAGCGCATGATGCAGAAGCAAAAATAATTTGTCCCTTTTTGGAACAGGAGGGCGTGCTCGGGCATTCTACCCTCCGAGAGCTTGAAGAACCCCCCTTCCCCAAGCTCCGATACCGCCCCGCTCAGGCCCTCACCCCCCCGGTGCCTGGCGGGGCATTTTCGTTTCCGGACGGCGCAATTATAACTTTGTCTATGTCGGGAACCCGACATAGCCTCTGGTGGTTCAACCGCCGTGATCAGTGATAGCGTCTATCTTCGCCAACAGGCCGAACGCTGCCGCCGCCTCGCCGCCGACTGTTCGGACGCCCGCACCGCCCATTCGCTGCGCCTTATGGCTGAGGATTACACCTCCCGCGCGGCCGCCGCTGCGGCGCGAGAGCCGGTCGAGTTCATGCTGGTCGAGACGCGTCAGGGTTGATCGTTCAGATCGTCGAGACGTGGCGGGCCGGGGCGCTGCTCAGGTCCCAGAGTTCGCGCGCGCCCTCGCGGCGAAGCGCGGCGGCGCGGCGCAGCGCCTCGCGGTCATCGCGCGCCTCGAAGTCGCGGTGGCGTATGATCTTGCCATGTTTGACCGTGTAGAGGCGGTAAAGCCTGTGCGCGTGATCCAAGTGGAACCCCTTCCGTTCCAATGCCTTTGACGGAAAGAGCCTGAACCCCGGCTTGCTGGCGCCTGGGCCCGGCGGAGCCGGACGGGCGGATGCGCGTTGCCGAAAAATGGACCGCATCTTTACCCATGTTGCAACGCGCATCGCAACGGCGGCGGGCCAGCCGCAGACGTTCTTGGTCGCCCTGCTGGTAATTCTGGGCTGGGGGCTGTCAGGCCCCTATTTCGGCTATTCCGACACCTGGCAGCTGGTCGTGAACACGGCAACGACGGTCGTTACCTTCCTGATGGTCTTCGTCATCCAGAACAGCCAGAACCGGGACGCGGCGGCGATGCAGGCCAAGCTGGACGAGATGTTGCGCGCGCTGGAGAAAGCGCGCGAGCAGTTCATCGGCATCGAGCATCTGACCGACCGCCAGATCGAGGACCTGCGCGCCGCGCTTGAGCGGGAAGTCGGCAAGGAACCGGGCAAGCCGGGAACCGCTGACGACACGGTGGAGCGTTTGCTCGAACGTTACTGAGGCTCAGGCGCGCTGACGATTGCCGGTCAGCGATGCGAGGCGGCGCGGGCCCTGCCATATCTCGGCGCCAAAGCCATCGGGGCAGATGACTGCCTGGGCCAACGCGGCGTCATCGTCCGACGCCTGATAGTCGTGCCGGTCCTTGATCCGACCATCGGCACGGAGACAGTAGAGCCGGTAATCCTGCATCGCATTTTCCCCTGCGAAACAGGTGGTTAAGCGAGTCGCGAACCAATCGCCTTCACAAGGATCATGTTGACCGAAAAAAAGAGCGCATGCGGTGACGATCCCAAGCTAAGCCGTTCAAACGAAACATATGTTCAGTATAGCGCGCCGACAGATGTTATGCTTGGCCCATCGCCGGCTAGCTATTTCGGGCGCCGGTGACCGAGAGACGTTTCATGCTCCCGCCCCAATCCCGCGGGAGACGTTCATGACCGGGCGAGACACGCATCCCCTCCAGCTGCTGGTCAGAAAGCTGGAGACGCACCACCCTTTGCAGGATGCAGACCGGGCGGCGATTCTTGGCCTGCCCCACAAGCTGCGGGCGGTCGAGCCGCAAACCTATCTGCTCCGGGAAGGCGACCGGCCGGAGCGCTGTGCAGTGATCGTTTCCGGCTATGCCTTTCGCCACAAGCTGACGGGCGACGGGGCGCGCCAGATCCTATCCATCCATATCTCGGGCGAGGCGGTCGATTTCCAGAACCTGTTCCTGGAGCAGTCCGACCATAACGCTCAGATGCTCACGCGCGGCGAGATTGCCGACATTCCGATAGGCGCGCTGGAGGAGCTGGCGAACGCCAACGCCGGCGTCGGGCGGGCGATGTTCGTGTCCACGCTGGTCGAAGCGTCGGTGTTTCGCGAATGGACGTTGAATGTCGGCCGGCGCGACGGGCGGACCCGCATCGCCCATCTGCTCTGCGAGTTTGCGGTGCGGCTGAGCGCGCAGGGGCTGGACGGCCATCACGGCTATGAGCTGCCGATGACCCAGGAACAACTGGCGGACGCCACCGGCCTGACATCGGTGCACGTCAACCGCACGCTCAAACCCCTGCAGGCCGACCGGCTGATCGACCGCGACCGCCGCGCCATCCGCTTCCCCGACTGGAAAGCGATGCGCGACGTCGGGGATTTTACCACCCGCTATCTGCGCATCCAGAATGCCTAACCAAGGTTAGGTATGACCAGCCCAACTTTCGCGAAAGAACGCGCGCCCCGATAAGCTTAGTTCACGATCCTTGGCCGTAGCAAAGGTGCGTCTTCTTGCAGCAGGGATCGACACTCACGCCATTGCTTGCGCGATGGCAACAACGGGTTTCGTTCACCGACGAAGAGCAGAAAGCGGTGCTGTCGCTGCCATTCACGCGCCGCCAGATGCACCGTGACGCCTATCTGGTCCGCGAGGGCGAAACGCCGACCCATTGCCATCTGCTCCTCGCCGGCTTCGCCTATCGCCAGAAGCTGATCACGACCGGCGCGCGGCAGATCATCTCCATCCACATCATGGGCGAGTTCGTCGACCTGCAGAACCTGCTGCTCGCGACCGCCGATCACAATGTGCAGAGCCTTGGCCGATCGGAAGTGGCGATGGTGCCGGTGCCGGCGCTGTCCGAGCTGATCGGGCGTTATCCGGCGATCCGCCGCGCGGTGTGGCTGGACTCGCTGATCGACAGCTCCATCTTCCGCGAATGGGTGGTGAATGTCGGCCGCCGTTCGGCACGCGCGCGGGTCGCGCACCTGCTGTGCGAACTGTCGCTGCGCATGCGCCGATCAGGCCTGTCGCAAGGGGACTCGTTTCACCTTCCCCTGACCCAGGAGCAGATGGCCGACGCGACCGGGCTGACCGCCGTCCACACCAACCGGACGCTGCAGGGGCTGCGCCGCGACGGGATCATCAGTTTTTCGTCTGGCACGATGACGCTGCTGGACTGGGATCGGCTGGCCGAGGCCGGCGACTTCAGCGAGCGCTACCTGCACCACGACGAATGAGAAAGGGCGCCGCCGGTCCGACCAGCGACGCCCTTCCTATGCTCAGGTCCGGATCAGGCCGAAACGACCGTGCGCCGGTTGCTGCGGCGCGCCGCGGCGCCGAGCAGGCCGAAGCCGCCCAGCATCATCGCCCAGGTCGCCGGTTCCGGAATGGCATTCGGGACCGAGACGTTGCCGAGCGTGAAGACCGGCGTGTTCGATCCACCCGGCAGGCCGTTCGGATTGTTCTTCGTGGTCTGGGTGAAGAACGCATCGGCGACCAGGCCGCTGAACGTCGAGCGCGCCCCCAGGCCGTTGAAGTCCAGCGGCGCGAACGGGCCGTTCTCGTTGCGGAAGTCCGGGCCGACATAGGTGAAGACGAGGTTCACCAGGTTCGGATTGTCGGTGAAGCCCGGCGTCACCGGATCGCTCGACGTCAGCTCGGTCGTGGCAACCACTTGCGCTGATGGCGAGAAGACAGAGCCCGCAATGTAGCCCGCGAAATCGTAGATCACGAGCCGGTCGCCGCTGCGCAGACCTTCATCCGGACCCAGAGTGCCCTGATAGCGGAAGGTGTTGTTGTTGGGACCGTTGTTGGTGACGCTCTGCAGCGTGATCACCGCCGCGTTCGCCGAACCTGCAAGGCCGATCGCCGCGGCCGCGGCCAATAGCATCTTCTTCAATGTCTTCACTCCCTGAGCAGAAACGCCACCCCTGGCGGGAGCCAACCCACGGCTCCGTTGCTCCGCGCGTCTGAACAGGGGTCGAGGCACTCCGGTTCATTGAAGAATCACATTTTTTTCGCGCTGTTCCGAAGCGGGACGGCGGCCCTGAGGGCTCGGCGATTGTCAAGACATCGAAGTCAAGGTGCATAGGCGTTCCCAACACAACCCAGTCGCTCGTTTGGAGCACGAGGACACTGCATCAGATTCAAAGCCGGAACTTCAGCCCTCCGACGGGATTGTTACGCACATGGCTCCATCAATCCTGATCGTCGAAGACGAGATGCTCGTCGCGCTCGAGATGGAGAGCATCCTCGAAGAACATGGCTATCGCGTGCTGGGCATTGCCGCCGACCTGGCGAGCGCGCTCGGCTATGCGCAGCAGGGCATTGACCTTGCCCTCGTCGATCTCAATCTGCGCGACGGCCTGACCGGTCCGGAGATCGGCGCCCGGCTGGCGGGCGAGCATCAGGCCGGGGTGCTGTTCGTGACCGCCAATCCGCGGCTGCTCGGCAATGGCGTGGCGGGAACGATCGGCGTCATCTCCAAGCCCACCGACGAGGCGAGCCTGACGTCGGCCGTGGCCTTTGCCCTGCGGGTGCGCCTTGGCCAGCCGGCTGAGGCGCCACCGTCCTTGCGCCGCTTCGGCTGATCAGCCTCGGCTGAGCGCGGTCAGCGGCAGCACGATCCGCACGCGCAGGCCTTCGGTCGCCCAGACCCGCTCCAGCGTACCGCCCAGTTGCTGGACCACGCTCATCTCGGTCAACCGGCTGCCGAAGCCGGAGAATTCGGGTTCCGCGACGATCGAAGGGCCGCCCTGCTCTTCCCAACTCAGTAGCAATTTACCGCCCTGCACGGCCGAGACGACCCGCACCCGCCCCTCGGGCCGTGACAAAGCGCCATATTTTGACGCGTTGGTGGCGAGTTCATGGAAGACCAGGCCGATGGGCGTTGCCCCGCGATCGTCGACCGGCAGGTCGTCGCCTTCGATCGTCAGCCGCCCCTCATCGAGCGCCGGATAAGGGCTGAGCAGTTCCTCGAGAAGCGTCTTCAGCCGCGACGGCCCGGGATGGCGCGCGCTGTCTGCATTGTGCGGCCGGACATAGTCATGAGCGCGGCCGAGCGCCGCCACCCGATCTTGCAGCTGGCGGGCAAAGTCCTTCAGCTCCGGCCGCTGACGCGCGGAAAGCCCGATCAACCCGTTCACGACCGCGAAGATGTTCTTGATCCGGTGGCTGAGCTCCCGGCTCAGCACGTCATTCTGCTCGGCGATCCGTTTCTGCTCGTCGATATCTGTGCAGGTGCCGACCCAGCGGACGATCTCACCCGCTTCGTTTCTGACGGCGAGGGCGCGGCCAAGCGTCCAGCGATAGACGCCGCTACGATGGCGTAACCGATATTCGATTTCATAAGGCTCGCCGGTTTCGAGGCTGTGCCGCCAGCGCGCCCAGGCCCGCTCCTGATCGTCCGGGTGGAACATGCCGTTCCAACCCTCGCCGTCGGTGGAGCCCTCCGGCACGCCGGTGAACGCATACCATCGCGCATTATAGTAATCGTGCGAGCCGTCCGGCAACGTCGACCAGACCATCTGCGGCATCGCGTCCGCGAGCTGCTGAAACGAAATCTGGCCCACTCCCGCGCCGGGCTCGTCCGCGATCGATCGACTTACCGCCACAATCTCCAAGCCGCTTTATCCCAGATGCGAGCGCACGCGTTGGCCGAGCCCCTCGACGGGCATTTGGTGGAGAATGCGGTAGCGCGCTTCGATCAGGCTGAACAGACCGAAGGCCAGCAGCCCAAGGGCGACGACCACGTCCCAGGGATTGCTCAACCAGGCAAGCGCCTCGGCCATGCCACCGGCCTCGCTCGCCCGCTGGTCGAGACCGGCGCGAACCAGGAAGAAGCCGCTGATGAGGAAAACCAAACCGCGCGCGGCATAGCCCGCCCGGCCGGTCCACCGCACCCACTCCCGCCCGGCAACCTGCGGCTCGAGATGCTTCAGGAAGCCGGCCTTTGCGGCTTTGACCAGTTGGAACAGTCCGATGCCAAGCAGCACAAGTCCTGCCAGCACCAGCAGCACGCCGCCACCTGGCAGTTGCAGCGTCGATTGCGCGCCCTCCTGCGTGCCGCTTCCAGTCTGCGCGGCCATGCCCTGGATCAGGCGGATCGCCTGCCAGGCCAGAAGCAAGTGAATGATGCCGCTGGCGCCCGCGCCCAGCCGCTCGCGCAGGCCCGATCCGTCACTGCCATGCCGCTCGACATCGAACGCTGCGTCCGAAAGCCGCCAAAGGCCATAGGCGACAAAGCCGGCTGTCATAAGCGCAAGCAGGATCCGCCCCCCGCCCTGACCCAGCGTCTGCAGCGCGCCACTCGGATCTTCCGCCCGGCCGGTCGTCAGCACAAGCAGCGCGATCACGACGTAGAGCAGGCCGCGCGCGGCAAAGCCCAAACGAGTAAGCATGGTCAGGCGTTGAGCGACATCGGCCATGATCGATCCTCCAGGCGGGTGAAGCGCGCAGCATCACAGTTTCGTTCCCGTCACGACGGGTGCAGGAGAGGCGGCAATATGGTCGGCCTAGGGCGACACTCTGCTATGGTGGCCCTCTTTTCGTCATTCCCGCGAAAGCGGGAACCCAGCTAAGTCAGCACGATGCATCGCCACTTCGCGCCCGCCGTTTATCTACTCGCGCCACAGCGAAATGGCACGCTGTACGTCGGCGTCACATCGGACCTGATCACGAGAGTGCATCAACATCGGCACGGCCTGGTCTCAGGCTTCACGCGAGAATATGGCGTCAAGCTCCTCGTCTGGTTCGAAATGCATGCCACGATGGCGGCGGCGATCCAGCGCGAGAAGCGGGTCAAGAAGTGGAACCGCGCGTGGAAGCTGGAGCTGATTGAGGGGACGAACCCAGACTGGCGCGACCTATACGAGTCACTAAGTTTCGCTCCGCTCAAGTGAGCGGAGCGGCTGGGTTCCCGCTTCCGCGGGAATGACGAAGGTCGTCTGGCCATGCTTGTAGAAGCAGTCAGGAGCCCCTCAATCCTCGACGAAGCTGAAGGCGCTCAACCCTCGTTCGCGTTCGTTAAACAGCAGGGCCCGGCCGGCGGGCGGGGCGCTGCGCTGAGGGCATTGCGGGCGGGTGCATTGCCGGCAGCCGAGACCGATCGGCGTTGCCGTGCCGGTCAGGTCCATGCCGCGGGCGAGCGCCAGGCTGCCGGCCAGCTCCGCCGCGACGCCCAGGCCGACGACGAACTCGGCGCCGACATCGCCGGCGCGGCGGCCCTGGGGGTGGACCGTGCGGGCGAAGCTGAACCAGCGGCTGCCATCCGTCAGTTCGACCAGGTCGCGCTCGATCCGGCCGGGGCGATCGAAAGCGGCGTGAAGGCGCCATAACGGGCAGCGGCCGTCCGCCTCGACCAGGGGCGCACCGCTGGCCCCCGCATAGCGTTTGCTCGACTGGCCGGCGCGGTCGATGCGGATCATGAAGAAAGGCAGGCCGCGCGCGCCCACGCGCTGCAAAGTGGTCAGCCGGTGCGCGACCTGCTCGAAACCGGCGCCGAAGCGGCGCTGCAACAGCTCGACGTCATATCCGGTCGCCTCGCAGGCGCGGAGGAAGCGGGCATAGGGCATCATCAGCGCCGCGGCGAAATAGCCGGTCAGGTGACGACGGAAGAGGCGCTCGGCGGCACGCTCCGGCAAGGCTGCGCCTTTCACCAGCGCCTCGATCTCCGCCCGCGCCTCGATGCTGCCGAGCTGAAATGCGGCCTGGAAGGTCCGCGAGGCCGGATCGAGCATTTCGGACAATTGCAGCTGACGCGCGTGGAGATCGAGGCGTCGGAGCGCATCGGGCAGCACCTCGACCGGCAGGATGCGAAGCGTCAGGCTGTGCTTGACCCGCAGCCGCTCGGCGATTGCGGCATAAAGGTCGCCTGCCGACAGGCGCAGTTCGTCGGCCAAACCTTCTGCGGCGGCGTCGAGATCGGGGAAATGGTTGCGCCAGCGTTCGATCTCGCGCCGGGCGAGTGTCATCGGATCGGCCGCGTCCGTCGCCGCGCCGCCGCCGCTGCCGAGCCGGTCATAGGCGCGGGCAAAGGCTTCAGCCCCACCGGGGGCTCCGGCCAGCCATTCCTCGAGCTCCGCGCGGTCGATCTCCAGATCCTGGAACATCGGGTCGTTGAGCCGGCGCCGTATCGCCTCCGGCCCGCCGCCCGGACTGCCGGCGCTAAGCGAGCGTGGGTCGAAGTCGAACAGCTCGGTCAGGCGCACGAGCAGTTGCGCGGTCAGCGGCCGCTGGTTGCGCTCGATCAGGTTCAGATAGCTGGCCGAAATGCCGAGCTGCTCGGCCATGGCGGCCTGGCTCAACCCCGCCTGCCGCCGCAAGCGCCGCACCTGATGCCCTGCGATCAGCTTCGCCATGCTTACCCCAACACCGTTCGCGTCGAGCGAAGTCGAGAAGCGCTTGCCGCTTCACCAATGTTTCTCGAATTCGCTCGAAACGAATCGATTGTAAATAGTTTACAACTGCACGCGGCGGGCAAGCCGCCCATCCACAGAGCGACCCTCTTAGCTGCTCTTCCGCTTACAGCGGTACGTGGGATCTGTGCTTTACACGTTCCATCTCAGCTCAATCTGTAAAGGGGCGTACACATGACCGACTTCTCCGACCTGATCGCCGCACCCGAAGGCCGCTTCGACGGCATCAACCGCACCTACACGGCGGCCGATGTCGAGAAGCTGCGCGGATCGGTGCCGATCGAATACACGCTTGCCCGGCGCGGCGCGCTGAAGCTGTGGGAGCTGCTGAAGTCCGAGCCGTACATCAACGCGCTCGGCGCTCTCTCCGGCAACCAGGCGATGCAGATGGTGCGGGCGGGGCTGAAGGCGATCTACCTCAGCGGCTGGCAGGTCGCGGCCGACGCCAACACCGCCGGCGCGATGTATCCGGACCAGTCGCTCTATCCGGCCAATGCCGGCCCGGAGCTTGCCAAGCGGATCAACAAGACGCTGCAGCGCGCCGACCAGATCGAGCATTCCGAAGGTGGCGCGAAGCGCGACTGGTTCGTGCCGATCGTCGCCGACGCCGAGGCCGGCTTCGGTGGGCCGCTCAACTGCTTCGAGATCATGAAGGCCTATATCGAGGCGGGCGCCGCCGGCGTGCACTTCGAGGACCAGCTCGCTTCCGAAAAGAAGTGCGGCCATCTGGGCGGCAAGGTGCTGATCCCGACCCAAGCGCATATCCGCAACCTCAACGCGGCGCGCCTCGCCGCTGACGTCTGTGGCGTGCCGACCGTGCTCGTCGCCCGCACCGACGCCGAAAGCGCCAAGCTGATTACCTCCGACATCGACGAGCGTGATCATGAATTCCTGACGGGCGAGCGCACGCCCGAAGGCTTTTTCCGGCTGAAGGACGGCACCGGCGTCGATCATTGCATCAAGCGCGGCATCGCCTTTGCCGAGCATGCCGATCTCTTGTGGTGGGAGACAAGCCACCCGAACCTGGAGGATGCCAAGCGGTTCGCCGAGGCTGTGCAGAAAGCACACCCGGGCAAGATGATGGCCTACAATTGCTCGCCGAGCTTCAACTGGGAAGCCAAGCTCGACAAGGACACGATCGCCAAGTTCCAGCGCGAGCTGGGCGCGATGGGCTACAAGTTCCAGTTCGTGACCCTGGCGGGCTTCCACCAGCTCAACCACGGCATGTTCGAGCTGGCGCGCGGCTATAAGGACCGCGGCATGGCGGCCTATTCCGAGCTGCAGCAGGCCGAGTTCGCGAGCGAGAAGGACGGCTACACCGCGACGCGCCACCAGCGCGAAGTCGGCACCGGCTATTTCGACCTGGTCGCGCAGGCGGTGTCCGGCGGCGAGGCGAGCACCACCGCGCTCGCCGAGAGCACCGAGGCCGACCAGTTCAAGAAGAACGCAGCCTGAGGCGGAACATCACGTCGTTGCGAGCGGAGCGAAGCAATCCAGTGCGGCCTCGCGCCCCGCTGGATTGCCGCGTCGCTTTGCTCCTCGCAATGACGGACACGGCCGCAACGATAATCTGTTGCGCCTTCGTGATAAGCCTCTAGTTTCCGCGCGCATAAGGGCGCTCGCTCGCAGCGCTGGAAAGAGGATCAAAAGGGCATGATATTCGGGCGCAGAAAGCCACTCGACGCCATCCTTGCCACCGCCGAAAAGAAATCGCTGACGCGTTCGCTGGGTGCATTCCAGCTGACCATGCTCGGCATCGGCGCGGTGATCGGTACCGGTATTTTCGTTCTGACCGCCGAGGCCGCGCAAAAGGCCGGACCCGGCATGATGCTGTCCTTCATCATTGCCGGCGCCGTCTGTGCAGTCGCCGCGCTCTGCTATGCCGAAATGGCGTCGATGGTGCCGGTCTCCGGCTCCGCCTATACCTACAGCTATGCGGTGATGGGCGAGCTCCTCGCCTGGATGGTCGGCTGGGCGCTGATCCTCGAATATGCGGTCGCCGCAGGCGCCGTCTCGGTCGGCTGGTCCGGCTATGTGGTAGGCCTGATCGAGAACGCCTTCGCGATCGACATACCCGACACTTTGGTGCTTGGGCCCTATGATGGCGGGCTGATCAACCTGCCGGCCATGTTCATCGCCGGACTCGTCACCCTGTTGCTGGTGATCGGCACCAAGGAAAGCGCCACCGTCAACGCGATCCTGGTCGCGGTGAAAGTGGCGGCCCTGACCTTGTTCGTGATCCTGGCATTGCCGGTGATGAACATGGAGAACTTCACGCCGTTCCAACCGCTCGGCTTCGCCGGCGTATCGGCGGCGGCGGCCTCCATCTTCTTCGCCTATGTCGGCTTCGACGCGGTCTCGACCGCGGCCGAGGAAACCAAGAATCCGCAGCGCAACATGCCGATCGGCCTGATCGGCTCGCTCGCCATCTGCACCCTCTTCTATCTGCTGGTCGCGGCCGGCGTGATCGGCTCCGTGGGCGCGCAGCCGGTGACCGATGCGGCCGGGACGGCGCTCGAGCCGGGCAGCCGCGAACTGTCGGCCCAGTGCGCCGCGATCGGCGAGCAGGCGGTGACCTGCTCGAAGGAAGCGCTCGCCTGGACGCTGCGCGAGATCGGCTGGCCGCAGATCGGCAACCTGATCGGCCTCGCCGCCGGCCTCGCCTTGCCCTCAGTTATCCTGATGATGATGTTCGGCCAGACCCGCATCTTCTTTGTGATGAGCCGCGACGGCCTGCTCCCCCAGGCCTTTTCGAAGATCCACCCGAAGTTCAACACGCCGCACGTGATCACCATCATCACCGGAATCGCGGTGGCGCTGTTCGCGGCCTTTTTCCCGGTCGGCCAGCTGGCGAACATCTCCAACTCGGGCACGCTCTTTGCCTTCGCCGCCGTGTCGATCGCGGTGATGCTGCTGCGCCGGACCGATCCGGACCGCAAGCGCCCGTTCCGGACGCCGGCGGTTTATGTGATCGCGCCGATCTCGATCCTTGGCTGCATCTATCTCTTCTTCAGCCTCGACGAGAAATCGAAGCAGCTCTTCCTGATCTGGGCGGTGATCGGCCTGGCCGTCTACTTCCTCTACAGCCGCAGCCGCAGCCATGTCGGCCGCGGCCTGACGGAAGTGCACGAACCGGAAATCCACGACATCGACCCGCCGGTGCCGGGGACGCATTGACCGGTCCGTCATTGCGAGCGTAGCGAAGCAATCTAGCCGGACTTCGGCTCCGCTGGATTGCTTCGTCGCTTCACTCCTCGCAGTGACGGCGAGTTAGCGGAGGTCCGGCGGAACGGCTTCGCTCGTTAGGCGCGCAATCACCTCGTCCAGCGGCAGCACTTCCTGCCGCGCGTCGGCCCCGAGCGGGCGGAGGGCGACGGTGCGCTCCTCGGCCTCGCGCTTGCCGACCACCAGCAGGTACGGGACCTTGGCCAGCGAATGCTCGCGCACCTTGTAGTTGATCTTCTCGTTGCGAAGATCGGCCTCAGCGCGGATGCCGGCTTTGGCGAGCGCCGCCATCACGTCTCCGGCATAATCGTCGGCATCCGACACGATCGTCGCGACCACCGCCTGCACCGGCGCGAGCCAGAGCGGGAATTTGCCCGCATAATGCTCGATCAGGATGCCGATAAAGCGTTCGAAGCTACCCAGGATCGCGCGGTGCAGCATGATCGGCCGGTGCCGCTCGCCGTCCGCAGCGACATAGGACGCGTCGAGCCGCTCCGGCAGCACCGTGTCGGTCTGGATCGTGCCGACCTGCCAGGTGCGGCCGATCGCGTCGGTCAGGTGGAACTCGAGCTTGGGCGCGTAGAAGGCGCCTTCGCCGGGCAGCTCCTCCCAACCGAATTCGGCCGTATTGCGACCGGTCGCCGCGACGGCATCGCGCAGCGACTGCTCCGACCAATCCCACATCTCGTCGGTGCCGAAGCGCTTCTCCGGGCGCAGCGCGAGCTTGATCGCATATTTCTCGAAGCCGAGATCCTTATAAACCCGGTCGAGCAAGTCACAGAACAGGGCGACTTCTTCGACCAGCTGATCTTCGCGGCAGAAGATGTGCGCGTCGTCCTGGGTGAACTGGCGCACCCGCATGAGGCCGTGCAGCGCGCCATGCGGTTCATTGCGGTGGCAGCAGCCGAACTCGGCCATGCGCAACGGCAGGTCGCGATAGCTCTTGATCCCCTGGCGAAAGATGAGGACGTGCGCCGGGCAATTCATCGGCTTGAGCGCCATCCAGTCGGCGTCGTTCGATACGACCGGGCCTTCGTCCTCTGTGTTCGGCACTTCGTCCGGAATGACGAACATATTCTCGCGATATTTGCCCCAATGGCCGGACTGCTCCCATTGGCGCGCGTCCATGATCTGGGGCGTCTTCACTTCCTCATAGCCGCCCGCATCGAGCCGGCGGCGCATATAGGCTTCGAGCTGGCGCCAGATCAGATAGCCCTTGGGGTGCCAAAAGATGGAGCCATGGGCTTCGGCCTGGAGGTGGAACAGGTCCATTTCCGCGCCCAGCTTGCGATGGTCGCGCCTCGCTGCTTCCTCCAGCCGCGTCAGATGCTCCTGTAGCTGCTTCCTGTTGAGCCAGCCGGTGCCGTAAATGCGGCTGAGCATCGCATTCTTCTGGTCGCCGCGCCAATAAGCGCCAGACACGCGGGTCAGCTTGAACGCCTGCGGATCGAGCTTCCCCGTCGAGGGGAGGTGCGGGCCGCGGCACATGTCGAGCCAGTCGCCGGACCGATAGACGGTCAGCTCCTCATCGTCAGGCAGCTCGCCGGCCCACTCCGCCTTGAACGTCTCGCCATGCTCCCGGAAGTAGGAAATGAGCTGGTCGCGCGACCAGACCTCGCGGATCAGCGCCTCGTCCTTGGCGATGATGCGGCGCATTTCCTCTTCGATTACCGGCAGATCCTCTTCCGTGAACGGCCGGTCCCTGGGCGCGAAGTCGTAATAGAAGCCGTCGTCCGTGGCCGGGCCGAAGGTGATCTGCGTGCCGGGAAACAGGTTCTGCACCGCTTCCGCCAGCACATGGGCATAATCGTGCCGCACGAGCTCGAGCGCATCGGCCTCGTCGCGCGCCGTGATCAGCGCCAGCGCCGCGTCCGCCTCGATCGGCCGGTTGAGGTCGCGCACCTCGCCATCGACCTTCGCCGCCAGCGCCGCCTTGGCCAGCCCCGGCCCGATCGCCGCGGCGATGTCGGCAGCGGTGGTCCCCGGCGCAACTTCGCGCGCGGAGCCATCGGGAAGGGTGATGCGGATCATGCTCGACATGGGGCGGGCATGTAGCGGCCGCGCCCCCCCGCCTCAAGGCACGAGCTACCGGATCAGGTGAACATCAACTCCTGCTTCCTTGGCGATACGTGTCCATGCACGATCGGCTGTCCAAACCGGAGCCTCTTCCAGCTTGGCAAGCGCCAGACAGAAGCGGTCGCCAAGCGACAGTCCAGCCTTCGCGACCAGTGCGGCCAACAATCCAGCCGATGCCGCGACGGCAGCATCAACCGGCACCAAAGCGATCGGCAGCGGCTTCAGCGTGGTCCTGATCGCATCGGCGTCCGCACCCAGACGCGAATAATGGGAGACCAGCTCCGCGTAGTTGACGACACTCATTCTTGCGTCTGGCAGCGCCTTGGCGACCAATTCGCCGCCCGGCTCGGAGCGCAGCACGGCGAGCAAGGCCGATGCGTCGAGGATCATTCCTGCCAGTCTTTTCGGGCCTTCAGGAAGTCGCCGACGGCAGCACCCTTCTTGCCTGCAAGCAAGCGGTCGCTGATCGCGCGCGCATGCGCCACCGCCTGCGCTGCCGTCCGCAGCACCAGTGCATCGGCCTGCTCGTCCAGCAGCAGCCGGTCGCCGCTCTTCAAACCCAGACGCCGGCGCACATCAGCAGGAAGGCTTATGCGGCCGGAGGGAGTTACTTTCACCTCGATCGTCATGGAGACATCCACCAACTCGTGCCATGTGCGCTCCGACATGGCATGACTTCAGTTTCGTGCCAACAACTCGTCTCTTGTGTCCTGCGAGGTCATGCGACTTAAACCTTGTCTTCACTCCTAATGACTTAGCGGCGGCGAGAGCTGGGAGGAGAAGTTGCATCTTCCCCGCAATCCCGGCAGTCTCGCTTCGGGGGAAGCATCCATGAACATCCAGTCGCACGACTTCGACCCGGCGCGAACGAGTGCGTTCCGCTTCACGGGCAGCTGGCGCGAGTTCGCGCCGATTGCCTTTACCAACCTGCTGCTCACGATCGTGACGCTCGGCATCTACCGCTTCTGGGCAAAGGCACGGGAGCGACGCTATCTTTGGAGCCGGACCGAGTTCATCGACGATACGCTGGAATGGACCGGCACCGGCGGCGAGATGTTCAAGGGCTTCCTGATCGTCATGGCGGTGCTGCTGCCGGCGATCTTGTTCCTCCAGTTCGGCTTCCAGGCGATGGTGCTGCGCGGCCAGGCGGCAGTGGCGGGAACGATCGCGGCCCTGATCTATATTGGCTTCTTCTTCCTGGCCGGCGTCGCCCGCTACCGCGCGCTGCGCTACCGGCTGTCGCGCACCTATTGGCACGGCATCCGCGGCGGCGGCGAGCCGGGCGGCTGGGGCTATGGCGTCTCCTATCTATGGCGAACCGGGGTCGGCATCCTTGCGCTCGGCCTGCTCATTCCCTGGTCGATGACGACTCTGTGGAATGAGCGCTGGCGGGCGATGAGCTTCGGCCCTGACCCGTTCGAGGCCGATGCCAAGGCGGGCTCGCTGATGGGCCGCTATTTCTGCTTTTATCTGCTGCCCTTCCTGTTCTTCCTGGTCGGCCTTGCCTTCGCCGTGCTGACGGGGGCCAATCTCGGGCCGTTTCAGCTCTACAGCAGCTCGCCGATGTTCACGAGCATCATGTTCCTGGTGATCGTGCTCGGCACCTATGCGCTGACCGGACTGATCGCCCTCGCTTACTATTCGGCCTATCTGCGCGAGGCGATCGGCAGCTTGAGGTTGGGCGGTCTGCGCTTCTCCTTCGAGGCACGGACGGGCGAGTGGGTGATGCTGCTGATCACCAACACTCTGCTTGTGATTGGCACGCTGGGTATCGGCTACCTGTTCCTTGCCTATCGCAACTGGGCCTTCGTGATCCGGCATATGGAGGCGGAAGGCATGGTCGAGCTTGACAGCCTCACCCAATCGCAGACCAGCGCGCAGGGCGATGCCGAGGGGCTGGCGACCGCGTTTGACATCGGCGCCGTCTGAGGCGCCAGTGAGCCAGGGCCATCTTTACGACGGCCATAGCGGCCTGCGCTATGAAGTGACGGCGGCCGCAGCGGGCGGCGGTCTGCGGCTGTCGATGGACAATGGCTGGGAGGACGAGATCCCGTCCTCCTTGCTCTCCGTGGCGGATCGCAGCGCGGCGGGACTGACGCTCACGCGGACGGACGTTCCTGGCTGGCGGCTGCGCCTGACGGCACCGGTGGAACCCGATGTGGCGGCGCTCCTCCCCAAACGCTTCGGCTATGGCCGCTGGATCGACCGGGTCGGCATCCGGCCGGCGACGGCCGCCTTCACGGCGGTCGCGGCAGCGGTCGTCACCTTCGGCTATTTTGCACCGACCCTGCTGGCCCCTCTGGTACCGCCGGCAGTGGAGCAGGCATATGGCGAGGCGCTGGTCGGCGATTTCGGCGGCAAATATTGCTCGACGCCCATCGGCGACGCGGCGCTCAAGAAGCTGACCGCCAGCCTGGATGCCAGGCCCGAAGAGCTGAACGTCCGCGTCATCGACATGCCGATCGTCAACGCGGCCGCCCTTCCCGCCGGCAATATCGTGTTGTTCGACAAGCTGTTCGAGGTTGTCGACAGCCCGGAGGAGCTGGCGGGCATATTGGCGCACGAGATCGCGCATGTGCGGCGCCGCCACGTCACCGCCGCTCTGATCCGCGAGTTCGGCGTCGGCCTGTTCGCGACCGCGCTCGGCGGCACGACCGGGGGGAATGTCGATGGTTTCGTGTCGCTGAGCTTCACGCGGCGGGCGGAGAATGACGCCGATGGTTCGGCGATCGACATGCTCAGGCGCGCGAACATCGACCCCGCGCCGACGGCGAACTTCTTCGGACGGCTGAAGAAGGTCGAGACGAATTTCGGCAGCTTCGAGCCGGCGCTCGCCTATTTGTCGTCGCACCCGCTGTCGGGTGACCGGGCGCAGCGTTTCAAGAAAGCAGCGAGGAAGGATGCGCGTTACCGGCCGGCGCTCACGCCCCGTGAATGGACGGAGCTGCGCGCCATCTGCTCTTCCCGCCCGCCGAGCTAGAGATCGATCAAACGCCCGAGCTCCACGGCTGCGTCATGGAGCCGGTCGCGAGCGGCCTGGCCGAGCATCTCGCAAGTGAGCGCGTCGAAGACCGGCCGTGTGTGGCGGTTCGCGGCGATGACCATACCGAGCAGAGTCGCCTCGTCATGCGTCAGCACCGGGCAACAAGGCGGCGCCACCGCAACAGCGTCCGGCCAGCTCGCGCCGACATGGGCGAGCAGCACGTGGAGCGAGCGGGCTGCCTTCAAGCTGCCGAGTTGCTGCGCGGCCGCGTGGATCGGGCAGACCCGCGCGACCCGTTGCGCCATGACCCATTTGCGTGTGGCGGAAACGAGGGCGGCTTCCTCCGGCAGCAGGTCTGCGGTGCGGGGCGGCGGCGCGAACATCTGGTCGAGCATGAAACACTTGGTGGCACGTGTCTTTGTTGCGATCAAGTCGCAATAGCAATAGGCCTGGACGCGCCTTCGAGCGGGACAGAGCCGTTCAGCTATGTTAACCGGCCGACCGGGAGGATTGACCATGTTCAACAAGCTGTTCCGCGAGCATCCGAGCGAAGTCGGTGAAAGCTATGCCGAACATTTCGCCGCGGCGGGCGGCTTCGGCGTCAAGATGATCGTGGGCGGCATCGCCTGCGTCGTGCACGCGATCGTGCCCGGCCTGTTCATCACTACCGGCAGCGGCATGGTGAAGAGGCTCTACGACCAGATGGTCGCTAAGCGCGCCGCCAAGCGCGAGGCCAATATCGAGATGCGCTCGATCGAGTGGGTGATTTGACTCCTTTGTCCGTCATTGCGAGCGAAGCGAAGCAATCCAACTGAGCTCAGCGCCACTGGATTGCTTCGTCGCTTCGCTCCTCGCAAAGACGGGAAGATGAACCAGCGTTCCGATCTTCACCGGCGATCAGGCGGCCCCGCACTCGCTTATTCCCTTCGGCAGGGTAGCGGCCCCACCATCGTCTTCCTTCCCGGCTATGCGTCGGACATGAGCGGCACAAAGGCCGTCGCGCTCGATGCCTGGGCGCAGCAGGAGGGCCGGGCCATGCTGCGCTTCGACTATTCGGGGTGCGGCGAGAGCGAGGGGCGGTTCGAGGACGGAACGCTCACCATTTGGCGGGACGATGCGCTCGCGATCATCGACGCGCTGACCGCAGGCCCGCTGATCCTGGTCGGATCGTCGATGGGCGGTTGGATCGGGCTGCTCGTCGCCGAAGCGCGACCCGAGCGGATTGCCGCGTTCGTCGGCATCGCCGCAGCGCCGGACTTCACTGACTGGGGCTTCACCCAGGACGAAAAGATGAAGCTGTTGGCGGCAGGCCGGCTGGAGCGGCCGTCCGACTATGGCGCGCCAATGGTCACCACCCGCGCCTTCTGGCAATCGGGCGAAGGCCTGCGCATGCTTCATCGGGAGATCGCGATCGACTGTCCGGTGCGGCTGCTGCACGGGCAGCGCGATCCGGACGTGCCCTGGCATCATTCGACACATCTCGCCGGCCGCCTTCGTTCAGCCGATGTGCAGACGATCCTGGTCAAGGACGGCGATCATCGGCTGTCGCGCCCACAGGACCTCGAGCTGTTGATCGCGACCGTCGCATCCCTGACTCGGTGACGCTCATGCTCCTTTTCTTCCTCGCCCAAGCCGCCCAGCCGAGCTGCACCGACCAGATCGCCGCCGATCCGGTGAAGGCGGCGGAGACGGCGCAAAGCTGGGCCGCGCGGGGCGGCGGTGCACTGGCGCGGCAATGCGCGGGGCTTGCCTATGTGGCGCAGGAGCGCTGGGCCGAAGCGGCGACCGCCTTCGAGCAAGCGGCACGCGACGCCAAGCCGAACGAGCAGCTAGCCGCCGCCAATCTCTGGGTTCAGGCGGGCAATGCGCGGCTGGCCGGGGCCGATCCACGAGGCGCGGTTGCCGCGTTCGACAAGGCTCTGGTGTCGGGGCTGCTGAGCGGGCCTGCCAAGGGCGAGATCCGGTTGGACCGCGCCCGCGCCAATGTCGCTGCCGGCGATGTGCAGGCGGCGCGAGCCGATCTGGACGAAGCGCTGCGGCTGGTGCCGGAGGACCCGCTCGCCTGGCTGCTGTCCGCCTCGCTCGCGCGGCGCATGGACCAGCTCGACCGTGCACAGGCCGATATCGCTGAAGCAGCGAAGCGTTCGCCCGACGATGCCAGCGTAGCGCTGGAGGCTGGCCGGATCGCTCTGGCCGCCGGCTCGCTGCCCGCAGCGCGGCTCGCCTTTCAGGCAGCGATCAAGAACCAACCCGGCGGAGAGGCCGCCAAGGCGGCACAGGCGGAGCTTGACCGACTCGGGGGCTCGACCGCACCGAAGCCCGAATGACCAAATATCTCCACACCATGATCCGGGTCACCGATCCGGAAGCGACGATCCGCTTCTTCGAGCTGATCGGGCTGAAGGAAGTACGCCGCTTCGACAATGAAGCGGGCCGGTTCACGCTGATCTTTCTCGCCGCGCCGGGCCAGGAGGGCGTCGCCGAAGTGGAACTTACGCACAACTGGGACCCGCAGGATTATTCGGGCGGGCGCAATTTCGGTCACCTCGCCTATCGCGTCGACAACATCTACGAGACCTGCCAGCGGCTGATGGAGGCCGGCGTGACGATCAACCGCCCGCCCCGCGACGGCCATATGGCATTCGTCCGTACGCCGGATGGTATCTCGGTCGAGCTGCTGCAGGACGGCCGACTGGAGCCGGCCGAGCCTTGGGCGTCGATGCCGAACACCGGCAGTTGGTAGCCTGACCTGCGCATCGTCATTCCCGCGAAAGCGGGAACCCAGCTAAAGAAAAAGGGGGACTGGGTCCCCGCTTTCGCGGGGATGACGAGATCAAGACGACGGCCCTACCGAAGGTAGAAGTCGATCGTCGTCACCACCCGCACCTTCTGAAAGGGCGAGCTGCCGGCACTGCCGCCACCTTCGCCGTCCACATCGCCGTCGCGCGCGCCGATCGAGAAATAGCCCTGGGTTGCGGACTTGATGCCGCCGACATCGGTGCCGCTATCCTTGGCGAACTGCTCCGCGCTCTGCCGAGCGCTGCGCGTCCCTTCCGCCACCATCTGCGGCTTGATCGCGTTGAGTTTGGTAAAGCTGTAGACGATGCCGCTGCCTTCCTCGAGCGCGACGCCGGCGCGGATCAGGTCGGCCTGGCGGGCAAAGGCGGCGCGGGCGCGCATCACGTCGGCGGTGCGCAGCTGCAGCCGCCGCCGGACGGTGACGACATTCTGCTGGCGGTTGGAATCAAAGAACTGATTAACGCTCGCGCCGGTGTCGCTGACCGCATTGATTGGAAAGCCGGCGCGCGCGAAGAAGCTGCGCACCGCCCGGCTCTTCTCGTCGATCGAACCCTGGACCGAGCCGAGTTCCGTTCCGGTTTCGGAGAAGACGATTGTCCAGGTGGCAAGGTCGGCAGTGACGTTCCGCTCGGCGAGGCCGCGAACGGTAACTGAGCGCTCCGCCATTTTCGCACGGCGCAGCCCGTCACCCAGCAGATAGCCGCCACCGAGCATGCCAGTCGACAGCAAGGCGGCGGCAACAAGCAAACTGGCCGGACGGCTGACAGTTGCGACAGCGTTCATGATGTGCGTTCCTCCCTTGAGGATCGGACGGTGACAAAGCTGCGATGAACCGTTGCTTTACAACGATGAACGGAGTTGGTGATGATCGAAGTGGTGCGCGTGCCGGCGCTAAGCGACAATTACATCTGGCTGGTGCATGAGCCCTCATCCGGCGAGACGATGGTGGTCGATCCAGCCGAGGCGGCGCTGGTGCTGGAAGCAGCGGATGCGCGCGGCTGGCCCATCACGCAAATCTGGAACACGCACTGGCACCCTGACCACACCGGCGGGAACGCCGCGATCAAGGACGCGACCGGCTGCATCATTACCGGTCCAGCGGCCGAGGCGGCGCGCATTCCGACGCTCGACCGGACTGTCGCCGGGGGCGACCAAGTCCGGCTCGGCGCGGTGAAGGCCGAGGTGATCGACGTGCCGGCGCATACCGCCGGGCATATCGCCTACCACTTCCCGACCGAGCAGGCGGCGTTCGTCGGCGATACGCTGTTCGCGATGGGGTGCGGGCGGTTGTTCGAAGGGACGGCCGAACAGATGTTCGCGAACATGCAGCGCCTGGCGGCCCTGCCCGACGAGACGCGCATCTATTGCGCGCACGAATATACGCTGTCGAACGGCCGCTATGCGATGGCCGCCGAGCCCGACAATCAGGCGATCGTCGCGCGCATGGCTGATGTCGAGGCCACGCGGGCACGGGGCGAAGCAACGGTACCGACCAGCATCGCGCTCGAGAAGGCGACCAATCCCTTCATGCGCGCGCGGAGTGCTACCGAGCTTGCCGAGAGGCGCGCGGCGAAGGACAGCTTCAGAGGCTGAAATCTCTCGGCGTCAGCGGACGCGGAGCGCGAGCGTGCCGGTTGCGGGGAGCCGAACGCTGCCTGTCTTGCCGTCCGGTCCAGCCACGCCGTTCACGTCCAGAGCCAGGCGCCACGTGCCGCGTCCGAAGCGGGCTTTCGCGAGCTGCAATTCGCGGCCTTCCACCGGCTTGAACCGGACGCGGCCCGCTTCCATCCCGTTGAAGCGGCTTACACTGCCGGCCCAGCCCCGATTGTTCCACCAAACCGGGCTTTGCGCATCGCGAGGCGCGGCATCAGTCCGTCCTGCCGCCCATTCACCCAGTTGGGCGGAAGCATGAAGGTTCAGCGGCTCGGTAAGGCCCGGCGCCTCAATGCGCAGGTCGACGGCGCTCCAGCTGCCAACGGGCGCCGTAAGGCACAACCAGACATGATCGCGCGTCTGCGTGAGGCGCACGCCCACGCCCTTGTCCGTCAGCACCGGTGTCCCCGCATGGTCGTCGCACCGCCCGTCGAGCATCGGCTCCGCTGAGGTGGCAGCAATCAGGAGCAGGACGTCGATCATCGCCGCCGCCTTATTATCCTCCCTGTCCGCGAGCTATCCGCATTCGACGGATGTTGTTTCCCCGCCGACCAGATCAGCCCTTGTACAAGGCGTCCAGCCGCGCGCCATAGACCTGCTTCAGCACGTGACGCCGAATCTTGAGCGACGGCGTCATCTGCTCATTCTCGATCGAGAAGGGCTGGTCGGCGACGACGATGCGGCGGACCTTTTCGATCACCGACAGGTCCTTGTTGACCCGGTCTACCGCCGACATCAGCGCCGCCTTGTACATCGGATTGTAGGCCAGCGCGGCGAAGTCGCATTTATAGTCGTTCCGCACGGACCATTCAGCCGTCCATTCCGGATCGGGCACGATCAGCCCGACCAGATAGGGGCGGCGGTCGCCATAGATCATCGCCTGCAGGATTTCGGGCTGCAGAGTGAGCATGCCCTCGACCTTCTGCGGGCTGACATTGTCGCCTTTGTCGTTGACGATAAGGTCCTTCTTACGGTCGGTGATGACGATGCGGCCCTTATCGTCGAGATGGCCGATATCGCCGGTGTGCAGCCAGCCGTCCTTCAGCACCCGCGCGCTTTCGGCGTCGTTCTGCCAATAGCCGTGCATCACCAGCTCGCCGCGGCATAGGATTTCGCCATCTTCGGCGATCTTCACTTCCACGTCCTTGAGCGGCCGGCCGACCGTGTGCATGCCGATACCCACCTTCGGCCGGTTGCAGCTGATCACCGGCCCGGCCTCGGTCTGGCCATAGCCTTGCAGGACCATCAGCCCGAGCGAGTGGAAGAAGATGCCGATCTCGGGATTGAGCGGCGCCCCGCCTGACACCATCGCCTTCATCCGCCCGCCGAAGCGCTTGCGGATCGTGGGGCGGAACAGCGCGTCCAGCGCGAGATCGATCGGCTTGTCGCGCCAGCTCTTGCGGCCCTCCAGGTCCTTGGCCCCGATCGCAAGCGCCTGGTCGAGCAGCTTGGCGGCGAGCCCGCCTTGTTTCTCGATATTCTTGACGATGCGCTGACGCAGCACTTCGAACAGACGCGGGACGACGACCATGATGGTGGGCCGCGTCTCCTCGATGTTCGCGGCGAGCTTCTCCATGCTTTCGGCATAATAGATCTGCCCGCCCAGCCCGATCGGCAGATACTGGCCGCCGGAATGCTCATAGGCGTGGGAGAGGGGCAGGAAGGACAGGAACACTTCCTCGCCCCAGCCGAAATCCTCCTCGATGATCTGCACGCAGCCTTCGACATTCTTGAGGATCGCGCCGTGATGCTGCTGCACGCCGCGCGGAGCGCCGCCGGTGCCGCTCGTGTAGATGATGCAGGCAAGGTCGCCACGCTGCATCCGGGCGGCCTGATCTTCCGCAGCGGAGACATCCGCCGGCGTGGCGAGCAGATCTTCCCAGCGATGGAAGGACACGTCGCCGCCCTGCGGCAGCTTGACGCTGTCCATCGAGATGACGTGCCGTGTGGTATCGGAACGGAGCACGGCCGGCAGCAAAGTTTTCGCCAGCTTCTCGGTCGAGACGATCACCGCCGCCGAGCCGCTATTCTCCAGTATGTGAAGGTGGTCGCGTTCGGTATTGGTGGTGTAGGTCGGAACCGTCACGCAACCGGCCGCCATGATGCCCAGATCGGCGATGCACCATTCGGGACGGTTCTCCGACACCAGCATGACGCGGTCGCCGGACCGGAGGCCGAGCCCCTTCAGTCCGGCGGCAAGGGCGGAGACACGGCGCGCCGCCTCGGCCCAGCTGATCGACTGCCACGCGCCGTCCTGCTTGCGCCAGAGGAAGGGCTTGTCGCCCTCCTCGCGCGCGCGCCTGAAGAACATCGTGACCAAGTTCGGATATTGCTCGAACTGGCGCATGGCCTCTCCCCTCTCAGCCGCTCTTACGGCTTATTCCTTCAGCGCCGCGCCTTCGCTGCGCCGGTCCGCGCCCCCGACCCACTGGCCGCCCCGCCACTCGATCGCATTTCCTTTGAGCGGCAGCGCGCGCGCGACGACATTATGCCCCTTGGCGCGGAGCGCGGGCATCATCGACTCCAGGGCAGTGCCCTGTTCGACCGCGACATTATCCCCCATCGCGACCAGCTGCGGCGACACGATGGCCTCCTCGACCGGCAGGTCCCAATCGATCACGGCGATGATCGTCTTCAGAACCTGGGCGATGATCGTCGCCCCGCCTGCCGCACCCAGTGCCAGCCGGACATGCCCATCGGGCGCATAGACGATGGTCGGCGACATGGCACTGCGCGGACGCTTGCCGGCCTCGACGCGATTGGCGACGGGTGCGCCGTCCCGCTCCGGTGCGAAGCTGAAGTCGGTCAGCTCGTTGTTCAAATAGAAGCCGCCCACGGTCAGGCCTGAGCCGAATGGACCTTCAATGGTCGAAGTCATGGTGGCGACGTTTCCGGCGGCATCAACGGCTACCATGTGCGATGTGCCCGCAGGCTCGGGCGACAGCGCGGGCGTGACCGGGCGCGCGCCGGGCGGCGTACCGGCAACCGCCTTGGCGATGCGACCGTCGGCACGGATTAGGGCTGAGCGAGCGGACAGATAAGAGTCGCTCATCAGTCCGGCGGCAGGCACCGGCGTGAAATCGGGATCGGCCATGAAGGCGTCGCGGTCGGCATAGGCCAGCCGCTGGGACTCGGCGATCAGATGCCAGGCCTCGGGATTGTCGCGGCCGAGCGCGCGCAGGTCGAAGCGCTCCAGCTGCTTCAGCATCTCGAACATGGTGACGAAGCCGGAGGGCGGACCCATGCCGCAGACGCGGTGGCGGCGATAGGTGCCGCACATGACCGGACGCTGCTTGGCCTCATAGGCGGCAAGGTCGCCGGCCGTCATCTGCGACGGATTCTTCGAGGCGCCGCGCACTGTCTGCACCAGCGCCTGCGCCATTGGCCCGACATAGAAGGAATCGGGTCCCCGCAAGGCGATTGCGGTCAGCGTTTCCGCAAGATCAGGATTCTTCAGCACGTCGCCCGCCTGGCGAGCGGTGCCGTCCATCTTGAAGAAATAGGCGCTGCCCCAAGGCGAGAAGGCGGCGCCCCGTCCACGCGACTGGAGGAACTCGGCCATGCGCGGCGTGATCTCGAACCCGTCGCGGGCAAGTCGGATAGAGGGTTCGAACAGCTTGGCCCAAGGCAGCTTGCCATGCGCGCGGTGCGCCATCGCCCACATCCGGATATTGCCGGGGACGCCGACGCTCTTCCCACCCGGGATTGCCTCGCCATAAGGAAGCGGCTTGCCGCTCTCATCGAGGAACAAGGCGGGCGTCGCGGCGCCGGGCGCAACCTCCCGCCCGTCATAGCTGGTGAGCTTGCCGGTCCGTCCGTCGTGGAGGACGAGGAACCCGCCCCCGCCGATACCGGAGGATTGCGGCTCAACGACCGTCAGCGCGATGCCAATCGCGATCGCCGCATCGACGGCGCTGCCGCCCTGACGCAGCATCTCTTGTCCTGCGGCTGCGGCGCGCGGATCGGCGGCGGAGACGGCGCCGGCGCTGGCAGGCGTCGTGGGTCGGGTGGTGGCAGTGGCGCAACCGGTGAGCACGGCCAGCGGCAGCAGCGACTTGAGCAGGCGAGCAATCATTGCGCGCGACACTAGAGCGCTCGCGCCGAACCTCAAGCGCCGACCGCCTCCGCGACATTGGCGAAGCCGTCACGCCGCAGCCGCTCGGCCAATCCGCGAGCAATGCGCCGGGCGAGGCCAGGTCCTTCGTAAACAAGGGCGCTATAGAGCTGGACGAGCGAGGCGCCGGCGCGGATGCGGGCATAAGCCTCGTCCGCACTGCCGATGCCGCCCGCCGCGATCAGGGGCAGCGCGCCTCCGGTTGCGGTGCGAAATGCTCTCAGTTTCTCTGCTGCCAGGACGGCAAGCGGGGCGCCTGACAGGCCACCCGCTTCGTTAGAGTGGCTGGAGCGCAGGGCCGGGCGGGAGACGGTCGTGTTGGCCACGATCAGCGCATGCACGCCACTGTCGATTGCCACGCGCGCGATCTCGTCGATTTCCGGGGGCTCGAGGTCGGGCGCGACCTTGAGAAAGACGGGCTTTTGGATCGGCAGCGCCGTCATCACACCGTCGAGCAATTCCCGGAGCGCTGCGGCGGTCTGCAGCGTGCGAAGGCCGGGCGTGTTGGGCGAACTGATATTGACCGTCAGATAATCGGCCACGCCCGCCATTGCGCGCGCGCCGATTGCATAATCGGCAATCCGGTCAGCCGCATCCTTGTTGGCGCCGATGTTCACGCCGACCGGCCCAGTCCGCCGGATCAGCCGCTGCAATCGCCCCAGCGCCTCCGCCTGCCCGCCATTGTTAAAGCCCATGCGGTTAATGACGGCACGGTCCTCGGCGAGCCGAAACAGGCGCGGGCGCGGATTGCCGGCCTGAGGCAGCGGGGTCAGCGTGCCGACCTCGACAAAGCCGAAGCCGAGCCCCAGCATCTGCGCCGGCACCTCGGCATCCTTGTCGAACCCGGCAGCGAGGCCGACCGGATTTGGAAAGGTCAAGCCGGAAACCTGTGTTGCCAGCACGGGATCGCTCACTGGCTCGCCGAGCGGCGGCGCGGTTTTCAGCGCAGCGATGGTCAGCCGATGGGCGCGTTCGGCATCGAGCTGGAAAACGAAGGGCCGGAGCAGCGGATAGAGCGTCACCAGCGCGCGATAGCATGTGCGGGCGGACTGGAAAGCCCGGCGCTCCGCCTCTAGGGTCGAAGATGAACAGATCGAGGGGCCCCGATGAGCGAGAACGCGAACGTCCAATTCTCGGAGCGCGAGGCGCTATTGTTTCACTCGGCGGGGCGGCCGGGAAAGATCGAGATCGTCGCGTCCAAGCCGATGGCGACGCAGCGAGACCTGTCGCTCGCTTACTCGCCCGGTGTCGCGGTGCCGGTGCGGGCGATCGCCGACAATCCGGGCTGCGCTTATGACTATACCGCCAAGGGCAATCTGGTCGCGGTGATCTCGAACGGCACCGCCATTCTGGGACTCGGCAATCTCGGCGCGCTTGCCTCCAAGCCGGTGATGGAAGGCAAGGCGGTGCTGTTCAAGCGCTTCGCCGATGTTGACTCGATCGACATCGAACTCGCCACCGAAGACCCGGAGGCCTTCATCAATGCCGTCGCGCTGATGGAGCCGAGCTTCGGCGGCATCAATCTGGAGGACATCGCCGCACCTGCCTGCTTCATTATCGAGCAGGCGCTGAAAGAGCGGATGAAGATCCCGGTCATGCATGACGACCAGCATGGCACGGCGATCATCACCGCTGCCGGGCTGATCAACGCTTGCTATCTGACCGGCCGCGAACTGAAGGACGTGAAGGTCGTGGTGAACGGCGCAGGCGCCGCCGCCATCGCCTGCACCGAGCTGATCAAGGCGATGGGCGTGCGCCACGACAATGTGATTATGTGCGACCGCAAGGGCGTGATCTATCAGGGCCGCACCGAAGGCATGGACCAGTGGAAGTCCGCCCATGCCGCGAACACCGATCGCCGAACGCTGAACGAGGCGCTGGAAGGCGCGGATATTTTCTTGGGCCTTTCGGCAGCCGGTGCCTTGAAACCGGACATGGTGATGAAGATGGCGGCGCGCCCCATCATCTTCGCCATGGCCAATCCCGACCCGGAGATCACGCCACCGGAGGCCAAGGCCGCGCGGCCGGACGCGATCGTCGCCACCGGCCGGTCCGACTATCCGAACCAGGTCAACAATGTGCTGGGCTTCCCCTTCATCTTCCGGGGCGCGCTGGACGTGCGCGCGACCGCGATCAACGACGAGATGAAGATCGCCGCCGCCCAGGCGCTGGCCGAACTGGCGCGGCAGCAGGTGCCGGAGGAAGTCGCGGCCGCCTATGGCGGGCGGGCGCATAGCTTTGGCGCCGACTATATCATCCCGGCACCGTTCGATCCGCGGCTGATGGAGATCGTTCCAGCCGCGGTTGCAAAGGCTGCGATGGACTCGGGCGTCGCGACCAAGCCGATCCTGGACCTGGCCGCCTATCGCCAGTCGCTGAAGGCGAGGCTGAACCCGACCACTTCGGTGCTGACGCTGGCTTACGAAGCGGCGCGCGACAATCCGAAGCGGGTGCTGTTCGCGGAAGGCGAAGAGGAAGTGGTGCTGCGCGCCGCGATCCAGTTCCGCGACGGCGGCTATGGCACGCCGGTGCTGGTCGGCCGCGAGGACGTGTACGACAAGCTGAAGGCGCTCGGCGTCGACGATCCGCAAAGCTTCGAGGTGCACAACAGCCGCAACTCGCCGCTGGTGCCGAAGATGGCGGAGCGGCTCTACGAGCGGCTGCAGCGGCGCGGCTATCTGCTGCGCGAATGCGAGCGGATGGTGAACCAGGACCGCAATGTGTTCGCGGCGCTGCTGCTGGAAATGGGCGAAGCCGATGCGATGCTGACCGGCACCACCCGCACCTATGCCCAGTCTATGCGCGAGATCCGCCGCGTGCTCGATCCTGAAGAAGGCCGCACGCCGTTCGGCATTCATGTGCTGGTCGGCCAGGCCCACACCGTGTTCATGGCGGACACGACGGTCAACGAGCGGCCCACCGCCTCCGAACTCGCCGACATCGCCGAGCAGACCGCCGCCGTCGCCCGCCGTATGGGCCATGAGCCCAGGGTGGCGTTCCTCAGCTATTCGACCTTCGGGAACCCGCCCGGCGAGTTCCTTGAGAACATCCGCGGCGCCGTGGCATTGCTCGACCAGCGCGGCGTCAGCTTCGAATATGAAGGCGAGATGGCGCCGGACGTAGCCCTCAATCCGCGCGTGCTGGCAAACTACCCCTTCGCGCGGCTGTCGGGGCCGGCGAATGTGCTGATCATGCCCGGGCTGCAGTCGGCTAACATCTCCGCCAAGCTGCTGCGCGAACTGGGCGGGGATTCGGTGATCGGGCCGATGCTCGTCGGCATGGCCAAGCCGGTGCAGATCGCGACCATGGCGACCCGCGCGTCGGAGTTGGTGACGCTGGCGGTGCTCGCCGCGAGCGGAATTGCGCGGTGACAGCCCCCCCAGTGCTCCTGCGAAGGCAGGAGCCTTGTGACGCAGGGCTCCGGCCTTCGCCGGAGCACGGCTGAGACCTCAGAAATCCGGCAGCGCCTGGTCGGCGATGCCCCAACCGGCGAGCGCCTTGGCGTTCGCCCGCTCCAACAGCTTGGCGCCGTCGAGCACCGTCCAGCGCGCGGCGGTGTCGAGGTCCTTCAGTTCCTCCCAGCTGACCGGCGCCGCCACCGGCGCATTCGGCCGCGCGCGGGCGGCATAGGGCAGGATCGCAGTCGCGCCGCGCTGGTTGCGCAGATAGTCGATGAAGATGCGGCCCTTGCGCTTCGCCTTGGACATGTTGGCGAGGAAACGGTCGGGCTCGGCTTCCGATAGGGCAAGCGCAAAGCGGTGCGTGAAGTCCTTCACCTGCGGCCATTCGGCACGGGGGGTGAGCGGCGCGATTACATGAACGCCCTTGCCACCGGTCAGCATCGGGAAAGTGACGAGGCCGAGATCGCCCAGATAGCGCTTCAGGTCGAACGCCGCCTTCTTGACCTGATCGAAGCCCAGATCTTCGTCCGGGTCGAGGTCGAACACCATCCGGTCGGGCTTCTCATAGTCGCTGACGAGGCTGCCCCAGCCATGGAACTCGATCGTGCCCATCTGCACGCAGGTGAGCAGGCCTTCGGCTGAATCGACATAGAGATAGTCCTCGGTCGATCCGTTCTTCTCCTTGACCGGCACGTGCCGGACATGCTCGCCGAAGCTGCCGGCGTCGTGCTTCTGGAAGAAGCATTTTTTCGCGCGGCCCTGCGGGCAACGGACGAGACTGATCGGGCGGTTGGCGAGCCACGGCATCATGATGCCGGAGACCTGCGCGTAGTAGTTCGCCAACTGACCCTTGGTGATGCCGGAATCGGGGTAGATGACGCGTTCGGGATTGCTGATCTTGATCGACAGTTCGGGTGCGGGCGGCGCCTTCGCCGCTTTCTCTGGCTTCACTTCGCTCGGCTTCTTGTCCTCGCGCACACCGATGAAGCTGCCATGGCGGACGACATTGTCGGCGGTGAACTCAGTAAAGGCGACTTCGGCGACAAGCTCGGGCTTCACCCAGCGCGCGCCTCGTACGGCGGCGCGCGGCGCCTCGACCGGAGCCTTGTCGGTGGCGAGCTTCGCCAGCTTGGTGCTGATCTCCTCGATCAGCTTCGCATCGAAGCCGGTGCCGACCTTCCCGGCAAAGCGGAGCGTGCCGCCATCGTTCACCGCCAGGATCAGCGAGCGGAAGCCGCGGCCGCGCGCCTCGCTTGGCGTCCAGCCGACGATGACGAATTCCTGGCGCTGGATGCATTTGATCTTGAGCCAGTTCTGCGTGCGTTTGCCGAGATAGGGGGCGTCCGCGCGCTTGGAGACTACGCCTTCATAGCCTTCGCGGCACATGGTCTTGAACAGTTGCTCGCCGGCGCCGATCACATGTTCGGCATAGGCGATCGGTCCATCCTGCGGGATGACCGGGCGGAGCAATTCCTTGCGCTCGAGATTGGGCAGGCGCGTCAGGTCCTCGCCGTCCAGCGAGAGCAGGTCGAAGGCGAACATCACCAGCCCCTTGCCGCCCCGCTTGAGCGCATCCTGCAGGGCGGAGAAGCTTGGCCTACCGGACTGGTCGAGCGCTACGACTTCGCCGTCGATCAGTGCCGAGCCGACATCCAGCGCGGCGCCGGCGGCGGCGACTTCGGGAAACTTCTCGGTCCAATCGAGGCCGGAGCGGGTGAAGACCTTCGCCTCACCGCCGCCGACCGCAAGCAGCACGCGGTAGCCGTCATATTTGACCTCATGCAGCCAGGCGGAGCCGGTCGGCACGGCGTCGACCAGAGTGGCGAGCTGGGGGGATTGGAAAGCGGGAAGCTTCCTGCCCGTTCCCCGGCGAAGGCCGGGGTCCACTTTCTGCGTCTCCCCTGTGCGGCTCCTGGACCCCGGCTTTCGCCGGGGAGCAGCCTTGGAGGCCTTCGCTTCCACCCCCGCCGCGATCTCCTCCATCGTGCGGCCGGTGCTGATGCTGGTGAGGCAGCGATCGACCAGGTCGCCCGAGCCGCCGGCATATTCGTCGTCGATCTTGCGGAGCAGCCAACTCTCGGTGCGCTCCTTCGGCCGCGGCTTCAAGCGGATCAGCAGCCATTCGCCCTTCATCCGTTCGCCATGGAGGATGAAGTGGAGGTGGCCCTTCTCCAGGTCCTTGGCGCTCTTGCCCTTGATCGGCGCCCAGGTGCCGCGATCCCAGAGCATCACCGTGCCGCCGCCATACTCGCCCTTGGGGATCGTGCCTTCGAAGGTGGCGTAGGAAAGCGGATGGTCTTCGGTGCGGACGGCGAGGCGCTTGTCGTCCGGATTGAGGCTGGGCCCGCGCGTCACTGCCCAGCTTTTGAGCACGCCGTCCAGTTCGAGGCGCAGGTCCCAGTGCAGCCGCGTCGCGTCGTGCTTCTGGACCATGAAGCTGTTGCCCGCAGCCTTCGCGACCTTGCCCGCCGGCTCGGCGGTCTTGGTGAAATCCCGCTTCGCATTGTAGCGGGCGAGCGGATCGCGGGCGCTTGTCGCCATTCAGAGCCTCATCCCGCCGCGCGCTTTTTGGCGGGGGCGCGGCGGGGCGGCGGCTTGGCCGCGGGCGATTTCGCCGCAGGTTTGCGCGCAGGCTTCTTCTCTTCCGCGTCGCCGCTCTGCGCGCCTGGCTTCTCCAGCGACTTCTTGAGCGCCGCCATCAAATCGACCACGTTGGAGCCACGCTTGGGCGCCTCGTCCTCGGGTTCCGGCTTGACCTTGCCGCCCTTGGCCTTGAGCTTTTTCTGCACCAAATCCTTCAGCGCATCGACATAGCGGTCGTGGAACTGGTCCGGCTTGAAGGGCGCGGTCTTCTTGGCGATCAGCGTTTCGGCCAGGTCGAGCAACTCCTCGTCCGGCTGGGCGTCGCCGATGTCGCGAAAATAGCTCTGCGCCTTGTTCACTTCGTCGGCATAGCGCAGCGTTTCCAGCACGATGCCGCGGCCGCATGGCTTCAAGCTCACGATATATTCGCGGCCGCGCAGCGCGAGCTGGCCGAGGCCGACCTTCCTAGTGCGCTTGAGCGCTTCTCGCAGCACGATGAACGCCTCTTCGGCCAGATCATCGGCGGGCACGACATAATAGGGCTTTTCGAAATAGAGCACGTCGATCTCGTCGGCATCGACGAACTGAGTCAGTTCCAGCGTCTTCTTGGACTCGAGCTTGACCGCGTCAATCTCCTCGTCCTCGAGCAGGACGTAGGAGCCTTTTTCATATTCGAAGCCGCGCTTGATCTCGTCGGGGTCGACCGGGCCGATGCCCGGCGCGACCTTTTCATATTTGATCCTCTTGCCTGACGGCTCGTGAATCTGGTTGAACGAGATCTGGGCGCCGCTCTTCGTTGCCGAGTATATCTCAACCGGGATCGAGACGAGCGCGAGACGGATCTGTCCCTGCCAATAGGCGCGTGCGGCCATGAGTCACCTTCGTTGCGAGGCCGATTCAATGTGCCAGCACGAGAGTCGTTCCCTTGGGCGCACAGGGGCCGTAAAGCGCCCCCATGACCGACCCGTTCGACTTGTTCCGTGCCTGGTATGATGAGGCACGGAACACCGAGATCAACGACTCGAACGCGATGGCGCTGGCGACCGCCGATGCGCAGGGGCGGCCATCGGTGCGCATGGTGCTGCTGAAGGGTTTCGACCCGCGCGGCTTTGTCTTCTACACCAATCAGGAGGGGCGGAAGGCAGGCGAGCTCGCGGCGAACCCGAACGCGGCCTTGCTGTTTCACTGGAAGTCGCTGCGACGGCAGATCCGGATCGAGGGGCCGGTGACCCAAGTGTCGGACGAAGAGTCGGACGCGTATTTCGCATCCCGCAGCCGCGATTCTCAACTGGGCGCATGGGCGTCGGACCAGTCGCGACCGCTGGATGCGCGTGCGACGTTCGAGCGGCGGTTCGAGGAGATGCAGCGCCGCTTCGAAGGCCAGCCGGTGCCCCGGCCTCCGCATTGGGGCGGCTATCGCGTGGCGCCGGAGCGGATCGAATTCTGGCAGGACCGCGCGCATCGGCTGCACGAGCGGCGGTTGTTCGTGCGCGACGGGACGGGCTGGCGCGAAGGCCTGCTCTATCCGTGACCGACGAGCGGCTGCAGCAGCACGGCAAGCTGACCGCGCGCGCGGCGATCGCGAGCGTGTCGATGGCGCTCTTCCTGCTCGCGCTGAAAACCTATGCCGCCTGGTCGACGGGATCAGTGGCGATGCTCGGATCGCTCGCCGATACCGGCTTCGACGTTATGGCGTCGCTGCTGACGCTCTACGGAGTCAAGCTGGCGTCGACCCCGGCGGACCGCGATCATCGCTTCGGCCATGGCAAGGCGGAGGCGCTGGTCGCGCTGGCTCAGGTGGCGCTGATCGCGGTGTCGGCGACCGGCATCCTCTGGCGGGCGATCGACCGACTGCGGACCGGCGGCACAACGGCGGACCCGGAACTCGGCGTCGGCGTGTCGCTGGTCGCGATCGCCGCGACCTTCCTGCTGCTCGCCTATCAACGCCGGATCATCGCCCGCACCGGATCTGTCGCGATCACGGCGGATAATATCCACTACCAGTCCGACCTGCTGCTGAACGGCAGCGTCATCGTTGCGCTGGCGCTGGAAAGCTGGGGAGGCTTACGCGGCGCCGACCCGGTGCTCGGGGTCCTGATCGCATTGTGGCTCGCCCGCGGCGCCTGGCAGTCATCCTCGCACGCGATCGACCAGCTGATGGACCGCGAATGGCCGGAGGAGAAACGCCAGCGCTTCGTGCAGCTCGCCAACCGGCAGCGCGGCTTTCGGGGCATTCACGACCTGCGCACTCGGACCAGCGGCGCGCATGATTTCGCGCAATTTCACGTGTGGGTCGATCCGGACATGACCATTGCCGAAGCGCATGAGATCGTCGAAGCGGCCGAAGATAATTTGCATGCCGCCTTCCCCGGCGCGGAAGTGCTGATCCATCTCGACCCGGAAGGCCGGATCGACCGCGCCGGCCAGCACGACGAACGCTTGAGAGAGACGCCCGAGACATGAAGCTGCCCTTCGTCCAGATCGATGCCTTTGCCGACCGTCCCTTTGGCGGGAACCCGGCGGCGGTGATGCCGCTCGACGCGTGGCTGCCCGACGATGTGCTGCAAGCGATCGCGCTCGAGAACAATCTGTCGGAGACGGCCTTCACTATCCCGGCCGAAGGCGACGCGGATTACGAGCTGCGGTGGTTCACGCCCGCGTGTGAGGTCGCCCTGTGCGGCCATGCCACCTTTGCATCCGGTCATCATCTGATTGGCGACCGCGAACGGGTTCGCTTCCGCACCCGAAAAGCCGGCGTGCTGACCGTTCGCCGCGCAGGCGACGGCTATGCGATGGAGCTGCCCGCCACCTTCATGTCCCCGCAGCCGCGGCCCGAGATCGCCGCGGCCCTCGGAGTGCCGGATGCGCCGACCTGGGCGTCGGCGACGGACGCGGCCGAGGAGACGGTGATCGTGCTGCTGAAGGATGAAGCGGCGGTGCGGGCGCTGGAGCCCGACTTTCGCGCGCTCGGACGGCACCACGTCATGGTCGTGCCAACTGCTCCGGGGACGAACACCGATGTGGTCAGCCGCGTCTTCGTGCCTTCCTTCGGCATCGACGAAGACCCGGTGACCGGCTCGGCCCATGCCGCGCTCGCCCCCTTCTGGGCGGAACGGCTGGGACGCCCGAGCTTCACCGCCTTTCAGGCGAGCGCCCGCGGCGGCCGTGTCGATTGCACGCTCGCAGGCGATCGGGCGGTACTCGGCGGACGCTCCGTCACGGTGATCGAAGGCAGCTTCTTCCTTTGATCGCAGCACCGGCCGAGGAGCCGCTGAAGCGGGACATCAGCTTTTTCGGCTCCGCCTTCCTGTCGTTCAACGGCCTGGTCGGCGCCGGCATTTTCGTGCTGCCGGGCACGCTTTTCGACCGCTTCGGGGCATTCAGCCCTTTGCTCTTTCCCCTCTTCGGCGCGCTGTTCCTGGTGATCGCAGTGCCGTTCGCCCGTGTGACGGCGCACTTTCCCGCGACCGGAGGACCGGTCGCCTATGCCGCGCCGTTCGGGCGCTTCGCCTCCTTCCAGGCCGGCTGGCTCTATTATGTCGCGCGGGTCGCGGCGCTGGCAGCCAATGCGACCGTGTTCGCCACCTATTTGTCTGTCTTCTGGCCCGCCGCAGCAGGAGGCCTGGGCCGCGCCGCGGCAATCCTGGCCATGGTCGCGCTGACCACCGCCATCAACATCGTGGGGGTCAGGCGGGCCGTAAGGGCACTCGATGCACTGACCCTGCTGAAGGCAGCGCCCCTGCTGCTGCTCGCGCTCTGGGCGCTCGGGCTTCGCGCCCCCAACATATCGACGATCCTGCCTCCCGGTGACCAGCTTGGCGCAGCCGCCTTGCTGATCCTCTATGCATTCGTGGGCTTTGAAAACAGCGTGGTGGCGGCCGGCGAGACGCGCGACCCGAGGCGCACCATCCCGCGCGCGCTGATCGGCACAGTGATCGCAACGGCGCTCCTCTACACGCTGGTGCAGGCAGCCTATGTCGCTTGGATGGACAGGGGAGCAGGCGGAGACGCCCCGCTGGTCGAGCTTGCCGGCCGGGTGTTCGGGCCTGCCGGGGCGGTGCTTCTGACCGCGACGGTCATCTTCTCGCTTCTGGGAAACATCAGCGGCGGCATGACGGGGTCGACGCGCATCACCTACGCACTCGGGCGCGACGGGCTCGCCCCGGCCTGGTTCGGGCGCGTGCATGCCCGCTTCGCCACACCGGCCAACTCGATCCTGTTCATGGGTGCGCTGATCGCAGCGCTGGCACTCAGCGGCAGTTTCGTCTGGCTGGCGGTCGTTTCAACTCTCGCCCGCATGTTCGTCTATGCGCTCGCGATCGCCGCGCTTCCAAAGCTTGAGGGTGGTCGACCCTTCGTGCTGAGCCTTGTGATCGCGGGGATTGCCGTCTGCGCCTGGGCGGCGGCGCAGTCGAGCGCGGTGAGCTGGCTTACCCTTCTCGCGCTGGCTGCATCCGGCATGCCGCTGTTCGCCTTCTCGCGCCGGGGAAAGCCTGCCCAACCGGCCTGACCCAAGCCGGTCCATCCGCCTTGTTCACACATGGTTAAACAAAATTTAACCGGCTCGTGAACCGGACCCGCGAGTGCGTGTTGTGACGCTTGGGTGATCTGCCGCGAGCCGGCGGCGGAGCTCGGGTCGAAACTGCGGGAAACGTCCCGTGCAGGGAGTGTAGCTTATGAAAAAGTGGGTATTGGCCGCGGCAGCGGCTATCGGGTTGGCGGGCTCCGCAAATGCTGCGGTGATCACGCTTGAAAGCGTCACCACCAACGGTCCCAACGACTTCACCTTCAATTATCAGGGCACTCTGGGCCCGGATGAAGGCCTGCGCACCGGCGACCGGCTCGTGATCTTCGACTTTGCGGGCTATATCGCCGGTTCGGTCTTCGCACCGAGCCCCGGCGTGACGGCCTCGATCGAATTCACCAGCCCGACCGCGCTGGTGACTCCTGGTTTCACCGACGATCCCACGCTGGTGAACCTGGTTTTCACCTATACGGGACCGAATATCCGCAATACCGGCGGGCCGTTCGTGCCGCTGGACTTTAACGGGCTCGGCGCCCGGTCGACGCTTGGCGGACGCGCGCGTGACGCCTTCTTCACGCTGACCACCAAGAACAATCCGGACGGTTTCCCGGGCGGTTCCAACACCCCGGTCTATACGCTCGGTTCAGTCACGGTGCCGGCGCTGGGCAACAACCCTGACGCCATTCCGGAACCGGCGACTTGGGCGATGCTGCTCGGCGGCTTCGGCATGCTGGGTGCGGCGACCCGCCGCAGCCGTCGTACGAAGGTCACCCTGGCCTAAGCGCCGGGTGCGAGTTGGGAAGCCGCCGGTTCGGCCGGCGGCTTCCTGCTTGCGCTAACCTTGGTTTAACGCTGCCTAGCTAACCTTGCGCGCGTGAGAAAAGTCCTGAACCTGACAATCGCGCTGTCACTGACCCTGGTCTGCGACAAGGCGTTCAATGGCAGCGAACTGACCGCGAAGCTGTTCGAGAACAGCGCCGCGGCCACGCACTGGGCGGAGCGTGCGGGAGAGCGCGCGGCGCACAGCGTCAGCGGCTTCTGACCGGCCATTTCGCTTTCGTTCCTGCCCCCGAGTTCCTATATGCTCGGCATGGCAACTTCCCCCAATTCGAACAGTTACGGCGCCGATTCTATCAAGGTGCTGAAGGGCCTGGACGCGGTCCGCAAACGCCCCGGCATGTATATCGGCGACACCGATGACGGCTCCGGCCTCCATCACATGGTGTTCGAGGTCTCCGACAATGCGATCGACGAAGCGTTGGCAGGCCATTGCGACCTTATCCTGATCCAGCTGAATCCGGACGGCTCTGTTTCCGTCGAGGATAATGGCCGCGGCATCCCGACCGACATTCACCCGGAAGAAGGCGTGTCGGCCGCCGAAGTCATCATGACCCAGCTGCACGCGGGGGGTAAGTTCGAGAACACGTCGGACGACAATGCCTACAAGGTGTCGGGCGGCCTGCATGGTGTCGGCGTCTCGGTGGTGAATGCGCTCTCCGAATGGCTTGAGCTCACCGTCTGGCGCGACGGCAAGGAACATTGGATGCGCTTCCGTCATGGCGACGCCGAAGCGCCGCTGAAGGTCGTCGGCGACGCGCCCGAGGGGAAGAAGGGGACGCGCGTCACCTTCCTGCCCTCTCCCGAGACGTTCAAAATTACCGAGTTCGATTTCGACAAGCTGGAACATCGCTATCGCGAGCTCGCTTTCCTGAACTCGGGCGTGCGGCTGCGGCTGGTCGACGCGCGGCACGAGGAGAAGGTCGAGCACGACCTGTTCTACGAAGGCGGCATCGCTGCGTTCGTGAAGTATCTGGACCGCGCCAAGACTCCGCTCTTCCCGGAACCGATCGCCATTTCCGGCCAGCGCGACGCCATCGGCATCGACATCGCGCTGGAGTGGAACGACAGCTATTACGAGAACGTCCTCGCCTTCACCAACAACATCCCGCAGCGCGACGGCGGCACGCACATGGCGGCCTTCCGCGCCGCGCTGACGCGAACGCTCAACGGCTATGCCGAGCGGTCGGGGCTGCTAAAGAAAGAAAAGGTGACGCTGACCGGCGACGACATGCGCGAGGGGCTGACCGCGATCGTCTCGGTGAAACTGCCGGACCCGAAGTTCAGCTCGCAAACCAAGGACAAGCTCGTCAGCTCCGAAGTGCGTCAGCCTATGGAACAGCTGATGTCCGACAAAATGGACGAGTGGCTGGAGGAGAATCCGCAGAACGCCCGCGCGATCGTCCAGAAGATCATCGATGCCGCCGCCGCGCGCGAAGCGGCCCGCAAGGCGCGCGAGCTGACCCGGCGCAAGGGCGTCATGGACATTGCCTCCTTGCCCGGCAAGCTCGCCGACTGTCAGGAGCGTGATCCCGCCAAGTCCGAACTGTTCCTGGTCGAGGGCGACAGCGCAGGCGGCTCAGCCAAGCAGGGCCGCGACCGGCACTATCAGGCAATCCTGCCGCTCAAGGGCAAGATCCTGAACGTCGAGCGCGCGCGGTTCGACCGGATGCTGTCGTCGAAAGAGATTGGCACCCTGATCCAGGCGCTCGGCACCGGCATTGGCCGTGACGACTTCAACCTCGAAAAGCTTCGCTACCACAAGATCATCATCATGACCGACGCGGACGTGGACGGTGCCCATATCCGCACGCTCTTGCTGACCTTCTTCTACCGGCAGATGCCGGAGATCATCGCGGCCGGGCACCTCTACATAGCGCAGCCGCCGCTCTACAAAGTCGCGCGCGGCCGGTCCGAGACCTACCTCAAGGACCAGGCGGCGATGGACGATTACCTGATCGGCGCTGGCGTCGAGGCGATGCGGCTGGAGACGGCTGAGGGCACCCGCTTCGGCGACGATCTTCGCCAACTGGTCGATCATGCGCGCCGCATGCGGTCGCTGATGGCTTACGTGCCACGCCGCTATGATCCGACGATCATCGAAGCGCTGGCGATCGGCGGCGCATTGGCTCCGGACCTGATCGTGGACGCCAAGGCGGCGGCGATCGCCAAGGTCTCGGCCTGGCTCGACGCCAGCGACCTGGAAGCGCGATGGAGCGGGCGAGTGGCGGCAGAGGGCGGCTATCATCTCGAACGGCTGTGGCGGGGTGTGACCGACCACCATGTCGTCGAGGCGGCGTTCTTGGGCTCGGCGGAAGCGCGCAAGCTCCACAGCCTCTCGCAGGAGCAGGCGGACAGCTATGCCGCGCCGTCGCGGCTGGTGTCAGTCAAGCAGGCTTCGGCGGAAGAAGGCGAGGACGCTCCCGCCGATCCGAAAGGCGCGGCCGTTAACCGGCCGTCGGAACTGCTGGAAGCGATCTTCGCCGCAGGCCGCAAGGGGCTGTCGGTCCAGCGCTACAAAGGGCTTGGCGAGATGAACGCCGAGCAATTATGGGAAACGACGCTCGACCCCGACGTGCGCTCGCTCCTAAAGGTCGAGATCGCTCAGGCCGATGTGGCCGACGAGATCTTCACCCGGCTGATGGGCGACGTCGTCGAACCGCGCCGCGAGTTCATCCAGGAAAACGCGCTCAGCGTCGCCAATCTGGACGTGTGAGGCCCCGCCGGGCAGAAGCCGGGCGGCGTCCTCGTCTTAGTGCCCCAAGACAAGCGGCAGGTTGCACGCGCTCAGCATTGCACGGGCCACGCCGCCGAGCAGCGCTTCTTTGAGCACGCCATGCTTGAAGGCGCCCATCACCAGATAGGCCGCGCCAGAGCGCTCGGCCGCCATCCGAATCGCAACGGCAATGCTGTCGGGCCTGCGCGCAATCTCGACGTCCGCCCTGATGCCGTGACGGGACAGATACGCGGCGGCCTCGTCCGCCGGAATTGCCGCTTCGGAAAGCGGGCCGGCCTGGAAGATGCGCACTTCGCTGGCAAGGCGGAGCAGGGGGATGGCACGCTTGATCGTCGCCATCGCGGTCTCGGACCCGTCCCAGGCAATCATCGCCCTACCCGCGGCATCGAAGCCGCGCAGGTCATCGTCCACCGCGACCACCAGCGCACGGGTGTGAGTGAGCACATCCGTGGCGATGCGGCGCATGTCGGGGCCGGTGCGGTCAAGCTGCCGGTTGAGCACGACGAGATCGGCGGTACGCGCTGCTTCCTCGATGCAGCGACTGAAGTCGCCGATGGCCTCGGTACAGCTCCACGACACATCCTCACGAGCGAGTCGACCTTCGACCGCGCGCCGATTTTCGGCCTCGCGCTGCCGTCCGTCGTAAAGCAGGACCGTCGTCGCGGCGCCGCCGAAATTGTCGACCATCACCGGCACCTGCACGGCATCGACGCAATGCAGATGCCCGCCAAGCGCGCGGGTAAGATCCAGCGCCGCCTGCAGCCGTGCTTCCTGGCCGCTATCGTCATGCGCCAGCATCAGGACATTTTTCATCTCGGCCTCCCTGTTCCACCAGCGGGATGGCAGGAGATCGTCACCCCGGGAATCAGGGAGACTACGGATCGGTGCGGCTGTCGCTGGGGGTCCTGCGGAGCCATGATCCGATGCTTCGGTTCATGCCATGACCGCGTGGCAAGCAAGGGACCCTGGCCGATCATCGCGGCGTTGGAGAGCCATGGTTGAGCGGCTGCTCCTCTGTGTCTTTCTTGCGATGGCTGCCTGCTCCGAAGCGAAGCGGCCGAAAGGTGACACCGCCGTAGCGACCGGGAGCCAAATCCATCCATGCCTTATGCAGGGACAGAAGCGGCTCGATGCCGCTCCGTTGCGCGCAATCGGCACTGAGCCCTTCTGGAACGCGCGGATCGTCGGGCGTTGTATCACCTATTCGCATCCGGAGAATCCGAAAGGCACGCGCCTCTGGACGCGTCTTTCCGAGGCCCCGGATGGGCCCGTCTGGTCAGGTGCGCTGGACGGTCGGCTCTTCGAGCTTCGCCTCAGCGCCGCTCCTGGCTGTTCGGACGGGATGTCGGACAAACTTTATCCGATGAGTGTGGACCTGATCGTCGGCGGCGAGCGCCGGCGCGGCTGCGCTGAACCGGCGAGCTAGTCCGCCGCGCAGCCCATGCCGATCTGCATATTGTCGACGCGTTGGACGATACGCACGCCCGCCGGATCGATGCCGTCGCGCAATTCGACAGTGACGTCGTCGAGGGATGGGGTGTCTTTGGACTCGAAGCGCTGCCGAAACTCCTTGCGGCCGAGCATCACGCTTTCGTCGAGCGGCTTGCATCCGGTCGAGCGAGTCATGCGGATACCGATCAGATAGCCGCGCACATCGTGCAGTTCGTCAAAGGCCATATTGGCCTCGATGTCGCCCGATCTGAACGCCGGGCATTCCGCCATGACCGCCTTACACAGCTCACCATTCTCCGGCTCCTTCGACCAGCGCGGTACCGGCGAAAACTCGAACTCCGCGGCATTCTGCGCCGCAAGCGCCGCCGCCATGCCGAGCGCCGCCACCGCCACTGCAATCCGGATCATGCCCCTGCCTTCCCCTTGGCCCCATCCTCGCATAGCAGATTACGGAAAATCGGCCGAGGAGGAGTGACATGAAACACATTCTAGCGATCGCCGCCGGAGCAGCGCTGGCCGCCTGCACGCCTGCAACGGACGAGGGGAACAGCAGCAATGCCGCTACTTCGGCCCCGGCGGCGAACGGCACCGATTATGTCGCCGAAATCAGGACTATGGCGCCCGAACAGCGCAAGGCGACCTTCCTGCGCGCGATCCGCGACGCGCAGCAGGCCTGTCAGCAGGTCGTGGCGGAGCAGGACGCCGGGCCAATGAACGGCGAAGCCGCCTGGACGGTACGCTGCGAGGACGGCCGCGGCTGGATGATCGTCATCGCGCGGGACGGCAACGCCAAGGTCACCGGCCCCGTCGCGGCGAAGGGGACTACATCCCGTTGATCTGATTGGCGACCTGGTTCTCGACGCGCGGATCGTCGTTATCGTCGGCCTGGTCGGCCGCGTCCTCGCCCGCTTCGCGGACCTGGTCGGCCTTGTCTTCGAGCTGGTCTTCGGCGGCGCCGCCCATATTGTCGGCCTGCGCTTCGAGCGCATCCGCCTTGTTCTCCGTCATCTCGGAGATGTTCTCGGCCGCCTTGTCGTCGGCATTGCCGCCGCATGCGGCGAGCAGGACGAGACCGGCAGCGGCGACGCCGTGGGACAGGAACTTCATGGAACAGCCTTTCGCTTTTGGTTCCGCGTCCGAACCGACAGCGAAGCCGCTTGGTTCCCCAAACGGCTCAGCAGCGCTTACTCGTAGTCGCCGCCCATGTTCTGATTGCGCGGCGGGGCAGCGGCGGTCAGGCGCAGCGCTTCGGCCTGCTGGGCCAGCGAGCCGAGCTCGTCGACGGCATCGTCGTCATCGACCTGCACGCGCTGCAGGCTGGCGACCAGCGTGTCGCGCAGATGCTCCGGCTGGATCGTCTCTTCGGCGATCTCGCGCAGTGCGACGACAGGATTCTTGTCGCGGTCACGGTCGATGGTCAGCTCGGCGCCGCCCGACACCTGCCGCGCGCGCTGCGCCGCGAGCAGCACCAGATCGAAGCGGTTCGGGACCTTGTCGACGCAATCCTCGACGGTAACGCGCGCCATTTAACGCTCCAGCCTATGGTTTTCCGGGAGTTCGGGAAGGCGGGGGACATAGATGCGCCAGGCCTCCAAGTCAACTTGCGCCTGACAGTCGCCGGGCGCATGAGCGAGCGGTGAGCGGGGCAGGCGAGCAGATCGAAGTCGAAGGCAACCGCCTGTCGCTGCTGATCGAGGCAGACGAAAGGCTGTTCGGCCTCCTCTCCCTGATCGACGGCGCCGAACGGACGCTGCGCCTGCTCTATTACACCTTCGCCGACGACCGGACCGGGCAGCGCGTCCGCAACGCGCTGATCGACGCCTGCGCGCGTGGCGTGGCGGTCAGCCTGATCATCGACGGTTTCGGCAGTGATGCCGACGAGGCGTTCCTGCAGCCGCTGCGCGACGCCGGAGCCGACATCTGCCGCTTCCTGCCGCGTTGGGGACGGCGTTATCTGCTGCGCAATCACCAGAAGCTGGCATTAGCCGACGAGCAGAGGCTGATCGTCGGCGGCTTCAACATCGCCGATGGCTATTTCGCCGAAAACGAGGGCTGGCGCGATCTCGGTCTGCTGGTCGAAGGCCCGGCGGCCGGGCGCCTGACCGGCTATGTCGATGCGCTGCTCGCCTGGACCAAGCGGCCGCGCTCCCGCATGCGGGAGCTGCGCCGTGCGCTGTCCCGGTGGAGCGAGCCGGAGGGCCGCGTGCGCTGGCTGATGGGCGGCCCGACGCGGCGCCTGAGTCCCTGGGCCCGCACGGTCCGTCACGACATGCGGCGCGCGCGCCTCGTCCATCTGATCGCGGCCTATTTCGCCCCCAGCCCGGCGATGCTTCGCCGCCTTGACCGCGTTGGCAAGCGCGGCGACGCGCAGGTGATCACCGCTGCCCATTCGGACAACACCACCACCATCGCCGCGGCGCGCTTCACCTATCCGGGACTGCTGCGCAAAGGCGTGCGGATCTTCGAATACCAGCCGGCCAAGCTGCACACCAAGCTCTTCATCATCGACGATGCCGTGCATATCGGCTCGGCGAACTTCGACATGCGCAGCCTGTTCCTGAACATGGAGCTGATGCTGCGGGTCGAGGACAAGGCGTTCGCGGAGGAGCTGCGCACTCTTTTCGCTCATGAGCGGGAGCAGAGCCGCGAAGTCACGCTCAAGGAGATGACGGGCTGGGGCAGCGGCGTCGCCCGCGCCCGCCATGCCCTCGCCTATTTCCTGGTGTCGGTGGTCGACTTCACCGTCTCGCGCCGCCTCAACCTGCCGGAAGACTGAGGCGGCGCGAAGACCTTAGGCAAAGACTACCCGCGCCCGGCGGCGCGAGGCCGCGCCGAGCAGGCCAAAGCCAGCGATCATCATCGCCCAGTTGGCCGGCTCCGGCACAGCGGTGCGGAAGGCATCTGCGGTGATCACGAGATTGTCATAGGCCATCGACGCCGCGCCCTGATTGCCCGCTTCCTGGCCCATGAAGAGCGAGATGGTGACAGCGCCCAGCAGGGCGTCGCCGGTTGCCTGGCGAACCACCACGAAGCTGCCGTCCTGTTCCGGATCATATTCCTCGAAGATGGTGTTGCCGACGCGCCGGATGCGGAAATTCACTACCTGGTCGGAATCGCTGAGGATGGTTTGGCCGAAACCCGGCGGGCTCGGCACAAAGATGTTCGCGACGACGTTGCTCGCGCCGAAGAAATAGACGTCGGTGAAGCCGGCAACATGGCCGCTTGCGAGCCCGGACGAGGCCGACAGATTGTTGGTGCGGTCGGCTGTGACCGTCGCAGAGAAGTCGCCCAGCAGCGAGAAATTGGTGTTCACGTTGCCAAAGCCGCCGCCGGTCTGCGCATCCTTGGAGATCACGCCGCGTCCTCCGTTCAGCGCGAAGCTGAAGCCGGGCGCAAGGGAGGTGGACAGCGCCGGCGACAAGGTGGGGCCGTCGAACGTCTCGACGAAGGTGGCGGCACTCGCCGGCGTCGCAACAGCCGCCGCCAAGGCCAGCTTGAGTAAGGTCCTGCGCATCAATCCTCTCCCGAACCTGCGTGCCCCGTTCGCCTCAAGAGTGATTACACCCCGTGGACGAGCAGCGGATAGGATGGATGCGACGTCAAAACGTCATTGGCTCAAAGGGAGGTGCGTGAGCCGGAGCGGAATGTGTGCCATCACCGCCGCCGCAATCAGCCTCCGCCTTCGCCACAAACTCCCGATCGCGCCGAAGCCGAGAATCATCATGGCCCAGGTCGACGCCTCGGGAATGGCAGGCGGGCGTGGCGGTGGGAGCACGGGGCCGGTGCCGCCGATCGGCCCGCCGCCGATAATGATGCTCGGCCCGCGCTCAGGCGGAAGCTGCACATATTCCACCGGCTGCGGATTCGCGAGATCATAGGCCGGCAAGGGCCCGATCGTCACCGGACCTCCGGGTGCGATATCGTTTCCCAAGAGGGCGAGCGGTACCGCCGGAGGAGGCGCTGTGACCAGCGATGGCGGCGCCGCGGCGGGCGGGAGGACGGAGGCACGAGCAGCCGGGCGCCTCCCCCGTGGCGCGGCTCGCGCCCTAGGGCGGACGACGACCGGCCTGCCCTTGATCCAAACCACCCTTCCGCGCACGCCGGGCGAACGCGACCGGATCGCCTCGGCCACGCCGGCCAGAGCAGCGGCTGCTGATTCGCGCACTGGACTGAGGAAGCTTCCGCCAAGATTGTCCGCCGGTGCTGCAAGGGTCAGCGCCAGCACGGCGGCGAGAGTTGCACTGCTCGCCCGAAGCCGGATCCGGCTCGCCGGATCCGAGGCGCGGCCGTGCGCGTCGACCAGAATGGCCGGATGCCTGCTCAATCGCCTGGCGAACACACGAAGCATGAAGACGCGACCTTGACCGCGGCGATTGCCGCGCCGCATTAACGTCTCTTCCGGGCGAACGTTGCCTTAAGTTAGCCGTTCCGCGCCCAGAAGAGCCGCATCGGCGGTATGTTCATCCATTCGAAGCCCTGATCGATGGCGGTAAAGTGCGGGGTGATGAACTCCGCCACTTTGGGCGAGAATTGATAAACCAGGAAGGCGCCGCCAGGCTTCAGCACCGCCGCCGTTTCCGCCGCGATGCGATCCCCAACTCCCTCGGGCAAGGTTGAAAAGGGCAGGCCAGACAGCACATTGTCGGCCTTGGCGTGGCCGAAATCGGCAACGATCCGGCCGACGTCTGCGGCAGAGCCGCGCACCAGGCGCAGCCGCGGGTCGGCGATCTCGTGGCGAAGATGGTCGATGAAATCGGCATTGGTATCGATCGCGATCAGCTCGGCTTCCGGGCCGAGCCGTTCGAGAATGGGCCGGGTGAAGGTGCCGACACCCGGGCCATATTCGATGAACAGCTTGACCGAGCCCCAATCGACCGGCCGCAACATGTGATCGATCAGCGCTCGTGATGACGGGATCACCGATCCGACCATCGCCGGATGCTTCACGAAGCCCTTGAAGAACAGCACCAGAGGGTGGCTCGCCTTACGGCTGCGAGCGGCGCCGGCCTGTTCGCCGGCGGATGACACGGGCATTCGGTCCCTTTCTTCCTTCGTTGCGGACCCGTCGCAAATCGCGGCGTTGCTGGCAACGCTTTCGGTGGCGCCCGCACTCCTCTATCGGCCAGCTATGGCCGAGGAGAATCCGCGAGCGCCGTTGGCCGCCTCAACGCCGGGTGGAGCAGTTGGTGCCCCGCCGCCCTTCCGCCTGCTCTTCCTTGTCATGCTGACGATTGCGGCCGGAAACACCGCCCTGCAGTCGGTGCTGCCCGCCATCGGCCGGTCGCTGGGCGTGCCCGATGCTGCGGTGGCGGCAGCCTTTTCGGTGTCGGCGCTGGTTTGGGTGATCGCGGCGCCGATTTGGGCGCGGCGGTCGGACCGACAGGGACGGCGGCGGATGGTGCTGCTCGGCCTGTTCGGCTTTTGCTCTTCTGTGTTCCTCTGCGGCGTGTTTTTGGCAGCGGGGATCGTCGGCTGGATCGCGCCCTTGCCAGCCTTCCTCTGCTTCATTGTCGCGCGGATGCTCTACGGCACGTTCGGCGCGGCGGCCCCGCCCGCATCGCAGGCGATCGTCGCCATGGGCACGTCGCGCGAGGACCGGACGCGGGCATTGTCGCTGCTCGGTTCCGCGTTCGGCCTGGGAACGATCCTTGGTCCAGCACTGGCGCCCTTCTTCGTGCTGCCAGTCGTCGGACTGGCCGGCCCCGCTTTCGTTTTCTCGATCTTCGGCATCGGCGTGCTGATCGTCACCGCCCGGCTGCTGCCCGACGACACGCCCGGCGGTGAGGGCCGTGGTGCTGCGACCAGCTATCCTTCGATTGGCGGCGAGCCGACAGGGGCAAGCGCCCGCGCCGCGACGGCGGATGATCGCGGCAAGCTGCCGCTGACCGATCCGCGCATCTGGCCCTGGATGCTGATCGGCCTGGTCACCGGCCATGCCCAGGCGATGGCGGGCCAGGCGATCGGCTTTCTGATCATCGACCAGCTAAAGCTCTCTGCAATGCAGGCGGCGGCGGAAACGGGCATCGTTCTGATGGTAGGGGCAGGCGCCGCTCTGCTCGCGCAATGGGGCATCATCCCGAATTTGCGCCTGACGCCGCGCCAGCTCGCGATCTGGGGAGCGGTACTGGCGGCGGCGGGCTGCGCCGCGATCGGCTTTTCGCATTCGTTGCACATGCTGGCGGTGAGCTATGGTTTGTCGTCGCTCGGCTTCGGCTTTCTGCGGCCGGGCTTCACCGCGGGCGCGTCGCTTGCGGTCGGCATGAACGAACAGGGCGCGGTCGCCGGCCAGACCACGTCGATCAACGGCGCCTGTTTTGTGCTCGGACCGTCGATCGGCGTCGGCCTGTACCAGTTCTGGGGGCCGCTGCCCTATGTGGTCTCGGCCGCTGCGCTGCTGCTGCTGCTTCCCTATCTGCTGTTGCGGCTGAAGCGATAGCCGCTATCCCGCCGCCAACGGAGGACAATATGGCACGCATCGGTTTCATCGGGCTCGGCAATATGGGCGGCGGCATGGCCGCAAACCTTGCGAAGGCAGGGCATGACGTACATGCCTTCGACCTCTCGGCCGACGCGCTCGACAAGGCGAAAAGCGCGGGCTGCCTGCCGGTCGACAGCGCCGCCGCGGCGGCGACGGGCGCCGAAGCGATCGTCACCATGCTGCCGGCTGGCCGGCACGTCGCCCAGGTCTATGAAGAGGCGCTCTTCCCCGCCGCTGCGCCGGGCACCTTGCTGCTCGATTGCTCGACCATCGATGTCACCACGGCGAAGAAAGTCGCAGAGGCCGCCTCCGCAAAAGGGCTCTCGGCTGTCGACGCGCCCGTCTCCGGTGGCATCGCGGCGGCAGCAAGCGGCACGCTGACCTTCATGGTCGGCGGCAGCGCCGAAGCCTTTGCCCGGGCCGAGCCGATCCTCGCCAGCATGGGCAAGGCGGTGATCCATGCAGGACCGAGCGGCGCCGGCCAGGCCGCCAAGATCTGCAACAACATGCTGTTGGGTGCGACGATGGTCGCCACATGCGAGGCATTCCTGCTGGCCCGGAAGCTCGGTCTCGATCCGCAGACCTTCTACGACATCAGCTCGGTCTCGTCCGGCCAGAGCTGGTCGATGACCAGCTATTGCCCGCTACCGGGCGTTGGTCCCGAGACCCCAGCCGACCGTGACTATCAGGGCGGCTTCGCGGCCGGGCTGATGCTCAAGGATCTGAAGCTCGCCGTTCAGGCTGCCGCCGACGCTGACGCCTCGGTGCCGATGGGGTCAGAGGCGATGGCGCTCTACCAGGCCTTTGCCAATAACGGCCATGGCGGCCTCGATTTCTCCGGCATCATTCGGATGCTCGGTGGCACGCGCGACTGACCGGAACAGGCGCCAAGCCCGCCCGTTGAACCCGAAACGGTTCAAAGGAGCGTCACGATGGCCAAAAGGAACAAGAAGTCGAAGCAGCAGGCGAGCGACAATTCGGGGCTGATCGCGGGAATTGCCGCGGGCGGCATCGGTCTGCTGCTGGGCCTGTTCGTGCTCGGCCGTAAGGGGCGCGACGGCGCGTCTGGCAGCCTCGGCGCAATCGATCGCGCGCTGGGCACCCCCAGCACGGCGGCTGGCGATGGTGGCAGCACCGCGGCCGACCTGTCGCTCGATCAGCCGCATCACGGCCCCGGCGACCGCGCCCCGACCGACTTCCGCCCGGACCCGACTGCCGCCGTCGACCCGCGCAAGCGCGACGCCTTCGCCCCGGCGACGATGCCGAACCCGAACGCATCTCAACCGGCGATGTAATCTGATTACGTTTGTAGTCGACATTTCGTGATGCGCCTGGCATGAACCTCCCGAAAAGGGAGGCGCAATGCTGGAAGTGGGCGCATTGCTGTCGCGCAGGCTGGTGTTGGCCGGCCTCGGCCTGAGTTCGGCCTGGCCGATCGCCCCGTTAGAAGCGCAGGGCACGGCCGGCGAGTGGATCGATCGCAACGACCGCGCACGCGGTGGGAAGGCACGGCTCGCCCCGGTGCGAAGCATGGATGCGGTGGTCCGCATCGTCGAGCCGACCTACACCGTGATCGGCCGCTATCTGGCGCATCGGTCCGGGCTCATGCGGATCGATGTCTTCGGAAAGACCAAACGTGTGTTCAGCGAGGGAATCGACTCGACCGGAGCCTGGTCGTGGCCTGGCGACGCACCCGCGCCGTCGCCCGTCGGCGCGAAGGCACGCGCGGCGCTGGAGCATGGCATCGTCTACCATCTCGTGCCGCTGTCCGCCGTCGGAACACGGGGTCACCGGCTGACGCTCGTCTCCGACACTCCGCCTTGCCTTGAAATCACTTTTGCTGACGGAGCGGAGGCGCGCCTGTTCCTCGACCCCTCGACCAGCCACATCGTCCGGCGTCAGGACCGGCGCGCCTACCATCCGGACGTGGACTCGACCGAAAAGCGAATCGAGTCGCGCTTCTCCGACTTTAGGGCGCAAGATGGGATCGTCAGCCCGTGGCTCGCCGAGGATTATGATCTTGATAGCGGCGCCCGGATTGGGCGCACGGAAACGCTGAGCCTCGGCTGGGACAGCGCGGTGTTGCCGCTGATCCGCCGCGATGCACCGGCTCATGCGCCACCGGCCGTGCGGAGCTGATACGCGAAGCGGCTGGCGCGGGCGCGGGCTTCGGCTATGCCACCGCCATGACCCTGTGGCGCGACCTGCCGGACCGGACCTACGACGTGATCCTCGCCGATCCACCCTGGAGCTACTACGGCCAGCAGAACAAATGGGGCGCCGCGGCGAAGTTCTACGTGACGGCTCCGGACGAGGCGATCGTGTCGCTGCCGGTGCCGGAACTGCTGAGCGAACGCGGCGTGCTGTTCCTATGGGCAACGTCGCCGCGCCTCGATGTTGCCATGGCGTGCCTCGCCGCCTGGAAGCTTCACTTCCGAGGCGTCGCGTTCGTCTGGGTCAAGGCGCGCAAGGACGGTGGGCCGATCGGCGCCCAGGGCGTTCGGCCCTCGATCGTCAAGCCGACCGCCGAATTTGTGCTCGCAGCCAGCCGCGTCGCCAAGGGCCGGCCGATGCCGCTGGGCGACGAAGGCGTGCCGAACGTCATCCTCGCCCCCAAGCGCGCCCACTCGCAAAAGCCGGAGCAGGTGCGCGAGGCGATCGACCGCCTCTATCCGGTTGCTTCCAAGCTCGAGCTCTTCGCCCGCAGCGAGCGCGCCGGCTGGGATGCCTGGGGCAATGAAGTCGGCAAGCTCGACGCCGCCGAATAGAGTGGCGGAAGCGCCACACGGCGCTTGAAACCCCTGGCCCCGCCCGCTAAGGGCGCACGTCTTGCCTCCGCGGACGCCTCGGCGCCCGGTCCGGTCGGGGAGTAGCTCAGCCTGGTAGAGCACTGTCTTCGGGAGGCAGGGGCCGGAGGTTCGAATCCTCTCTCCCCGACCATTTAAGCGCCATTACTCCGAGCACTGAAAGCCTGTGCGGCGCCTTCGGCATCTTCAGGAGTGCTGCCCGAAAGGCACATTCCGGCCTTCAACCCTACCATGAGTTGAAGCAGCATTTCGTCTATTCCGCTGTCCGCCCTGGCGCGAACTCCGCCGCCTGGCCAATCATCGGCATGGCTGGCCCGCCTTGACGCGGCCTCCACTCGCCCCGATGATTGCCTGATGACCAAGGCCGATCCTGGTGCTTTTTTCCGCGAGATGCTCGGCCAGTGGGAGAGCGTCGCCAATCAGTTCGGGTCCGAGCTGATGAAGTCGGGCGAGTTCGCCCGCACCATGCAAGGCGCGACATCCGCGTCGTTAAAGGCTCAGGAAGTGGCGAAGGACGCGATGAGCCGCGCGCTTGCCGCCGCCAACATGCCGAGCCGCGAGGAAATGGTGATGCTGGGCGAGCGGATGGGCGCGCTCGAGGAGCGGCTGTCGCGGATCGAGAGCCTGCTGATCAAGATCGCCGGCCAGGACGTATCGCGTCAGGAGCGGCCGAAACCCGCCCGCACCAAAAAGCCGCCCAAAAAGGCTGAATGAGCGAGACGGCCGCCCCCGACCTGCTCGAACAAGCACGGACTGCCTTCGACCGCGCGCTCCAGCGCAACATCAAGGGCATGGGCTATCTGGCCTCTCCCGCACCGGTGCTCGGCGCCAGCCCCAAGGATGTGCTGATCCAGCGCGGCACGATGAACCTCTACCATTACCGCGCCCAGTCGGACGAAGTGTATCGCGTTCCGCTCCTGCTGGTGATGGCGACCACCAACCGCGGCTATATTTTCGACATGGTGCCGGGCCAGAGCCTGGTCGAGTTCCTGCTGAAGCGCGGTTATGACGTGTTCATGCTCGACTGGTCGCCGCCGCGGCCGGACGAGCGCAATCTCCGCCTCGAAGACTATGTCCTCGACTTCATTCCGTCCGCGCTCGAGCGCATCGCCGAGGAGACCGGCGAGCCGGATGTGACCGTCGTCGGCTATTGCTTCGGCGGCGTGCTGTCGGTTCTCTGGGCGGCGCTTCATGCCGACGGCCCGATGAAGAACCTGGTCACCTTCACCACGCCGATCGACTTCAAGGCGATGGAGAAGTTCCAGACTTGGTCGGACCGGCGCTTTTTCGACGTCGACCGGCTGGTCGACACATTCGGCTGCTGCCCGGCCGACCTGCTCTACACCTCGTTCAACATGCTGCGGCCGGCGGGCCAGATCGCGGGCCAGATCCGCCTGCTCGACAATCTGTGGAACGACGAGTTCGTGAAGAGCTACCGCATGTTCGACCGCTGGACGACCGACATGCTGCCGCTTGCAGGCGAATATTTCCGCCAGACCACCAAGGCGCTGATGTGGGAGAACCGGCTGAAGGAAGGCACGATGGAGGTCGGTGGCCGCCATGTGGACCTCAAGAACATCACCGTTCCGTTTCTCCATGTGGTCGCGGAGCATGATCATATCGTGCCGAGCGCAGCTTCCGCGCCGTTGATCGAGATGGTCGGCTCGGCGGACAAGGAGCAGGTGGTGCTGAAAGGGGGGCATGTCAGTCTCGTCGCCGGCGGCAACGCGATCAAGCGGCTCTGGCCGCGTCTCGACCAATGGCTTCAGGAGCGTTCGCTGTGACCGACCTGCCCGTCACCATACGCCGGTTCCGCGCCGACGACATGGACGCGATGCTCCGCTTCGCCCGCGCCTTGCCGGAGCATGACCTGCTGTTCCTCAGCCGCGACCTCAAACACCGCAAGGTGATCGAGGCCTGGGCCGAGGCGGTCGAGGACGGCTTCATCGACAGTTTCGTGGCGGAAGACGGTGACGCGATCGTCGCCACCTGCGCGCTCGTCCGCGATCCGCTCGGCTGGTCGACCCATGTCGGCGAGGTGCGCCTGCTCGTCTCCCCCGAACTGCGCGGGCAGGGAGTCGGTCGGCGATTGCTTGACGAGATGTTCGTTGCGGCGCAGCAACGGGACCTGAAGAAGTTGGTGGCCCAGATGACGCCGGACCAGCGCGGCGCCATCCAGCTGTTCGAGGAAAGCGGCTTTCGGGGGGAAGCCTTGTTGAAGGATCATGTGATGGATCGGCAGGGCCAGCTGCATGATCTCGCGATCCTCAGCCTGGATGTCGCGCAGTTCGCGGCCAGGCATGAGGCTTTCGGTTTGGGAGGGGCGTAAGCGTCGGACACAAAAGCGTTAACAAGCGTTTGGACGGCTTACGTAAACGGAAAGGCGTTTGTTTTGACTTCACTTCATGCGAGCGAGCGGATTGCTCCGCCGTCCAAGCTGCTGGCGCTTTCGGAGCTGCCCCGCGCTTTGGCCGAACTGGGCTCGCTGCCCTGGTTCGGCGCGCTGCTGATGAGCGCGCCGCGGGGCGACGGGCACCCCGTGCTGGTGCTTCCGGGCTTCGTCACCACCGACGCATCGACCACTTTGCTACGCCGCTATCTCGAGCTGCTCGGCTACTCGCCCTATGCTTGGGAACTGGGCCGCAACCTGGGGCCCAAGGCGATCGGCCGCGAAGGCGAAAAGCTGATCGACCGGCTTGACGCCATCTATGCCGAAACGGGCCGCAAGGTCTCGATCATCGGCTGGTCCCTCGGCGGTGTGATGGCACGCCAGGTCGCCCGCCGCCGCCCCGACAAGGTGCGGCAGGTGATCTCTCTGGGCTCGCCCTTCACCGGAGATCCGCGCGCGACCAACGTGATGCGCGCTTACGAAACCCTGACGGGTCAGCGCATGTCGGACGAGCACACCCAGGCGCAGTTGCGCGAGAGCCGGCAAAAGCCGCCGGTGCCGTCCACCGCAATCTACACCAAGGCTGACGGCATCGTGGCGTGGCAGAATTGCTGCGAGCCGGAAGACGCGACGACGGACAATATCGAGGTCTATGGCAGCCATTGCGGCCTCGGCGTCAACGCGTCGGTGCTCTATGCGATCGCCGACAGGCTGGCGCAGCCTGAAGGCGCTTGGCAGCCGTTCGAACGGAAGGGCCTAATGGCCTGGATGTACCCGTCATCGGGGCACGTGCACTGATCATTTGAACGAGTGTTCCCCGGCGCAGGCCGGGGTCCACCCTTCACGTCATAACTGCCCACCTGTCGCTGGACCCCGGCCTTTGCCGGGGAACAGCTTCACGCGACTAACTCGCCGCAGGCGATTGCAGCAGGCCGACGAACTCGTCGCGGTTGACCTTGCCGTCCTTATCCGTGTCCGCAGTCACGAAAGCGGCAGCAGCAGCGCGGCCGGCTTCCTCGACCGTCCTCGGACCGGACAGCGCGGCTTTCTGGAACTTGTGCAGCATGCGGTTGAACTCGGCCTGGTCGAGCCCGCCCGAGCGATCCTTGTCGAACTTCCACCATTCGGTGTCGACGGCCAGCTTGATCTCGCCTTTCGTAGCGACGGTCGTGGGCACGGCCTTGTCCGCAAGCTTTGCCCGCTCCGGGCTGTTCTCGACGACGATCGCCGGGTCGGTCGCTGCCGGTGGCGTCATGCCTTCGGTGTCGGTGGTCTGGGCGAGCACGGGCGCGCAGACCGCAACCAGGCTCGCCGCAATGATGGTGCGTAGCATGTGAACACTCCTTGATCTTCGCGCCACTAAGGGCGCAGGCAAGGAGCGATCAGGCCCGCCGCGCCGTTCCAGCAGGCGGGGCGGGCCGTGCAGAGCTATCGGTCAGCGGCACTCGGGCGGCGTGCTGCCCTGTTCGATCGCTCGACCGGCGACCGCGCCTGCGCCGCCCCCGATGATCGTGCCCACGGCGCTGCGCCGGCCGCCATCGATGGCGCGGCCGAGCAAAGCGCCGGCAACACCGCCGACGATGGTGCCGACCGTGCCGTCGCTGCGGCGGCAATAGGTGCGGCCATCATTGCCGCGCCAGGTCTGGCCCCGATAGGCATAGCGCTCGCGATCCGCTTCGTAGCGGGCGCGGGCATCCTCGAAGGCACGCCGTTCGCGCTCATAGATGTCCCGCTCGCGGTCGAACCGCGCCTGGGCGGCATCGAAGCGGCGCTGCGCAGCCTCGATATCGTAGGCGCCGCGATCGTCGTAGCGATCGTCATAGCGGCGGTCATCATAGCGATCGTCATAACGAACCGGCGGCGCCGGCTGGGCGACAGCCTGGCCGACAAGGCCTGCACCGAGCGCCGACGCGATCAACAAAGTGCGCATGAACCCCTCCTTTTCAACCTGATTGCCGAAGCTTAGCTGGGCTCGGCTGAACGGCAGGCAACGAAAAAGGCGGGACCCTAAGGCCCCGCCTCTTCTTGCCTCATTGCTGAAGCTGATTAGCGGCAGTCGCTCGCGCTCCGCTGGATTTCGCGGCCGCCAAGGGCGCCACCGGCACCGCCGATCACCGCGCCAACCGTGCCGCCGATCGCCTTGCCGATCAGCGCGCCGGCGACGCCGCCGACGATCGTGCCGACCGTGCCGTCACTGCGGCGGCAGTAGGTGCGGCCATCCTGGCCAACCCAGGTCTGGCCGCTATAGGCGGTCTGTTCGCTAACGCGGTTGCCGTTGCGGTCGCGCAGCACACCATAGCGGTCACGATAATAGCCGTTCGAGGCATAGGCAGCGTCGCCCCGCACCCAATAGCCGCTGCGGTCACGGAACCAGCCATTGCGCTCCGCGCGGGCGGCGGTCACGATACGGCCGCGACGATCGCGCAGCGTGCCGCGGTTGTCGACATAGAAGCCATCTGCATTCACATTAGCGGCCACAGCAGCTTCGCTGACACGATTGCCATAACGGTCCCGCAGCACGCCATAACGGTCGCGGTAAACGCCATCGGCATAATAGCCGCTGTTATTAGGGGCAACTTGGCTGGACCCATAGGTGCCGTAATACTGGCCGGCGGCCACAGCCGGAACGCCGGTCGCGACTGTCGCCGTCATGGCGAACGCGGTAAGCAACTTACGCATAACTGTTCCTCCTCTTGACGGCGCTTTAACGGAAGGAGGACGCAAACGGTTTCATGAACCGAAAACAACAAGGGTTAGGATCGGGTGATCTTGCCCTCCGCGACGACATAGCGGTGCGCGCTCTCTGGTGCGGCGGCGAACAGTTCGGGCTCGGTGCCCGTCATCCAGACTTGCCCGCCCTGCGCAGCGAGCCGCTCCAGCAAGGCGGCGCGCCGGCCTGGATCGAGATGCGCGGCGACTTCGTCGAGCAGCAGCACGGGCGGTCGCCCCGCCCGATCGGCGACCAGCTCGGCATGGGCAAGCACCAGCCCGATCAGCAGCGCCTTCTGCTCGCCGGTCGAACAGAGCGAAGCCGCCTGCCCCTTGCCCAAGTGCATCACGGCAAGATCCTGGCGGTGCGGACCTTCCGTCGCACGGCCCGCCGCGGCGTCGCGGCCCCGGTTCGAAGCGAAGGGCCATGGCCCCTCGTCAGCGCCCTCCAGCGATATCCCCGCTCGCGCGAATGAAGTTTCCGACGCGCCTAAGACTCGGTCCCGCAAGGCCGCCACCGTTCGTGCGCGCGCACCCGCAACCTCAGCCCCATGTTCCTGCATCTGCGCTTCGAGCGCCGACAGCCAGGATGGATCAGGGCGGATGTCGCCGGTCAGTAACCGCGTCCGCGCGCGCATCGCTGCTTCATAGCGCGCCGTGTGGTGGGCGTGCGACGGCTCCAGTGCCAGCACGAGCCGGTCCAGGAAACGACGCCGCGCACCCGCACTATCCGTGAGAAGCCGATCCATAGCCGGCGTCAGCCACAGCACCGCCAGCCGCTCGGCAAGCGCATTGGCCGCGGCGGCAACGCCATTGATCCGCACGACCCGTCGTTCGGGCGCGGAGGGCAGCGTGCCGCAGCCGACATCCACGTCATCGCTCAAACGAGCCGCGACAGTGAAGCCGCCGGGTCCACCCTGCCGCGCCATTTCCGACAAGGCCGCCCCCCTCAGGCCCCGGCCCGGCGCCAGCATCGACACCGCCTCGAGCAGGTTCGTCTTCCCCGCCCCATTTTCCCCCGTTAGGATAACGAGCCCCGCCCCCGGCTCGATCACCGCATCGGCGTAGGAACGAAAGTCGGTCAGCGACAGGCGGGCAATCACGCCCAAGCTCTAGCGGGCAGCGGACGAAACTACAGCCCGGTCAGGCCTTGCTCCGCCAGCCTTTTCTGCGCTTTCAGATAAAGCACAGGCTCCGGAATGTTCAGGCGGCGGCGGGCCTGGTCGAGCGGTTCGTGAAGCAGCCGCTCATAGTCTTCGCCGGAGAGCCAGGCGGCGCGCTTGCCGTTGCGATAGCCTTCCCAGACCGCTCGAAAATAGGCCGTCTCGCCGGTGATCTTCAGCGACTTGATCGCCGCGCCGCCCGAGATCACCGCCCAGCCGAGCCCGTCGGTCTGCGCATAGGAAAAAGCGATCAGGCAGGATTCGCCCAGCGGCTCGTCGGCATAATAGCCGGTCAGCACGTGCCAGATGTCGTGCAGGTCCCGCTCGCGCCGGCCGAACCAGCCATAAGGATGTTCGAGCTCGTCCTGCATCTCCTGCGCACCCGAGACTTCGGCAAGGCCCATAGCCGTATAGCCGGTGCGGCCGAGGAAATCGCGATAGGCGGCACCGACCGTACCGGGCTTGAAGCTCGCCAGGAACTCCGGCTGGCTGAACAGCTCCGACAATTCCTGCCGCTTGTACGCGATACGCCCGCCGCCAGGCGCCTCGAGAAGCTTGCGATATTGGCGCGCCGGCGTGTCGGCATTCAGCGCGCGCATGATCAGAAAGGCCTGAACCGTGTCGTCGCTGTCGGCGAGCAGCTTGCGCAGGGCCGCCCATGCGCCCTTCCAGTCGCGCTTGCGCGACGTGCCATAGACGATCGGCGTCTCAGGCGCGGGCGCGGCATCGGGAACGGGGGAAGCAAGCGTGGCCATCGCCGTGGCTTATGCCCGAGGCTCGCGCCGGCAACAACTGCGTGCAATCCCTGATGCTTCCAAGTGCGGCGACCTGCCTCTATCGACGGCTCAGTGGGACATGTGATCGATCGTTACCAGGCGCTGGTGCGTGCCGGTGAGTTGCGAGCTGACGCCGCGCAGGCGGACGCCGCCGCGCTGCTCGACAGATTGGCGGGCGAGTTGGAGGCGGCTCCGAAGCGCGGCAGCATATTGTGGCGGCTGACTTCCCGGCCAGAAGCACCCCCGCGAGGCGTCTATCTCTGGGGCGGCGTCGGGCGCGGCAAGTCGATGCTGATGGACCTGTTTTTTTCCGAAGTCCGCATCGATCGCAAACGGCGCGTGCATTTCCATGAGTTCATGCTGGAGGTGCATGACCGGCTGCGCGTGGAGCGCCAGAAGGAAGCCGGCGACCCGATCCCGGCCGTGGTCGAAGCGCTGAAGGGCGAGGCGCGGCTGATCGCCTTCGACGAGATGGTCGTGAACAACTCGCCTGATGCGATGATCCTGTCGCGCCTCTTCACCCAGCTGATCAACGCCGGCACGGTGGTGGTCGCCACGTCCAACCGCCCGCCGCGTGACCTCTACAAGGACGGCCTCAACCGCGAGCATTTCCTGCCCTTCATCGATTTGATCGAGGAGCGGCTCGACGTGCTGCCGCTGAACGGCCCCACCGACTATCGCATGCAGCGCATGTCGGGCCTCAAGTCCTGGCATGTGCCGAACGGACCGGAGGCCACCAAGGCGCTGTCCGAAGCCTTTTTCCGCCTGACCGACTATCCGCCCGAAGACCGCGCCCATGTGCCGACCGAGGATATTCCCGTGCTCGGCGGCCGCACGCTGCACGTGCCGAAGAGCCTGAAGGGCGTCGCCGTCTTTTCCTTCAAACGGTTGTGCGGCGAAGCGCGCGGGGCGGCCGACTATTTCGCCATCGCCCGCCGCTTCCACACCGTCATCCTGGTCGGCATACCCCGGCTCGGACCTGAGAACCGCAACGAGGCGGCGCGCTTCGTGACGCTGATCGATGCGCTCTACGAGCAGAAGGTGAAGCTGCTCGCCGCCGCCGACGCGGAGCCCGCCGAGCTGTACGAGAAGGGCGACGGCCGTTTCGAGTTCGAACGGACGGTCAGCCGGCTGATGGAAATGCGCTCGGACGATTACCTGGCCGAGGGGCATGGCGAGCGCTGACCTCCCGCTCGTCATTCCCGCGAAAGCGGGAACCCAGCTCTTTCTTGTTGATGGTGGACGTCGTTGAAGAGATGATCTGGGTTCCCGCTTTCGCGGGGATGACGAAGAAGTGGAATATCGATGCGCGCACTGATCCTGGCTGGCCTGTTTCTCTCCTCCTCCGCCCTCGCCGCGCCCGCCGACAATCGATGGCATGCCAAGGCGCGCGAACTGCTCGACCACGCCATCGCCTTCCCGACCGTCGCGGGCCGCGGCCAGCATGTCGCCTATGCCGAATATCTGGCATCCCAGTACAAGGCGGCCGGCTTCACCGATGTCCGCGTCGAGCCTTATGAAGGGCAGAAGGGCGACAACACCGCGGCGCTGATCGTTCGCTGGCCGGCCGCGGCCAGGGCCAAGGCAAAGCCGATCCTGCTCATGTCGCACATGGACGTGGTCGAGGCCAAGCCGTCCGACTGGTCGGTCGACCCGTTCAAGCTGATCGAGAAGGACGGCTATTATTATGGCCGCGGCACCACCGACATCAAATCGGGCAATGTCGCCGTCACCGCGGCGCTGCTGAAGCTGAAGGCAGAAGGCTTCAAGCCGAAGCGCGACCTGATCGTCTTCTTCACCGGCGACGAAGAGACCGAGATGAACGGCGCCAAGCTGGGCGCGACGGAATGGCGGAAGAAGGGCTGGACCGATGCCGAATATGGCCTCAACTCCGATGGCGGCGGTGGCGCCTTCACCAGCGACGGGCGCTCGCTCGGCTTCGGCCTGCAGACGGCCGAGAAGACATACCAGAGCTACGATCTGACCGTGCGCAATCGCGGCGGCCACAGCTCAAGGCCGCGGCCGGACAATGCGATCTACGAGCTTGCGACCGCGCTCAAGAAGCTGGAGGCGCACCGCTTCGCACCGGCGCTGAACGAGACCACTCGGGCCTATTTCACCGAGCGCGCCAAGCAGGAGAGCGGCCCGCTGGGCGAGGCGATGCGGCGCTGGGTGGCCAACCCGAACGACGCCGCCGCCGCCGACGCGATCGAGGCGAGCGAGCTGGAAGTCGGCACCACCCGCACCCGCTGCGTCGCGACCATGCTGAACGGCGGCCATGCCGACAATGCGCTGCCGCAGCTCGCCCAGGCGCGCGTCAACTGCCGCATCCTGCCCGGCGTGGAGCCGAAGGTGATCGAGGCCGAGCTGAAGCAGCTCGTCGGCCGCAATGTCGAAGTCACCTCCTTCGGCACGCCCAATGTGCCGACTCCAGTCTCGCCGCTGCGCGCGGACGTGGTCGGCGCCTATACCCGGTCAGTGCAGGCCATGTCCCCGAAGGCGCAGGTGATCCCGCAAATGTCGACGGGCGCGACCGACGGCAAGGAGTTCCGCGCCGTCGGCATTCCCGTCTATGGCGTGGACGGCAGCTGGATCGTCTCCCCCGATGACGAGCGCGCCCATGGCCGCGACGAGCGGCTGCCGGTCAAGGCGCTCGACGACAATGTCGACCACTGGGTGCGGATGATCCGCTCCCTGGCAGGGTAACCAAAATAGGGACAGTCCCTATTTTCGCGGGCCGCTTCCCGCACCGGAAAAATCAGCAGAAAGAAAATAGGGACTGTCCCTATTTTTCCCTTTGTCCTAGGGAGCAGAAATCGTCCCCGGGTGCCGTTAACCATTCTTAAAAACACCCGTCCCAATCTGGCTCACGCAGCAGAAGGGGAATTGCTGACATGGGCAGCAGCTACAAGAGTGCCGCATTCCTGATCGAGTCCCGCCTCGCCGACGCGGCGCGGGGCGATCCGGACGCCTGCTTCGACCTGGGCATCGCCTATTCGTCGGGCGCGGGCGGCCTCGATATCGATCTGATCGAAGCGCACAAATGGTTCAACCTGTCGGCGCTGTCGGGCTCATCCCGCGCCGCCGAATGCCGGGCCGAAGTCGCCGAAGACATGACCGCCCGCGAAATCGCCGAGGCGCAGCGCCAGGCCCGGGCCTGGCTGAACGCGACGCGGCGTATGGCGGCTTGATCAGAGCGTAAGTGTTCCCCGGCGGAAGCCGGGGGCCATCTACATCGCTTCTGGACCCCGGCCTTCGCCGGGGAACAGAGTAAAGCGGGCCCCTCCTCTCACTTGGTCGTGTCGCCTTCGCCGGCTTCGAGCGCGGCCAGTGCCTCGCGCAGCGCCTTGGCGGCCTCCCGCACCGCCTGCACCCGGTCGGGCGCCGCAGGCTTGGTCACCTCCACCGACGCCATCTGCACCGGCTCCGCCACCTTCTCGGCCGCAGGCTCCGGAGCAGGCGCAGCTTCCGCCACCCGCACTGCGTTCGGATCGACGGCCCGCGCCGGACCTTCCGGATCGACGGGCGCGAGGTCCGGCCACTCATTCTGCGCTACTTCCACCGGCTCGGCAGCCTTTTCGGGCATCGGGGTGGGTGGCGGCGGGGCAATCGCGACTTCCGGAGCAGGCGCTTCGGCGGTCTCGGCATAGATTGGCGGCTGCGGCGGCGCCCATTCCCGACGCGCGGCATAGCGCGGCTCGGCGCTGCATACCGCCAGCCGGTCCTCGTCCGGCACCGACTGGATCAGGTCCATCAACTCGCCTTCCGACACATAGCCGGCAAAGCGCGCGTCCTGCGCCATGCCGGCACAGCGCTGCTCGTCGAAATCGGCATCGGAATAGCGATTGCCGAGCGACGTCTCGAAGTTCGAATAGGCATTGAGACCCGCCGACGGTCCCATGGTGCGGATGAAATGCTCGCGCACCACCGCCTGTTTGCGGGCGATCAGGTCGCGATTGGCGCGAATGAAGCGGTTGTAATCCGCCGCCATCGCCGGCTCCAGATCGCGGCAGTTGAGCATGGCGACTAGCAGCATCGTCTTGAACCGCTGGACCTTCAGCGCCTCGAGCTCGACTCCATTCCAGCAATCGCGGTTGAGCGCCGGATCGACGCTGGCCTGGAGCGGCGCGGACGCGCACGACAAGAGGAGCGCCAAAGCGCTCAAACGGCGAGCAATCATGAGACTTCCCCTTAAAGACCGACGCGGCTCTCCGCTTTCATGCTCTTCTTGAGAGTCGCGTCGTTGAAGAAGCTATCACGACCATGGTTACCGGCAACGGCAAGCCGTTCAGAAAAGGAGGTATTTGGCTTCCGTTCCTGTTCAGGAACGATCAGTCGAAGTTCCAACACGATATTACGTTCACGAAACGATGGTTCAGTGCGCGTGAGCTTGGACCGTCAGGTGCACCACGCCGTTGAGAGTGCGCAGCCGCGCACGTGCCGAGACAAGATCGGCAGGCTCCGCGAGATCGACGATCACGGCCAGCGCACCCGGTCCCAACCGCCAGACATGCAGATCGACGATCCTGTTTTCAGGCTCCAGCAATGCGCGGACCTTGTCCGCCGTGCCGATGTCGGTCCTGTCGAGCAATATGCCGGCGGTCTCCTTCATCAGCGCCCAGGACCAGCGGGCGATGACGATCGCGCCGACGATGCCGATCACCGGGTCGAGCCAGACGAGCCCCAGATAGCGCCCGGCCAGCAAGGCCGCGATCGCCAGCACCGATGTCAGCGCGTCCGCCAGCACATGGATATAGGCCGCCCGCAGGTTATTGTCGTGGTGGTGATGGTGCTCGCCGTGCCCATGATCGTGATGGTGCCGGTCGAACAGCAGCACGGCACTGACAAGGTTCACAATCAGACCGAGCACGGCGACGAGCGTGGCATCGGCGAAATCGACCCGCATCGGCTCAAACAGCCGCGTGATCGACTCCGCGGCAATGCCGATCGCGAATAACGCCAGGATCAGTGCGGAAGCGAAACCAGCCAGGTCGCCGACCTTGCCGGTGCCAAAGCTGTAGCGCGGATCATGGGCATGACGCCGTGCATAGCGATAGGCGATCGCGGCCACGCCCAGCGCCCCCGCATGCGTCGCCATGTGGAAGCCGTCGGCGAGCAGCGCCATCGATCCGGTCAGATAGCCCGCGACGATCTCACCGACCATCATCACGGCGGTCAGCGCGACGACCCACTGGGTCCGCCGCGCATTCCGGTCGTGATGCTCGTGGAGGTAATCGTGGGAGATCGTCATAACGCCTCGTCATTGCGAGGAGCGAAGCGACGAAGCAATCCAGAGCCCCCGACGATTTCTGGATTGCTTCGCTGCGCTCGCAATGACGAAGGGCTCAGCGCCTCACCCCCATCTCATCCAGCAACCGGTGCGCGCCGTCGACCTTGTCCATCGTCCACAGCATGAACCGGCTGTCGACATGGATGGTGCGGTTGACGGCCGGATTGAACATCCAGTCGCTGACCACGCCTTCGAGCGTGCCATCGAACGCCAGGCCGACGAACTCGCCGCGGCTGTTCAGCGTCGAGGAGCCGGAGTTGCCATTGGTGATATCCACCGTCGAGAGGAAGTCCACCGGCAGCGTGCCCAGCGACGGCGACGCATAACGGCCATAATCCTTGGCCTGGATCAGCTGGATCATCTTGTCCGGCGCGTCGAACTCGCCCTTGCCGGTGTGCTTGGCGGCGAGCCCCTCGGCGGTGGTGAACGGCGTCCAGACCTGCCCGTCCTTGGTCTTGCCCGTCACCTTGCCCCAGGTGAAGCGGAGCGAGCCATTGGCGTCGGGGTAGAGCGACTTGCCCTGGCTTTGCGCATAGGCGAGCCGGCCGGCCATATAGGCCGAGCGGGCGCGCTGGATGTCGCCGGCCCGCGCCTTGGCCGCGGCTTCGCGCCGCAGATCCTCGTCATAGGCCGCGACCGCCAGCCGCACGAACGGATCGTTCGAGGACTGGAAGGCGGAGACGGGCTGGTCGAGCAGTCCGACGCGCACCTTGGTGTCGCCGAGCTGCGTGCCCGAATAGAGCCCGTCCAGCGTCTGGGGCAGCGCTGCATCGTAGCTCGACCAGCGCTCGGCAGCCGGCAGCTTGCGATATTCGGCAAGCGCATGCTCGAGGATGGCGCGGTCGATCGCGGGGTCGTAGCGCCGCTCGATCGCGGTCAGGCTCTGCTCCAGGAAAGCGCGGTCGCGGTCCTGATAGCCGGGCTCGCGCTGCGCGTCCCGCTTGGCCCGCTCCTGCGCCCAGCGATAGGCACGACGTGCCGCCGAGAAGAGCTGCGCGCGGTTGAGCAGGCCCCGCCGCGCCTCGGCCAGCTCATAGGCATTCTGTTCCGCCACCAGCCGGTCGAGTTCGGCAATGGCGGGGCCGTAGAGCGCCTGGCGCTTCGGGTCGGCGGCGACCCAGGCGCGATAGGCGGCCTCCTCCGCCTCCTTCTTCTCGATCAGCCCCATCGCCTCGGCGCCCGCGAGCTCGCCGATATACTTCTTCTTGTAGTTGTCGGCCCCCTTCAGGATCGACGCATATTTGATGCTCGCGGCTTCGTTGCCGGCGGTCGCGCTGATGATCCGGTCGGAATATTCGTTGAGCAGTCGCTGCTGCAGCGGCGTCAGCGTCTCGAACGCGAACTTGGCTTCGGCCGCCGTGCGGTGGCGGAAGGTGACGCCCGGAAAGCCGGCGACCATGATGAAGTCGCCCTCCTCGACGCCCTTGTCAGCGATCTTCAGGAATGCCTTGGGCTTGAACGGCACATTCTCCTTGGCGAACGGTGCCGAGGAGCCGTCGGGCGCGACATAGGCGCGGTAGAAGCCGAAATCGCCGGTGTGGCGCGGCCACATCCAATTGTCCGTCTCGCCGCCAAAATTGCCGACGCCGCCGGCCGGCGCATAGACGAGGCGGACGTCCTTGATCTCGAGCTGCTGCTGCAGCCAATAGTTCTGCCCGCCGAAATAGGGGCGCACGTCGCAGCGGCGCGACGCCTGCTTCTCGCAGGCCGCGATCAGCGCCTTGCGGTTGGTCTCCAGCCGGTCATAGCGTGCGCGGCCGGTCAGCTTCTCCGCGCCCTTCAGCATCGCCCCCGTGACGTTACGCAGATCCTCAATCACATAGATGCGCGTGCCAGGAGCGGCCGGCAGCTCATCGGCAAGCGAGGCCGCAAGGAAGCCGTCTGTCAGATAATCCTGCCCCGGCTTCGAGTTATACTGGATCGAGCCATAGACGCAGTGATGGTTGGTCGCGACCAAGCCCTGCGGGCTCAGGAACGCCGCCGAGCAGCCGCCAAGCGACGCGATCGCAGTCAACGGCGGCTGCTGCAGGTCGCCCAACTTCGTCGGATCGAGCTGCAAGCCTGCGGCGCGCAGCTGTTCGGCAATGGCGCCCGTCTGGCTCGGCAGCCACATACCTTCCTCGGCCAGAGCGGGGGCTGCGGTGGCAAGCAGGGCGACGGTCAGGATCTTGTGCATCTTCTCTCCGATATTCTTCGTCGTACCGGCAGGCTTAGCCGATCTGGAAGCCGATGCGGAAGCTCCGTCCAGGCAGCGGCAGCCCCAGCTGGGGTGTGATCACATCGTCGGTCACATTGTCTATGCTGGCGGTCAGCCACAGCGGCGCGCCGGCGAACAGCGACACGAGGTTCCAGCGCCCGCGCAGGTTGATCTCTTCGCCCGCCTTCAGCCGCGCCTTGATTCCGTTCGGCGCCAGATCGACCGCCGGTCCGACACGCCGATACTCGCCGCGCAGCGACAGCCGCTCGACCGGCTGCCAGTCGAGCGCGGTCATCGCGTCATAGGAAGGCCGCTGCACCAGCTGGCGGAACGGTGCCGCTCCCGCATCTGCGCGGGCGCGGAGCAGCGATGCGTTCAGCTCCCAGTCGAGCCCCTCGCTCACCTGCGCCGTCACCGCCGCATCCACGCCATAGCTGCGCGATCCAGACAGGTTGAAGCGCTGGCGACGATTGACGCCGTTCACCCGCATCACGCGCTGCGCGATCGTGTCGGTGCTGCGGATGAAGAAGGGGTTTAGCGTCAGCGAAAAGCGGGGCCGGACGATGCTCAGCTCGGCATCCGCCAGCCAGGAGCGCTCGGGTGCGAGGTCCGCATTGGGCAGGAAGCGGCCCAACGCCTCGCCGAACAGCTCCCGCGCGCTGGGAAAGCGGCTGCGCCGTCCTCCGGAAAGAGCAAGCGTCACGCCGTCCGCCACCGTCAGCCGATAGGCGGCGGAAAGGGCCAGTGCATTCTTGGCCGGCTGGCCGGGCTTGTCGCCGGTGCGCGTATTGGTCGATCGGTCATAGGCGAGCCCCAAGGTCGCATTGCCGCCGAACAAAGGCGCGTCCGCCTCGCCGCCGAGCGTGTAGAGATTCTGCCGAAAAACGAGCCGCGGCCCCGGTGCCCTAGGCAGCGTGGTATCGACCTGCGCATGCCGGCTGGTCTGTGCCGTGCCGACCAGCCGCAGCGTCACCGGGCCGGGCGAGGCCGAGAGCACAAGGCGCCCGCCATGCGTGTCATCCTCATCCTCTTGCGTCGCCCGCACGGCCGCATAGCGAGCGTTGGTATATTGCTCGATCCGCTGCCCGAACCATTGCCGCCACAGCACCAGCCGCGCCGACGCGCCGCCAAGGTCCAGGTCCGTCGTCAGCGCCGCCTGGGTTTGCTCGATCCGCGGATAGCGCCAGTAGCGCGGTGCATCGACGGCCGGGTCGCGGTCCGACTCCGGGGCAATGCCCCGCTCGGCATCGACGTGCAGCAGATAGCCCCGTATCGTCAGCTGCTCCGTCCGATAGCGCGCCGCGGCGAACAGGGTGACGCTGTCCAGATCGGTGTTGAGCCGCCGGTTCGACCGCGGCTGGCTGAACGGCAGCGCGTCCAGATCCGCCACGGGCTCGGCGTCTCGCGTCACACCCCACGCAGCCAGGGTCAGGTCGAGCCCGCCCACCGGCAGCGTGGCCACTACCGACCCCTGGCCGAAGCCATAGCTTCCCAGCTCCGCCAAGGCGCGGAAGTTGCGCTCCCCGCCCGAGCGGGTGCGCAGGTCGACCGCGCCGGCCACTGCATTGGCACCATATTCGATCGGCACCGCGCCCTTGGTGACGCTGACCGCGCCGATCAGCCCGGCCGGGATCACGCCCAGATCGACGCGCCCGTCCCAGGGCACCGCGAGCGGCGCGCCGTCCAGAAACACCTGGGTCTGCCGCTCCTCGCTGCCACGCACGCGTGCGATCGTCTCGCCGCGCGAGTTGGTGCGGGTGGAGACGCCCGCCAAGCCCTCCAACGCTTCGGCAGCATTGCGCGGCTGACGCTCCAACAGCCTAGTTTCGCCAATCTCCACCTGCGGCGGCAGCACGCGCCCCTGGGCAGGCTCGGCGGTGACGGTAATCGTCTGCCACTCTTCTTCTGCCGGCGGCAGCAACGCGAACATCAGAACGGGAAGAAACATCCTGTGGACCTAAAGCGAAGCGGGGCGGTCGTCACCGGCGACGTGCGGGAACAAGTCCGCCAGGCGATCAAGGAAGGGCAGCTGGCTCGGCAGGATCATCGCACGCGCCGCATCGAGCCCGAACCAGCGGACCTCCTCCAGCTCCGGAAAACGCTCGCGCCGGCCGCTCCGGGGCGGCCATTCCATCTCGAAGCTGTTGCTGACCAGCTGGGCGGGATCGAACATCGCCTCGACCGCGAACGCCTCCACAAGCTTTCCGCCCGCCTGACGAAGCTGTCCCAGCGGCAGCAACTCGCCTTGCGGACGAAAGCCCAGTTCCTCCTCTGCCTCGCGCAGCGCAGCCTCCACGGGCGCCTCGCCGACCTCGATCGCGCCTTTCGGGATCTGCCAGGCGCCTACATCCTTGCTGCGCCAATAAGGGCCGCCGGGACGCGCGAGCAGCACGTCGAGCGCATCGCCGGTGTGCCGGAACAGCAGCACGCCGGCGCTGCCCGGCGCCTTTTTCATGCGCCGATCAGATGCAGGGCGACCGACCGCCGGTGCGGGCGCCGACGATGCTCGAACAGATAAACGCCCTGCCAGGTGCCGAGCGCCAGCCGCGCGCCAATAACCGGGATGGAAAGGTTCACCCCGGTCAACACCGTGCGGATATGCGCCGGCATGTCGTCCAAGCCTTCGTCGTCATGATCGTAAGCAGCGGCATCCTCCGGCGCGATCCGATCGAAATAGCGCTGAAGGTCGCTCTTCACCGCCGGCGCGGCATTCTCCTGGATGATCAGCGAGGCCGAGGTGTGGCGGCAGAACAGGGTGAGCAGGCCTTGTTCCATGTCCTGATCCGCCACCCATGCGGCGACCCGATCGGTGATCTCGACCAGCCCGGCGCCCGGCGTCGTGACCTCGATCTGACCGGTCGCCTGCTTCACCTCAGGCGCACTTGGCCTGTTTGCGGCCCGCAGCCACCTGCGCCTTCAGGCTGGCGGAAGCCGTGGCGCCATAATCGTCGCCGAACTGCGCATAGACCTTGCATGCATCCGCGGGCTTTTTCAGCCGGGTGAGCGCCTGGCCGAGCCAGTAGAGGCTCTCAGCGGCCCGCTCACCCTGCGGCCACTTCTTGTAGCTGTCATAAAGCGCCACTGCCGCCAGCGCCGGCTTGCCTTCGTCCAGATAGGCGCGGCCGAGCAGGTTCTGGGCGAACGAGGCGCGGCGATGCTCCGGATGCTTGTCCGCGACGCGCTTCAGCTCGGCCTGCGCCTCGGCATAGCGCTTAGCCTGCCAAAGGCGGAACCCGTAGCTATAGCTGTCCTCGGCCGGGTCGCCGGTCGACGGCCGCTCGATGCCGCTGCCGGGTGTCGTCGATTCATCGACGAAGGGCGTCGGTTCATTGCTGACGGTGGGAGGCGGCGTCGCCGCGGTGCGGGCGGCGGATTCGTCGGTCAGCTTCTTCACCTGCTCCTCGAGCTGGCGCAGCTTGAAGCCATTCTGCTCTGTCTGACCGGTGAGGCTGCGGATCTGCGCCTCCAGCGCGTCGACCCGCGCAGTCAGGTCGGCGATCGGCGACGTGGTGGGCGCGACCGGCGTCGGGGCGGGTGCCGGCGCGACGATTTCCGGCTCGAGCGGCTGGCCGTTCGGAAACACCTTGCGCTGCACCGCGCGCAACTCCCGCTCGATCTTGTTGACGCGCGTGCCAAGGTCGGGCGCGGTCTGAGCGGTCGCAGCGGTCGTCAGCAGCAGAGAGACAATAAGCAATCGGAACATAAGGTGAGAACCCCGATGGAGCGGCTTCAATGGTCGGTTGCGCCTGTCTCTAACCTGAAGTTGCTATCCGCAACAGTTCCCCGGCGAAGGCCGGGGTCCACGTTCTCGCTGGACCCCGGCCTGCGCCGGGGAGCAACAGAGGCGACACTCCGCGACAGTTTGCGACTGGCTTCGTTCATTTCGTCGCTGATATGGAACGGCTCGACGGAGGTGACCCGATGGACGATCCCGCCACTGCCCGACGCGAACGCTCGCCCGGCGCCAAGTTCCTGTTCGCCGGCCTGATTGGCCTGCTGCTCGCAATCCCGCTCTTCTCGGTCTACCTCCTCGTGTACGACCGCCAGTCGCAGTCGGAAACCGCGCGGGCTTCGATCGCCGAAGGCTGGGGCGGGCCGCAGATCATGGCTGGCCCGTTCCTCGTCACTCCCTATCTCGATCAGGCGACCGAGACCGTCACCGAAGCCGGGCGACAGATCACCCGCAGCAGCGATGTCTGGCGCGAATTGGTGCTCGCGCCAGACGTCGCGGAGATCGACACAAGGCTGAAGCCGGAACGCCGCCAGCGCTCCATCTACGAAGCGGTTGTCTATGAGGCCGCCGTCCAGGGCCGCGCGCGGTTTGCCCTTCCGGCTGACCTCGCCCGCTATGGCGTGTCGCTCGACCGGCTGGCGTTCGATCGCGCCGAACTCCGTTTCGGACTGTCGGATGCGCGCGGCCTGTTCGGCGCGCCGCCACGCGTTGCCATAGGCGGCAGGGCTCTCCCGCTCCAGCCCGGCAAAGGGCCGAGCGAAACCGACGGTTCGGGCTTCTACGCGCCGTTTGAAGCCAACGCGCTTCGCGACGCGCCGGTTGTTGCGGAGTTCAACTATGCGATGCGCGGCAATGGCTGGCTGACGCTGTCTCCGCTCGCAGGCGACACGCGCTGGACCGTGGCGTCGCCCTGGCCGCATCCGAGCTTCCAGGGCGGGTTCCTGCCCGCGACGCGCCGCGTCGACGGCCAGGGCTTCAGCGCTACCTACCGGCTCGGCAATCTGGCGCTCGGCAAGTCCCTCGTCGCCGTCCGTGACCCCGCCCAAGCCGCTCCGGCCGAGATTCGGCCACGAGGCATGCCCGCCGCCGATGCCGGTGACTATGAAGCACGCGTGACACTGGTGCAGCCGGTCGATCTCTACTCCCAGGTCAACCGCGCCGTCAAATATGGCTTCCTGTTCATCGGCTTCACCTTCCTTACCTTCCTTATGTTCGACGTGATCGGCGGCGTGCCCGTCGCCGCAGTCGAATATCTGCTGGTCGGCGTCGGGCTGGTGCTGTTCTTCGTGCTCTTGCTCGCCTTTGCCGAGGTGATTGGCTTCACCGCCGCCTATCTGCTCGCCAGCGCCGCGATCATCGGCCAGATCGCCGCCTACTCTGCGGCGGTGCTGAAGAGCTGGCGGCGCGCGGCCTGGGTCGGCGGCCTGCTCGCGGCGCTCTACGGAGTGCTCTACATCCTGCTCAGTCTGGAGGCCTATTCGCTGCTGATCGGATCGGTGATGCTGTTCCTGGCCCTTGGCGCCGTCATGTATGTGACGCGCCGGGTCGACTGGACCGGCAAGAGGGGAGTGGCATGACGCGACGCTACGCATTCCAGACGGTGGACGTGTTTACCGACACGCGCTTCGGCGGCAACCAGCTGGCGGTGTTCACCGACGCTGAAGGCCTCAGCGATGCCGAGATGCAGTCGCTCGCGGCCGAGATGAACCTGAGCGAGACGAGCTTCGTGCTGCCGCCGGCCGATCCCGCGAACGACGCGCGCGTGCGCATCTTCAACCGGACTGCCGAGATGCCCTTTGCCGGCCACCCCAATGTCGGCACTGCCTATGTGCTGGCGCAGCTGCGGCCGGGCAAGGACCGCTTCCAGTTCGAGGAACTGGCCGGGCTGGTCGAAGTGCGGCTGAGCGCGGATGGCGGCGCCGAGATCGAGGCGCCGCAGCCATTGTCGCTGCTCGGCGGAGTGCCGCCCGCCGCGGCCGCGCGCGCGCTCAGCCTGGCCGAAGCCGATGTGCTCACCGCCACCCACGCTCCGGTGCGCGCCAGCGTCGGCGTCGAGTTCGTGCTGGCCGAAGTCAGCGAAGACGCGCTCGCCCGCGCCGCGCCTGACCTGGCCGGCTTCCGGCAGGGCATGGCAGAGGCCGCTTCGGATGCGGACCGCTTTTCCATCTTCTTCTATTGTCGGCCGCCTTCCGGACCGCTCCGCGCGCGCATGTTCGCGCCTCTGTCCGGCACATGGGAGGACCCCGCGACCGGCAGCGCCAATGCGACATTGGCGGCCTTGCTGCTGTCGCTCACCGACGAGCCGGAGCTCGCCTACGAGGCTCTACAGGGCGCGGAGATGGGCCGGCCGAGCCGCCTGGCCGCTCGCGCCTGGCGCGAGGGGGACAATGTGCGCGCCTCGGTCGGCGGGCAATGTGTCCCGGTGCTGGAAGGGGTGGCGACGCTCTAGATATTCGTCGTTGCGAGGAGCGAAGCGACGAAGCAATCCAGCCAGATCCAAGGTCCGCGCTGGATTGCTTTGCTTTCGCTCGCAATGACGAAGACAGGGAGCCCCGGTTGCGGACCGGAAAACGGGCTCCCCGCCTGTCTGGTCAGAAGCGGTAGCTGGCGGTCAGCGCCACGCCATGCATCCCGAACGACTTGTCCGAGCGGCGGAAATCGGTGCCGTTCGCGTTGGTCAGGATGAACGGGTTGGTGGCCGGCGCCGGGCCGCCCGCGCGGACGCGGTAGCCGTCATCGTCTAGGCTCTGATAGGTATAGAGCAGGCCGACCGACATGTTCGGCGTCACCTTGTGCTCGATGCCGGCGCCCAGGCGATAGCCCCAGGCATCGTCATTGCCGTTGGTAGTGAAGCTGTTGACGGTGTTGGTCGTCGCGAAGCGGTTCTTGACCTTGCCCCAGGCCACGCCGCCGGTGCCGTAGACCAAAGTGTTGCCGAATGCATAGCCGGCGCGCAGGCGCAGGCTCGCCGTATCCTTCAGCCGGCGGGTCAGCGTGTAGGAAGCCGGCGTCGAGCTGAACGCGGTGACGCTGTCGCGGACGTTGGTGCGGTTATAGTCGGCGACGACGCCTAGCACGACATTGCCGAACTGCTTGTCGTAGCCGGCATGGATGCCGCCGAACACGCGGTCCTTGTCGCCGCGGCAGCCGCCGGCCGCCGAGTTGCCGAGCGCCGCGCCGCCGCAGAAGCCCGGCGCAAAGGCGTTGGCGCCGGCTGCGGTCGTCACCGTATCGCCGAAGCTGCCGTTCAGATCCTTGTCGAACTGAACGGTCTCGTTCTTGTTGTTGTCGACGAAGTTATAGCCAAGCTGGATGCCGACATAGGGGCCGGTCCAGACATCGTCCTGCGCCATGGCGGGCGTTGCCGCGCTTGCGAAGAGAAGGGCAAAAGCAATGGTCGTCTTCATGTTCTCATTCCCCGAAGGTTCTTGATTTCAGCGCCGCTTGGTGCGGCCGCGGGGGAGCTACGAGCCGATCCGGCGCCTGGATGCACTGCAGCATCGACGGGAGCGGAGCGATCTGCGACGAGCATTTTCGTCGCACGAACTGCCCTTTTTCTCGTCATTGCGAGCGAAGCGAAGCAATCCAGTAGCGCGGAGCCGGTGGATTGCCGCGTCGCTATGCTCCTCGCAATGACGGAGCGGACTCTAGCGCCAGCGCAGGTTGTGGCGGCCCAGGTCGGCGAGGCTCTTGGCCCCCATCAGTTTCATGCCGCGCTCGATCTCGTCCTTGAGCTTGCCCATGGCGCGCTCGACGCCCGGCTGACCGGCGGCGGCAAGCGCGTAGAGATACATGCGCCCGCCCGAACACGCCCTGGCGCCGACCGACAGCGCCTTCAGCACATGGTTGCCACGCCTGACCCCGCCGTCGCAGATCACTTCGATGCGGTCGCCGACCGCATCGACGATCTCGGCGAGTTGGTCGAATGGCGCACGGCTGCCGTCCAGCTGCCGCCCACCGTGGTTCGAGACCATGATCGCCGTTGCGCCGATATCGACCGCGCGGCGGGCGTCCTCGGCCGACATCACGCCCTTGAGGCAGAAGGCGCCGCCCCAATCGGCGCGGATCCGCTCCGCCGCCTTCCAATCCATCGACTGGTCGAGCATGGTCGAGAAATAATCGCCGATCGACGTCGCAACCTTGGTGCCGTGCGCAACGTGGGACTGCAGGTTCGGCAGCGCGAACGGCTCGCGGAAAAGATAGTCCAGCGTCCAGCGCGGGTGCGCGGCAAAACTGATCGCGGAACGCGGAGTCAGCCGCGGCGGCGAGGTAAAGCCGGTGCGCAGGCATCGCTCGCGGTTGCCGCCGACGATCGTGTCCACGGTCAGCGCGATCGCATCGAAGCCGGCCGCCTTGCACCGGTCGATCATCGACCGGTTCAGCCCCTCATCCTTATGGACATAGAGCTGGAACAGCTTGGGCGCGCGCACGGTGGCGCCGACCTCTTCGATGCTGACAGTCGCAAGGCTCGAGATGCCGAACCAGGTGCCGAGTTTCTCGGCCGCAGCCCCCACGGCCCGCTCACCCTGCCAGTGGAACAGCCGCTGCAGTGCCGTGGGCGAGAAGAAGAGCGGCAGCGCAATCTCCTTCCCCATCAGCGTCGTTCTCATGTCCACCTGCTCGACGCCGGCAAGCACGCGCGGCACCAGGTCGCAGTCGTCGAAAGCGGCGGTGTTGCGCGCCTTGGTCACCTCGTCATCGGCGGCTCCGTCGATATAATGGAAGACAGGCCCGGGCAGCCGGCGCTGCGCCAGACGGCGGAAATCCTCGACATTGTGGCAATCGGTGAGGCGCATGGCCGCGACCTAAACGGCAGCGCCCGCGCTTGCCAGCCCTTCCCCCGCTGCTAAGCCCCGCATCGTGCAACCCATCACCGCGATCATCCTGGCCGGCGAGCGCCCCGGCGGCGACCCGCTCGCCCGTGAGGCCGGCTATCCAGCCAAGGCGCTGATCCCGTTACACGGCGAACCGCTGGTGCGCCGCGTCGCCGAGGCGGCGTCTCAAGTGGCGGAGATCGGGTCGATTCGGGTCCTCGCCCAGCAGCCCGACCTGATCGCTCCGGCCCTCGCCGGCACCGGCGCCGCTGTCGGCCGCAGCGAGGCGACCATCGCCCAGACGATCCGCTCCTTGCTGGCAGACGGCGCCACCCGCCTGCTCGTCACCACCGCCGACAATGCGCTCGTCACCGATGACATGCTGTCGCACTTCCTCGCCCATGCGACCGAGGTCGACGTCGCCGTCGGTCTCGTCGAGCGCAACACCCTGCTCGCCCGCTTCCCCGAAAGCCGCCGCACCTGGCTCAGGTTTCGTGGAGGCGCCTATTCGGGCGCGAACCTGTTTTGGGTGAAGGACGCAGCCGTGCTGCCGCTGCTCGATCTCTGGGCCGAGGTGGAGCAGCAGCGCAAACGGGCAAGCGCGATCATCGGCATGCTCGGCCCTGCCCTTTCGATCGGTGTCGGTCTCCGCCTGCTCTCGCTTGACCAGGCGATGGCACGCGCCGGCAAACGCTTCGGCCTCGACATTCGCGGCGTGCCCCTGCCCTTTGCCGAGGCCTGTATCGACATCGACAAGATGGACGATTTGCACCTCGCCACGGCAATTCTGGCCGAGAGTTCGCCAGTTTGCTAGGCGCGCCGCCCATGACCATCCGCCACGCAATCATCCTCAGCGCCGGCCAGGGCTCCCGGCTGCTGCCCCTCACCGAAGACCGGCCCAAATGCCTGATCGACTTTAAGGGGCGCACCTTGCTCGGCTGGCAGATCGAGGCGCTCCGGCAGAACGGCGTCACCGACATCGCCGTCGTCACCGGCTTCAAGAGCGAAATGGTCGAGGCCGAGCTCGATCGGACGACTGACGTGCGAGCGCGCGTGGTGTTCAATCCCTTCTATCAGGTCGCCGACAATCTCGGCTCCCTCTGGATCGCGCGCCAGGAGATGCGTGACGACTTCATCATTCTGAATGGCGACACTCTGGTCTCGCCCGAGATCGTCGCCCGGCTGATCGCCGCCGATGGCTTCCCGATCACCGTCACGGTGGACGTGAAGGACGCCTATGACGCCGACGACATGAAGGTCGAGCGCCACGGCGACCGCCTGGTGCATATCGGCAAGACGCTGACGCCGGAGCAGTCCAACGCCGAATCGATTGGGATGCTCGCCTTTCGCCGCGACGGCGGTCCCCGCTTCCGCCGCGAGGTGGAGGACATGATGCGCACGCCCGCCGGCACCTCCAATTGGTATCTCCGCGCCATCGACCGCATCGCCCCGGAAGGCGTGGTCGGCACCGTCTCTATCCACGGCCTGGGCTGGGGCGAAGTCGATTATCCGAGCGACCTCGTCCCCGCCGAACAGCTGGCCGACAAATGGGTGCGCGAGGGGTTCTGACCCCGTCATTGCGAGCGAAGCGAAGCAATCCAGAGCCCCGCGCCGCCGTTGGATCGCTTCGTCGCTGCGCTGCTCGCAATAACAAGCTATACTTAGTGCCACAGGCCCTTGAGTTCAGCCACAAGCGCTTGGACCTGCTCCGCCTCCAGCGTCACCGCCGAGCCCAGGTCCGGCACCTTTGGCCAGCCTTTGTCCGGCACGGTCACGCCGGCCAGCGTCCGCTCGCCGTTATAGCGGGGGATGATGTGGAAGTGCACATGGGGGTCCACCATCATCAGCATCAGATAGTTGATGCGCGTGTACGAGACCGCCGCTGTCAGCGCTGTCTCGATATCTGCAATCGCCTGGGCCAGTTCGGCGAAGGCTCCCGGCTCCAGGTCGGCGAAGGCAGTCGCGTCCGACTTGGCGGCCAGCACCAGCGAGCCGGCGGTCGGCTGCTGCGGCCGGAGCAGCACCACCCAATGCGTATAATCCCTTACCAGAGTATCGGGATGGCCGAACTTCCGGATCGTGTCGTTCATTGGACCCTCCTTATCTGAGCCAGCTCTCCACCGGGCGTCCCAGCCTCTGCGCGGCCTCCGCCTGAACGAGGCGGACGCCGTGGAAGATGCACGACAGCACGGTCCAGACCGCCACCGCCGTCAAGCCGATGTCCGGCCGCCCGGCCAAGGTGGCGAAGAAGAGGATCACCATGTTCGGATTGCGCCGCGCGGTGATCAGGCGAAAGTCGCTGTCGATCTTTTCCCAGACATGGATGTGCATGCCGAAGCGGCGCATGAAAATGCCTTCGATGATCCGCTGCACCACATAGCCGCTCAGGATCGCCGCCATCACCCAGGCGAACTCGGCTTGCGTGTAGGCGAGGCCCCACGCGCTTAAGCCCACGCCCCAAGCCCACCACCAGAAGGGCGGGTGGACGAGATCGAGGCCGTGATCGAGCACATTGCCGATTGCTGACGAAGTGATGGTGCAGCGGGCAAGCTTCCCGTCGACCGTATCGAGAACCATGAAGCCGAGCCCCGCGGCCATGCCCCACCAATAATGGCCTTCCCAGAAGAGGAAGGTGGCGAGCACGCACAGCACTGCACCGATCGCCGTCACCATGTTCGGCGTCATGCCGATCCGCGCCGCGATGCGCGTCAGCACCAGCGCCCATTCCGGCCAAAGATATTTGGTGAGGATATCAGTCACGCCCTTGTAGGCGCCGAAATAGCTGTCCCGTTCGATGCCGCGTACATTCTCCGGCACCAGCCGGGTCAGGAACGGCCGCTCGCGCTTGCGCAGCTCGTTATTGTAGAGTGTGAAGTCGGGGCCATAGTCAATCACCCGGAGGGCAGAGCCAGCCGGCAGCTCGCCCGCCTCCATCAGCCGGACCGCAGCTTCGCGCTCGCCGGCGGGCACATGCGCCATCACGATCCTGCCATCCGCCACCAGCGCGGCGCCATTCTCGCCCGCCATGAAGCGCAGCAGCGTCGGATCGAACGCCCAGTCGGTGCTGACCAGCAACACCGTCGCGGCGCTTGCGTTCTCGAAGCTCAGCCTCTGCTTGCCTGCCAGGCGCCGGATGCGCTCGCGATTGGTCATCCCCCAAAGCTTCGTCGGATTGTCGCCCACGGGGACGATGGTCGGCCTGTTTTCCATAGTGGCGGCTGACTAGCTGGGCGGGCACCTGGCCGCAATGTAGCGTCCTTGGCGAAGCGCCGCGCTTCCGATAGGCGAAGGCCATGTCTGTCGAAGGGCCGCGCGCGGCTAGCCTGAAGTCCGCCTTCCTCAACTTCGGCTGGATCCTGAGCGGGCGCGGCGTCGCAGCGGTGCTGAGCCTCGTCTATCTCGGCATCATCACGCGCACGCTCGGGCCTGAGGGCTTCGGTCAGTTCGCTCTGGTCAGCAGCACGGCGCAGACGATCACCGCGATCGTCGGCTTCCAAACCTGGCAGATCATCGTCACCTACGGCATGAAGCATCTGCGCGACCGGGACAGGCCTGCGCTCGCCAGGCTGCTGAAGGGCGTGCTCACGCTCGATGCGACCGCGGCGATCGTCGGTGCGCTATTCGCGGTCGCGGCCGTGTTCCTGCTCGGCCCCCGCCTCGGCTGGCCCCTCGAACTGCGTCCCTATGCGCTCGGCTTCTGCCTGATTTCGCTGATCGCGGTTCGATCCACTCCCGTCGGCATTCTCAGACTCCACGACCGCTTTGCCGTAGCATCTGTCGCCGACGCCACCACCTCGATCGTCCGGTTGATCGGCGTGCTGATCGCGCTTTTCTTCTCGCCGAACGTGCAAGGCTTTCTGATGGCGTGGATCGCGGCCGAGTTCGTGGCCTCTGCGACCGTATGGTCCTTCGCCCAGTCGAGCATCCGCGGGCTGCCATGGCGGGAGGGCAAGCTCTCACTGAAACGTCTGCGCCGCGAGAATGAGGGCGTGATCCGTTTCGCCGGCGCGACCAACGCAAGCCAGACCTTCAACTTGGTCGGTAAGCAGCTGCCGGTGCTGCTCGTCGGCTTCTTCAGCACGGCGGCACAAGCGGGCGGCTTCCGCCTCGCGCATCAGCTCGGCCGCGCCGGCATGCAGTTGTCGCAGCTCATCTCGCGAGCGCTGCTGCCGGAACTGGTCCGCTCGCGCACGATGAGCGACGGCCCGCAGCATCTTCGCTCGCTGCTGAAGCGCACGGTGCGCGGATCGCTGATTGGCGGCGCGCTGATGCTCGCGATCCTGTTCTTCGCAGGCAAGGTGCTGCTTGGCCTGGTCGCCGGCCCTGCCTTCCTGCCCATGTATCCTCTGCTGCTGCTGCTCGGCACGGCGGCCGTGATCGACCTGGTCGGCGTCAGCTTCGAACCGGCGTTGATCGCAACGGGCAAGGCGGGCCTTGCCTTCCGCATTCAGTTGTTCGTGACGCTGGTGCTGATCGCCGCCATGGTGCTGCTGCTGCCGAGCCAGGGTGCGACCGGCGCTGGCTTTGCGCTGCTGATCAGCTCCAGCCTGGGTTTCCTGCTGAAAGGGGTCGCTTCCCTGCGCGCCGTGTGGCGCAACGATCCTGTCGTGGCGGAGCCGGATGAGGCTTCCGACGAGGCATTGAGCTAGGCCGCGTGAGCGTCTATCTCCGCCCCGAAACGAAGGACGAAGCATGGCCGAATTCGCGCTGCCCAAGAACAGTGTCATCCGCAAGAACGGCAAGACTTTTCCCGCCACGCCCGGCGCCACCCGCGTCAAGAAGTTCAAGATCTACCGCTACGATCCCGATGCGGGCGAGAACCCGCGGTACGACGTGTTCGAGGTCGATCTCGACAGCTGCGGCCCGATGATCCTGGACGCGCTGATCAAGATCAAGTCGGAGCAGGACCCGTCGCTCACCTTCCGCCGCTCCTGCCGCGAAGGGATTTGCGGCAGCTGCTCGATGAACATCGACGGCCGCAACACGCTCGCCTGCACCAAGGCGATCGCCGATGTGAAGGGCGATGTGCAGATTACGCCCCTCCCGCACATGGACGTGATCAAGGATCTCGTCCCTGATTTCAGCCGCTTCTACGCGCAATATGCGACCATCCAGCCGTGGCTGAAGACGGTGACGCCACCGCCCTCCGGCAAGGAAAGGCTGCAGACGCCGGCCGATCGCGCCAAGCTCGACGGCCTTTACGAATGCATCCTCTGCGCCTGCTGCTCGACCAGCTGCCCGAGCTATTGGTGGAACTCGGATAAGTTCCTCGGCCCCGCCATCCTGCTCCAGGCCTATCGCTGGCTGGCCGACAGCCGCGACGAGGAAACCGGCGAGCGGCTGGAAGAGCTGGAAGACCCGTTCCGCCTCTACCGCTGCCACACGATCATGAACTGCGCGAATGTGTGTCCGAAGGGCCTGAACCCGGCGAAGGCCATCGCCGAGATCAAGAAGATGGAAGTCGAGCGGGCGATTTGATGCTTCTGCTCCCCGGCGCAGGCCGGGGCCCCGCGGCGGTTCAAGAATGGGCCCCGGCCTTCGCCGGGGAACTGGTGATGACGAAGCCCGGCTACGTCTACATCATGACGAATAAACGGAACGGCACGCTGTATATCGGCGTAACCAGCGACCTCGTTCAGCGCGTCTGGCAGCATCGCGAAGGGCTGATCGAAGGTTTCACAAACAAGTATGGTCTCAAGTGCCTCGTCTGGTTTGAGGGCCATGCCGACATTCAGGATGCCCGCGCGCGCGAACTGCAGATGAAGGAGTGGCGCCGCGCCTGGAAGATCAAGCGGATCGAGGAGATGAACCCGACCTGGGATGATCTGTACGAGAGCCTCATCTAGCTGCTCCCCGGCGCAGGCCGGGGCCCATGCTCGGGCGCGACTGGACCCCGGCCTTCGCCGGGGAGCTAGACGGCATTTTCCCACCCGCTACAGCACCAGAATGACCGACCTCTCTCCCGGCTTCCTTCACGAGCCCGATCCGGCGAATCCCGGCTGGATGCGCTGGGGGTTCAAGGATCCGACGCGGTTCAACGCGCTGCTCGGCGACATGATCGTGCGTACGGAGCCGGACGGGCGGGTGCGGATGCGGGCCTTTCCCCAGCGCCAGCATTCCAACCTTGGCGACAACGTGCACGGCGGCGCGCTGCTCGGCTGGATCGACGTGGCGCTGTTCGCGACCTGCCGCAGCCACGGCATCATCGAGGCGGGCACGGCGGTGACGCTCGATCTCTCGACACAGTTCATCGGCGCGGGCCGGCTCGACGCGCCGCTCGATTGTGTCAGCGAAGTGCTGCGGACCACGCGGCGGCTGGTCTTCATCCGCGGCCTGGTCGAGCAGGGCGACGCGATCATCGCCTCCTACTCCGGCACGGTGCGCAAGCCTTCCGGCTAGCCCGGTTCGTCATTGCGAGGAGCGTAGCGACGAAGCAATCCATTGGCGTCGAGGCTCGACCGGATTGCTTCGCTCTGCTCGCAATGACGAACCCTAAAGCCCCGTATAGCCCCGCTCGGCCAGCCAGGTCTGGAGCTGACGGTAGAGCACCGGCTCACCGAGCCGCAGCCGCCGCCGCGCCTGGTCGATCGGCTCGTGCATCAGCTGCTCATAATCCTCGCCGGACAGCCACCGCGCCTGCTTGCCGCGGCGATAGCCTTCGATCACTGCCTTGGCGAACAGCCAGCTGCCGGTGACTTTCTTCGCCTTCAAGGAAGCGCCGAGCGCGATCGCTGCCCAACCCCAGCCCTTGGTCTGCGCAAAGGAGAAGGCGACCAGGCAGGCTTCGCCGGCCGGCTCGTCGGCCTGGTAGCCGGTCAGCACATGCCAGACGTCGTGAATATCGCGCTCCCTCCGGCCGTACCAGCTATAGGGATGCTCGGTCTCGTGCGGGATGTTGTCGGAGTTGGCGACTTCGGCCAGGCCCATCGCCGAATAGCCGGTGCGGTTGAGAAAGTCGCGATAGGCGGCGCCGACCGTGCCGGGCTTGAAGCTCGCGATATAGGACGGGTCGCTGAACAGCTGCGCGAGTTCGGTTCGCCGATAGGCGATGCGGCCGCCGCCCGGCGCTTCCAGCAGCTTGTGATAGTTGCGCGCGCCCACATCGGCGTTGAGTGCGCGCATGATGCGGAACACCTGGACGGTGTCGTTGCCATTGGCGAGCAGCTTGCGCAGCGCGACGAGCGCTGCCTTCCAGTCGCGGCGGGTGCCGAGGAACGGAACCGGCAGCTCCGCGGGCTTGGGCTGGGCGAACTCTGCTGACATGTGTGTCAGTATATCGATTCGCGCACTTGGTTGCAACCCGGCTCCTCACCTGATCGTTTCGGCTTCATAAGGGTCGCGCAACAGGGGAGATGATCATGCGCATCATTTGTGGCGCAGCGTTGCTGATGGCGGCGTGTCCGGCAGCCGCCCAGTCGGTCGACAAGGTCGCCGAGGAAGCGGTGATGACACCGGCTGAGGATGTGAACGTGAAGAAGCGGGAGATCCCGCCGGTGCTGCTTTCCGCCGCCGAAGATCCCTATTCGCGTGAAGGCACGCGCACCTGCACGCAGCTGAATGTCGCCATCGCCGAGCTCGACACGGCGCTCGGCCCGGACTTCGATTCGGGCGAGGGGCGCAAGACCGGCCTCGACGCCACCAAAGTCGCGAAGAGCGTGGTCGGCAGCTTCATTCCGTTCCGGGGCGTCATCCGCGAAGTCACCGGCGCCGCCGGCGCCCAGCGCCGCTACAATGCAGCGGTCGATGCTGGCCTCGCCCGGCGCGGTTACCTCCGCGGCATCGCCCAGGCCCGGCGCTGCAAGCCGGCGGCGATGAAGGTCGCGGCCAGCAGCTAGTCTTGTTCCCCGGCGAAGGCCGGGGACCAGTAGCACGCGACTCTGGGCCCCGGCCTCCGCCGGGGAGCAGTTAACCCAGCCGCCGCCCCGCCCAGACGACGCGGCCGATCAGATTGACCTCCCCGCGGTCGAGCGACGGCCAGCTTGGATAAACCGGATTGTCGCTGCGGATCGTGACCTTGCGTCCCGGCTCCAGCAGCAATCTCTTGACGTTCAACGCGCCGTCCAGCCGCAGCACATAGATGCCGTCGCGGAAGCGCCGGTCGCCGCGATCGACCAGGATGTCGTCGCCATCGTGCAGCGTCGGCGCCATCGAATCGCCTGTAACCTGGATGACCGACAGCTGGCGCGGGTCGAGGGTCAGCCCGCGCAGCCAGCTCGGGTCGAACCGCATCCGCGCCTTGGGCCGCTCCGAATCGGCGAAGGCGCCCGGGCCGGCCGAGGCCTGCACGTCCAGCACCGGAACGCTGATCAGATCATCCGGCGCCGCATTCCGTCCGCCGAGCAGCGCCTCGCTGACCCCGAAATAGCGGGCGAGCTTGCGGCGGTCCTCCTCATCCAGCTTCTTCGGAACGCCGCGCTTGATGAACTGCTGAATATAGGCCGGATTGCGGCCGAGCATCCGCGACAGAGAGGCATAATCCTCCCGCCGCTCCTGGATTAGCGCCTCGAGCGCGGCACGGGCCTCTCCGTCCATGCCTGCTCTCTAGCATAGGAATTTGCATAGACAAATAGGAAATGGCCTATGAGATAGGAAAATTCCTATTCGGTGAGTCGCGGGAGGGCAGGCATGATCTTGAGGCAAGTGGAACGATATCTTCGCAGGAGCGGCATGTCGGCGACGACCTTCGGCCGCACGGTTGCGCGCGATCCGCGGCTGGTCCATGACCTGAGGCGCGGCCGCGAGGTCGGCGCGCGTCTGAGCGCACGGATCTCCGCCTTTATCGGCGAACAGTCATGAGGCGCGCCGATCCCCATAGGGCGCTGATTCGGGCGCTAATCGCCCGCTATCCCGGCCTGCTGATTCTCACCTCCGCGACCGAGCCTTGGGCGAGCGTCACCTTTACCGGCACCCGCCACCGCCTGTTCTGCGCGCCGGGCGTGGACCTGACCGGAGCAGAGGAAGTGGAGCTGCCGCTGCCGCGCCATGTCGTGGTGGACCTGTGCTGGCGCGCGGAGGCGAAGGGCATCGTTGTCGAAGCGCTGACGATCGAGGATGATTAACCCTCCTTGGCGTCATCCCGAACTTGTTTCGGGATAAGGGTTTCGCGTGACTGATGCTGGGTGGCGACCGTGCCGTCGCTGCGTCGACCATCACGCAAGCGTCAGCCCTATCCCGAAACAAGTTCGGGATGACGATGGATGACGATGCTCGGTCGGCCAAGGAACGCCCCCTCCCCCTCACGCATTCCAACTTCGTGACCGATCTCAGCGACTCTCATCTGAATTTCGTCGATGATGAAATGCCCGGCATCACCCGCCGCCGCTTCGGCCGCGCCTGGGGTTATTTCTCGCCCCAAGGCGCGCGGATTACCGATCGCGACGAAATCGACCGGCTCAACAAAATCGGACTGCCGCCCGCCTACACCAACGCCTGGTTCTGTCCGGACCCGAACGGCCATATCCAGGCGATCGGCTGGGACGAGCGCGGGCGGAAGCAATATCGCTATCACGCCGACTTCCGTGCAGCCCAGGAAGCGGCGAAATATGATCGCTGCTCCGCCTTCGGCCAGATGCTGCCCGCGCTCCGCGCCCGCGTCGAGGCGGACCTTGCGAAGAACGGCCTGGGCAAGGACAAGGCCTGTGCCGCGGTCGTGCGTCTGCTCGACCTCTCCAAGGTCCGCATCGGCAACGAGGCTTATGCACAGGAGAATAAGAGCTTCGGCGCGACCACGCTGCGCAAGCGCCACGCCGCGGTTAGGGCGGGCACGCTCAAGCTCGAGTTCCGCGCCAAGTCCGGCAAGATGCGGAAGGTGACGATCAGCGACCGATCGCTGCTGCGCTTCGTCAAGAAGATGCAGGACCTGGGCGGCCAGCACCTGTTTCGCTGGTGCGACCAGGACGGCCAGACCCACCCGGTCACCTCCACCGACGTCAACCAATATATCAAGGACGCGATGCAGGCGGACTTCACGGCTAAGCATTTCCGCACCTGGGGCGCGAGCGTCATCGCCTATCGCGTCCTGTTCGACACGCACGGCAAGGTCACGCTCAAGCAGATGCTTGAGGTGGTCGCCGACGAGCTCGGCAACACGCCGTCGATCGCGCGGAAATCCTACGTTCATCCGGCGCTGATAGATCTCGCCAAGAGCGGGGCGACTTGGGACGTGAACATGCGCCTGCCGCGCACCACCCGCTATCTAGACCGTTACGAACGCGGTCTGATTGCATTTCTCGACCAGTTGGCAGAGGCACGCGAGGAGCTTCGCGCCGCCGCCTGATCGATGGAGTAAGAGCTATCAACGAAACCGACACGGCCGCAGCCCCGCGCTCGGCACGCCAGCAGCTCATCGACACCTGGGACGGCGTCGCGCTCTGGTTCCAGCAGCATTGGCTGGAGATCCTGATCGGATTCGCCGCGGGCACCGCCATCGTCATCCTGTTGCACGCGCTGCGCAATCTCGGCCGGCGTCTCTGCCGCCAGGATCAGAGCGGTACCGGCTGGGCCACGATCATGGGCCGCGCCATCGACAAGACCGGCAACCTCTTCATCATCGTCGCGGCCGCCAAGCTGGTCGACGGCTTCTCCCAGCCGCCCGAGCTGGTCGAGAACACGATCGACTTCGTCTTCACCGTGGTCGCCGTTTTCCAAGTCGCCATTTGGGCGCGCGAGATCATTCTCGGCATTGTCGAGCATCGCACCCGAATGGGCGAGCACGAGGCGCTGAGCAGCGCGATGAACATCATCCGCCTGCTGGTCACGGTCGCGCTGTTCATCCTCGCGGGCGTCGTCATCCTCGACAATCTGGGCGTGAACGTCACTGGCTTGGTCGCCGGTCTCGGCATCGGCGGCATCGCCATCGGCCTCGCCGCACAAGGCATTTTCGCCGACCTGTTCGCGGCGCTGTCGATCCTGTTCGACCGGCCGTTCCGCCGCGGCGACTCGGTCGCCTATGACCAGACCAACGCCACGGTCGAGGCGATCGGGCTCAAGTCGACGCGCCTCCGTTCGGTCACCGGCGAGCAGCGGATCATCTCCAACAAGAACCTGCTCGACAAGGAAATCCGCAACAATACGCGGCTGGAACATCGCCGCGCCAAGTTCGTGCTGGGCTTGGTTTACCAGCTGCCGCCGGAGAAAGCGGCGGCGCTGCCGGGCATTCTCAGGGAGGTCGTCGAAACGGCCGGCCACAGCTTCGTGCGCGCAGGTTTCATCAACTTCGCCGCCAGTTCGATCGATTTCGATCTGGAGTTCGACGTGCACGCGGAGGATTACGAGACCTTCTTCGAAGGCCGGCACACGGTCGGCATGGCGATCCTGAAGCGCTTCGCCGAGGAAGGGATCAGCTTCGCCTACCCGACCCAGACCAGCTACACGGCAGCGCCCGACGGACGGCTGATCATGCCCTATCCGCAGGTGCAGCGCGTGTCGGAGATCCACGCCGAGGGTGACGCGCCCCCGGCATCGCCCCGCGCCTGAAAAAGGGGTGGATCAGGCAGCGGGGCCCACCTCCGCATGGGGTCGGGGAGAGGGAGGTGGATGCCCGAGGGGAGCCGGGCATGATGTTCGGTCAACTCAGAACTGCTTTCGTCATTGCGAGCGAAGCGAAGCAATCCAGTCGGGTGCGCGTGGATTGCTTCGTCGCCTTGCTCCTCGCAATGACGACGTGTTTACGTCACGCCGCGAGCTTTTGCGGCTCCGCGGTCTCCAGCATGCGCGACCAGCCCTGGATGGTAACGGTGTCGAGATATTCGCGCTCCATCTCGGGGGTGAGCACTTCGATCATCTGGCAGCCGTCGATCCACACTTCGATCACGCCGAACAGGCCGGCGCGACTGAAATATTGGGCGTGCCAGCCCTCGCGCTCGGCGATGGCGTAGATCTCCTCGATGGTCTTGTCGGTCGACATCGCGAAGTGCGTCGCGCTCGCGCGGCGGTCCCCCTTGGGCAGCCCAAGCGCGCCCTGCTCGCCATAAGCCAGGTCGGTGCCGCGCGGATAGACTTCGATCATCGTGCCATTGTCGGCGCCGTGAAACGCCATCCATGACCCTTCCGCGACCGGCGGAAAGGGCATCGCCACCCCGCCCCAGATCTCGGCGAGCACTTCGGCGGTGCGCTTCGGATCATCGCCTTCGATCGACAGGTGAAACAGCATTCTTGGTCTCCGTGGTGTCTGACAACGCTGTCTAGACGTAAGACGGAGCGGCGCTGTGACATCCGCCACTCGCGCTGTATTTTCCCGTTCGACGGAGGTGCAGGTGGGTGCGTTGGAGGTGCGCCCTGTCTGCGAAAGCCGCATTCGGAACGATTAAGGCGCATGCCCCCCGGCGTAGGCCGGGGTCCACATGTCCGCCGCTGGGCCCCGGCCTGCGCCGGGGAACGGCTCAGTTCGCGACCGGCTCCACCTTGTCCACCCATTGCGGGTAGAAGGCGGGGGCACGGCTCGACCAGCCCGGCGCGGTCGCAGCGGCTTCGCTGATCGACTGAAGCAACTTGCGGCGCTTGTCCGGATGGAGATGCGGCAGGGCGGCGGCAGCGCAGAAGGCGCTCGGCAGCCACGGGCGCACGCCTGGCCCGATCAGGCGCTCGTACAAGAAGCGATAGGCCGAGAAAGTCTCGATCCGGCCCTGCCCCAGGTCGAATGCCGACAGCGTCACCAGCGGCATCATGAAGGGCTCGACCGCGTCCAGGCCGCTATCGTCCGGCACCAGCGCGCGGACTTCCTCCAGCCGCTCATACATCTTGGCCTGGGCCTTGATGCTCGCCGCCTCGACCACGTCGCGCGACCAGAGCTTCACGGCATCATGGCGTTCGAGGCCGATATCGAGGGCGCGGCGGATGTAGCGCTGCGTTCCCGCAGGGAAGCTCGCAAACTCCTTCATCTCGACCAGGGACATCGCGCCCGCAGCGGGGCCGACCTTGCTCGCCATGCTCTCTACTCCGACCTTTTGCCCGTACCGTTATGCAGCCCCGGTGCTTTACGCGCCGTTAACTGCATCACAGCCCCGATCAGAATCGAACCAGAAAGCCTGTTGCAACGCAACACAGGTTGCGACGAACGCCTTCGCCGCGCAATGAAATCAGTGGATAAGCAGCTTACTGTTGCAGATTTGCCCGCTCCGCCGCTTCGTCATAACCGGACGACGGCGCGGGTTCCTGGCTGCCCGGAGCAGCCGCGGCCGGCGGGTCGGAGGCATCCATCGACTCGTCTGAGCCGGCATCCACCTTGGCGTCTGCATCGAAAGGATCGCGCTGCAGCCGCCGCTCGATCGACTTGTCCTGATGCGCGTCCTGCCGGGGATCGCGCGTGCCTGCGTCTTGAGTTCCAGTCTCTGGCATGGGATCACTCCGTTTGATGTCTGCCAACACATCCGTAACGAACCAGCCGGACGGGGGTTTCCTGCTGCCCTTCGATGAACCCGCCCTCCGGTTCGACCGGGGGCGCGACGCCAAGTCGCGCTCCAGCGTCTGGAGCGTTAGACTGGGCGTAATGGCAGAAGATACCAGCGACCGCCGGCGCAACACCCGCGTCGGCCTCGAGGTCGCGATCTATTCAATTCTCGGCTTCTGGCTGTTCTATGTGCTGATCGCGACCACCCAGTCGCTGATCACGGGATGGCCGGACCAGGTCGAAATGGCGCAGCGTCGCCTCGTGGTTACCGCCGCGGGGATCGGCATCACGTTCCTGCTCTATTTCATCTTGCGCCGTGCCGACGACCGGCCGTTCGGCACTCGCATCGCGGTAGCCTTCGTGGCCGCGATACCGGCGGCGATCGCGATCGCGCTGACCAATTACTATATGTTCAACCTGTATCGGCCGGAGGACATCCACACCGATCAGGCGATGATCCGCGAGATGTCGACCCACACCAAGATGTGGAAGAATGTCGCCGACGTCGCGGTGTCGCGCTATTTCTTCCTCTCCGCCTGGTCGGCGCTTTACCTCGCCATCTCCTATGCAGCCGAGACGCGCGAGGCGGAGCGGCGCGTCGCCGGCTTCGCCCAGGCCGCGAAGGAAGCGGAAATCCGCGCTCTGCGCTACCAGGTCAATCCGCACTTCCTGTTCAACACGCTGAACTCGCTCTCGTCGCTGGTGATGACCGGCCGCAACAACGAGGCCGAGTCGATGATCATGAACCTGTCGACCTTCTACCGGACCAGCCTGTCCGGAGACCCGATGGACGATGTGCCGCTTGCCGAGGAAGTGCGGCTGCAGCGCCTTTACCTCGATATCGAGGCGGTGCGCTTCCCGGAGCGGCTGAAGACCGAGATCGACGTGCCGGAGGAGCTGATGACGCTCTGCGTGCCGGGCCTCATCCTCCAGCCGCTGGTCGAGAACGCGATCAAATATGGCGTGTCTGGCGTGAACCGGCCGGTCACCATCTCGATCACCGCGCGAAGCGAACGCGGCAAGCTGGTGCTGACCGTCGCAGATGACGGCAAGGGCCCCGCCAGCGCCGACGATCACGGCACCGGTGTCGGCCTCGCCAATGTCCGCGACCGGCTCCAGGCCCGCTTCGGCAGCCGCGCGGGCGTGGTGACACATGCGCCAAAGGAAGGCGGCTATCAGGTCACCGTGGCCATGCCCGAGGTCAGGAACGGCTGCTGACCTTCGGCACTTGACCGATTCGCGACTTCGCTCGAAACCCGCGGTTGATGAGTGAAAACAAGCCTGTCCGTACCCTGATCGTCGATGATGAGCCGCTCGCGATCGAGCGCCTGCAGGTGCTGTGCGCCCGCGAGCCGCTGATTGACCTGGTCGGCACCGCCTCCGATGGCCTCGCCGCCTTGCGCATGACCGAGGCGCTGGAGCCCGAGGCGCTGCTGCTCGACATCTCAATGCCGGAACTGGACGGCATGGGCGTCGCGCGGGCGCTCGGCTCAGCCAAGCACCGGCCGGCGGTGATCTTCGTGACCGCCTTCGACAGCTTCGCGGTCGAGGCGTTCAACGTCGCCGCGGTCGACTACCTTCTGAAGCCCGTCTCTCCGGACCGGCTGAAGCGCGGCATCGAGCGGGTGCTCGAACGGCGCGGCACCGCCGAAGCGGGCACGCCCACCGCCAATTACGTCCAGGAGTTCTGGGTACCGCACCGCTCCGAGCTGATCCGCATCGCCGCCGACGATATCGAGCGGATCGACGCGGAACGCGACTATATGCGGCTCCATGTGGGCGGTCGCAGCTATCTGCTCCACCAGACGATCAGCGCGCTCGAGGAGCGGCTCGACCCGAACAAGTTCATTCGCCTCCACCGCTCGACCATCGTGCGCCGCGACCGGATACGTGGCCTGAAGCATGACGGCGGCGGCGTCTGGTCCGCCGACTTGGGCGAGGGCGGCGAAGTCCGCATCGGCCGCACCTATCTCGATCACGCCAAGGCCATGGCCGGGCGATAAACGCCAGAAAGCCCCGACCTGGTGGACAGGCCGGGGCTCCCTGGAAGGGGTCCGGAGATGAGGGGAAGCAACCGGACCCGAGTGACCTCTTTTGAAACTTAGTTGGCGGCGACGCGGATCGTGCCTTCGGCGTTGGCGAAGACTTCGACCATGCCGCGGCTGGCGTTGGCGATGGCGCGGTCCTGGCAGGCACCGACCGACTTCTTGTTGAAGTAGGAGAACTCGTCCACCGCGCCGCACACCGTCTCGGCGGCATAGGCGACGCGCCGCTTCAGCCGATCCTTGCCGGTGTCGGTCTTGAGGTCGAGATCGGCATAGGACACCGCGATCGAGCGCGGCGCGCCCAACTCGGCATGGGCCGGCGTCAGGGCGAAAGTGGCGAAACCGGCGGCGGCCGAAGCCAACAGGGCCTTGGAAACGAAACGAGTAAACATGGCGTGATCCTTCCTTCGAATGCTCTTGTCGGGCGGCTCCGAAGGGGGCGGAGCCTGGTTTGGCGGCGGTCCGGAAGGGGCCGGGGAGCATTTCCGTCCCGCCGCGCACTCTCTGGTTAGATCGGGTCTTGCGGCGATGCATTTCAGCTTCGACGGGCCTGGGCCGCGCATCTGCAAACCGCGAGAAAGGCCGATGAACGGCGTTCGCCCATCGACCAACGACAAGTGTAATCGTTGTTTCACATGCTCGCTCGTCCCGAGCGAAGTCGAGGGGCGTGAGTCGTAGAGTCGAGCAGAGGCCCCTCGACTACGCTCGGGACGAGCGGCCCTTTCGCAACCAGTAGATGAGCGCGCTGAGCGCCGTTGCAGCGGCCAGACCGACGACCTCAATCCACTGGGCAAGAGCGATCAGCGCGACCATGCTGGCAACGCCGATGCCGGCCGCGAGCGCCAGCCCCGGCACGACATAAGGACTGCCGGTCAGCCGCACGTCCATCCGGCGGAGCTTCAGCGCGGCCAGGCACGCGCCGAGATAGATGGGCACGGTAAACAGGCCGGACAGCAGCACCAGGGATCCGAACGATCCGACGAGCGCCAGGATCAGCGCCAGCACGACATGCACCAGGATCGCCCTCGCTGGCACCTGCGCGCCGTTCACGCGGCCGAGAAACTCCGGCAGCAGCCGGTCGCGCGAAAAGGCGAAGAGCAGGCGCGGCGCGCCGATCACATCGCTGAACAGCCAGCCGCCTCGCGACAGCGCCGCTCCGATCGCGATCACCGGCACCAGGGCGGGCGAAGCGACGCCGATCGCTTGCGCCAGCGGCTCGGCTGAGCCCGACAGCGCCGAGCCGAGCAGTCCCTGCGCGACGATCTGGATCGCGACGTAAAGCACCAGCACAATGCTCATCGCTAGCACCAGCGCGCGCGGCACGGTCCGTTCCGGCCGCGCCACTTCACCGCTCGCGCCGAGCACCGTTTCGATGCCCGAAAAGGCGAAGATCGACAGAATCATCGCCCGGCCGAGTGAGCCCGGGTCCAGCTCCGTCGTCGGCCGCAGATTGTCGAAGTCGATGAAGAACAGGCCCACGCCGATGAACAGCAGCAGCGGCGCCAGCTTGATCACCGATGAGATGGCGGCAAAGCGCGCGCCCAGCTTTGCGCCGCGCAGGTTCACACCGGCAATCAGCGCCATCACGCCCACCAACAGCAGCACACGTTGTACGCCGGGCGGGCCGACCGGGTAGAGCGCCACGATCGCATCGGCGAAGGCGGCCGCGACTCCGGCTGCCGCCAGCACGCAACTGACCCACAGCACCATGCCCGTAACGAAGCCCCAGCCGCGCCCGAATGCCGCTTCCACATAGGCATAGATGCCGCCGCTCGACGGCACCCGGCTGCCGGCCTCGGCGCAGCACAGCACGATCGCGCCCATCGCGATCCCGCAGGCGAGCAGCGCCAGCGGCGCCCACACGCCCACCGATCCCGACAAGGCGGCCGGCGCCGCGAAGATGCCTCCGCCGATGACGCCGTTCACGATGGTCGCGGCAAAGGCGATCGTGCCGATCTCGCGCTTCAGCCCCCGATCGCGGTCGACGGCTTCGTCCAGCACCTGCGTCGCCATCAACTCTCCCCGTCATCCCGAACTCGGTTCGGGATAAGCTCCTGAGCGACGGATATTCGCCGCAAGAACTCTGGGTCCATGCTGGCCCAACCCCTATCCCGAAACAAGTTCGGGATGACGTTCAGTGCTCCTCGACAAACCGCTCCAGCGCCGCATCGGCTTCGGTCTCGTCCAGCCCCCGCGTGACTGTTGAAGTCACCGCTAGGTCCATGCTGACATTGCCAAGCGTGCGGAAAATGTCCGGGATGGTCTCGACCGCGATCAATATGCCGAGCAGTTCGATCGGCACGCCCATCGCGGCGCAGATCGGCGCGATCGAGGTGACGAAGCTCACCTGCCCCGGCAGGCTGACCGCGCCCAGGGTGGTAATCGAAGCGGTGAAGATTCCCGCCGCATATTGGGTCGGCGTCAGCTCCATCCCCGCCCAATGGGCGACGTACAGCGCCACCGCGAGGTTCATCGCCGGTCCCGTCGCCCGAAAGATCGCGACTGCGAGCGGCAGCACCACGCCGGCTGCGCTGACCGGCACGCCCATGCGCTCGGCTCCACGCAGCATCGACGGCAGGCTGGCGAGCGAAGACTGGGTGGAGATAGCGACCGCCTGGCTCGGCGCCGCCGCCTTCAGGAAGGTGCCGAACGGCCGCCTTCCCAGCACGGGTCCGATCACGAAGCCAGCGATCCAGATCACCACGCCGACGCTCGACACGATCAGGATGTAATGGATAAGCGCGCCGAACGCGCCCACGCCCGCTCTGCCGCCGACCACGAAGGCCAGCGCGAACACACCGATCGGTGCCAGCCACAGCACCCAGTTGATGATGATCAGCATCGTCTCGACGACTGCCGCGAAGAAGCCGGTCAGCAGCCGGCGCGGCTCTTCGGGCAGTCGTGTCGCGGCAAAGCCGAACACGGCCGTGAACAGGATCAGCGGCAGGATCGCATCGCTTGCGGCCGCCGCGACCGGATTGGTCGGCACGATCGAGCGGAGGAACTGGGCGATGCCGGGCGTATCCGTCGGCGTGGGCGGCGCCTGGCCGAGCGCCGTGCGCAAGGCGGCGGCGCTCTCCGGCGAGAGTGGAAAGACCGAGAGCAGCGAAGGGATCATGATCGCCGCCAAAGTCGCCGAGCTCACCAGGCAGATGGCGAACATCGCAACCGCGCGCGCGGTGATGCCGCCGGCCCGCGCCGCCTCGGCATTGGCGGAGATGCCGGTGACTAGCAGCGAGACCAGCAGCGGCACGATCGTCATGCGCAGCGCATCGAGCCACAGCCCGCCGACCGTCTCACCAACCGTCAGCGCCAACCCTGTCCAGCCCTCATCGCCATAGCCGGCCGCCATGATGCCGAGCAGCAGCCCGGCGATCAGCGCGATCAGGATTCGTCCCGGGGGTGACAGCAACGCTTTCAACATCCAGCCTGCTTTCGCGACTTTCCGGCAAATGGCAAGGAAGCGGCATGGACCGCGCCGCGCTCGAGGCCCGCTGGCTGGAACTGACGCGCACGCGACTGCCCGCGCTGGCCCGGCAACGCTGCTGGCCGGTCGACCAGGATCATTGCTTCCAGCGCATCCTGCTCGACAATGCATGCGGCGGCGTCTGGTATGATTTCCTGCCCAAGCGCCCCGCCTACGCCCATGCCGATTCGGCGCTCCTTGCCCGCGCCGTGCAGCTCGGAGAGGCTTGTGCCGATGGTAGCGAAGACCTGCATCAGCTCAATCGCCGCTCGCTCGACTGGCGCAAGCGCCGACGCTAGAGCGGCCCATGTCTCTCTCCATCAGAATCGCAAAAGCGGAAGACGCGGCAGCGTTGCCGGCGATCGAACGGGCGGCGGGTGCGCTCTTCCGCGCGCTGCCCGATTTGGCGTGGATCGCGGATGGCGAACCGATGGCCGAAGCCGCGTATCGCCTGTTGATCGCGCAGGGCCATTGCTGGGTTGCCGGGGAAAAAGATCGCCTCGTCGGCTTCCTCGCCGCCGAGCGCGCCGGCCCGGAGCTTCACATCGTCGAACTTTCTGTGCTGCCTGAAAAACAGGGCATCGGGATTGGCCGAGCGCTGATCCAGGCTGCCCTGACGCGCGCGGAGAATGACGCGCTGACCGGGGTGACTCTGACGACCTTCCGTGACGTGCCCTGGAACGCGCCCTTCTATGCCCGGCTGGGCTTTAAGGAAGTGCCGCCTAGAGCGCTCAATGCCCGGCTCGCCGGCATCAGAGCGAAAGAATCCCGCCAAGGTCTGCCGGCCGAGCGGCGTTGCGCGATGCGCTTTCCGCTCGGCCAGGACTGATCGCCTTATTTCGGGTCGGTGGTGACCGTCGTCGTGGTCTTCACCTTCGGCGTGGCCGCCGTCGTCGTGCGCCGCGTCGTGGTGGTGCGGCGGGCCGGGCGCTTGGCCTTGGTCACCGTGCCGGAACCCGAGGTCACGCTGCTGCCCTGAGTTTCGGTTGAGGTGGTGACGGTGGTCTGCGCAGGCTGGGCCACTGCGGTCGCCGCCGTGGCACGGGCCGCTGCCGCATCGGCCGCTGCCTGCGACGCCGCTGCCTGCGCCGCCTCGGCACGAGCATTCGCCGCCGCCGCATCCTGCTGGGCAGCGCTCACCGCCGCTTGCGTGCTGGCCTGGGTCTCGGCCGCCGCTGCCTCGGTGGTGCGCGCCTCGGCCAGCGCCCGGTCGGCGAGCTGCGACGCCTTCTGAGCGGCCTGAATAGCCTGCATTTCATTGTCCTTGCCCATATGCTCGCGCGCTTCGCGCAAGCTCGCCTGCGCCTCGGTAGTCAGCGCGGCACTGCCCGTGCCACCTTTCGCCGCCAGCGCCGCCTCGACCTTGGCGGAAGCTTCCGCGATCGCGGCCTTGGCGCGCGTGTCCTGATCGGCTGCCGGTGCCGCCGTCGCGGCCAGCAAAGCGCCCGAAAGCGCGGCCCCCCACAGCATGTTCCTGAGGTTCATAATCAATACTCCCGGTCTGTTGAGAACCGGGCGCCAAAACGAACAGCGATGAGGGCGGTTCCTGGCCTGGATCAGCCCAGGCAGCGTCCCGTGCCCGGTCCTTTGACGAAGCGGCCGGGCTTTGCGCCGGTGTGCTCGCCGTCTTTCAGCACCTGGACGCCGTTCACGAAGACGTGGCGCATGCCGGTCGCATATTGCTGTGGGCGGGCGAAGGTGGCGCGGTCGGCGATCGTCTTCGGATCGAAGATCGCGAGGTCGGCATGATAGCCGACCTTCAGCAGTCCGCGGTCCTTCAGCCCCAGATTGGCGGCGGGAAATCCGGTCATCCGCCGCACCGCCTCCTGCAGCGTCAGCACCCTTTCGTCGCGCACATATTTGCCGAGCACGCGCGCGAAATTGCCATAGGCGCGCGGGTGCGTGCTCGATTTCAAGAACACGCCTTCGGGCGCCTGCGCCTCCGCGTCGGAGCCGAAGCTCATCCAGGGCAAGGCGACGTGCCGCCGCACGTTCTCCTCGCTCATTGCGAAGTAGGCGACCTGGATGCGGGTGCCGTCCTCGACGATCAGGTCGGCCGCTGTCTCCTCTGGCGACTTGCCCCTCGCGCGGGCCACTTCGGCGAGCGTTTTGCCGGTGAGCGGCTTCAGCCGCTCGGTCTTGAAGGCAAGCAGCAGCACCTTTTCGGGCTCTTCCACCACCAATTTTGCAGTGTGGTCATCCGAACGGCGCATCTCCGCAAGTGCCCGCGCCCGCTGCGCCGGGTCCTTCAGCCGCTCGACCCAAGATTCGATACCGCCTGCCTGGATCCACAGCGGCATCGCCGCGTCGAAGCCGGTCGAGCTTGCCGGGTAAGTGTACATGTCGGCTGTGATGCGCAGCCCGCGCGCGCGCGCCGCCTCCACGCGCGCGATCGCCGCGTCGATCTTCGGCCAATGCTCGCGGCCCGATTGCTTGAAGTGATAGATTTCCGCCGGACTCTTCGACTGCTCGGCAATGGCGATCAGCTCGTCGATCGCTTGCAGCAGCCGCGGCCCTTCGTCGCGGATATGGCTGATATACATGCCACCGCACTTGGCGCTCTCCGTCGCGAGCGCCGCCAGCTCGGGCGTCTCCGCAAAGTTGGCCGGCGCATAGATCAGCGACGATCCGACGCCCATCGCGCCTTCGTTCATCGCGCGCCGGACCAGCGCCCGCATCCGGTCTAGTTGCTCCGGCGTCGGATCGACATCCCCTTCGCCCAGCTCATGCACCCGCACCGTCGTCGCGCCGACGAAGCTCGCCACATTGGGCGACACGCCCTTCCTCTCCAGAAAAGCCAGATACTCGCCCAGGCTGGTCCAGCTGATCGGATATTTGACGTCGCTCTGCCGGCGCAGCTCCTTCTCCTTCATCGTTGGGTTGAGCGGGCCCATCGAATGGCCCTCGCCCATCACTTCGAGCGTGACCCCCTGGCGAATGTCGCTCTGCCCGCGCCCGTCCTCGATCAGCGACTCCGTTCCCCAGCTCAGCATGTTGATGAAGCCCGGCGCGACAGCGAGGCCATTGGCATCCACTTCGCGTGAGCCGCGTCCGGTCACGCGCCCGACCGCAACGACCCGCTCGCCCTTGATCGCCACATCGCCCACGAACGGCGCGCCGCCCGAACCGTCATAGATGGTGCCGCCCCGGATCACGACGTCATGGGCCGGCAGCGGCGCCGCGCTGGCGAGGAGTGTGGCTGCTAGAATGGACACTAAGGCTTTACGCATGAACCCCACTCCGTTCGGGCTGAGCTTGTCGAAGCCCAGTTCTTCTTCCTAGAGCATCAAGCAAGAAAAGCAGGCCGTCGACAAGCTCAGGCCGGACGGAGCGATGGTGACCAAAACAGCAGACTTCCTCATCATCGGCGGCGGCGTGGCCGGGCTGTCGGCCGGAGCCGCGCTTGCGAAGCATGGCCGCGTGTTGCTGCTGGAGGCGGAGGACGCGCTCGGCTTCCACAGCTCCGGACGCAGCGCGACCTTTTCGCATTTCGGTATCGGCGGCGAGACGGTGCGAGCGCTGACCGCGCACAGCCGCGCCTTCTTCCTCGATCCGCCTGACGGCTTCGGGGCGCTCGCCCGGATCATGCCGGCCATGTTCATCGCCAACGAAGCGATGCTGCCGGCGCTTGCCGAGCTGGAGCGGATCACGCGCACCTTGAGCGGTGCGGTCGAGCGGGTGGACGAGACGAGCGCCGCTCGCTTCTGCCCGGCACTGCGCTGGGCGCCGGATGCGGTCGTCAGCGCCTTCGTCCACCGCGAGGGCCTTCGCCTTGAGCCCAACGCGCTGCTCCAGGGCTATGTGCGCAGAATCAAGGCAGCGGGCGGAGAGATCGTCACCGGTGCCCGGGTCGCGAGCATCGGCCCCCGCTGGCAGGTGCGAACGGAGGCCGGCGTCAGCTACGAGGCGCCGGTGCTGGTGAACGCCGCCGGCGCGTGGGCTGACCGCGTCGCCACCATGGCCGGCGTGCGGCCGCTCGGCCTGACGCCGCTGCGCCGCACGATCATCGGCTTCGACGCGCCGCCCGCTACGGACGTGCGCGATTGGCCGTTCGTCAAAACGGCGGTCGACCATCTCTATTTCATGCCCGACGCGGGCCGGCTGATCGCCTCGCCGGTCGACGAGAATCGCGACGACCCCTGCGACGCCCAACCGGACGAATATAACATGGCCGTCGCCGCCCACCGGGTGACCGAGTTCACCACGTTGGAGGTCGGACGCTTCACCCACAAATGGGCGGGCCTGCGGACCTTCGCCGCCGATCGCGTGCCCGTCGCCGGCTTTGCGCCGGACGCGCAGGGATTTTTCTGGCTGGCAGGCCAGGGCGGCTATGGCCTGCAAACCGCGCCGGCCATGGCGGAGATCGTCGAAGCCTTGGTGACCGGCAGCGCCTTTCCGGACGTGGGCGCGACCCGCTCGCAAATCGAGCCGAACCGCTTTTCCTCGTCACCCCGGACTTGATCCGGCATGACGAGTTACTTGTAGAAGCCCTGGCGCAGGTTGATGCCGTGTTCGAGCCAGGCCTTCAGCGCGCACAGCATCTGCGTCCAGCCTTCGCAATTGCCATAGGAGCCGGCGAGCCCCTGCTCGCTCTCGCGCCAGCCCTGCTCCGAAATCGTCACCAGCGTGCGGCCGTCATCGAGGGGTGCAAAAGCCATCGTGACGCGCGTCCTATAGTCCGCCGCGCTCCCGCTCTCGCCCGCCCCTTCATGCGCCTGCCATTCCAGGACGATGCGCTCGTTCGGGACCACTTCGATCACCTGCACCGGAAAGGCGCCGGGAAAATCGTGAAAGTCCCACGTTACCGTGGCGCCGGTCTCGAGCCGTCCCTTGGCGCCGCCGGTAGTGAAGTAACACGACAGCTGGCCGGGATCGGCGACCGCCTCGAACACCTGCTCGACCGGCTTGGCGATGCGGCCGGCGATACGGAACTTGAGCTCCATGTCTCTTCCTCTTTGGCAGGCGGCGACTAATATGTTATGTTTTCATGACATGTCAATCAGCGACCGCCACGACCGGGTGTTCAAGGCTCTGGCCGCGCCGATCCGCCGCCAGATTCTCGACGATCTGCGCGACCAGCCGCTCACCACCGGCATGCTCTGCGCGCACTTCCCCGAGCTCGATCGCTGCACGGTGATGCAGCACATCAAGGTGCTGGAAGAGGCGGAGCTGATCATCCCCGAACGGCGCGGGCGCGAACGCTGGAACCACCTGAACGCCGTGCCCATCCAGCAGATTCACGAACGCTGGATCGGCCCCCACGCCGAACGCGCCGCGGCACTGCTGACCCGGCTGAAGGAGGATGTGGAGCGCTAGGAGCTGTTCCCCGGCAAAGGCCGGGGCCCAGCCGAGTGCGCGGACCTGGGCCCCGGCCTTCGCCGGGGAACACTATTGAGTCACTCGCTCCGCGAACGTTGCCACGTCCGCCACGACCGGCGCCTTGCCGCGGAACGGTTTGGCGATCGCGGTCAATATGCCGATGTGCGCCACGTCCGGGTAGCGCTTTACTTCGGCCGAAACGCCCGCCGCCCGGAGCTTCGCCGCCAGCGCTTCGCTGTTGCGCGGCTTGACCGTCGTGTCCCCCGCGCCGGTCAGCAGCAGCGCGGGCGGGGCGGTGGCATCGGCATGGGTGACCGGCTGGGTCTCGGCGGCGTCGGGCCACCGGCCGAACGCCGCCTGGGACGCGCCCACCGTGAACGGCACGAAGTCATAGGGCCCGGCCAGCCCGGCGAGCCCCCGCACCGCCTTCCGATCGGCGCCCAGCCAGCGCGTATCCACGGCCAACATAGCGGCGATGTAGGCGCCCGCCGAGTGACCGGCGAGCACGATCCGCTCGCCGTCGCCGCCATAGTCCTTTGCATGCGCCCGCACCCAGCGTACCGCCGCCGCGCCGTCCTCGACAAAGCCCGGATAGGTGACCTCCGGCACCAGCCGGTAATCGGGAATGACCGTCACGAAGCCGCGCGCCGCCAGCGCCCTGCCGACGAAGGAATAGCCGCGCCGGTCGCCCGAGTTCCAGGACCCGCCATAGAAGAAGACGATCACTGGCCGCAAAAAATGGGGACTGTCCCCTATTTTTCTGGGTACATAGACATCGAGCCGTCGCCGCGGCCCCTCGCCATAGGCCAGGCCCGCCGCCGTCAGCTTTCCACCGGCGTCCTTCGGCATAACCGAGTTGAAGGCGGACAAGGGCGAACAGGCCGCCGCCACCAGTCCCAGCAGCGGTGCAGCCCGCTGCAACAGCGCCAGCTTCATGCGCCGAAGATCAGTTTCACATGATCGCGGAACAGCCGCATCTGCCGGCCCATCAGCCCGGGGTCGGCGAGCGCTCTCGACAGGATGATCGATCCCTCGACGACGGTCGTCAGCTGGTCCGCCAGCGCGTCCAGGTCCGTCGCGATCTTAGGCGGATGCTTGCGGCCGATCTCGTCCAGCCATTCTCGGAAGCGCGCGCGCAGGCCCAGCACCGATTCGCGGTTCATCTGCCGCACTTCGCGATCGAACATCTGCTCCTGATAGGTGATCGCCGCGACCAGGCAGCCCGGGTGCAGGTCGGGCATCTCGTCCATCGTCTCGGCATAGAGGTTCAGGAAGATCAGCAGGCTCTGCAGCGGATCCTCGGAAAGGGTCCGCGCCCGCGTCGTCAGCGTGTCGAGGATCGCATTGTCCTCGTCCATGAATCGTTCGAACAGCTGGCGCGCCAGGTCATTCTTGTCGCGGAAATGGTAGAAAAAGCCGCTCTTGGTGATCCCCGCCGCCTCGACAAGCTCCTCGATCGACGTCGCGGCGAAGCCCTTATGAATGATCGCGTCCTGCGCGACGTCGAGGATGCGTTCGCGCGTCCGTTCACCCTTGGTACGAAGTTCGGGCGCCAACTGTACTCCCGGTTTGGTTTTCTCGATTACCCGCTGGACCATCGTCGTTCATCCGCCCCCGAAATCCACGCTAAGCTATCACAGCTACGGGCTTTTCTCCACGGCGGATGAAAAGCGACCGCGTTCCTGCTAGGAAGAAGACGGCGCCCGCGACTAGTTCCGCCCCCTGATCGCAACAGCGCCGAGGGGATTTTAGACGTGTTCGGATTGTATCACTGGATCGCACTGGCCTTGTTCGGCGGCTTCGTGCTGCTGGAGCTGGGCGGGCGCGCCCAGTCCTGGCCTGAGGTCCGCGGCTGGCGGCTACAAGGCCTCGCCTTTACCCTGCTCTATTTCGTCGTCGCGACGCTGGCGCCGCTTGGCTGGGATGCCTGGCTCGGTCAGTATCAGCTCGTCGATGCATCGCAGCTGCCCTTCTGGGTGCAGGTCGCGGGCGGCTTCCTGGTGCTCGAGTTTTTCATCTATGCCTGGCACCGGACGATGCACAACACGCCTCTCCTGTGGCGCTGGTTCCACCAGATGCATCACAGCGCGGAGCGGCTCGACGTGTGGGGCGCCTTTTACTTCCATCCGCTGGACACTCTGGGCTTTGCTTTCTTCACCAGCGTGGCGCTGGTGCTGGGCTTCGGCCTGAGCGGTGAAGCGGCGCTGATCGTCAACGTGCTCGCGACCTTCTGTTCGATGTTCCAGCACATGAACGTGCGCACGCCGCGCTGGCTCGGCTATCTCGTGCAGCGGCCGGAAAGTCATTCGCTGCACCACAAGCGCGGCCACCATGCCAACAACTATGGCGACCTACCGCTCTACGACATGATGTTCGGCACCTTCGCCAACCCGCGCCAATTCGAGGCCGAAGTCGGCTTCCACGACGGCAGCTCGCGCAAGATCGGCGCCATGCTGATCGGCCGCGAAATCGCGTGACACCACCCCGTCATTGCGAGGAGCGTAGCGACGAAGCAATCCAGGAGTTCCACGCTCGCAACTGGATTGCTTCGCTACGCTCGCAATGACGAAAGTGCGAATTCACTGTCCTACATGTAACCGATTTGGTTAGTCTCTCGACTCGCAACCGGGAGACTGACCATGACTATCGACACGTTGATCGACGAATTGCTGGACCGTGAAGGCGGCTATGTGAACCATCCCGCCGATCGGGGCGGCCCCACCAACTTCGGCATCACCCAAGCCGTTGCGCGCACCAATGGCTGGACCGGCGACATGCGCCGCCTGCCCCGCGCCACCGCAGCCACCATCTATCGCCGTCTCTACTGGCACCAGCCGCGTTATGACGCCGTGGCGCAACACGCGCCGCGCATCGCCGCCGAGCTGTTCGATACCGGCGTCAATATGGGCCCGAAGGTCGCCACTGCCTTCCTCCAGCGTGCGCTGAACGCACTCAACCGTGGCGCCCGCGACTATGCCGACATTGCCGTCGATGGATTGATCGGTCCTGCCACGCTGGCGGCGCTTACCGGCTTCGTCCGCGCGCGCGGTTCGGCGGGCGAGACCGTGCTCCTCAAGGCTTTGGAAGCGCTGCAGGGCGAACGCTATCTCCGCCTCGCAGAGACTCGTCCCGCCAACGAGGCCTTTCTCTACGGCTGGCTCGCCAATCGTATCGGCTGATTTCTCGCACCAAACCCGCACGTGGTGTGACTTTCGTGACTTTGGGAGACTATTGATGCCCCTCCTCGAAACCCTGATTGGCCCCATTGCCGGCCTGATCGACAAGCTCATCCCTGACCCCAAGGCGCGCGACGCCGCCAAGCTCGAACTTCTGCGCCTGCAGGGCAGCCAGGAATTGGAGACCGTGAAGGCGCAGCTCTCGGCGATCGTCGCCGAGGCGCAATCGCCCGACCCATGGACCAGCCGCGCCCGGCCGAGCTTCCTCTACGTCATGTACGTGCTGCTGCTCTGGTCGATCCCGATGGGCCTGCTCAGCGCCCTGTCGCCGCACACCGCCGAAGCCTTGGCCCGCGGCATGACGGCTTACCTGAACGCCCTGCCCGAGCCGCTCTACGCCCTCTTCGGCACGGGCTACCTCGGCTACACGGCGGCGCGCCAATGGGGGAAGGTGAAGGGCGTGGAGAAATAGCAGTTTGCAGCAAATCCGCTCGTCCCGAGCGAAGTCGAGGGGCGCTGCACCCGCGCCCTTCGACTACGGCCTGCGGCCTCCGCTCAGGACGAGCGACTCTCTTTCCCCGAGGGAACAAACCCACTACCAGCCGCTCATGAACGATCCCCGCCCGGCGCTCTCGCCGTCGCTTTTCGCTCTTTCGATCTTCTACGGCGGCATGGTCTGCATCGCGGGCGTGCTCGGCAACAAGCAGGTCGCACTGGGGCCGCTCGCGGTAGAGGCGGGCATTTTCGCCTTTTTGCTGCTGGTCGTCACGTCGAGCGCGGTGGCCGAACTCCATGGGCGGCACATCGCCAACCGGCTGGTGCAGATCGGCTTCGTGCCCCTGATCGCGTCGCTGCTGCTGTCGATCGTGGTGCTGGCTATCCCGGCGTCCGAGGAAATGGACCCGGCACGTCGCGACGCTTTCCAGATGATCATGGGCGGCACGCCCCGGATCTGGCTGGGCGGCATCATCGCTTATGGCGTGTCGCAGACGCTGAATGTCACCATCTTCTCGGCGCTGAAGGGCAAGGAAGGCAGCCAGCTGCTCTGGCTGCGCGCGGGCGTCGCCTCGGTGCTCAGCCAGATCGTCGACACGTTGCTGTTCGTGATGATCGCCTTCTACGGCGTCTTCCCCATCGGCCAGCTGCTGCTGGGCCAGATGCTCGCCAAGGTCGTGTTGTCGGCGCTGCTGGTGCCGCCCGTCATCTACCTGCTTGTCGCCATCGGGCGCCGGCTTGATCGTGCATGAGGGTCCGCGCCGTGACTGATCCCGCCAACCTGATCTCCCGCGCCGAAATCCTGATCGAGGCGCTGCCCTATATGCAGCGTTATGCCGGCCAGACCTTCGTCGTGAAATATGGCGGCCATGCGATGGGCGACCCATCGGTCGCGGCCAGCTTCGCCGAAGATATCGTGCTGCTGAAGGCGGTCGGCATCAATCCGGTGGTGGTCCATGGCGGCGGCCCGCAGATCGGGTCGATGCTGAAGAAATTGGGCGTGAAGTCGGAGTTCGTCGACGGCCTCCGCGTCACTGACGAACAGACCGCCGATGTCGCTGAAATGGTCCTGTCGGGCGCGATCAACAAGGAACTGGTCGCGCTGATCGGCCAGGCCGGCGGCAAGGCGGTCGGCATTTCGGGCAAGGACGGCAACATGCTCCGCGCCGCCAAGCTCGAACATTATGTTTATGATCCTGAGCGGGACGAAGAGACTTTGGTCGACCTCGGTTTCGTCGGCGAGCCGGTCGCGGTCGACCGCACGCTGATCGACCATCTCGAAATCGCCGGCATGATCCCGGTGATCGCGCCGATCGGCGTCGGGCCGGAGTGTGAGACCTACAATATCAACGCCGACACCATGGCGGGTGCGATCGCGGGCGCATTGGGCGCTGCCCGCCTGTTCCTGCTGACCGACGTCGCGGGCGTACTGGACAAGCAGGGGCAGCTGCTGACCGACCTCGTCCCCGCCGACATCCAGCGGCTGCGCGAGGACGGCACGATCAGCGGCGGCATGATCCCCAAGCTCGAAACCTGCCTGCGCGCCGTAGAGGACGGCGTTGACGCCGCCGTCATCCTCGACGGCCGCGTACCGCATGCGGTGCTCTTGGAAATCTTCACCAAGGCCGGTGTTGGCACACTGGTGCGGGCCTGACTTTGCCGCCCTATATGGCTAATCGGCCGTAACGACTTTCGCGGGGACCCTAACCTGATGTGCGCGCTCGCCCAAATCCTCCAGATTCTGCTGAATGCCTTGTGGTGGATCATCATCATCCAGGCGATCCTTTCCTGGCTGGTCGCCTTCAACGTGATCAACGTGCACAGCGACTTCGTCCGGACGGTCCTTTACGCGCTCGACCGGATGACGGCGCCGCTCTACCGGCCGATCCGCCGGATCATGCCCGATCTGGGCGCGCTGGACCTGTCGCCGCTGGTCGTGTTGCTGCTGCTCTCGATCATTCAACAGGTCTTGATGCCGCGCCTTTTCATGAGCGTCTGCGTGGCGTGAGCCAGGGAGCGATCATCGACGGCGCTGCATTCGCGGCAGGCCTGCGTGGACGCGTGGCGGAGGGCGTGACCGCCTTTCGCGACCGCGCCGGCCGCGCGCCGGGGCTCGCCGTCGTGCTAGTCGGCGAAGACCCGGCGAGCCAGGTCTATGTCCGCTCCAAGGGCAAGGCCACGGTCGAAGCCGGCATGCTCAGCTTTGAGCACAAGCTGCCCGCCGACACGTCGCAGGACGACCTGCTCGCGCTCGTCCGCCAGCTGAACGCCGATGCCACCGTCGACGGCATTCTCGTCCAGCTGCCTTTGCCCAAGCAGATCGACGAGCAGGCCGTGATCGAGGCGATCGACCCGGCCAAGGACGTCGACGGCTTTCACCCGGTCAATGCCGGCCGGCTGGCGAGCGGGCTCGACAGCTTCGTGCCCTGCACACCGCTCGGCTGCCTCATGCTGCTCAAGGATCGTCTCGGCGATCTGTCCGGCCTGGACGCGGTGGTGATCGGCCGCTCCAACATTGTCGGCAAGCCGATGGCGCAGTTACTGCTCCGCGAAAGCTGCACCGTCACCATTGCCCATAGCCGCACCCGCGACTTGGCCGATGTCGTGCGCCGCGCCGACATCGTCGTCGCCGCCGTAGGCCGACCGCGGATGGTCAAGGGCGACTGGCTGAAGCCGGGCGCGACCGTCATCGATGTCGGCATCAACCGCGTCGATGCCGGCGAGGGGAAGACGCGCCTGGTCGGCGACGTGGATTTCGAGAGCGCTCTGCCTTTGGCGGGCGCCATCACGCCGGTGCCGAAGGGCGTTGGCCCGATGACCATAGCCGTGCTCCTCCGGAACACGCTGGTCGGCGCCTGCCGACGGGACGGTTTGGATGTTCCTGCAGGCCTCTAGTCCTCCGTTCGCTTCGAGCGAAGTCGAGAAGCGTATCTCGACTTCGCTCGATACGAACGGCTTTGGGGTTGGCGCGTGCTAGAACTGTTCGTCTCCGCCTTCGCCACGCTGTTCGTGGTCATCGACCCCCCCGGCTGCGCGCCCATTTTCGCGAGCCTGACCAGCGGCGCTGCGCCCCAGCAGCGCCGTGCGATGGCGCTGCGCTCCGTCGCTGTGGCCGGCGCGATCCTGCTCATCTTCGCACTGGTCGGCGAAGCATTCCTCCGCGCACTTGGCATCAGCCTCGACGCGTTCCGCATCGCCGGCGGCATCATGCTGTTCCTGATCGCGCTCGAAATGGTGTTCGAAAAGCGTCAGGCGCGCCGCGAGGAGCGGGCCGAGGACGTCAAGGCGCAACCCGCCCACGACGACATTTCCATCTTCCCGATGGGCATTCCGATGATCGCCGGCCCGGGCTCAATCGCCTCGGCAATGCTGCTCACGTCGCGCGCGGAAGGGCTGGAGCAGGACCTGACGGTGCTGGGCGCACTTGCTTTGGTGCTGATCCTCACCCTGCTCGCTTTGCTGCTCGCCGGGCCGCTGATGAAGCTGCTCGGCTATCGGCTGGAGGCGATGATCACCCGCATTCTCGGCGTGATCCTCGCCGCATTGGCCGTCCAGTTCGTGATCGACGGCATCCGCGCGGCGCTTACTTGATCCGCCACAGCCAATAGGGCGAGCTCTTGGGCAGCGGCACCGGCTCCATCCAGGGGAAACGCTCGCCTCGCTCCAGCCGGGCATAGAAGCCTTGCGGGCTTCGCGCCCGATAAACGGTCGACTCGGCGAAGTGCGGGCAGACCAACAACAGGGTCGCGCCATGCCGCTTGGCGATCGCACGCGCCTGCTCCGGCGGACCATCGAAGGCGTGATGCACGTCCAGGATCGCTTGGCTGTTGCGGTGATAAGGGCCCGCCACCGCCTTGTGATGCGTGACCGAGATGATCCGGGGCCCGAGATCGGCAAAGGTGAAGATGGTCGTCGGCGGCATCTTGGCGATCGGGTGCAGCGCCGGCAGGGTCGGGCACCGTCGATTGGCGGCCGTCACTTTCTTCCAATAGGCCTCGTTCCGCTGCTCCTTGGGCAAGAAGGGAAAGCTCACATAACCCGCGATGCCGGACACGAGCAGAAAGGCGCCCACGACGCCGAACACCCGCACCAGCATGTGCTTCGACGCGGCGAACCGGCCGACCAGATGCCAGCCGAGGAACGCCGCGCCCGTGATGCCGATCAGCTGCGCCGCGGCACCCGCCCGCACCTGCCAGAACAGCATGCCGACGGAGAAGAGCGACATGACCAGGATCGACGACCAGCTATAAACCGTCTCCGTGCCCCGCGCCCGCCAGATGCCCCAGGCGGCGCCCAGAAGGCCGATCACCGGCACCGACAATGTCGCGACGATCGTCTGCGCGTTCTGCGCATAGATCGGCCGCGCCTCGCGAACGTTCGACAGCCACAGCTTGTAGAGTTCGGGGCTCACCCCCTCCAGCCGCCCGCGGCAGTGCGGCCAGCTGAACCAGTAGAAGGCAGCAACGCCAGCGGCGGCGACCAGCGCCAGTCCGAACCTCGCCTGCCAGCGGCCTGGATCGGCCAGGGTCAGCGCCAAAAGGGCGCCGCAGCCGACCAGCACCGTCGACAGCCATACCGGCGACAAGGCGTCGCAAACAGGCTGGCGATTCGCATAGCTGGCGAACAGGGCGAAGCCGAGCGCGGCCGAGAGGCCGAAGGCGGCGGCGTAGGAGAAGAGACGCGGGCTCGCCTCACGGTGCCCGATCCAGCGCAGGCCGATCGAAGCGCCGGCCACCGCGATATAGGGCAACAGCTCCAGCCCGATCACCAGTGACAGCGCGCTGGCTATGCCGACGGTGATGCCGCCGCGGATACGCTTGGCGTCGGCCAGCCCGGCGATGGTCACCATCAGCATGGCAAGCTGCCAGCCATGATGGTCGATCCGGAGCGGCCGGAACATGTCGAGCGCGACCTGGCAGCACAGCACCAGCCCCGCGGCAAGCAGGGCCGCGCGCGGGTGGATCAGCCGCCGCGCGGTCAGCGCCGCGCTGAACAGCGTCACGAGCAAGGGCAGCAGCGGCGCGATCGTCACGGCGATCTGCTCGGCCAGCGGGCCCCCAACCAGCGGCCTGAAGAACAGGATCAAGCCGGCAATCGGCAGGTCGACCAGCCGCGACCAGTGAATGTCGAAGCCGACCGGCGGGTTCAGCTTATATTGGCGAAGATCGTACCAGCCCTGGCCGTTCAGCAAGGCGCGCACCTGCGCAATGCGCATATTGTCGTCGGTGTCGCCGAGTGCGAACCAGTGGATGCCGCCCCAGCGCGACCAGATCAACCAGGCGCACGCCCCCAGCCACAGCAGGACGACAAGCATGCGCCAGCGGCGGTCGAGCAGGGAAGTGGGATCGGCCGACATTGTTCTTTCAGTAAGTCAGGCGGTTCATTAGGGGATCGCACGCGAAGGGCAAAGACCAATGGCTGACCACGTCTATTCGGGCGGTTTCTACGACTATATCGATGCCGGCTCGCGCGCCTCGGCACGCACCGTCGCGCGGCTACTGCTTGGCGAAATGCGGATCGGCAGCCTGCTCGACGTCGGCGCCGGGCATGGCGCCTGGGCGGCGGAATGGATGGCGGCGGGCGTGCCGGACGTGCTCGCGGTCGATGGCGATTATGTCGCCCGCGACCGGCTGGCGATCCCCTCCGACCGCTTCCAGCCGCACGACCTGTCGCAACCGCTCGACCTCGGCCGCCGCTTCGACCTGATCCAGTCGTTGGAAGTCGCCGAGCATCTGCCGGCGGACAAAGCCGACGCTTTCGTGGACTCCCTCACTCGCCACGGCGACGTGATCCTCTTCTCCGCCGCCGTGCCGCACCAGGGCGGAGAACATCACGTCAACGAACAGCCGCTCGGCTATTGGCGCGCCAAGTTCGCCGTGCGCGGCTACCAGCCCTATGACTGGCTGCGCCCCCGCATCGCTGCCGATGCGGAAGTGATGCCCTGGTACCGGTTCAACAGCCTGATCTACGCGAACGAAGCGGGCGCGGAGCGCCTGTCGGACGACATCCGAGCGACCCGCGTTCCGGAGAGCGCCTCGGTCGAGGTCTCCGGCGACCTGCGCTGGCGCACCCGCCGCGCGGTCGTCCGGCTGATCCCGGCCGCCTTGGTCAAGCCGATCGCCATGGCAAAGGCGGCGGTCGAGGCCAGGTTGCGGTGAACCCCACAATCCGGTTCAGGCTGAGCTTGTCGAAGCCCTCCCCTTCTACACGGCATCAAGAACAAGGGAGGCCTTCGACAAGCTCAGGCCGAACCGGATTCTGAAATGCTGTTCAAGAGACTGAACTCGCCCGCCACCCTCCAGTTGATCCGCTATGCCATTATAGGCGCACTGATCACGGCGCTTGGTCAGGCGATCTATTACTATGGCGTGGAATGGGGCCGGCTCGATCCCAATGTTTCTATCGCGGTCGCCTTCGTGATCGGCGTCGCGATCGGCTATTTCGCGCATGGCTGGATCAGTTTTGCAGGGCATGGCGCCCGGGACGACCATGCGGGCATGAGCCTGCGCTTCATCGCGGTGAACCTGTTCGGCTTTGCGCTGAACAGCTTCTTCGTCTGGCTACTCGTAAAGGCGCTCGGCGGCCCGACCTGGTGGCCGATCGTGCCCAACGTCCTGGTCACGCCCTTCGCGACCTTCCTGATGCATCGGCACTGGACGTTCGGCTGAAGCGTCGATCCCGAGCCGAGCCTGCCGCTCGGCGCGCGCGCCCCTGATGTCCGACACAATGTAGAGCGGCCGCTGCTTCGACTGGCTGTAAAGCCGGCCGAGATACTCGCCGAGCACGCCCAGGAAGAACATCTGCACGGCGCCGAGCGCGACCACCACCAGCATGAGCGAGGTCCAGCCCTCGACCGCCCGGCCCGACAGCCAACCGGCAAGGATATAGACGATCAGCAGCAACGAGCCGAGCGAGAGCAGCAGCCCCGCATGGCTGGCAAGCTTCAAAGGCGTGGAGGAGAAGCTGGTCAGCGCGTCGAGCGCAAAGCGCAGCATCTTGCGGAACGGGTAGTTGGTCGTGCCGGCAAAGCGCTCGTCGCGGTCATAGGGAAGCGGCACTTGCCGAAAGCCGAGCCAGGCCACCATGCCGCGGATGAAGCGGGCCTGCTCGGGCATCGCCAGGAACACGTCCAATGCCCGCCGGCTGATCAGGCGAAAATCACCGGTGTCGACCGGGATTTCGGTATCGGTCGCGCGGGAAAGAAGGCGGTAGAAGAGCTTCGCGGTGCCGCGCTTGAACGCCGTCTCGCCTTCCCGCGAACGGCGCACCCCATAGACGACGTCGGCGCCGGCCAAGTCCATTTCGCGCATCATCGCCGGCAGCAGCTCGGGCGGGTCCTGAAGGTCGGCATCGATGATCAGAATGCGCTCGCCAACCGCCAGGTCGAGCCCCGCGGTGAGCGCCAGCTGATGGCCGTGATTGCGCGACAGGTTGACGGCGACAAGGTGCGGGTCGCTGGCCGAGAGCGCCTGCATCACTTGCCAGCTGGCGTCGCGCGACCCGTCATTGACCAGCACGATCTCGTGGGCGGCGCCGACCGTCTCGTGCGCCGCCTCCGACAGGCGCCGGTGCAGCTCGGGCAGGCACGCTTCCTCATTGAAGCAGGGCACGACAATGGAGAGAGCGAGCCGGGTCATCGGACCACACGATAGAGCGTCGAATGCCCGTTCGACCAGATGGGGCGTAGATCGGTCGCATTGACGCGTCCGCCGAGCACCCAGACATGGTCGAAAGTGGCGCGGTTGAACTCGGCAACGGCGGTGTCGAGGTCCGATCCTTCGCCCCGGCACTGCTTCGGATAGACGAGTTGCGAGGGGTCGTTGCCATAGCGGCCGACGCCGGGCTTGATCACCTCCAGCCCCTGGGCGCTGTCGACCGTCCACTGGTCGTTGGTGAAGGCGTCGCGCCGCACGATGGCGAGCGCAGGCAGGTGATCGAGCCGCGGCGTGGTCCAGCTATTGCCGCAGGGCCGCACCACCAGCGACAGCGCCGACGCGCCGCGCGGCAGTTGCTCCAACGCCTGAAGCTCGCTGCGATAGCTCTGGTCGAAGAGCAGGAAGCTGGCGGTCGTCGCGGCCAGCCGCGTGCCGACGAAGAGCAGCCCGGCGGCCGCGATCCACTTCGCCTCCGAGCGGATCGCGAGCAGCGCCAGACCCATTGTGAAGGGAAGCAATCGCATATCGGCATAGGCCGAGCCGACCGCGACCCGCGGCATCAGCACGAACGCCGCCAGGCAGAGCAGGACGGGTACGCCGAGCAGCGGATCGAACCGGCGCTTCACCGCGGCGATGGCGACGATGAGGAACAATGCCCAGGCGCTGAGCACGTCCCACAGCTCCCAGCGATCGCGCAACAGCGAGGTGATCCAGAAGATTTTCGCGTTCCAGTTGAACCAGTCGAAGCTCACCGTCTCGGGCGAGTCGGTGCGCAACAGGATCATCGGAATGAGCGGCAGCGCGAGCGCCAGACAGGTCACGCCCGCCATAAACCCGGTGCGCACGACCGGTTCGCCTGCCCGCAGGCGCCGCACCAGTTCGCTACCGAATGCCGCGAGCCCGAACAGCCCCCAGCCCACCATATGGGTCAGCCACAAAAGGCAGGCGAGCGGCAGAAAGAGGGCTGTGCGCAGCTTCAGCCGATCAAACCGCCCGAGCCTGATCCACAGCGCCAGCGCGTTCCAGGCAAAGGCCACCGATAGGGAAAAGTTGATGAAGCCGAACTGGAACGGATAGGCATAGGCCAAGGGCAGCGCGAACAAGACGGTCGGCGGCACCCGGCCATGCACTTCGCGCGCCGTCCGCAGCATGCCGATCGCCGTTAGTGGCGGTATCGCCAGTGCGATCAGCTTGGTTCCGAACTCGACCCCGAACAGTGCCGACAAGGGGACGATCAGCAGATCGACGCCGAGATTGCCGAGCAACTTCCATTGGAAGCTGAACGCCTCCGCGAGCGAGGGCACGCGGTCGATCTGCGTCTGGATGTGGTAGCGGCCCATATGACCGAGCACGTCGACAAGCGGCGGCACTTGCGGCCAGGCGAGCGGGACCGCCGCCGCCAGCGCCAGCACGAGCCATACCCAGCGCCTGTCGAGCCAATCCCCCGCCATGTGGCTTCCTACGGCCGCAGTCCGGGACCGGCAACCGGCTGGACCCGCCAGACGAGCAGGTCGCTGCCGACCAGCGGCACCGGATCGAGCCAATCGGGTGCGGCCCCGTTCAAAAGATGCGCGGCAAGGCCGCTCGGCCGGAGCAGCGCCCGTGGCAGTCCGCCATCGCTTCTGGGGCAGAGCGCGACATAGTCCACGGTCCAGAGCGTCCCCTGGTATCGGGCGGCCTCCGGGCTCGACAGCAGCATCTCGGCCAGCGCCCGATTGCCGTTGCGGTTACGGTGATAGGGTCCGCCAAGGCTCCGGTGCTGAGTCGCACCGACGATATAGCCGGACAGGTCCATCGGCGCCGCAAACGTGCCGGTGTCGAGCCGGTCGAGCGCTGCCAGCGTGCGGCGGTCGGTGCAGCCTTTCACGATGGCGGTCGGCGGCGACACAAACTGTCCGAGTGACTGCCAGACCAGACCGACAGAGGCGATCGCCGCGACTGCTTGCCACATCCGCACACGGATACGACCGATTGCCATTGCCAGCAGCGGAGCGGCCAAAGCCGCCGCAAACCAGAGCGAACGCAGCTGCACCAAGCTCAGCGCCACGGCGACAGCGAGGATCGCCGCCAGCAGCAGCACCGGTGCGCGGCGCTCCCGCCAGCTCAGCCAGAGACCGGCAGCAAGTCCCGCAAGCGGCAAGCCCAGCCACGCGACTGCCACGCCCGGGCTCTGCTGCAAGACGCTGCCATATTCCCCAACCTGCTCGGGCCATGCGCGGGCGAGCAGCGGGTCGGGCGGACCATAGGGACTGCCGAAACAAGCCGGCGCCGCCAGCCAGCCGGCGGCCAGCACGAGGGCGCCCAGCAGTAGCGCTGCGCAGCTACGCCATCGTGCATGGGGCAGGCGCGGCGCCAGCCCACCCAGCACCAGCCAAGAGCCCGCAGCCATCAGCATCAGCGCGAACATCGGCGGCGTGAAGCCGTCGCACAGCTCTGCCGTCCATCCTTGCGGGCGCAGCAGCGCAAAGGCGGCGAGGCTCGCCGTCAGCAGGCCGGTGCCGAACCCTGCCACAGGCCGCTTCGTGCGGACCCACTCGGCAGCAAGCCACAGCATGGCGGTGACGATCACCGGCGCTGCCTCGGCGCCCACCGCGAGGCTGGTTCCGGCCGCGGCACCCGCCATCAGCAGCCGCGACGACACCAGGCCCAGCAGCATCGTTTCGACAAGCACGATCTGCAGCGCGTGGTGGTCGATGCGCCCGGGCGCGAAAAGGGCGATGGTGGGGAAAGCCAGCGCGGCGATGGCCAGCGCCGGCGCAATGCTCCGGCCGCCGCCGATCGCCCGCGTGATACCGCCGATCAGCAGCAGGTGCAGGAAGAAGAGGAGTTCGGGCCAGAAGATCACCGCGGCGATCTCCGCCCGCGTCGCGCCCATGAACGGCGACAGCAGCAGGATCACACCGGCCGGCACCAGGTCCGGCAGCCGCGACCAGTGGAGCGGCGTTCCGCCCGGCGGGCCGAGCCGCGCCTGGACCAGATCGCCAAACGCCTGCCCGTCCAGCCAGTCCCTGATCTGCGCGAGCCGGACCATGTCGTCCGGCTCCGGCAGGCGAAGTGCGGCGAGATCGGCCCAGGCGAGCGCGGTCCACAGCGCCGTCAGCGCGACGGTGAGGAGAAGCGCGAGGGAGAGATGGGCGGACGATCCTCCTCTGAAAGGGGAGGTGGGGCGCGCAGGGCGACGGAGGGGTGTCACGGTGTCAGGATGGAACTCCAACGCTGACCCCCCTTTACCAGCCTTCGGCTGGTCCCCCTCCCCTTGCAGGGGAGGATCGGCGCTCACCGATCCCGCCGGCCGAGCAGCCGCAAGCGCAGCGCGTTCAGCTTGATGAACCCTTCCGCGTCGCGCTGGTCGTACGCGCCGAGATCGTCCTCGAAGGTGACGATGTCGGCCGAATAGAGGTTATACTTCACGTCCGCCTTGCGCCCGACGACATGCGCAGCGCCTTTGTACAGCTTCAGCCGCACCGTGCCGGTCACGTTCTTCTGGCTGTGGTCGATCGCCGCCTGCAGCATCTCGCGCTCCGGCGAGAACCAGAAGCCGTTATAGATGAGCGCGGCATAATGCGGCATCATCTCGTCCTTCAGCCGCGTCGCGCCGCGGTCGAGCGTCAGCTGCTCGATCGCTCGATGGGCAAGGTGCATGATGGTGCCCCCCGGCGTCTCGTACATGCCGCGCGACTTCATGCCGACGAAGCGGTTCTCGACCAGATCCAGCCGGCCGATGCCGTGCGTCCGGCCATAATCATTCAGTTTCTCCAGCAGCGCGGCCGGGCCGAGCGCCTCGCCGCACACCGCGACGGGATCGCCACGCTCGAAATCGATGGTGATGTATTCGGGCGTATCCGGCGCGTCCTCGGGGTTGTTGGTACGCGAATAAACATAGTCTGGCACCTCCTCCCACGGGTCCTCCAGCACCTTGCCCTCGGATGAGGTGTGCAGGAGGTTGGCGTCGGTCGAAAAGGGCGCTTCGCCCCGCTTGTCGCGCGGGATCGGGATTTGATGCTGTTCCGCGAACTCGATCAGGCGGGTGCGGCTGGTCAGGTCCCATTCCCGCCAGGGCGCGATCACCTTGATGTCGGGATCGAGCGCATAATAGCCGAGCTCGAAGCGGACCTGATCATTGCCTTTGCCGGTGGCGCCATGGGAAACGGTGTCGGCGCCGACCTGGCGTGCAATCTCGATCTGGCGCTTGGCGATCAGCGGCCGCGCGATCGAGGTGCCGAGCAGATATTGCCCCTCATAGACCGCATTGGCGCGCATCATGGGGAAGACGTAGTCGCGCACAAATTCGTCGCGCAGATCCTCGATGAAGATGTGCTCGGGCTTCACACCCATCAGCTCGGCCTTGCGGCGCGCCGGCTCCAGCTCTTCCCCCTGGCCAAGATCGGCGGTGAAGGTCACCACTTCGCAGTCATAGGTCTGCTGCAGCCACTTCAGGATCACGCTGGTGTCGAGCCCGCCCGAGAAGGCGAGAACCACCCGGTTGACCTTACCTGCCATCGATTAGAACCTCCGTTTCGCGCGCGCCCTATGCGCAACAAGGGAGGGGTGCAATGGCCGAGACCAAGACGAAGCCCACCGAGGCGAGCGTCGATGCCTTCATCGCCGCTGTCGCCGACCCGGTGCGCCGTGAAGACGCCAGGACGATCCGCGCCATGATGGAGCGGATCACCGGCGAGACTCCCCGGATGTGGGGTCCGTCGATCATCGGCTTCGGCAGCTATCATTACATATATGACAGCGGCCATGAAGGCACGTCCTGCCGCCTCGGCTTTTCACCGCGCAAAGCGGAGCAGGTGCTGTACGTGCTGACCGGCACGGCGGAACAGCAGGAGCAGCTCGCCCGGCTCGGCAAGCACAAGACCGGCAAGTCGTGCCTTTACATCAAGAAGCTGGCCGACGTGCACATGGCAGTGCTCGAGGAGATTATGCGCGGCGCGCTGAAGCACATGGATGAGAGGTATCCTCGCTAGTCGTCATTGCGAGCGCAGCGAAGCAATCCATCTTCGGAGCCGCTGGATTGCTTCGTCGCTTCGCTCCTCGCAATGACGAGATCAGTCAAATCCCCGCATACCATTCATAGCCGGCGATATCCTCCCACAGCCCGCCCTTGCCGCCATGAATGCCGGCCAGGCTTTCGACCGCCTCGACCCGCATCACATATTTGGCGTGCTTGTAGCCGAGATGACGTTCGGCCCGGAGGCGGATCGGTGCTCCATGGCCGATGTCGAGCATGCGCCGGTTCATGCCCCAGGCGAGGATGGTCTGCGGGTGAAAGGCATCGATCAGGTCGAGCGACTCATAGTACGGCCGCTCGCCATAAAGGTCGGCGCAGTGGAACACGACATAGCGGGCGGACGTGCGCATGCCCGCCTGATCCAACAGCAGTTTCAGCGGCACGCCATGCCATTGGCCGATCGCGCTCCAGCCCTCGACGCAGTCATGGCGCGTGATCTGGGTCCGCGTTGGCATAGACCGGAGCTGGGCGAGGCTGAGCGACAAAGGCCGGGCCACTTGCCCGTCAACGACCAGCCGCCAATCCGCGAACCGTTTTGCGGCGAGGGCCTGATAGGCCGGCGTGTTCGGATTGTTGGTGCCGTTGGTGCGGAACACCGGGCTCATCTGCTCAGGGCTGAACTCGCGGGCGAGCGCCATGCGGTCAGTGAGCGACCGCTGCAGCAGCCGGTGCGCGTCCTCCGCCTTGAACAAGATGTCGCGGAACAGCGGGTTCTCGCCCAGCCGGTCGCAGCCGGAGAGCAGCCCGCCGGCAGTGAGCGAGCCGATCAGTCGTCGGCGCGAGATAACAAGGTCCTCCCCGTCCCGGGCAGGATTTCGACTCCAGCTCAAGGCCTCGCCTCCGGCACGCGCAGCCAGCCGGTGATCATGCCGCGCAGTCCGTTCAGCGGCCCCGACAGCAGCACCAGCACCAGATGCACGACGATGAAAAGGAGCAGCAGCGCCGCGACGATGAAGTGGATGGAGCGTGCAGATTGCCGCCCGCCGAACAGGTCGACCAGCCAGGGCCAGGCCATGTCCATCGCCGGCGACATGGCGAGACCCGTGAAGATGACGAGCGGGATCAGGATGAAGATCACGCCGACATAGCTGAGCTTCTGTAGTACGTTGAAGGCGCCGGGGTCCTCCGCATTGTGGAAGCGGAGCTTCAGATGCTCGACGACGTCCTGCCACAGATGCCGCGGCGTCAGCTCACGCCGGTGCAGCGTCAGGTCCTTCTGGATGTGCCGGTTGAACAGGCTAGCGATCAGAAAAGCGAGCAGCCCGAAGCCCAGCACCAGCGCGAAGGCCAAGTGCCAGCGCCGCGCAAGCGCCAGATTATAGTTGGAGGGAATGGTCGCCCAGGACGGAAAGGCGTTCGTCCGGACCGACCCGTCCTCCGCCGTCCAGCGGCCGAGCACGCCGTCCGTGTTCAGCCGCGTCTCCCCGATCCGCAGATAGCCGCCCTGCCGATCGGACGCGATCTGCAGCCAGGCCGGGTCGCTATTGGCTCCATAATGCCCCCAGTAAAGCCGCGGATGCGCGTTGAAGATCATCGCCCCGCTCATCAGCAGCACGATGATCGTCACCGCGTTTACCCAATGCCAGATGCGCGTCGCCAGCTTATGGCGATAGATCAGGCGCGTCGGAGCGGGCGGCATCCAGCCACTATCGCAGAGATCGTTACGCTCTCCAATGCATGGGAATGATGCATTTCGGGGCTGGATCAGCCTTCGCCTGCCGCCAACCACTCGGCATATTCGGAGGCATGCTGCCCTGGCCAGTTTTCCATGCCCGGCTTGGTCAGGCAGGAGCGTCCCTTGCCGACATTGCTGTAGATCGCTCGCACCGGCTGCGAACTCCAGTTGAGGTTGAACGCGGCAAGTTTCGGGAAGAACTCCGCTTCGCTATAGGGCAGATGGTCGTGCACCCACCAGGCGAGTGCCTGCCAGTCGCCGGTGCGCTCATAATAAGGCACGAAACTGTTCACGATGATGCAGGCAGTGGCGCCGGTCGCGCCAGTCCTGGCATCGGCATAGTCCCAGATGTGCCCGCCATAGTTGGCCTCGTTGGACGCGCAATTCAGCCCATGCTCGTTGCCGAACTGGTTCACCGCCGGAGAGCGATAGGCTGAGCGGATCGAGATACGGCCGAAGCGGGCCTGCAATGGCTCCAGCAACTGCTCGCATAGCTGAGTGCCCGCCTCGATCGCCCGATCCGGAAAGCCGGGGATGTTTGGAATGCCGTGGAAGCTGGCGATCTCCGAATAGAGGAAATCGCGCATGAAGAAGTTGGGCGAAAGGCGCACCCGGCCGAGTTCTTCTAGCGACTTGACCGAACCGGGCTTGCGCATGGCGTTCGTTCCCCGCGCCGTTATTGCGAGCGGAGCGAAGCAATCCAGGGCGCCGGACGCTGGACTGGATTGCTTCGCCTCGCTCGCACCGATCAAAGCATCAGACCGGCCGGTTGAACCGCGTCTTCGTTTCCGCTTTTTCCTTCAGCAGCTTGGCGACCTTGAAGCCGTGTTTCTCCAGGCCGGCGACGATCTTGTCGGCGCCTTCATGGTCGGCCCAGAGCATCGGGCCGCCGCGATAGACGGGCCAGCCATAGCCGTAGATCCAGACCACATCGATGTCGGACGCGCGCTGGGCGATGCCTTCCTCAAGGATCAGGGCGCCTTCATTGACCATGGTGTAGAGTGTGCGCTCGACGATTTCCTGGTCGCTGATCTCGCGCTTGCTTGTGCCTTCCTTGGCGGCGAACTCGTCGATGATCGCCTGCACTTCCGGGCTGGGGCTGGGGCGGCGCTTCTCGTCATAATCGTAGAAGCCCTTGCCCGTCTTCTGACCCCAACGCCCCTTGGCGCAGAGTGCGTCGCGGACGCTCTCGATGCGGTTCGGGTCGCGATGCCAGCCGATATCCACGCCGGCCAGGTCGGACATCTGGAACGGCCCCATCGGCATGCCGAACTCGACATGGACCCGGTCGATCTGCTCCGGCGTGGCGCCTTCCATCAGCAGCTTGTTGGCCTCGATCTGGCGCGGCATCAGCATGCGGTTGCCGATAAAGCCGTAGCAGACCCCTGAAACAACGGCGACTTTGCCGATCTTCTTGGCCGTAGCCATCGCCGTCGCGAGCACGTCCGGCGCGGTCTTGGCGCCGCGCACCACCTCCAGCAGCTTCATGACATTGGCGGGCGAGAAGAAGTGCATGCCAAGCACGTCTTGCGGCCGGCTGGTCGCGCCGGCGATCTCATCGATGTTCAGATAAGAAGTGTTGGAGGCAAGGATCGCGCCCGGCTTGGCGATCTTGTCGAGCTTGGCGAACGTCTCCTTCTTGACGTCCATATTCTCGTAGATCGCTTCGATGATCAGGTCGCAGTCGGCGAGATCGTCGAGGCTGAGGGTCGGCGTCAGCGCACCCATATATTGCTCGACCTGCTCGGGCTTGAACCGGCCCTTGGCGGCGGACGCGTCGTAATTCTTGCGGATGACGCCAACGCCGCGATCGAGATTCTCCTGCGCGGCTTCAACGATGGTGACGGGGATGCCGGCCTGGAGGAAGTTCATCGAGATCCCGCCACCCATCGTGCCCGCGCCGATGACGCCCACCTTCTTGATATCGCGCAGCTTGATGTCTTCGGGGATGCCGTCGATCTTGGCCGCCTGGCGCTCGGCGAAGAAAATGTGCCGCTGGGCCGCCGACTGCGTGCCCATCATCAGCTTCATGAACTCCTGCCGCTCGAAAGCGATACCCTGATCGAAGGGCAGCTCCACCGCCGCCTGCACGCAGCGGAGGTTTGCGGCGGGCGCATCGAAGCCGCGAAATTTCTTGGCGTTCTCGGTTGCGAACTTCTGGATAAAGGCGGGGTCGCCATGCACCGGCACGTCCCGGCTGCGGCGGGGTTCGACGCCGACCACGCCTTTGGCAAATTCGAGTGCCTCTTCGAGCAGCCGGCCTTCTTCGGCGATGCGGTCGACGAGGCCGACTTCGGAGGCGCGCTTGGCGCTGATCGGGTTGCCGGTCGCGCACATCTCGGCCGCCGCTTCGATGCCGGCGATGCGCGGCAGGCGCTGCGTGCCGCCGGCCCCGGGAAGAAGGCCGAGCTTCACCTCAGGCACGCCGAGCTTTGCGGAGGGAACCGCGACGCGGTAATGGCAGCCAAGCGTCACTTCGAGGCCGCCGCCGAGTGCCGTGCCTTGGATCGCCGCGACGACCGGCTTGTTCGATGCTTCGATGCGGTCGATCACCTGCGGCAGCATCGGCTCGACTGGCGGCTTGCCGAACTCGGTGATGTCGGCGCCGGCGAAGAAAGTGCGGCCTTCGCAGCGGATCACCGCCGCCTTGATTTCGTTATCCCGCTCGAGCTGTTCGATCGCAGCGGCGAGACCCTGGCGCACCGCCGCGCCGAGCGCATTCACCGGCGGATTGTTGGAGGTGACGATCAGGATGCCGTCGCGGACTTCAGTGGTGATGGGGCCGGACATGGTTCTTCCTTTATGCTGCGGTCTTGCCCGTCTCCTGACGGGTCACGGGATGGGATGAGGACAGGCCGCCATCGACGGCGATGGCCTGGCCGTTGACGTAAGACGCCTCGTCGGACGCCAGGAACAACGCCATGTAGGCGATTTCGTCCGGCTGTCCCGCGCGGCGCAGCGGGTTCAACCGGCCGATCTTGTCGGTCACGCCCTTGTCCGCCGCATAGTCAAACGCGCGCTGGGTCATGCCGGTCTGGATCAGGCCCGGGCAGATCGCATTGACGCGGACTCCCGTCGCCGAGAGCTGCTGCGCTGCGGTCATGACGAGGTTGATCACCCCGGCCTTGGACGCCGAATAATGCGGCCCACCCGCTCCCGAACGGATGCCTGCGACCGACGCGGTGCAGATAATCGAACCGCCGCGGCCCTGCTCCATCATGTGCCGCCCGGCATGCTTGATCATCAGCCAAGGCCCGATCAGGTTTACTTGGAGAAGCTGCTGCCACTCCTCGACGCTCAGGTCGAAGATGCCGGTCAGCCCGCCGGATACGCCGGCATTGGCATAGGCGATGTCCAGCCCGCCGAAGCGGTTTACGGCGTCAGCGACCATCGCCTGCACATCGGCTTCGGAGCCCGCGTCCATCTGCATCGCATGCACGTCGCCGCCGATCATCGACGCGGTCTCGTGCACGCCCTCCGACTTGTCGCCAATGACGAGCCTCGCGCCTTCCGCGGCAAAGCGGCGCGCCGTGGCCCGGCCAATGCCGGAGCCCGCACCGGTAATGACCGCGACCTTACCGTGCAGCCTACCGCTCATTGCTCCAACTCCGTTCGGGCTGAGCCTGTCGAAGCCCTGCTTTTCCTGACTCCACATCGCACGAAGGGGGAGAAACAGCCCTTCGACAAGCTCAGGGCAAGCGGAGTGGGAGAACAGGATGGCGTGTTCATATCGTCTGCCCCCCGTCGATCACGATGGTCTGGCCGGTCATGAACGAGCCTGCCGGCGCGGCGAGGAAGACGGCGGCGCCGGCGATCTCGTCCGGTTCGCCGATGCGCTTCAGCGGCGCGCCCTGGGTCGAGCGCTTCAGCGTGTCCGGATTCTCCCACAAGGCGCGCGCGAAGTCGGTCTTGATCAGGCCTGGCGCGATGCAGTTGACGCGGACATTGTCGGGTCCGAACTCATGCGCCAGGTTGCGGGCAAGCTGCATATCGGCAGCCTTGGAGATCGCATAGGCGCCGATCACAGGCGTGCCGCGCAATCCTCCGATGGACGAGATGATGACGATCGCGCCATCCTTGCGCGTCCGCATCTCGGGCGCGACCATCGCGATCAGCCAGTGATTGGCGACGATGTTGTTGGTCAGGATTTTGTTGAACTGCTCGTCGGCAATCCCGTCCATCGGCCCGTAATAGGGGTTGGACGCGGCGTTGCAGACGAGGATGTCGACCTGGCCGAAGGCGCGCCGCGTCTCGTCGACCAAATGCTGCAGCCCGGCCTTGTCGGAGATGTTGGCAGCGACCGCAATGGCCTTGCCCGGATAGCGGCCATTGATCTCGGCGGCGACCTCGTCGCACGCGTCCTGCTTGCGGCTGGAGACGACGACATTGGCGCCATGCTCCGCCATCCGCTCCGCGATGGCCTTGCCGATCCCGCGCGAGGAACCGGTGATGATCGCGGTTTTGCCGGTCAGGTCGAAAAGCTGTCCCATCTACTCCCCCGTCATCCCGAACTTGTTTCGGGATAAGCTCGTCACGCGGCCCGAGCCGAAAGCCTTATGCTGAAACGAGTTCAGCATGACGATCAGCGAGCTCCCGCGAGTTGCGCGAAATGCCAGGATGCGGCCGCCAGCCCCGGAACCCGGGCGGCCGTGGCCGCGGCCTGAGGAGAGGAGGCGGTGCCGTCGACGATGCGTTTCTTGATGCCTTGAACGATGCCGGTCAGGCGGAAGAGGTTGTAGCTGAAATACCAGTTCAGGTCCGGCACCCCGCTCCGCTCTGTGCGGGCGCAATAGCGCTCCACCGCTTGCGCGATAGTCGGGATGCCGAGCGCCTCATGGTCGAGGCCCTTGATACCGGAACGCCCTTCTGGCTCCGTCACCCAGTTCATCAGCAGATAGGAAAAGTCGGCAAGCGGATCGCCGAGCGTGGAGAGCTCCCAGTCGAGCACGGCGATCACCCGATCTTCCGCGGCGTGAAAGATCATATTGTCGATGCGGTAATCGCCATGGACGATCGACACCCGGTCCTGCTGCGGCACCGTCGTCGGCAGCCATTCGATCAGCCGGTCTACCTCCGGGATCGTCTCGGTTTCGCTCGCCCTATACTGCTTGGTCCAGCGGGCAACCTGGCGTTCGAAGTAGTTGCCGGGCTTGCCATAATCGGCGAGACCCACCGCCTCGTGATCCGTGTTGTGCAGGTCGGCAAGCGTGTCGATCATCGCATGATAGACGCCGCGCCGCTGTTCGGGCGTGTAGCCGGGAAGCGACCCGTCCCACAGGTTGCGTCCATCGGCCAGGCCCATCACGTAGAACATCGATCCGATCACAGCCTTGTCGGTGCACAGGCCATAGGGCCGCGCGACCGGAAAACCGGTCGGGTACAGCGCCGCCTGCACCCGGAACTCGCGATCGACGGCATGGGCGGACGGCAGCAGGTTTCCGAATGGCTGGCGCCGCAGCACATAGCTCCGTACGGGAGTGTCGATCCGATATGTCGGGTTGGACTGGCCGCCTTTGAAGCGGGACAGGGTCAGCGGCCCTTCAAAGCCCTCGACATTGGCGGACATCCAATCAGTCAGCCGAGCCTCGTCCAGACGATCCTTCTCCGGCACCGGCATGGTGCCGACCATGGCGGTTGCGGGCGACTCGGTCATGAACAACCTGTGCTCCGGCGAAGGCCGGAGCCCTGTGCCGCAACGCTCCGGCCTTCGCCGGAGCACAGAGCCGCGAGTTTTATCACTCGAAGACCACCACGGAGCGAGTCGTATCGCCTTTCCGAAGCTGATCGAACGCGTGGTTGATTTCGGTCAGCGGAACCCGCTCGGCGATGATCGTATCGAGATCGAGCATGCCCCGCATGTAGAAGTCGACCAGGCGCGGGATTTCGACCGGGAAACGGTTGGCGCCCATCAGCGCGCCCTGCAGCTTCTTGCCCGACAGCAGGTCGAGCGCCGACAGGCCGGTCTGGTGACTGAGAGGCATCATGCCAAGGATTGTCGCCGTCCCGCCGCGCTTCAGCACCTTGACGGCGAGCTCGCCCGATTGCGGCCGTCCAACCGCTTCGATCGCGTGATCGACGCCGCCCCTGGTGAGTTCCACGATCTCGGCAGCGGCCGTGTCGGACGAGGCGTCGACGGCGTCAGTGGCGCCCAGCTTCTTCGCGATGTCACGCTTCTCGGCGACGGGATCGACGGCGATGATTCGGCCTGCACCAGCGATCTTGGCCGCGTTCACGACCGCCAGGCCGACGCCACCGCAGCCGACGACGGCAACCGTCTCTCCCGGCGTCACATCGGCCGCGTTGAACACCGCACCCGCGCCTGTCGTCACCGCACATCCTATCACGCAGGCGCGGTCGAGCGGCATTTCGGGATCGATGCGGACGCAGGCATGCTCGTGGATGAGCATCATCTCGGCATAAGCCGACAGGTTCAGCATCTGGTTGACCGGCGTGCCGTCCGGAAAGCTCAGCCGCGAGGGCTCGCCCGCCTTGCGCCGCGTGTCGCCGCCCAGGCAGAGCGACATGCGGCCGGTCACGCAGAACTCGCAATGGCCGCAAAAGGCCGAGAGGCATGTGACGACTGCGTCGCCGACCTTCACCGTCGTCACTTCCGAGCCGACCTGCTCGACAATGCCCGCCGCTTCATGGCCCGGAATGGCAGGCATTGCATGCGGATAGGCTCCATCGACGAAATGCAGGTCCGACCGGCACACGCCGCACGCGGCGGTCCGGATCAGCACCTCACGCGGGCCGGGCTTGGAGACCTGCACCTCCTTGACCCTCAGCGGCTCGTTAGGCTGAAAGAGGACGGCAGCTTTCACCGGCCTACCCTCGCCTTGGCCGCCTCGATTGCTTCCTTGCCGCCATATTTGCCGAACTCGAGCCGGGCGATGGAGCGGTTGTGCACTTCGTCCGGGCCGTCGGCGAGCCGCAGCGTGCGCTGCCCGGCATACATCTTGGCCAGACCCGGATCCTCGGAAACGCCGGCGCCGCCAAAGGCCTGGATGGCGTCGTCGATGATCTTGAGCGCCATGTTGGGCGCGGCAACCTTGATCATCGCAATCTCGGCCTGGGCGGCCTTGTTGCCCGCCTTGTCCATCATATCCGCCGCCTTGAGACAGAGCAGCCGGTTCATCTCGATGTTGATCCGTGCTTCCGCGACACGCTGTTCCCAGACGCTGTGCTCTGCAATCACCTTGCCGAACGCGACGCGAGAGAGAAGCCGCTCGCACATCTTCTTGAGTGCTTCCTCGGCCGCGCCGATGGTGCGCATGCAATGATGGATGCGGCCGGGGCCCAAGCGGCCCTGCGCGATCTCGAAGCCGCGCCCCTCGCCCAGCAGCATGTTCTCGACCGGCACGCGCACGTCCTTCAGTTCGATTTCCATATGGCCGTGCGGGGCGTCGTCATAACCGAACACCGGCAGGTGCCGGAGGATCGTGACGCCCGGCGCGTCCAAGGGCATCAGGATCATCGACTGCTGGGCGTGGCGCGCGGCGCTGAAGTCCGTCTTGCCCATTACGATTGCGATCTTGCAGCGCGGATCGCCGGCGCCGGACGACCACCATTTGCGCCCGTTCAGCACATAATGGTCGCCGTCACGCTCGATCCGTGTCTCGATATTGGTCGCGTCGGACGAGGCCACCTGCGGTTCCGTCATCAGGAAGGCGGATCGGATCTCGCCGTTCATCAGGGGCCGCAGCCACTGCTCCTTCTGCTCGCGTGTTCCGTAGCGGTGGAACACTTCCATGTTCCCGGTGTCGGGCGCGGAGCAGTTGAAGACTTCGGATGCCCAGCCGATCCGCCCCATTTCCTCGGCGCAGAGCGCATATTCGAGGTTGGTGAGGCCCGGCCCTTCGAACTCGAAGCTGTCATCGACCGGCACACGGCCGGAAGAAGGCGGCATGAACAGGTTCCAGATGCCGGCGGCCTTGGCCCGCGCCTTTTCCTCTTCGATGACCGGGATGACCTTCCAGCGCTCGCCTTCGCGGTGCTGTTCCTTGCACTCGGCGTCGCGGGGCCGGACATGGCGTTCGATATGCTCGCGGACCCGGTCCCGCCAATAGGTCTGGCGCTCGGTCAAGTCGAAGTTCATCGCATTCTCCCGGTCCTGTTGGGCGGCCTTCTAGGCAGCTTCCGCGGGGCCTTTCCAGTCCCAAAAACTCACGATTTTCCGCCGTCCCCGGCTGCCGCTACGGCAAGCTTGGCCAACCGCGCCTCATGCTCTTCCTGACCGAACGGAAAGCGGAGCGAAATGAGCGCGGACAGGCCGGCAATCACCAAAGTGATGATGACGAAGATGAGCGTATAGCGGTCGATCACCTCGACCGGCACGCTGCCCTTGACGGCCTTGGCCGGGAACTCGGCGAGCGACAGAATCCAGCCGGCGAGCAGGATGCCGAGCCCGCCCGCGCATTTCTGCATGAACAGGGCGCCGGCAAAGAACAATCCTTCCTCGCGCCGGCCGGTGCGCTCCTCGGAGTCCTCGACCACGTCCGACATCATGGAAGCACCCAGAATCATCGCGCCGACGCCGAACGCGACGCCCAAAGTGTTGATAGTCAGGAAGGTCGGCAGCAGGGCAGGCGAGCCGGGTTCCGGAAACAGGTCGAGCAGCCGCAGGATATATGTGGAGGTGACGAAAAGGGCGTGCAGGATGGTCAGCAGCGCCAGCGCGCGCTTTTTGCCGAGTGCATGGCCGATCGGGCTGACCAGCAGGAACGTCAGCACTACGCCGAGGAACAGCGCACCCGCATAAAGAAGCAGTTGGGGCGAGCTGAACTGCCAGACGAAATTCAAGTTATAGTTGGAGATGGCAAAGCCGATGCCCTGGTTAGTGTAGGCGAGGATGCCTGATGCCATCAGGATCAGAAAGGCGCGGTTCGACAGCGTCTCGCGGGCTGCGCGCAGCGTTTCGCCAAGCCCATGCGTCTGCACCCGTTTGGCGGGCGGGTGCGCCATGCGGCGATGCGTGCCGATCGCCGAGATCAGAACCGTGACGCCCATCACGACGGCACCGAATATGCCATAAAGCTGGAAGCCGGTCAGCGCCCCGGGTCCGCTCAGCGCGCCCAAAGGCGGCGCGAGAAACACGCCATAGGCCAGGAACAGCATGGCGAGCCCCCCGGCCCAGCCGAACAGGTAACGGTAGCGCAGGACCAGGGTCCGCTCGTGATAGTCGGCGGTCATTTCCGGCGCCATGGCGAGCGACGGCACTTCGTTGGTGGCGATGGCGGCGCGCGTCAGCACCGCCGCCAGCAACAGCCAGCCGAGCACGCCGGCCTGAGCGGTCGCCGGCGGAAACCACAGCATCATCCAGGTCAGCGCGATCGGCAGGGCGGAGGCATAGAGCCAGGGATGGCGCCGCCCCCATTTGGTGTGGGTCCGGTCCGACAGGCTGCCGATCACCGGGTCGATCATCGCGTCGAAGATCAAGGCGAGCGCGATGACGGTGCTGACGATGCCGGCGGGCAGCCCGACCACCTGATTGTAGAAGAGCAGCAGGAAGGTCGAATAGCCATTGTCCTTGATGCCGTAGGCGACCGCGCCCACGCCATAAGCCATCTTGGTGCGCAGCGGGACGTGCTGGTCGCTCATGAAACCGCCCCGATCAGATCACTCCTGTGCTCCGGCGAAGGCCGGAGCACAGGGAAGAGTGGCACACGCCTCATGCTGCCGGCGCCAATGCAGCCAGTGCCTCGAACAAGCCGGGCGTATCGGGATCCCAGCTATGTCGCGGGCCGACCGAGAGGCCGCCATCGACCAGTATGTGCGTGCCGGTGATGAAGCTCGCATCCTCGCTGGCCAGGAAAGCGACGGCGGCGGCGATATCATCCGGTCGGCCCGGACGCCGGATCGGCTGCGCCTGTTGGCCGACACCGCGGATCAGCGCATTGGCCTGCTCGCGCGCGGCGCCCTCCAGCCCCACTGCCGACGCAAAGATGTTGGTCATGATGAAGCCCGGCAGCACCGCGTTCACCCGGATGTTGCTCTTCGCGAGATCGGCGGCCGCGAGCTTGGTCAGGTGCAGCACGCCTGCTTTCGCCACCGAATAGGCAGTCGGCGCCGCGCCGGACGCCAGCGCCGCCACCGATGCCGTGTTGACGATCGCGCCGCCACCCTTTTTCGCCATCAGCGGTGCGGCGTGGCGGATGCCGAGCGCGACCGACTTGAGCAGCAGGTCCATGGTGCGGTCCCAGCCATCGGCATCGATCTCGTCGATCTTCGCCCGCAGCCCGCCGGCGCCCGCATTGTTGAACAGGATGTCCGGCCCGCCAAGGCTTTGCGCCTGCTCCAGCAGCGCGACGATCTCCTCCTCGCGCGTCACGTCGGTGCGCTGGAAGCGGATGCGGCCGTTCGACGTGTTGGCAAGCTCTTCGCCGCCGCCCGCGTCGATGTCGGCGGCGAGCACGGTTGCCCCTTCCTCGGCAAAGCGCAGCGCCGACGCCCGCCCGATCCCCGAGGCAGCGCCCGTCACGACCGCGATCTTGCCGCTGAATCGCATCCCACTCTCCTTATGATTTGGCGAGCATAGGACCGCCGCTCGACCCATCCAAGGACGCTACGGCACGCCGCTTCAGCCACACGCCGGCGCGCCAATAGTGGAACAGCGCCCAGGGGGTCGCCGCGGCGAAGGTCAGCATCGCCCAGCGCAGCGCTTCGGCATCGCCGAGCGAGGGTTTAAGCGCGTCGCTGATCACGCCGATCAGCGTCGGCCCGGCGCCCAGCCCGATCAAATTGATGACGAGCAGGGTCACCGCCGCCCAGAGCGCCCGCATGCGCAACGGCGCGAGCCCCTGGATCAGCGCGAATGTGGGGCCGAGATAGGAGTTCACCAGAAGCAGTGAGACCCAGTAAATCGGAATGCCCACCCAAGGGTCGGAGGACAGGAAGAACAGGAAAGACAGGGGAAGGCCGATACCCTTCATAACCAGCACCAGCCAGCTCTGCGCGTGCAAGCCCCAGCGCTCCGCCGCCTTGTTCGCCAGCCATCCGCCAAGCACGGCCGAGACGGTTCCGCATACGGCTCCAACAGGGGCCACGATGGATGCGATCTGGAGCTTGTCCAACCCCATGTTGCGGATGATGAAGCTGGGCCCGAACGCCGTCTGGCCATAGCCGATCAGCGACGTGATGGTGACGCCCATCACCAGGTGCACCGCGGCACGGTTGGCGAACAGCGACCGAAAGCCTTCGCCGAACTTTGGCATCTCGCCTTGTGGCTTGGCGGCATGTTCCGGGTCCGACATGCCGCGCGGCGGCTCGGCCACGAATAGCTTGATGATGACGGCAAGCAGAATGCCGGGGATGCCGACGGCGAACATCGCGTAACGCCAGCCGAAAAAATGGGCGAGCGTGCCGCCGATCATCGTCCCGCCTGCCGCGCCCAGCACCACACCCAGCGAGTAGATGCCCATCGCTCCCGCGCGCTTCTCCGGCGGATAGAGGTCGGCGATCATCGAGTGGCTCGGCGGGCTTGAACCCGCCTCGCCAACTCCGACACCGATCCGGGCGAGCAGCAGCTGGACGAAGTTCTGCGCCAGGCCGCAAACCGCCGTCATAGCGCTCCACAGCGCAAGGGCGATCGTAATGATCGTGACGCGGTTGCCCCGATCCGCCCATCGCGCGACCGGCAGACCCAGCGTTGCGTAGAAGATGGCGAAGGCGAAGCCGGCGAGCAGCCCCAACTGCGTGTCGGAGAGCAGCAATTCCTTGCGGATATCCTCTTGCAGGATGGCCAGGATCTGCCGGTCCATATAGCTGAAGAAATAAGCGACCGTCAGGAGGAAGAGCGTCAGCGATCGGCGTTTGAGCGCCCTTTCCGCAGTGTCCTGCGTGTCCAATCGACCTCTCCCTATTTTCTTCTCTTCGGCCCAAGCTGGACTTGACGGGCACGTAAGGTCAACCCGAAGAGCGACGAACAACGGGAGAGAGCCATGAACATCGAGCAACTGTTTCGCCTGGACGGCCGCGTCGCATTGGTGACCGGGGGGTCGCGCTTCATCGGCCGCTGGATCTCGGAAGCGTTCATCGCGCAAGGTGCGAAAGTCTATATCTGCGCTCGGACGGTCGAGGACTGCATGCAGACCGCCGAGGAGCTGGGCCCGAACTGCGTGGCGCTGCCGCAGGACCTCTCGACGGTTGCCGGCTGTAAGGCGCTCGCCGCGCAGCTGGCCGAACATGAGCAGAAGCTCGACATTCTCGTGAACAATGCGGGCGCCGCCTGGGGCGAGCCGTTCGAGCAGTTTCCGGAAAAGGGCTGGGACAAGGTCATGGACCTGAACCTGAAATCGCCCTTTTTCCTCACCCAGGCGCTCTACCCGATGCTGAAGGCGGCCGCTTCGGCCGAGCAGCCGGGCAAAGTCATCAACATCACCTCGATTGACGGGCAACGGCTGAACCCGTGGGAGACCTATAGCTATCACGCGTCCAAATCGGGCCTCATCTACCTGACGAAGCGCATGGCGGCGCGGCTGATCGAGGATCACATCAACGTGACTTCGATCGCGCCCGGCGCCTATCCGTCGAAAATGAACCGCGCCGCGCGGGACCATGGCGAGGAAGTCGCCAGGTCGATCCCGGCCAAGCGGATCGGGCGGCCGGAGGATCTCGCCGCCGCCGCCGTTTATCTGGCGAGTCGCGCGGGCGACTATGTCGTCGGCGAAACGCTGACGGTGGATGGCGGCCTGGTCAGCGCCAAAGTCGGAGTGAGCATCGACGCCTGATTTTTCCGTCCGTGCCGAGCGCTGTCGAGACACGCTTCTCGACTTCGCTCGAAGCGAACGGCTGCTAAGGTCGACTCAGCAGCACGTTCATCCGCGCCAGTGCGATCGGCTTGGCGCGGTCGTCCTGCCAGGCCACCGCCTCGAGATTGGCGACGCGCGTACCCAGCCGGGTGATGCGGCCGATGGCGAAGGTCTCCGCCTCGCGACCGCCGCGCATATAGTCGACAGTGACGGTGATCGGCTTGATCCGCGGCCGATCGCCATCCTCGTAGCGCGCATGGAGCGCGGCGAAGGCCGCCATTTCCAGCAAGCCGCCGATCGCGCCACCATGCAGGAAGCCGGGCCGGCCCATCACACCTGCGCTCCACGGCATGGTGAGGATCGGCGATCCGTCCTCCTCACCGGCAACGGTCAGGCCGAGCAGCTCGGCATAGGGGGGCAGCTTCATAGGTCGGTGAACATATAGGTGCCCGCCACATGGGCGACCGGATCGTTCGGATCGCCGTGATGCGCCTGGCCGCGGATGAAAGCGACGCTACGCGTGATGCCGTAGCATTCGCCGCGCCCGATCACTGCCTTTCCGGGCGTCGCCGGCCGGATATAGTCGACCCGCAGATCGAGCGTCGCCTGGGCGCGGAAGCGATTCTGCTTGATCCAGATCGACATGCTCGTCGCCATGTCCATCAGTGCAAGGATCGGACCTGAAGCCAGCACGCCACTGGCTTCGTCGCCGACTAGCTTCTCGTCATAGTCGATGGCGAGCTCGGCCCAGTCCTCGCCGTGTGTGACATAACGCAGGCCGATCAGCCCACCATGGGCTCGGCTTGCCAAGGTCGAGACAAAACGTTCGGGATCGAAAGCGGCGTTCACGGGCATTGCAGGCGGCTTAGAGTCGCGTATTCCTTTCCGCAACAAAAGGAGAGCGGATGCACCCCTATCGCCACGCCGAGGCGACACCCGATAAGCCGGCGATCATCGTCGCCGAAACGGGACAGGCGATCAGCTATGCCGAGCTGAACGCGCGGTCCAACCAAGCGGCGCAGCTTTATCGTGCGCAAGGCTTGAGGCCGGGCGACAAGCTGGCCTTCTTCCTCGAGAACACGCCCGATTATTTCGCGCTGGTCTGGGGCGCGCAGCGCAGCGGCCTGCTCTTCGTCTGCGTCTCGTCCAAGCTCACCGCGCCCGAGATCGACTATATTCTTGCGGATAGCGGTGCGAAGCTGCTGGTCGCCGGCGCGTCGCTCGCCAAGGTCGCCGAAGCGATCACGGCGGAGGTCACGCGCTACAGCCATGGTGGTCCGATCGGCGGCTATGAGCCGGTCGAACCCACACTCGATGCTCAGCCGGCAACCCCCATCGTGGACGAATGCGCCGGTTCCGCCATGCTCTATTCTAGCGGCACGACCGGGCGGCCCAAGGGCGTGCTGCGGCCGCCGCCCGAAGACCCGGCGGTCGACCATGTCGTGCCGCTGGCGGTGCTCGCCAACATGTTTTTCGGGCTGGGACCCGACACCGTCTATCTGTCGACGGCCCCGCTCTATCATGCCGCCCCGCTCGGCTGGACGATGTGCGTTCACATCCTCGGCGGCACGGTGGTGCTGATGCACCATTTCGAGCCCGAAGCGGCGCTGGCGAACATCGAACGCTATCGCTGCAATGCCGGCCAGTTCGTGCCCACGCATTTCGTGCGCATGCTGAAGCTGCCCGACGACGTGCGGAGCCGATACGATGTTTCCTCGATGAAGAGCGCCATCCACGCTGCCGCGCCCTGCCCGGTTCCGGTCAAGCAGGCGATGATCGACTGGTGGGGGCTGGTGATCGACGAATATTACGCCGGCACCGAAGGCAATGGCTTCACCGCAATCAAGGCCTCCGAATGGCTGCAGCGGCCCGGCTCGGTCGGGCGGGCGATCGGCGAAGCGACGCTCCACATCTGCGACGAAGAGGGCAATGAAGTGCCGCCGCGCACCGAGGGCATGGTCTTCTTCAACCCGCCGAGATCCTTCGAATATCATAACGACCCTGCAAAGACGGCCGAGTCGCGCAACAAGCATGGCTGGTCGACGCTTGGCGATGTCGGCTGGGTCGATGAGGACGGCTATCTGTTCCTGACCGACCGCAAAAGCTTCATGATCATCTCGGGCGGCGTGAACATCTACCCGCAGGAAATCGAGAATCACCTCGTCACCCACCCTGCCGTGGCTGACGTGGCGGTGGTCGGGGCGCCGCACGACGAAATGGGCGAGCAGGTGGTGGCCGTCATCCAGCCCGTGCCCGGCGTCGAGACCGGAGCAGCGCTAGCCGACGAGCTCACCGCCTTTTGCCGGCAGAGCCTGTCGGGCGTGAAGACGCCGCGCCGGTTTGATTTCGTCGAGGAACTGCCGCGTCACGCGACCGGCAAGCTGTACAAGCGGCTGATCCGCGACCGCTATTGGGGCAAGGAAAGCCGGATCGTCTAGGTCACGTCGTTGCGAGCGAAGCGAAGCAATCCAGCTCGGCGCGTCACGAATGGATTGCTTCGTCGCTCCGCTCCTCGCAATGACTGAGATGCTATGAACGATCGTGTCACAATCACATTTGGCGCAGGCGTCGCCGACGTCCGCCTGAACCGCGCGGACAAGCTGAACGCACTCGATCCGGCGATGTTCGACGGCATCGAATGGGCGCTTGCCGAGTTGCGGGAGACCAAGGGCCTGCGCGCCGTCGTCCTGTCAGGCGAGGGCCGCGCCTTTTCCGCCGGCCTCGACATGACGAGCATGGCCTCGGGCGGGGCGAGCGCGGGCAAGACGCTGACTGACCGCACGCACGGAATCGCGAACATCTTCCAGCACGTTGCCTGGGGCTGGCGCGAACTGCCAGTGCCGGTGATCGCGGCGGTACATGGCATTGCGTTCGGCGGCGGCTTCCAGATCATGTCGGGCGCGGACATCCGCATCGTCCACCCGCAAGCGCGGATGTCGATCATGGAAACGAAATGGGGGCTGGTGCCCGACATGGGCGGCATCGCGCTGTGGCGCACCCTGATCCGCGACGATCTGCTGCGCGAACTTACCTACACCCACCGCGAATTCTCCGGCGAGGAAGCGCTGCGCTACGGCTTCGCCACGCGCCTGGCCGAGGATCCGCACGCCGAAGCCATGGCGCTCGCCCGCGAGATTGCGGGCAAGAACCCGGACGCGATCCGCGGCGCGAAGCGGCTCTATAACGCCTACGCGCATGATGCCGAGGCGCTGCTGATGGCCGAAAGCGTCGAGCAGGCGGCCGTGATCCGGACGCCGAACCAGGTCGAAGCCGTGCGCGCGAACATCGAAAAGCGGGCGCCGAGCTTTTCCGACTGAGTGGCCGCTTTCGACCCATTTCGGACGTTGGCATGAATTGCAGATTATTCCTCGTCACCCCGGCCTTGAGCCGGGGTCCCGCTTGTTTTTCTTTCCTTCGATGAGCATCAGAGCATCCGGTCGGAAAGGTCGAGCCATTCAGGATTGCCGCGTTCGATCAGCGCGAACTTCCACTCCCGTCGCCATCGCTTCACTCGCTTCTCATGCGCGATGCAGTCGCTGATTTCAGGCGCACCTTCGGCCCAGACCAAACGGTGAAGTTCGTAACGACGGCAGAAGTCCGAGCCCTCATCGTTGCGGTGCTGGTGAATCCGAGTGGCGAGGTCAGAGGTGACACCGACATACATCGCGCCGCGATAACGGTCGGCCATGATATACACCCATCCGCCGCGTCGTTCCTCATTCATGCCTCACCAAGAAGGAAGAAGCGGGACCCCGGGTCAAGCCCGGGGTGACGGGTAGATTACGAGTTCTGATGTCCGCCAACCACCCTCAGCAGACGTTCGCAGAGTATGTGGTTAGGCTCGCGAAAAGTCTGTCCTATTCGCTACCACGCTTGATACGCTGGCGACGGCCGCAATGTTTGCCCGCGGCCACTCTTTGAATCGTTCAGATCAAGCCGAAAAGTGCATGATGCACGTGCAACATGTGCGGAATGTGCGGAATGTGCGGATCGCGCGAAATGAAGCGCCCTGACCCACGCTCCGGTCAGCGGATGCCGATCATCTTGTGCGTCTGGACGGACAGCTGCCATTTCGGGTGTGCCATGCAGTAAGCAATCGCGGCCTCCGTGTTGGCCGCGAGATCAGGTCCGTCCATCGGCTGCAGCAGGAAATGATCGAAGGCGAGCCGTTCGAAGCGGTCCGGCATGGCATCGGGTTGGGGAAAGACCAGCTTCAGCTCGTTACCGGCGGTAACCGCCAGCGGCGCCGCGCCCTTGGGGCTGACGCACAGCCAGTCGATCCCGTCGGGAGGCGCGATCGTGCCGTTCGTCTCGACCGCAATCTCGAACCCGCGCGCATGCAACGCCTCGATCAGCTTCGCATTGACCTGAAGCAGAGGCTCGCCACCGGTCAGCACCGCCAGCCGGCGATCCGGTCCGCCACGCCATTCCTGTTCGACCGCGGTTGCGAGCGCGGCCGCATCGCCGAACTTGCCGCCTCCGGTTCCGTCCGTGCCGACGAAATCGGTATCGCAGAAGGTGCAGGCTGCACTCGCCCGGTCCTGCTCCCGGCCCGACCAGAGATTGCAGCCGGCAAAGCGGCAGAAGACCGCGGCGCGGCCGGCCTGCCGTCCTTCGCCTTGAAGCGTGTAGAAAATCTCCTTGACGGAATAGGCCATCGGCCCGCGCTCACATCGCCGGCGGCGGGTCCGGCAGCAGCGGCGTTGGGTTCGCGGGCGCGCGGGGCGTCAGGATCGCCGCCGTTTCGATCACATCGAGCGCCCGACGGGCGACGATGTAGCGCCGCGCCGCCGCCATCCAGTTCTGCGCCCTGGCTCGGCCGGGCAAGCGCGCGACTTCGACCAATGCCTTTTCGACCTGCCCGCCCGCAAGCAGCCGGCGCGCATGCCGCAGCCGCTCGGTAGGCACGGGCGAAGGCTGGCCGACCTTGCGCACCACGATCAGACTGATCAGCTCGCCGCGCAGCGACGGCCACCAGCCCTCGTCCGCAGTACCGCTGGCAAGACTTGGGGCGAGATCGTCCAACCCCATTTGCAGCTCGTCGAGCGTGATCGGCTCGCGCGAGGCGGCGATGATCGTGGACACGGCCTGGGGCTGGGTGGCTCCGAACCGCTCGCGCAACTGCCCTTCGATATAGCCGAGGCCGAGCCCGCGATCGATCGCCCGGCGGGCGGCGAAGGCGATCAGCAGCCCTTCGGCGCGGGCGGCATTGTCGCCTGCGGCATTGGCGCGCTCCGCCACCCGGTCGATACGCGCCTCGATCTCACCCACGCGCTGGCCGAGCGCAGCGGCAGTGCTCGGATCGACCGCGACCATCGACTCGCTCGGGATCAGCGGCTCGGGTGCCGGTGCGGCCGGGGTGGCCGTCGCCACCGATTGAGGCGCTTCCTGCCGCGCGCCAAACAGCCATTCCCGCCCGGCGTCCCAGCGCGACAATATCCATCCGGCAAGCAGCAGGCCCGCGATAAAGGCGATGGCGCCGATGACCAGCGGACCGCGGCTGCGCGTCGTTCGCGGCTGGAGCGTATCGTAACTGGTGCTCATCCTGCCCGCCTCATTGGCACAGCCGCGCCGCCGCCGCCAGCAGCGCGTCATCTGTCGGACGATCCGCGGCGACCGCCGCCTCCCAGCCCCCGCCGGCAGCGGCGCGCACCGCGGGGCTGATCGCCGCGATCCTGTGGGCCGGTCCCGCCAACTCGCGAAAGCGCCGCGCCGCACGGGCCGAGTGAAGCAGCGCTACCGCGCCTTGCTCGAGCGCATCGCCGAAGGCAGGCCTGGGCGGGATGGCCTCCGCAGCATAGATGGCCCGAACTTCGACCCGAACGCCGTCAGGATCGAAGCCGGTGCGGTCGGTTCCGGTCAGGTGGAGGAGCGAGCCGATGCCGTCGGCTGCCGCACGCTTCACTGCCTGCGCCACATCGCCGCGCCCCACGGTCACTGTCGTGAATCCCGCCTCACGCGCCGCCGCCGCGGTGGCAGCCCCGACGGCGTACACGGGAGCCCTGCGGTCGACCTTCTCGTCAAGGGCACGAGCGGCGTTGGCACTGGTCATCAGGATCGCGTCGCACGGGCGCTCGGGCATCTCCCATGCGAGCGGGACGATCCTGAAGAGCGGCGCGACGATCGGCACCAGCCCGAGTGCCCGCACCCGCGCTGCCGTTGCGGCTGCGCCGGGCTCCGGCCGCAGCACCAGGAGCGGTCGGGTCATCCCTGAAAGTGAGCGCGCAGCGTTGGTGATGCGCGCTCCAACAGCGCCACCGCGAGGTCGGCGGCTTCCGACGGATCGCCGATCACCACTTCGCCCTCCTCGGCTTCGCTCCCGTCGGGCGACAGGATCTGCGCGCGCAGCAGCATGCCGCCACGGGCAGGGACGGCCAGCGCCGCGATCGGAGATCGGCAGTCTGCCCCTAGCCTGGCGAGCAAGGCGCGTTCGGCGCGGACGCACAGGGTTGTCGGTGCATCGTCGATGGCGGCGAGCCAGCTCCGCACTTCGTCATCGTCCCGGCGCGCCTCGATGCCGACCGCGCCCTGCGCCGGTGCCGGCAGCATCTCGTAGGTCTCGACTGCAACTCCGACTTGCTTGCCCAGTCGGTCGAGCCCGGCCGCGGCGAGCAGCGTCGCATCCGCCTCGCCCGCCGCCAGCTTGGCGAGGCGGGTTTCGACATTGCCGCGGAACAGCACCACTTCCAGGTCGGGACGAAGCCGCCGGAGCTGCGCGCTGCGGCGAGGCGAACTGGTGCCGAGGCGACCGCCCTGGCGGATGGCGCCGATCGACTCGGCCCCGATCAGCCGGTCGCGCACGTCCGCGCGGGGCAGCATCGCGGCGATGACGATCTCGTCCGGGCGGATCGTCTCGACATCCTTCATCGAGTGGACGGCGAAGTCGATGCGCCGCTCGTTCAGAGCCAGGTCGAGTTCCTTGGTCCAGAGCGCCTTGCCGCCGACCTCGGAGAGAGGCCGATCCTGGATGCGGTCGCCGCTGGTCTTGACCGTGACGATCTCGATCGCCTCGTCCGGCCAGCCATGCGCCGCCTGGAGCGCCGCCTTGACCATGTTCGCTTGAGTAAGAGCCAGGGGCGAGCCGCGCGTACCGAGGCGGAGAGTCCGTTGCATGCCCCGAGGCTTTAGACAGGTGGAGCTGGAGATAGTAGGGGGCGCGAATGGCCCTGATCCTCGGCATCGAATCCAGTTGCGACGAAACCGCAGCGGCGCTGGTCACGAGCGGGCGCGAGATACTGGCGCACCGGCTCGCCGGACAGGAGGCGGAGCACACGCCCTATGGCGGCGTCGTGCCCGAGATCGCGGCGCGCGCGCATGTCGAAGCGCTGACGCCGCTGGTGGAGGCGGCATTGGCAGATGCCGGCAAGCGCTTGAACGATGTCGATGCGATTGCCGCGACCGCGGGCCCGGGGCTGATCGGCGGCGTGATGGTCGGCCTGGTCACCGCCAAGGCGCTGGCCCTTGCGGCGAACAAGCCGCTGGTCGCCGTCAATCACCTTGAGGGCCATGCCCTGAGCCCGCGTTTGGCGGAGCCGGACCTGGCCTTTCCCTATCTGTTGCTGCTGGTGTCGGGCGGTCATTGCCAACTGCTGCTGGTGGAAGGCGTGGGCCGCTATCGCCGCCTTGCCACGACCATCGACGACGCGGCGGGCGAGGCCTTCGACAAGACGGCCAAGTTGCTCGGCCTCGGCTTTCCCGGCGGTCCGGCCGTCGAACGCGCCGCGCGCGGCGGCGACCCGCGCGCCGTGCCGCTGCCGCGGCCGCTAGTCGGCACGGCGGACCCGCATTTCTCCTTCGCCGGGTTGAAGAGCGCGGTGGCCCGGGCGCGGGACGCGGAGCGCTGGTCGGCGGCGGACATTTCGGCGTCCTTCCAACAGGCGGTCGTCGATTGCCTCGTGAATCGGACGGATAAGGCTATCAAATCCGTTCGTATCGAGCGAAGTCGGGATACGCTTCTCGACTGCGCTCGAAGCGAACGGAGCATGAGTGCCCTGGTCGTCGCTGGCGGAGTTGCTGCAAACGGCGCGATCCGGTCGGCGCTGCAAGCGCTTGCCGCCGAACACGACCTGCCTTTCGTCGCACCGCCGCTTTGGCTGTGCACCGACAATGCGGCGATGATCGCCTGGGCGGGTGCGGAGCGCTTCGCCGCCGGTCTGACCGATCAGCTGGACACTCCTGCGCGCGCGCGCTGGCCGCTCGACCCGGCTGCCGCGCCCGCGCGCGGTGCGGGAGTGAAGGCGTGACGATCGGCGTTATCGGCGGCGGCGCCTGGGGCACGGCGCTGGCGCAGGTCGCGTCCGCTGGGGGGGGTGTGCTGCTGTGGGCGCGCGAGCCCGAGGTGATTGCGGCAATCAACAGCGTGCATGAGAATACCGCTTTCCTGCCCGGCGTGCCGCTTGCGCCTGCCATTCGCGCCACGTCCGATCTGGCGGAGCTCGCGCGTTGCACGATGGTGCTGGTCGTCACGCCAGCCCAGCACATGCGCGCCGTGCTCGGGGACCTGCCCGCGACGGAAGCGCCGCTCATCCTCTGTGCCAAGGGAATCGAAGCAGGCACGCGCCTGCTGATGTCGGAGGTGGCCGCGACCGTGCAGCCGCGAGCAGCCATAGCGGTATTGTCGGGCCCGACCTTCGCGCACGAAGTCGCGGCCGGGCTGCCCACTGCCGTCACTCTCGCCTGCGTGGATGACACGCTCGGCCGAAGGATCGCGGGCGTAATCGCCCGCCCCTCTTTCCGACCCTATGTTTCGCGAGACGTGATCGGCGCGGAGATTGGCGGTGCGGTCAAGAATGTGCTGGCAATCGCCTGCGGCATTGTGGAGGGCCGCGGCCTTGGCCAGAATGCCCGCGCCGCCCTGATCAGCCGCGGCTTTGCCGAGATGACGCGCTTCGGCCTCGCCCGGGGCGCCCGGCCAGAGACTTTGGCCGGGCTATCGGGTTTGGGCGATCTCGTCCTCACCTGTTCGTCGACCAGTTCCCGCAATTTCTCCCTCGGTAAGGGCATCGGCGAGGGGCGGAGCACAGCCGAGCTGCTTGGCGACCGGCGCACGGTCGCCGAAGGAGCGTTCACTGCCCCGGTGCTGCAGCAGGCGGCCCGCGAGGCCGGCGTCGACATGCCGGTCGTGGATGCCGTGTGCGCGCTGCTGACCGGGGAATCAGACGTCGAGCACGCAATCGATCGGCTGCTGTCTCGACCGCTCAAAGACGAATGACACTCGCTCGTCCCGAGCGTAGTCGAGGGGCGCTACTCCCGAACCCGCGCCCCTCGATTTCGCTCCGCTCCGCTCGGGACGAGCGACTCAGTTCAAAAGTCGACGGCGATCCCCTTCAGCTCCCAATCGCCATAGCGAGTCGGATCGAGGCCAAGCGGATCGGCATCGCGCTTCGCCTGCTCGGGCTTCGGCACCGGCGGATTCTTGGAAAGATAGGCCGGCGGCTTCACATGCGGCGGGCGCTGGCCCATCGGAACGCTCCTTGTGCTGGACCGTAGATGGGCGCAGGAGCGCGCCCGGACAAGCATGAAGCCAGCTCAGCCACAATCACAAGTCGGCGTGGATGCCCGCCGCGCCGCGCTGCGCCTGCTCGACTCGGTGCTGCGGCGCGGCCTGCCGCTCGAAGCCGCGCTGGACGGCGCGGCGCGTGACGTAAGTGGCGCGGATCGCGGGCTGGCCCACGCAATCGCCGCCGAGACTCTGCGGCGGCTGCCCGACCTGGATGCCCTGATCGACTCGGCGACGCAGCAGCGTCTGCCGCCGGACTCCAAGGCGCGTTTCGCACTCCGCATCGCGCTGGTGCAGGCGCTGGCGCTTGGCACGCCGGGGCATGCGGCGATCAGCACCGTGCTGCCGCTGGTCGATGGCGGGCCGCGGCGGCTGGTGCATGGCGTGTTCGGCGCGCTGATGCGGCGCACGGTCGCCCTCCCCTCGACGCCCACCCTGCCGCGCGCGGTCGAGGAGCGGTGGCTGGGGAATTGGGGCCGCGAGATGGTCGATGCGGCGCGCGCCGCCATGGCCGCGCCGCCGCCACTCGACCTGAGCTTTGCCGACGATCAGGCCGCCCGCCGTTTCGAGGGGCGGCATCTGGCGCCAAGACACGCCCGCATTCCCGCGCAGAGCGGGATCACCGACCTGACGGGCTTTGCGGAGGGGCAATGGTGGGTGCAGGATCTCGCGGCATCCATTCCCGCGCGGCTGCTCGGCGCCGGCGGAGGCCGCCGCGTCCTAGACCTGTGCGCCGCGCCGGGCGGCAAGACGCTGCAGCTTGCCGCGGCAGGCTGGCAGGTGACGGCGGTCGACAACTCCGCCCCTCGCCTCCTGAAGCTGCGCGAGAATCTTGAGCGCACTCGTCTCGCTGCCGAGATCGTCGAGGCCGATGTGATGTCCTGGTCGCCCGAGGCGCCGGTCGACACGATCCTGCTCGACGCTCCCTGCAGCGCGACCGGCATCTTCCGGCGCCACCCCGACGTGCTGCATCGGGTCAAGGCGCGGCAGATCGCTGAGATGGCGGACCTGCAAGGTGCGATGCTGAGGCGCGCCGCCGATTGGCTGCAGCCGGGGGGCACTCTGGTTTACGCCACCTGCTCGCTCGAGCCCGAGGAAGGCGAGGCGCAGCTGGCGCACGCCACCGGCCTGACCCTCGATCCGATCGCACCTGACGAGCTGCCTAATGGGGTGGTTCCCGCACCCGGCGGCCATGTCCGCACCCTGCCGACGCTGCTCGCGGACAAGGGCGCGCTCGATGGTTTTTTCATCGCGCGGTTCAAACGCGCTTAGCCGTTGTGGATAAGCGGGCGGCCGCGCTTCACGGAGCTGCCCGCACCCACTAGGTCTTGTGTCAATGCCAAATTCCGTCCGCATTGCGCCCTCGATCCTTTCTGCCGACTTTGCACGGCTGGGCGAGGAAGTGCGTGCGGTCGACGAAGCGGGCGCGGACTGGATCCATGTCGACGTGATGGACGGCCATTTCGTGCCCAACATTACGATCGGTCCGATGGTCGTAAGGGCGCTGCGGCCGCACACGGCCAAGCCGTTCGACGTGCATTTGATGATCTCGCCGGTGGACGCCTACCTCGATGCGTTCGCCGAAGCGGGCGCCGACACGATCACCGTCCATCCGGAGGCAGGGCCGCACCTGCACCGGACCATCCAGCGCATCAAGTCGCTCGGCAAGCGCGCCGGCGTGTCGCTCAACCCCGCGACGCCTGCCAAGATGCTCGATTATGTGCTGGAAGAGATCGACCTCGTCCTGGTGATGAGCGTCAATCCTGGCTTTGGCGGCCAGAGCTTCATCGACAGCCAGCTTCGCAAGATCGAGGCTATCCGCAAGCAGATCGACAAGCTGGGCAAGCCGATCGACCTGGAAGTGGACGGCGGAATCGACCGCCAAACCGCTCCCCGCGCGATCGCCGCCGGCGCCGATGTCCTCGTCGCCGGCACCGCGACCTTCAAGGGCGGCGCCGCCGCCTATGCCGACAATATTCGCGCATTGAGAGGCTGATGACCAAGCACGAGCCGATCGACCCCGTTGATGGCATCGAACCGGGCAAGCGGCTCATCCGGGTCGATCATGACCGCGGCATCTCGCTCTCCCAGCGGCTCGCGGAAAGCCTGCAGCGCCTGACCTGGCGCACTCCGCTGCACAAGCTGCGGCTGCGCGGCCGATTCCCGCTGAAGCTACTGGCGGCGCCGGACGATCCGGTGATCGGCGATCTGAAAGCCGGCGAACTTCTACTGCGGGGCGTTATCCCGTTCCGCGGCGAGAAGATCGCGATCAGGGAACTCGATTTCCGCACCCTTCAGGGATCGCCGGGGCTGCTCGACTATCTGCACAGCTTCGCCTGGCTGCGCGACCTGTCGACCGCTGCCACCCGCCAGCAGGGCGCGCCGGTCGCCGAAGCGATTATGAGCCGCTGGCTGTCGGCACATGCGGAAAAGGTCGAAGGCCTTGCCTGGCGGGCCGACCTGTGGGGTCGGCGCATCCTGTTCTGGACTGCGCATGCGCCTTTGATCCTGTCGAGCCGTGACCTGGTCTATCGCTCGGCGGTACTGAACACCCTAGCGCGGGGCGCTCGGCACCTCGACCGCGCCGCCGACAAGGCGCCGGACGGCGTCGGCAAGCTCGCCGCCTGGTGCGGGCTGATCGCTGCCGGCCTGCTGATCCCAGGCGGCGACCCACGCCGCGCCTATGCCGAGGCGGGGCTGACGCGGGCTTTGGGTACGGTCTTCACCGAAGATGGTGGCATTGCGTGCCGGTCGCCCGCGACCCTGCTGGATGCGATCGGCCTGCTGAGCCTGCTCCGCGCCGCCTATGAGTCCCGCCGCGAAGAGCCGCTGCCGGCGATCGAGGTGACGCTCGCGCGGGCAGTGCCAGCTCTCCACGGCGTGACCCATGGCGATGGCGGGCTTGCTAGTTGGCAGGGCGGCTTGCCCGTCGACCAGATGCGCATCGCAGCGGTCGTCGAAGCGTCGCAGGTGCGCGCACGGCCGCTTCGGCAGGCGCGCGACTGGGGCTATCAGCGGCTGGCTGGCGGGGGCACAGTGGTGACGGTCGATGCCGCGCCGCCACCAGCTTCCCGCCTGGCAAAGGGCGGCTGCGCCTCGACCCTCGCCTTCGAGATGTCGGACGGTCCGCACCGGCTGGTCGTCAGCTGCGGCGGAGCGCGGCATGAAGGCGCCTATCTTCCCGCCGCCCTGGCGCAGGCGCTGCGGGCGACCGCGGCGCATTCGACACTGATCGTCAACGACGCCAACTCGACGGCGATCCTGGCAGACGGCAGCCTCGGCCGCGGCGTTGCCGAAGTGGCGATCGACCGGCAGGAGCTGGAAGGCGGCAGCCGCATTGAGGCGAGCCATGACGGTTACGTCCGCCGCTTCGGCCTGCTCCACCGGCGCCAACTGGCGCTCAGCGTCGACGGGCGCCAGCTGACCGGCGAGGACATGCTGCTGCCCGCCGGCCGGCGCAAGGCAACGCCCAGCTTCGCAATCCGCTTCCACTTGGCTCCCGAAGTCGAGGTGACGCTGACCGCCGACAGTCTGGGCGCACTGCTGCGTATCGACGGCGGCCCCCTCTGGCAGTTCCGCTGCAAGGGCGCCGCGCTGACGGTGGAGGAGAGCCTCTGGGTCGATAGCGCCGGCCGGCCGCGCCAGACGCAGCAGCTGGTCGTTTCCGGCGAGTCCCCTGCCGGCGGCGCGAGCGTCGCCTGGCTGTTCAAGCGGGCTGGTTGATTCACCTCCGTCATCCCGAACTCGTTCCGGGATAAGCCGTGCGTTGACGGAGGCCAGGCGAGTTCCTGACCGACCTCTCGCTGCTCCACCCTTATCCCGAAACAAGTTCGGGATGACGATCTGGAGTGGAGCCGTTAAGGGCGCCGCCATGACCGACATCCAGATCAAGCGCGCGCTCCTTTCCGTCTCGGACAAGACCGGGCTCGCCGAACTCGGGCGGGCGCTGGCGGACAAGGGCGTCGAACTGGTCTCGACCGGCGGCACGGCCAAGGCGCTGCGCGACGCGGATCTCACGGTCCGCGACATCTCCGACCTGACCGGTTTCCCCGAGATGATGGACGGCCGGGTGAAGACGCTGCACCCGAAGGTCCATGGCGGCCTGCTCGCCCTTCGAGACAATGAAGAACATGTGGCGGCGATGGCCGCGCATGGCATCGCCGCGATCGACCTGGTGGTCGTGAACCTCTACCCGTTTGCGCAGACGGTTACGCGAGGCGCCGAGCGAGACGAGGTAATCGAGAATATCGATATCGGCGGACCCTCGATGGTCCGCTCGGCGGCGAAGAACCACGCTTCGGTCGCGATCGTCACCGATCCTGCCGATTATGCAATGGTCGCCAAGGGCACGACCACGCTGGAGGAACGCAAGAAGCTCGCCGCCAAAGCCTTCGCGCTGACCGCGCAATATGATGCGACGATCGCTTCCTGGTTCGCCTTCGCCGACCAGCAGCAGCTCTTTCCCGAGACCGTCACGATTCCCGTCCGCCTGGCGCAGGAGCTGCGCTACGGCGAGAACCCGCACCAGAAGGCCGCGCTCTATGTGCCGGCCGGACCAGCCACGCGAGGCGTCGCGCAGGCGGAGCAGGTTCAGGGCAAGGAACTCAGCTACAACAACTTCAACGACGCGGACGCAGCGCTCGAACTGGTCGCCGAGTTCAAGGATGGCCCGCCGACGGTCGTTATCGTCAAACACGCCAATCCCTGCGGCGTCGCCAGTGCCGACAGTTTGCTCGATGCCTACAAGGCGGCTTTCGCCTCCGACACGGTGTCGGCATTCGGCGGAATCATCGCGTGCAATCGCCCGCTCGACGAAGCGACGGCCGAGGCGATCGCCGAGATCTTCACCGAAGTCGTGGTCGCGCCGGATGCGGACGAGGCTGCGCGCGCGGTGTTCGCGCGCAAGAAGAACCTTCGGCTGCTGCTGTGCGGCGAGTTCGCCGATCCGCGGCGGCCGGGACTGCTGATGAAATCGATCGCAGGCGGCATGCTGCTCCAGTCCCGCGACAATGGCGCTGTCGGCCGCGAGGACCTAAAGGTCGTCACCAGGCGCCAGCCGTCGGAACAGGAGCTCGCCGACTGCCTGTTCGCTTGGACCGTCGCCAAGCACGTCAAGTCCAACGCCATCGTCTATGCGAAGGACGGCGCGACGGCGGGGATCGGCGCGGGACAGATGAACCGGCTGGAGTCAGCCCGGATCGCCGCCTGGAAAGCGAAGGATGCCGCCGAAAAGGCCGGTTGGGCGGAGCCGCGCACGATCGGCTCAGCCGTCGCGTCCGACGCCTTCTTTCCCTTCGCGGACGGTCTGCTGGCCGCGGTGGAGGCCGGCGCCACCGCCGTCATCCAGCCCGGCGGTTCGATCCGTGACGAGGAAGTCATCGCCGCGGCTGACGAAGCCGGGCTGGCGATGGTCTTCACCGGCATGCGCCACTTCCGGCACTGATCTCTTTCCCGTTCGCTTCGAGCGAAGTCGGGATACGCTTCTCGACTTCGCTCGAAGCGAACGGAGAAGGGCTCCGGCCTACCGCGCCTGCGGCGTCTCCCCCGGTGCGGGATAGGCCGGTTCCTCGCCCCTGTTCCGCTTGAACAGCACCCGATCCTCCGCGGTGAAGCCCCGCTGCCAGATTACCCAGCCATAGGCGATCAGGATGGCAGGCATGCCGATCAGCAGCTCGCTCCATTCGGGGATGCTGGTCGCGACGAAGCCGACGATGGTGGCCACGGCCGCCGCCCAGACCAGGGCCCAGCGCCATGGCGACACGGGCGCGCCCAGCAGCCGCGACAACAGCCGGGCCTTCACGACCGCCGCAAAGCCGAGCGCGATCGGCAGCGCCATCGCCGGGCCGACCGCCTGCACATGCTCGGGCAGCCCTGCTCGCCGCATGCCGATGATCAGCACAAAGCTCAGCATGATCTGGAGCAGGATGGTTGCGAGCGAGATCATCATGTTCCGGTGCCGGGCGATATAGACCAGTGCCGATTCCGACACGACGGCGGTGGCCGCCACCACTTCGGCGATCATCAGGAAGGCGAGCGCCCCCGTGCCGGCGACGAATTGAGGACCGGCCAATCCCATAATCGCTTCGCCCGGGATGGTGAGAGCCAGCGCGATCCCGGCTTGCGCGGCGATGATCCAGAAGCCGACCTGCCTCACTTGCGCCGCGACGGCCGCCTTGTCGCCGTCGGCGAGACTTTGGGTGAGGACGGGCCCGAGGATCGGGTCGAAGCTGGTTTTCAGCTTTTGCGGCAAGGTGACGATCTGCTGCGCCACCCAATAAATGCCGACCACGGCCGGCGGAAAGAACAGCCCCAGAATGGCGCGATCGACGTTACGCGTCGCCCATTCGATCGCGTCGGCCGCGGCAAGCGGCGCGTTGCTCTGCGCAATCCGGAACAGCCCGATCGGCTGAGGCGACCAGCCACGCGGCAGGCCATAGCTCTTCAGCAGCGGCCAGATCGACGCGATCAACGCCGCGATCAGCGACAGCACATAGGCAAGGATCAGCCCGTCCCGCGCCGAATAGAAATAGAGTGCGCCCGCCGCGATGCTGATCGTCCATGGCTCGACAACCGCTCGTGCCCGAACCGTCGCCGCGACGTCGCGGCGATAGGCGAGCGCCGCTAGTGCTACATCCGACCAGGCCAGCGCGAAGATCGTCAGCGGCAGCAGCCGATCGAGCCCATTCAGTTCGCTGTTCGGGAACATGACCTGGGGGACCGCGATCAGGAAGCCGGCCGCGATGGCGGAAGCGAAGCCGGCGACCAGCAACCCATCCCATATTACGCAAACATGAGGCCGCTCGGCCGACGAGAGCTGCTGCGCCAGGCCGCGCTTGAGGCCAAGTGTCGCCAGCTGCGCGGCGAACTCTATGATCAGGATCGCATAGGCGAAGCGGCCGAGCGCTTCCGGGCCGTAAAGGCGTCCGGCAATAAAGAGAAAAGGCAGCCGGGCGAGCAGCCGCAGCAGGAAGCCGAAAACATTGGTGCGGCCGCCCTTCGCAAGGCTGGCGATATCGCTGTCGCTGGCGGCGGATGGCTCCCCCATTTTCACGTCTTAGGCGGGTGCATCCCGCTTTTCCACCTCGCCTTCGGTCGCTTCGTCCAGGCGGCGCATGAAGGGCGTGACCGTGACGCCATGCAGCAGAATGGAGACCAGGATCACCAGGCCCAAAGTGCTCCACAGCGATACTTCCTGCTCGAAGCGGCCATGGTTGATCGCATAGGCGAGGTAATAAACCGAGCCCAATCCGCGGATGCCGAAAAATGAAATGACGAAGCGCTCCAGCCCGGAACGCCCGCTCCCTGCCAGGCTGATCCAGCCGACGAGCGGGCGCACAATAAAGATGGTGAGCGCCGCGAACGCAACTTCGCGCCAGCCTAGATTGGCCAGCAACCCGCCCGCCACCAGCATGCCCCCGAAAAAGACGAGCAGCGCCATCATCAACAGCCGCTCCACCTCGTCAGCGAAGTCGTGCATGCGGTCGTTGTAATCATGCCCCCGCGCGGACCGCCGCAGCATCAGCCCGGCCAGGAAGACGGCGAGGAAGCCATACCCGTGCAGCAGCTCCGTCAGGGCGTAGATGCTGAGCGTCGCGCCCAGAGCGACGAAGCCGTCGCCGGTGCGAGAGAGCCTGGTTCCGCGGGGAAATTGATAGATGATCCAGCCGAATGCCCAGCCGAGAGCGAGGCCGCTCACGGTGCCGACCGCCACCTTCACGAGCAGCGAGTCGATCGCCCAGTCAGACAGGGTCGCCGAACTCAGCCCTGCCACGCTGAGCGCGATCGCCAGATGGACGAACGGGAAGGCTGCGGCGTCGTTCAGGCCTGCCTCGGACGTCAGCGCGAAGCGTGTTTCGTCATCCTGATTGCTCCGCGGATGTTCGATCTGGATATCGGACGCGAGCACGGGATCGGTCGGCGCCAGTGAAGCGGCGAGCACCAGGGCGGTCGCCAGCCCGAGCCCGAGCACGGTCTGGCCGGCAACCGTCAGCGCGATAATGGTGAGCGGCATGGCGATGGCAATCAGCCGCCAGGTCAGGCTCCAGCTCTGCCAGCCGAACGGCCGCTCGATCTTCAACCCGGCGCCCATCAGCGAGACGATGACGATCAGCTCGGCCGCCTTTTCGACGAGCACCGGCGTCTTGGCCGGATGCGGCGCATAGTCGGCGAAGATCGTCCAGCTGAACACGGCCATGCCGATGCCGACGCACAAGATCGGCAGGGAGAGAGGCAGCTTCCGGACCACCAGCGGCAGCCAGGCGACGAGCAGAATGAGCCCGCCCAACCCAAGCAGGATCGGTATGTAGAAGCGGACGATGTCGAAAGCTGCGGCGTCGGGCATCTGGGGTGCAACGCGTGGAAACCAGCAACAGCCTAATCGCTCGTCCTGAGCGAAGGCCGGAGGCCGTAGTCGAAGGGCGCCTGGTCCGAACCCCGCCCCTCGACTACGCGCTTCGCGCTCCGCTCAGGACGAGCGACTCTACCGGCCGATCAGTGCGCCGCGCCCCAGCTGGGGCCGTGCCCCACTTCCACGCCGAGCGGCACGGAGAGCTTAATCAGCGGCTCGGCGGCCGATGCCATGACGTCATGGATCACCGTGCGGGCGGCCTCCACATCGTCTTCCGGCGCTTCGAACACCAGTTCGTCATGCACCTGCAGCAGCATGCGGACGTGTCGCAGTCCCGCCTTCTCAAGCGCCGGCCCCATCCGCACCATCGCGCGCTTTATGATGTCGGCGCTGGTGCCTTGGATCGGCGCGTTGATCGCGGCTCGCTCGGCGCCCTGCCGCTCGTGCATCACCTTCGACTTGATACGCGGAAAGTGCGTCTTCCGGCCGAACAGCGTCGTCGTGTATCCCTTCTCGCGCACGCTCTCGAGCGTCTCGGCGATGTAGCGGTTAATGCCCGGAAAGCGCTCGAAATAGCGATCGATCATGGCCTGGGCTTCGTCGGCCGTCGTGCCGAGCCGGCCCGCAAGCCCCCAGCGCGAGATGCCGTAAAGGATCGCGAAGTTTATCGTCTTGGCGCGCCCGCGCGTGTCGCGGTTCACTTCGCCGAACAGCTCCGTTGCCGTCATCGCGTGGATGTCCTCGCCGGCGGCGAAGGCGTCGCGCAGCTGCGGCACATCGGCCATGTGCGCGGCGATGCGCAGCTCGATTTGGCTATAATCGGCGGAGAGGATGACGTTGCCCGGCTCCGCCACGAAGGCATCGCGGATCTGGCGCCCGGTCTCGGTACGGATCGGGATGTTCTGCAGATTGGGCTCGGTCGACGACAGCCGGCCGGTCTGCGCGCCTGTCAGCGAATAACAGGTGTGGACGCGGCCGTCGTCGGGACTGATTTCTTGCTGCAGTGCGTCGGTGTAAGTGGATTTGAGCTTGGTCAGCTGCCGCCAGTCGAGCACGCGGCGGGCGATCTCGACGCCATCCGCCGCCAGGCGCTCCAGCTCATTAACGTCGGTCGAATAGACGCCTGACTTGCCCTTGCGCCCGCCCTTCAGGCCCATTTGCTCGAAGAGAATGTCGCCCAGCTGCTTGGGGCTGCCGATGGTGAAGGGCTGGCCGACGATCGCGAAAATGTCCGCCTCGATCCCCGCGATCTGCTGGGCGAAGTCGCCTGATAGGCGCGAGAGCACCTGGCGGTCGACCTTGATGCCGGCCCGCTCCATCGCGGTGATCACCGGAATGAGCGGACGGTCGACGAGTTCGTACACGGTCGTCGCCTGCTCTGCCGATAGACGGGGCTTCAATCGCCGCCACAGCCGCAGCGTGACGTCGGCATCCTCGGCCGCGTAGCGGGTCGCTTCCTTCAGCCCGACCTGGTTGAACTTGAGCTGCGCTTTGCCGCTGCCGACCACGTCCTTGAAGGCGATGCAGCTATGGTTGAGGTGCGTGGCCGCGAGTTCGTCCATGCCATGTCCGTGCAGACCGGCATCCAGATCGAAGCTGATCACGATAGTGTCGTCGAACGGCGCGATGTGGATGCCGTGGCGGGCGAGCACACACAGGTCGAACTTGATGTTGTGGCCGATCTTCAGGACCGCCGGATCTTCCAAGAGCGCCTTCAGCCGCGCGATGGCCGCATCGAACGGAACCTGGTCCGGAAAGTCGCCGCCCAGCAGATCGCCGCCGCCATGGCCGAGCGGAATATAACAGGCCTTGTTCGGCTCAAGCGCAAGGCTGACGCCGACCAGCCCGGCGTGGACTTGATCCTTGCTGTCCGTCTCAGTGTCCACCGCGACGAAGCCCTGCGCACGCGCCGCATCGATCCAGCGGTCCAGGTCCTCCAGCGACAGGACCGTCTCATAACCATCGTGATTGCAGGGCGGGTCGGGCGGCAGTTCGACGGATGTGGGCGCATCAGGCGTGGCGTCGGTCACGCTGGCGAGCCGGTTCAGCAGCGTGCGGAAGCCGTGATGTTCCAGAAAGGCGCGGAGCGGCGCTTCCGGAATGCCCTGCAGCTCCATCTCCTCGAGCGGATGGACCAGCGGCACGTCGCACTTGAGCTTCACTAGCTCGCGCGACAGCCGCGCCGCTTCGGCATGCTCGATCAGATTGTCGCGCAACTTGCCCGGCTTCATCGACGGCGCCGCCGCGAGCACCGCTTCCAGATCGCCATGCTCCAGGATCAGCTTGGACGCGGTCTTCGGGCCGACCCCCGGCACGCCCGGCACATTGTCGACGCTGTCGCCCATCAGCGCGAGCACTTCGCCGAGCTGGCTGGGCGGCACGCCGAATTTCTCGACCACATGCTCAGGCCCAAGCCGGCGATTGTTCATCGTGTCGTAGAGATCGAGGCCCGGCTCGATCAGCTGCATCAAATCCTTGTCCGAACTGACGATCGTCACCTGCCAGCCCTGCGCCAGCGCGGCCTTAGTGTAAGAGGCGATCAGATCGTCCGCCTCCACCCCCTCCTCTTCCAGGCAGGGCAGCGAAAAGGCGCGGGTCGCATCCCGGATCATCGGGAATTGCGGTTTCAGATCCTCGGGCGGAGGAGGACGGTGCGCCTTGTATTCGGTGTACATGTCGTTGCGGAACGACTTGGCCGAGGCGTCGAAGATCACGGCCATATGCGTGGGACCTTCGGCCTTGTTCAGCTCGTCGGCGAGCTTCCACAGCATGGTCGTATAGCCATAGACGGCGCCGACCGGCTCGCCATGCCGGTTCGTTAGCGGCGGCAGCCGGTGATAGGCGCGAAAGATATAGCCGGACCCGTCGACGAGATAGAGATGGGGCATGGGCGGGGGATAGCGGGGCCGTGCGGGCTAGGCTAGGCTGGACAGGTGAGCGGCGCTGAGAGCAGTCCTGAACCGAGCGACCTATCCGCTGCGCTTCGGGAAAGCGAGGAGCGGCTGCGGCTGATCCAGGCGGCGGCGCACATCGGCAGCTTCGACTGGGACATGCGGACCGGGCAAATCTTCCGGTCGCCGGAATACCTTGAACTTCATGGATTGCCGCCGGACAGTCCGCTGACAGGCATATTCAGCGACCATTGGCTCGAACGCGTGCACCCGGAAGACCGTGACCAAGTGCAGGCCTGGGCACGAGAAGACATGGCGCGACCGTGTGAGTTCGCGCGCGAGTATCGCATTGTCCGCCCCGACACCGGCGAAGTCCGCTGGCTCTACAATCGCGGTCAGGTTGTCGGTGACGCCGACGGAAGGCCGGTAAGGATGGTGTCGGCGCAGACCGACATCACCGACCGCAAGCTGGGCGAGCTGCGCAGCCGCTACATGGCCGGATTGTCCGACGCACTGCGCCAGGCGAGCGACGCCCGCGATGCGATGCGTGCGGCCTGCGAGCATCTCGGGCGCTTCCTGGAAGTCGGGCAGACCGGGTTCGGCGAGGTCGACGAGACGGAGAGCTGGGTCGAGATCTGGGCTGACTGGTCGGCGGGCCGGATGCCCAGCCGCGCCGGGCGCTATCGTCTGGCGGACTTCGGCCCAGCCATCGTCGACTGGTTCCGGTCGGGGCAGCCGATCGTCACCGAAGACATAGAGCTGCTTGCGTCACTTCCCCGTCTCGAGGAAGCGGCGGAGCGGTTCGGCGCGCGATCCGGGATCGACCTGCCGCTGGTGCGCGACGGCAAGCTGATCGCCATTCTCGGCATCCACCATGACCGGCCGCGGCGCTGGTCCGAGCATGACCTGACAATCGCCCGAATTACCGCCCAGCGTACCGCGGACGCGGTCGACCGCGCCCGGGCGGAAGCGGCGCTGCGGCAGAGCGAAGAACGGATGCGGCTCGCCATCGCCGGCACCGGCCTTGGCAGCTACGATCTCGACATGACGACCGGCGAGGGGGTCTGGTCGGAGACAGCCTTCGCAATGCTTGGGCTTCCTCCGAACTCGAGCGGACGCGCAAGCGTCGAGATGTGGGCCCAATGCCTTCATCCGGAAGACCGGGAGGCCGTAACGGCCGCACACAATGACGCCGCCCAGCGGGGCGGCCCCTGGCAACTCGAACATCGGGTGATCGACCAGGGCACGAGAAAGGTCCGGTGGCTGAACACTTTCGGTCAGTTCATCGGCCCCGCCGACCGGCGGAGGTCTATCGGCGTCGTCATCGACATCACCGAGCGCAAGGAGGCGGAACTGCGGCAGGCTTTCCTGCTGCGCGTATCCGACCGGCTGCGCGGCGCGCAGGACGTGCAGGCGGCAACCAGCGATGTGGCCGAGATGCTGGCACGTGAGCTGGACGTCGATACGGCCGGCTTTGTCCAGATTAACGCCGAGCGCATGGAAGCGACGGTGCTGTCCGGCTACACGACCAGGCAGCGCCCGGACTCGATGACGCTGGAAATCGGGCCGGAGCGGGGACCGCTGCGCGGCGCATCCGTTCGAGACCTCGCCCATGGCCGCACCTTCCGCCTGGCCGATGCGGCGAGCGATCCGCGGACGCGCGACCATGCCGATCATATCAAGGCGAGGACTGGCGCATCGGCGGCCATTCATGTGCCGATGATGCGCAGCGGCGTGATCGGCGCCGTGCTGTTCCTCCATTCCGCCGAGCCCCGGGATTGGAGCGACGCCGAAGTGCAGCTGGTCGAAGAGGTCGCCGCGCGCACCTGGGAAGCAATCGAGCGCATCCGTGCAGAGAATGCGTTGCGCGAGACCAACCGCACGCTCGCGCAGGACATCGCCGTTGCTGTTGCCGAGCGCGAGACGGCGCTTGCCCAGCTTCACCAGGCGCAGAAGCTGGAGACGATCGGCCAGCTGACCGGCGGCATTGCCCACGACTTCAACAATCTGCTCACCCCGATTACCGGCGCGCTCGACCTGCTGCGGCATCGCTTCGCCGGCGAAGATGCGCGCACCGCCAAGCTGATCGAGGGCGCGCTGCAATCGGCCGATCGCGCGCGCGTGCTGGTGCAGCGGCTGCTGAGCTTCGCGCGCCGCCAACCGCTTCAGCCGGAGCCGGTCGACGTCGCTGCTCTGATCGCCGGAATGAGCGACCTGATTGCGAGCTCGATCGGCCGCGGGGTGGGCCTGCTCGTCGAAGCGGCGGCGGACCTGCCGGCCGCCTCCGCCGATCCCAATCAACTGGAACTTGCGATCCTGAACCTGTGCGTGAATGCGCGCGACGCTATGCCGGATGGCGGAACGCTGACCATCCGCATCGGGTCTGCCCGAGACCCTGAGGGCTTGGCCCCGGGCGACTATGTCCGAATGTCGGTGGAGGACACTGGAATCGGCATGGACGCTGAGACGATGCGGCTGGCGATCGAGCCGTTTTTCTCGACCAAGCCGAAGGAGCGCGGCACCGGCCTTGGCCTCTCGATGGTCCACGGGTTGGCCGGACAGCTTGGCGGCGCGCTGTTCATCGACAGCGCTCCCGGCCGGGGCACGCGCATCGATCTCTGGCTGCCGGCCGCCACCGTCGCGCCCAGGCCCAAGGTGAAGCATCAGAGTGCGCCGCCGCAGCTTGCCCGGCCGCTCAACCTGTTGCTGGTCGACGATGAGGAGCTGGTCCGCTCCGGCACTGCCGAGATGCTTCGCGATCTGGGTCATCAGGTGGACGAGGCGGCAAGCGGCCGCGCGGCCCTGGAGCGGCTCGCCGCCGGCCGTTACGACGCGCTGATCACCGACTTCATGATGCCCGGCATGGACGGCATACAGCTGGCGCGCGAGGTCAAGGCTATGGCGCCGAGCCTTCCGGTTCTGCTGATCACCGGATTCCTCGGCTCGGCGGACCAGGCCGGCAACATGCCGCGTCTGGCCAAGCCGTTCAGCCGCGACGAGCTGGGCTCAGCGCTCGCGGCCTTGGTTCATGAGAACGCCTGACCATATCGGCTACGGAACGTATTCGCCCGCCGATGCTTCTGCCTGGTAGAAGATCAAGCGGGAGTTTTTCTTGTCGCCACCGACCATGCGCGCCGCGGTCCTGACCGGACCGGGGCGGATCGAGATCGACCATGTGCCGCTGCCGGAGCCTGGCCCCAACCAGGTGCGTGTCCGGCTCGAAGGCTGCGGGGTCTGCGCCTCCAACCTGACGCCTTGGTCAGGCCCTGAATGGATGGAGTTTCCAACCAAGGCCGGCGATCTCGGCCATGAAGGCTGGGGGATCATCGACGCGATCGGCGATGGCGTGAGCGGCCTGCACCTGGGCGACCGGGTGGCAGCGCTCTCGTACAAATCCTATGCCGAATATGACGTCGCAGATGCGGACGCGGTGGTGAAGCTGCCGCCCGAACTCGCGCAGGCGCCGTTTCCGGGCGAGCCGCTCGGCTGCGCGTTCAACATCTTCCGCCGTGCCGACATACGGGAGGGCCACACGGTCGCGATTGTCGGCATCGGCTTTCTCGGCGCTTTGCTCACGCGCCTTGCCACTGACGCGGGCGCGCGCGTCATCGCCATTTCCCGCCGCGAGGAGTCGCTTCAGGTCGCGCGCGACATGGGCGCGGCGGTAACCGTGCCGATGGACGATCACAACCGTATCATCGAGCGGGTGAAGGACCTGACCGGCGGCCGCTTCTGCGAGCGTGTGATCGAAGCGGTCGGCAAGCAATGGCCGCTCGACCTTGCCGCCGAACTTACCGGCGAACGCGGCAAGCTGATCGTCGCCGGCTATCACCAGGACGGGCCACGCCAAGTGAACATGTGGCTGTGGAACTGGCGCGGCATCGACGTGATCAACGCGCATGAGCGCGATCCGCAAGCCTATATTGCCGGCATCCGCGAGGCGGTAAACGCGGTCGCTGCGGGCAAGCTGGACCCATCGAGCCTTTACACGCATCGCTACCCGCTCGACCGGCTCGGCGAGGCGCTGGACGCCACCCGCGACCGGCCCGGCAACTTCATCAAGGCGCTGGTGACCTTTTGATGCGGGTCGGGTTTCTGGGCACGGGATGGATCGGCCGGCACCGCATGGCCGCGATGATCGAGACGGGCGCGATCGAAGCCGCCGCCTATGCCGACCCATCCGACGACATGGCCGCCGAGGCTGCGCAACTCGCGCCGGCCGCGACCCGCGTGGGCGGCCTGGACGAACTGCTCGAACTTGGCATCGACGGAGTCGTCATCGCCACGCCTAGCGCGCTTCATGCCGACCAATCGATCCGCGCGCTCGAAGCGGGCGTCGCCGTCTTTTGTCAAAAGCCGCTCGGCCGTACCGCCGGCGAGGTCCGCACTGTCGTCGAGGCAGCGCGCAGGGCCGACCGGCTGCTCGGGCTCGACCTATCCTACCGCCACACCGAAGGCATGCCTCGCATCCGCGAGCTGATCCGGGCCGGCGAACTGGGCCGGGTGAGCGCCATCGATCTCGTCTTCCACAATGCCTATGGGCCGGGGAAAAGCTGGTTCTTCGATCCCGCCCAGTCCGGCGGCGGCTGCGTCATCGACTTGGGTGTGCATCTGGTCGATCTGGCGCTCTGGGCGCTGGATTTCCCGCAAGTGGCGGAGGTACAGGCCCGGCTGCTCGCCAAGGGTCAGCCGCTCGGCGCTAGCCAGTGCGAGGACTACGCGGTGGCGACGATCACCCTAGGTGACGGGCGGGTGATCAGCCTCGCCTGTTCCTGGAACCTGCCCGCCGGACGCGACGCGATCATAGGCGCGAGCTTCTACGGCGAAGGGCAGGGCGCGGCGTTGCGCAATGTGAACGGGTCCTTCTTCGACTTCGTCGCGGAACGCTATCGCGGCACGTCGGCCGAGACGCTTTCAGAGCCGCCCGACGATTGGGGCGGGCGAGCGGCTGCCGATTGGGCGACACGTCTGGCCGCGGGGCAACGCTACTCGCCGGAGGCGGAGCGCTTCGTCGATGTCGCCGACGTGCTCGACCGAATCTATGGCCGCTAGGCGAGGCCGCACAGCTCCTTGACCAGCTTGGCGGCGACGCCCGCGGTCATGCCGTTGATGTCGCGATCGGGATTGAGTTCGACCACATCACCACCGACGATCGGACCTTGCACCCGAGCTAGCACATCGAGCAACTGGCGCACGCTGAGCCCACCCGGCTCGTGGTGCGACACGCCCGGCGCATAAGCCGGGTCGAGCCCGTCCAGGTCGATCGAGATATAGAGCGGGCGGGGCGGGATCGGAACTGACGCGGGGCTGAAGTCGCGCATCGGCACGATCTCGACGCCGAACCGCGTCGCCTGTTCGCGCTGGTGCAGGTTCAGCGTCCGGATGCCGACCTGAACCAGCCGCGTGGCGAGCCCCTCTTCCATAATCCGGGCGAAAGGCGAGGCGTGGGAGCGGCGATTGCCGCCAAGCTCGTCATACAGGTCCGGATGCGCGTCGAAGTGGAGGATGTTGACCGGCCCATGCACCGCGGCAATGCCGCGCAGCACCGGATAGGTCACCGCATGGTCGCCGCCCAGCAGGATCGGCACGGCGCCCTCGCGGCAGGCCTGCGCGACGGCGGTTTCGATGCGCTCATCATCTGCAGGCGTTTCGTCCAGCGGCAGGTCGCCGGCATCTTCGATCGGAATGTCGCCGACCAGCTCCGGTCCGCGCTCAGTCGCCAGATTGCCCATGTCGGAAAAGAGCGCGGCGCGGATCGCGGCAGGCGCCTTGGCCGGGCCGCGCAGAAAGCTGGAGTTGGTGTCGGTCGGCAAGCCGATCAGTCGCACTTTGGGCATGGCTCTCCCTAGCCGGCGAACTGGAGCGCGGCGAGTGCGATCGCCAGCACTGCAGCAGCCCCGATCCGGCGCAGCCCGAAACCTTCCTTCAGGAACACCGCCCCCAAGATCGCCGCCACGACCACCGATGTCTCGCGCAAGGCGGACACCTTCGCGGCATCGATCAGCGACATGGCGTAGAGCGAAGCGCCGAAGGAAAGGATCGACAGGGCACCGGCAGTGACTGCGCTGCGCCATTGCGGCAGCACCGCCGCGATCAGCTGCCCGCGCCGGAGCAGCAGCGCCGCGCCCGTCACGCAGATCCAGTCGACCAGGAACAGCCAGACGATGAAGGTCAGCGGATCGGGGGCAATTCGGACGCCCCGCGCGTCCGTCGCATTGTAGAGCGACACGCCGACGGCCGTCAGCACCGCCCAGCCGAGCGCGGCCGCGTCCGGATGGTCTCGAAGCGCCGACCCCTTGGGTGGGAGCGCAAAGGCGATGATCGCGCCCGTCGCGACGGCGAGCGCCAGCCATTCGACACCGCTGAGCTTCTGGCCGAGCAGCAGCCAGGCCGTTACAGCCGTTAGTAACGGGGCTAGGCCCCGCATCACCGGGAACACCAGCGACAGCTCACCCCGGCTCATCGCCTGTACCAGGCACATCTGGTAGAAGAAGTGGGCAGGGACGGCGAGCGCCAGTGCCTCCAATGTCGGCCGGTCGGGCAGCGGCACGAACAGCGCCGCGGGCGCGATCAGCAGCGCGGCCGAGCAGGACAGGACGGCGCGGCCGACCAGAATGTCGGCGCCCATCTTCACCGCGAGATTTGCCGAGGCCAGCGTCACTGCCGAGAACAGGCCCAGCAGCACCGCCAGCAGTTCGGGACTCATGGACGCACCACCATCCGGGCTGGGATAGCGGGCACCAGCTGATTACGCCACCGTAACTGATTGCAAGACAAGATTTACTTTAGTTCCCTAGATCAACTCGACTCGTCGCATTTGGCGACTCCGGGCGCTTGCGGGCGCTGCGGGGCTTCGTCAAAGCGAAAGGCGCTTCAGTCCGGGGGGACGGATCCCAGATGTTCGAATTCGCAGCTTTCACCTACGGCGTGCTCGCCAGCTTCGTGCTCGCCAGCATCAGCAACAACACGCGCGCTGAGCGTGCCAATCCGCGCATCCTGACGATGTTCGGCTGGTGCCTGATGGCCTTCTCCCTGACCCTGTCGCTGCTGCTGACCGGTTTCGTCGCCTATCGCACGATCGGCGGCGAGACCTTTCTCTAAAAAAGCAACCCGCCGCGTCCAACGGCGTTCAAAGGGCATGAAACACGCCCTCGCCCTCGCCGCCGCCCTGTCGCTCGCCGCATGTTCGGGAGGCGCGTCCGACCAGGCGGATGCCCAAGCCGACCAACTCGAAAACGCAGCCGAGCAGAGCACGCCCGAAGCCGCCGAAGTGCTCGAGCAGCAGGCGGACGCGATGCGCGACAATGGCACCTCTGGCGCGCCCGGCCAGCCCGGCTCCTCGGTCCAGCAAGCGGTGGAAAAGGCCGGCGAGGCCCAAGCGACCAATGCCGCCGGCGCGGCTCCGGCGCCCGGCGCTACTCCGCCCTCCAGGCAAGCCGTCCCGCACGGCGCCGAAAAGGGCAACCCACCGCCCAAGACGGAAACCCGCTGAGCGTCAGTATTTGGTGCAGGGCGACGTCGCAGATTTGCCGTTTGCACCCCAGCGGCGAAAGCCCTTGGTGTCCACGTGAAAGCGCTCACCGGTGTAGAAGCCGAGGCCAAGCTGCAGCTGCTCGCCTTTCGTTCGGTGAAGATCGCAAAGCCGGCGCTCTACCTGCGTCTTCTTGATGCTCGTCAGGGGGATCAAGTCGAAGCCCCAAAAGCCACGATGGGCGCTCTGCTTCGCTTTGCTCACACAAGGGTTCAGTATGTCATTGCGGTAGCCTGAAACCGCTTCGACCTGGCCAATCCGAGGAACAACCTCATCGCGTATCACCCGCAATGTGGCGACCGCCCGGGGCCAATATGCCTTCGGCGGAACCTCAAACGGCGTTTTCGGCGTGCACGTCCGCCAGCTCGTCGCCGTCCGCAGGACCTGCTCCGTGGGGAGAATCTGCGCGGCCGACTGCTGCACGAGAAAGGCATCGAACTCGGCCACTTCGGCCCCATGGATCGCCAGCCATGACTGGTAGTCGGCGGCGCTTGGCACCTGCGCCAGTGCGGCTGCCGGTCCCCACAGCCAGGCGATGAAGATCAGTTTCTGCACAGCCGCACCCGCGACACGATCGCCCAGCTCTAGTTGTGCGTGACGGCGCGCAGCTTCACGCTCGGAACCATTCCGGTCCGGACAACGACGATGTCATTCAACTTTCGATCGGAATGTGGAGGAACGGTTCCGAACACGAGCGGTGAACGCCCGGCTTGCCCGGTCTCGACAAGCAGCTGCCAGCCATCATTGCTGTTGCCGGCACTCACGTTGCCGAGCAGGCGATAGCGGCCCGGCGGCACAGCGATCCGCTTGAAGAATGACACGGTCTCGGGTGGCACAGGCCTGCCGTTCTCGTCCTCCGCGATCGGACCGATATATTCCAGAAGCATGCTCTCTTCATCGCCGTTGATGTAAAGCCGCTGGGGATCGGCGTCCGCTCAAGCGCGCCAGGGCTGGCCTGCAAAGCAGGTCGGTTGCGCATGCGCTTCCGAGCTCAGCACGAGCAACGTCAGAGCCGTGAGCAGTAGCCGCCGCATGTCACCCCCTATCGTCAGCGGCAGGATATCAGGGCTGGAGCTCAGACCAACGCGAGATGACTCCGTTTCGGAGAAGATGTGAGGTCACAAACAGGGCGAGGTGCCGCTACGGTTGTTGCTGCCCCAGAGGCGGTGCGACTTGGTGTCGACGTGGAAGCGCAGCCCACCATAGAAGCCGAGGCCGAAGCGCGCCGAGCGGCCGATCGGGCTGGCGTGCAATGCGCAGAGCCGGGCGAAGAGCTGCTGCTGCGAGATGTTGCTCTTCGGCACCAGATCCAGCCCCCAGAAGCCGACATGCGCGCTGCGCGGCGCGCCCGCGGCGCAGCGGTTGAGGCGGGGGTTGCGATAGCCGGAGACCGCCTCGACCGGACCGATGCGCGGCTTCACTTCGTCGCGGATGAAGCGGAGGCTGGGTATGATCCGCCCCCATTGGCCGGGCGGCGGCACCTCGAACGGCACGCCGCAGGCGCGCCAGGCGCTCGCCGTACGCAGCAGTTGCTGGGTCGGGATCACGCCGAGCACGCCGAAGCGCCGCAGAAAGCTCTCGAACGAGGCGACCTGCGCCCGCCGCGCCGGCTGCGCCAGCCAGGCGCGGTAGTCCGCCACCGTGGGCGGTGCCTGCGCATGGCCGGGCGCCACCAGCAAAGCCAAGAGGAACAGGAGGAGCAGGGCGCGCATCGCTGCTGCAAAAACCTTCATCGGCCGTTCCGATCCCCTGTCCGCGCCACCTTGGCAAGAGGCGCTTCCCGCGAATGCCGCTTGAACCCCGGCCCCGCGCCTCTAATCTCAAGCGCGCAAGGGGCAGGAGAAGAAGCACATGGCAAGTACAGCCACGGTTGAAGAGAGCGGCCTCGTCCTCACGCCGCCAGACCCCGTCCCCGTCGTCGCTCCGGAAAAGGCGGCTGGTCTCGTCCCGCTCGAGGAAAAGCAGAAGACGGAGCTCGAAAAGCGCGTCGACAGCTTCGTCGACGAGCTGATCGCGCAGGACGTGAACTCACCCGAGTTCGGCAAGCGCGTGGACTCGATCACTGCCCTGGGCCAGCGCGAGATCCGCGCGGCGGCCGGAGAGAGCAACCGCTTCCTCGACCGCCCGGTGCGCGCGATGGATCAGGAATCCGGCGTGGGTTCCGACCTGGCCGAGCTGCGCCGCACGATCGAGGATCTCGATCCGTCCAGCCGCGGCGACCTGTTCACCAAGCGCAAGCTGTTCGGCATCATCCCGTTCGGCAACAAGCTGCGCAATTATTTCGACAGCTACAGCTCTGCGCAAGGCCATATCGCCGCGATCCTCAGCCGTCTCGCCAAGGGGAAGGACGAGCTGCTGATGGACAATGCCGCGATCACGGTCGAGCGGCAGAAGCTTTGGGCCGCAATGGGCCGGCTCGAGCAGATGATCCATATGTCGAAGCAGCTCGATGCGCGGCTGGAGGAAAAGGCCAACGAGCTGGACGCGACCGACCCCGCCAAGGCCAAGGCGATCCGGGAAACGGCGCTCTTCTATGTCCGCCAGCGCACCCAGGATTTGCTGACCCAGATGGCCGTGACGGTGCAGGGCTATCTCGCCCTCGACCTGGTCAAGAAGAATAATGTCGAGCTGATCAAGGGCGTCGATCGCGCCTCCACAACCACAGTTTCGGCGCTGCGCACCGCGGTGACTGTCGCGCAGGCGCTGACCAACCAGAAACTGGTGCTGGAGCAGATCACCGCGCTGAACACGACCACCGCCAACATCATCGATTCGACCGGCAAGCTGCTGAAGACGCAGACGGCGCAGATTCACGAGCAGGCGGCGTCCTCGACCATCCCGCTGGAGGTGCTCAGCCGCGCCTTCCAGAATGTCTATGACACGATGGACTCGATCGACACGTTCAAGGTGAAGGCGCTCGCCTCGATGAAGACCACGGTCAACGCGCTCTCCACCGAGGTGGAGAAATCGCGCGGCTATATCGCGCGGGCAGAAGGTGCCGAGCAGGGCCAAAGCTCGCCGCTCCAGCCTTTGGATGCCTGAATCCACGCCGTTCGTATCGAGCGAAGTCGAGATGCGCTTCTCGACTTCGCTCGAAGCGAACGGGTAAGACTGGGCTTATGGACTCCGACCTGATCATTTCGAAGGCCGAAGAGCTGATGCGCCGCGCCTCGCCCGAGGGCCGCGCCGCTGCCCGCCGGCGGCGCGAAAGGCGCCGCGCCCGTGCGGTGCGCATGATGCGGCGCATGTTCTTTGCGACGCTCGCGATCCTGGTCGGAGCGATCGTCTGGGGCATGATCAGCCCGATCGGCGCGAGCGGCGTGATGGCGGTCGCCCTGGCCGTCATGCTCGCCTGGGTGGGCGTCATTCTGTTCACCGCCGAACCCGCCGCCAAGGCCGAAGAACTGCCGCAAGTGCCGCTGAAGGCACTGCCCGCCCGCACCGAGCAATGGCTCGAAAGCCAGCGCTTGGCGCTGCCCGCGCCCGCCAACCGGCTGATCGACCAGATCGGCGTCCGCTTGGAAGGCCTGGCGCCCTGCGTGCAGCATCTCGACGAGCGCGAGCCCGCCGCGGCCGAAGTCCGCCGCCTTATCGGCGAGGAACTGCCTGAGCTTGTCCGCGGCTATCAACGCGTGCCGCAACAGCTCCGCCGCCAGGGCCCCGATTCACAGCTGCTCGACGGCCTGCGCCTGGTTGAAAGCGAACTCGGCCGCATGACCGAGCAGCTCGCCAGCGGCCACCTCGACCAACTCGCCACCCAGGGCAAATATCTGGAGCTGAAGTACAGGGGCGACCCCGAAGGCGCCTGACTCAAGCTAGAAGGTCCGGGCGATTGCCGCCACGGCGATCAGCAGCGAAACGCCGCTCGCCGCCGCCAGTCCCCAAAACCATTGCTGCCACTGGGTCAGCTTGGCAACGAGCAGCTGGTTGGTGCGAGCGAGGTCGGTCAGCAGCTCGCTCGCCCCGCCCAGATCGCGGCGCAGATCGGAGGATTCTTCCGTCAGCCGCGACACTTCCGATTTGAGGGAAACCAGCGGGTCGGGCTGCGCCGGAATGAGCAGGGTCGTGCTGCCGCCGCGCACATCCCGCGCTAGCTTTTGCGCCTTGTCGACCAGCCCCGGCGCCAGCTCGATCACCTGCGCCCATGGCACCTTGGCCAATGCCGAAAAAAACGCCGTCGCCATATGCTCCCCCATTTAACCGCAAGAGCATAGCTTTGCGTCAGCACAAGGGAAGCCGCCTCACGGGGTCGGGACGTCTCCAAATTCGCCCACTTTGCAGCCGAGCTTTTTCATCTGCGCCATCAGTTCTGCCATGTTCTGGACGGACGAGCTCATCGAGAACACCTTTAGCGGCGGCCGCATGCCGTTCGCATCCGAGACGATCACCTCGCCTGTTCCGTCAGCTCTGGGCTGAACCTTCCAGGAGAAGACACCGCTTCCCGGCGCCAGAACATGACTCACCTCGCCGCTTCCGTCCCTCAAGCGCAGGTTGAGGGCTGAAGAGCTGTCATAGCGCAACCACACGGTGCCGGTTCCGGCATCGCAGAACGGACCGGAAGCCCCCAGGTCGCCCTCGTTCAGCTGACTCATTCTTGCTGGCGGTGGATCGACCGGCACAAGCTCCACGCGCCTATTTTCAGGGTCGTTGGCGGGCACCCCAGGAAGCGAGTTATCGGAGCCATAGCCCTTAACCTCGATGCGGTCGGCCGAAACACCCTCGGCCTTCAGCATCGCCGCAACCGCTTCGGCGCGAGCTTGCGAGAGGCGCTTGTTGGCTTCAGGACTGCCGGTACCGTCAGTATGTCCTTCGACACGGAAGCGTTTGCCGATCAGCGACAGTGATTGGAGCGCCTTCACGAAAGCTTGAATCTCGTTACGGCTGCTCGGAATGATTTCGGCCGAGCCGAGCGCAAATGTGACACGCATCTCAGAAGCTATGCGCTGAATAGCTTTGTCGGGGCGCCGCAATGATGGGCTTGCTGCTGCGGCTCGTGAGCGCGAAGCAACAGCGGCAGGTCGCCCGGTTCGAGAAGGCTGAGGCGCTCCGGGTCGTGTGAAGCTGAAGCCTGCTGTAGCCAGATCTACCAGATCAGCTTCGGCAACCATGACGGGTGCATCGCAATCGCCTGTGAGTTCGCAGATAATCTCTTGGCTACGATCGGCTCCGGTGACCGCGGCAGGCACCATCTGACTCCCTGTCGGTCTAGGGTCCGGAACAGTGTCCTTGGCGCGCATGCTCGGATCGCTCAGTCGGAACACTCGGGGTCCAACAATGTGACGCGTGCCGTTGTCGGTCAGGAAGGTTATCTTGTCAGTCGGCCCCAGCCGAAAGACTTGATCTTGAGTTACCAACCGTCCGGGCCGATAAGAAGCGCCGATGGGACCCGACACGAAGGTGATCATTCCACCGATGATGCGGGCATTTGCAGGCCCGACCGTTGCCAAGCAGAAAATGACTGCCAGATGGCACTTCAGACGTGTTTGATATCGCCCCCCATGCCTGACCAGATACGCTGCTGGCTTGCGGTCGGCAATGATAAGGCTGGATGCCCCGCGAGGATTCGAACCTCGATTGACGGAGTCAGAGTCCGTAGTCTTACCTTTAGACGACGGGGCACCGAGAGGCGGGCGATCTAGGTTTTCGGGATCGCCCTGTCAAATTTAGCCGGCGGGGCCGCCGTCGTTCAGCAGGCCCAATGTGCGCAGCCTTCGGTTCAGATATTCCTGGCTCGACAGCGGCTCGGGATAGCGGTTCGGATTGTCCGCGCCGATGCAGCCGGGCAGCGTCTCGATAACGAAATCGGGCGCGGGATGCAGGAAGAAGGGCATCGAATAGCGCGAAAGGCCGCGGCGTTCGGGCGGCGGGTTGACCACGCGGTGGGTGGTCGACGGCAGCACGTGGTTGGTGAGCCGCTGCAGCATATCGCCGACATTGACGACCAGCGCGCCTTCAGGCGGCGACACAGCAAGCCAGCGCCCGTCGCGGTCCAGCAACTGCAGCCCCGCCTCTTCGGCGCCCAGCAACAAGGTGATCAGGTTGATGTCTTCATGCGCGCCCGCACGCACGCCCGGCGCTTCGGGAGAGACCGGCGGGTAATGGAGCAGCCGCATCACGCTGTTGCCGTCGCGGACCGGACCGACGAACCAGTCGGGCTCCAGCTTCAGATAGCGTGCAATCGCCGACAGGAGCTTCGCGCCGACCCGGTCGAACTCGGCATAGAGTGCAAGGAAGGTCTCGCGGAAGTCCGGCACTTCCGCCGGCCATAGATTGGGCGGCATGACGTCGCTATAAGGATGCCCTTCCGGCAGCTCGCGACCGACATGCCAGAACTCCTTTAGGTCGTTCTCGGTCGCGCCCTTGGCAGTCTCGATACCGAACGGCGTGTAGCCGCGTGCACCCGCCTTGCCGGCAAGGTGATATTTCTTCTTCACCTCCACGGGGAGGTCGAAAAAGGCCTTGGTCAGCGACCAGGCACGGTCGATCAGCGCGGCATCGATGCCATGGTCCTTGATGACGCCAAAGCCATAGCGCTGGAAGGACGTGCCGAAAGCCTGCGCGAAGCTATCGGGATCGCCGGATTGCATCTCGAGCGAAAGGGCGTCGAGCGTGGGAGTTGGAGTGTCGAGCATGTCCCCGCTCTAGATCAGGCGGGCGGGCCGCCCAAGCCCGTGTTTTCGCTGACGTTCCAGAAAAAGGCGTGTCCGGCCCTTTCGTCGGACCAAGCGGAGCGCCATTTGGCCCCGGTGCATGCTCCCCTGACATCGAAGCCAAAGCTCGGCTTTCGCGAGTTCGTCGCGCTGATGGCCGGGCTGATGGCGATGACAGCGCTGTCGATCGATGCGATGCTGCCTGCCCTGCCGGCGATCGGCACCGATCTCGGCGTCGCTCGCTCGAGCGATTGGCAATGGGTCATTGCCGCCTTCATGCTCGGCTTCGGTGCCGGGCAGTTGATCCACGGACCTCTGGCCGACCGGTTTGGACGCCGCCCCGTGCTGCTGACGAGCCTTGGCATCGGCGTGGCGCTGAACCTGCTCGCCGCGCTATCCCCCACCTACACATTGCTGATCGCCGCTCGGATCGCGGCCGGCCTGGCGACCGCCTCTTCGCGCGTTCTTACCACCTCCATCGTGCGCGATCGGGTCTCGGGTGACCAGATGGCGCGGACGATGAGCCTCATCTCCATCGTGTTCATGGTGGTGCCGATACTGGCGCCCAATCTTGGCCAGCTGATCCTCTGGATGGCGCCATGGCGCTGGATTTTCGGCATGCTGGCCGCCGCGGGCCTGTTGCTGCTCATCTGGGCGGGCACCAGGCTTCCGGAAACGCTCGATCCTGCCAAGCGGCTGCCGCTCAGCTTCCGGCGAATCGCGGAAAGCTTTCGCTTCGTGCTCACCCACCGCCTGTCCATCGGCTACACAGCGGCCTCCACACTGCTCCAGGGCGGATTGATGGGCTTTCTCCTGTCGATTCAGCAAATCCTAGAGGTCGAGTTTCGCGCCGCTCATCTGTTCGGTCTCGTCTTTGCGGCAATGGCGGGGCCGATGGCGATCGCCTCCCTGTTCAACTCGCGCATGGTCGTGCGGCTCGGCACCCGCGCCGTCTCGCACCGCGCGATCATAGCCTATGTCGCGATTGCCGGCCTGCATCTCGGCGTGGCGCTGGTGGGCTGGGAGACACTGGCCAGCTTCGTTGTCCTCCAGGCAGCGATGATGTGCTGCTTCAGCCTGGCAGGCGCCAATTTCGGGGCGATTGCCATGGAGGAGATGGGGCATCTGGCCGGTACCGCGTCCAGCGTTCAGGCCTTTCTGCAGACGGTGGTCGGCACGATGATCGGCACCGTGATCGGCTATGCCTTCGATGGCACCACGGTTCCGCTCTATACCGGCTTCACCCTGTGCGGCCTGGGCGCGGTCCTAGCCGTCGCTTTTGCGGAGCGCGGCCGCCTGTTCGGCCGACGCTGACAGGAACCGACGATCCCCGGCAACCGTTTCCCCATCAGTTGAATGGAGGATGCGATGGAAGGGCGGGTTGAACCGAGAGCGACCGACGGCGATCTTGAAGGGCTGGACGAATCCCAGCGTGCCGAGCTGCACGAATATGAAGGCGGAGGCCCGACCGACGGGCTGTTGCTGACCGACATGGCGCGCGACCGCGGCGAGGATTTCGTCGAGGATGACCGCCCGTCCGAAATATTGCCCGAAGAAGTGGATGCGCTGGGGATGACGATCCTGTCGCCTGAAGATCTCGGCGACGATATGCTCGACGGCGATGTGGACGCGGAGCTTGGCGATGACCTCAACGACGAGATCTGAGGAGAAGAGCCCGGCGCCGACTGCTCCGGGTTATGGCGATCAGGGGCCGGCGGGTGCAGGCCGAGACGCCGACACTGACGACGCCGCCGAGACCGAGGACGGTCCCGACGGCGACGCGTGATCCGGTGACTTAGCGGTAGCGCACGCAACGCTGGCGGGCGCTGCTCCGCTGCACCTCGCGCCCGAGCAAGGCGCCGGCGGCCGCGCCGGCAACAGTGCCAAGCGTGCGGTTGTTGCCGCCGTCGATCGCACGGCCGGCGAGCGCGCCGACTGCGCCACCGACGATCAGGCCCGTGGTGCCATTGGGGCGCTTGCAGTAGGTCCGGCCGTCCTTACCGCGCCAGGTGCGGTATTGCGCTTCGGCGCTGTCGGTCGGAATGGTGGCGGCGGGCACGGCCAGTGCCGCGGCGCTGAGCGCGAACATGATCTTGCGCACGGGAACATCCTTTCGGTTCGTTGCGATCCCGGCCTGAAACGCGCCCTGTTCGGACCCGGTTTCATGAACAGAAAACAACAAGCGTTAACCCTCGCCGCTAAGCCGCGCTTTACCCTGCTGTGGCAGGAAAGCCGCAAGGAGCGCCGAATGTTCACTCTTCCCCTTCCCGATCCGATGAGCCTGATGCAGGCGGCCGGCGCACTGTGTCTCATCACGCTAATCGCGCGCCGCCGCGCCGTGCGCCGCGGCGATTGGGAAGGCGCCGCGGCGCGATTGAGCGGCCGGGTGCGCGAAGACGAGCTCGCCTGAGGCAGACGAAGCGGATTGCGGCACAGGAAATCAGCTGCGCCGCTTGAGCAGAATGGGCGGGGTGGCGTAAGGAAAACTCAGGCGGGTCTACCCATCGGGCAATCGCACTGCCAATAGCGTTTTGCGGCGGCCCGGTCTGCTTTCCTCCCGCCGTAGATGCAACGGCCAACCCCATCCCTTTAGCCTGCAAACTGCTCTGGCGCGAGGCCGCGCACGCCGGCATCGACTTCGAACAAGGCGCCGGCGAACGGCTCGTCGAGCCTGTCGAGCGCGGCGGAGGTTACAAACATCCGGTCGTGTCCGGCACCCGCAAAGCAGACATTGGTGATCTGTGACGCAGGAAGTCGGATAGCCCTGTCGATTTCGCCTTCGGGCGTGAACCGCGTCACCCGTGAGCCGCCCCAATGGGCCACCCACAGCCCTCCTGCAGCGTCCACGGTCATGCCATCGGGCGAACCCCAGTCATTCTCGAAGCGGATGAACTCTTCGCGGGCTCCAAGGCCCTCTTCGGACAGCGGGAAGCGATAGATCAGGCCGGCAGCCGTATCGGTGTGGTAGAGCCAGCGATCGTCCGGGCTGATCGCGGGGCCGTTCGCGACCGTGTATCCGGTGTCGGCGGTATGGATGCGGTGATCGGGATCGAGGCGGTAAAGTCCTCCCGACGGCCGGTCGGCCGCAATCGGCATGGTGCCGGCCCAGATGCGTCCCCAGCGATCTGCCTTGGCGTCGTTGAGCCTGTTCCCAGGCTCATGAGGTTCGGGGCAGTCGATGTGCCTGACCTCGACCGGATCGAGCGTCAGCTCGGCGAACCCGCTTTTGAACCCCGCGATAAAGCCTGGCCGGTGCCGCCGCTCTATGACCCAGCCGATCATCTCCGGCATGGGCCAGCGAGTGACCTCGCCTGTCGCCAGCACCAGCCGGTTGAGAGCAGGAGCCAGGATGTCGGTCCAATAGACCGCGCCTTCTCTCGCGGACCATAGCAATCCTTCGCCGAGGATATCCCGGGTGTCCCCGCGCTCGATGATGCGACAATCAGTCACCCGTCACCTCAATGGCTATGCCGTGGAACGCCGACGGTCGGCGCCAGCCTCGATAACGCTCCACTCCTTGCAGCATAGCACGTCGTTTCGCGCGACAACCGTGGCTCTGGGCACGCTCTTTTCAGGGTGGTCCGCTCTCTTGATCTTGAGCGACGGTCTCCGCCAGTTCTACGGCGGTGGTTGCGGGGGTAGGATTTGAACCTACGACCTTCAGGTTATGAGCCTGACGAGCTACCGGGCTGCTCCACCCCGCGCCGAGACCGTCGCGGGCGCGAGGCCCGCTGACATGTGAATGGGTTTTGTTTGTGCTGGCTTCAAAGCCTGGCGGCGACCTACTCTTCCACTGCTTAGGCAGTAGTACCATTGGCGCTGTCTGGTTTCACGTCCGAGTTCGGGATGGGATCGGGTGGGTCACAGACGCTATGGCC
>NZ_DASZBC010000003.1:0-334098 GCF_035944535.1 Sphingomonas sp.
CTTCGACCGTCACCAGCATGTCGATCGGATCGATGTCGAGGATGCGATCCATCCGTCCGAGATCGACGATCAGCGCGCCGGCCTCCGGGGCGACATAGCCCTTGGTGTAGCTCATCCCGCCGCCGCGAGGCACGATCGCGAGGCCCCGTGCCGCGGCTGCCTTCAAACCCTGCGACAACTCGTCGATGTTCGCCGGGCGGAACACTGCGCAGGGCTGTGGACCTATGCTGTGCACATCCTGCGCGTAGAAGGCGCATTCAGCGGGACCGGTGATGAGCGCGCCGGACGGGAACAGGTCCGCCAGATCGCGTTCCAGCACCGCCGCCATCACGCCACCTGCGGCTTCAGATCTGGGGCCGCGTCCGGATAGCGGCCGAGCAGCAGCAGCAAGGCTCCCCCGATCACGAACATCAGCATCGCGGCCATCAGCATCGGGTCATAGGTGCCGGTCCTGTCGCGCACCATGCCGTAGACGATCGGGCTGATCGCCGAGCCGATGCCGAAGGGCATGTAGAGCGCACCGTAAATCTTGCCGTAATGCGCCATGCCGAAATAGCGGGCGGCGAGGAATGCGATCACGTCCGATTCCGCGCCCGCGGCGAAGCCGAGCAGAAACCCGCCGAGCATCACTTGCGGCAGGTTTGGCGCGGTGCCCATCAGCAGGAAGCAGGCGACCGCCGGCAGCAGCATGGCGGGGGCTGCGACTCCAGGCGCCCAAAAGCGGTCGAACAACAGGCCGACGATGATGCGCCCCGCCAATATGCCCAGCGCGACGACCCCCAGCACGCTCGCCGCCACGGCGGGCGAGAAGCCGTGCAGTCCGACGATCTGCGCCATATGGATATGCGCCCCGCCGTAAGCGAGTGCGATGACGAGGATGGAAGCGAGCAGCACCCAGAAGCGATAGCCGCGCAATGCCTCGCCGATGGTGAGGCCAGTCAGCCGGCCCGTGGCATCAGCCACGCCGGCCGGGCGTTCTTCCGGCCGCGGCTCACGAAACCAGAGCAGGGCCAGCGGGATCGCCACGAGCAGGGGCAGCAGCGCGGTCGCAGGGAATGCGGCGCGCCAGCCGAAGCGCGCAATCGCCGCCTGCGCGATCTGCGGCACGATCAGTGCCGACAGGCTCGTGCCGAGCAGCATGATGCCGAGCGCGAGGCCGCGGTTTTTCGAGAACCACATGCTGACCGCGCGGCTCCAGGTGACGGGCGTCGACCCGATGCCGACCACGCCCAGCACCGCCCAGAACAGATACCAGCCGCCAAGACTCCCCGGCAGCAGATAGAAGCTCGCAAAGACGAGCGCAAAGGCGAGCAGCGATCCGATGGCGACCGGCCGCACCCCGAACCGGTCGGCCAGCCCGCCGAACACCGGTGCAAGCAGTGAGGCAATGATGCCGAAGATGGTCACGCCCGCAGCCGCCTGGGCAAAATCCCAGCCGAACTCCACATGCACTGGCCCGAGCACCAGCGGCAGCACGTTGAACGGCACGGGAGAGGCACCGCAGGCGACGCCGATCAACGCCGCAGCAAGTGGCCGCCAGCCCCGTGCGAACTCGCTCACAGCGCCGCTCCTTTCAGCTCGGCCAGCTCGAACACCGAGTCCATATAGCCGCCGACCTCCCCCTTCACATAGATGAAGTCGCCGTCGCGCGTCAGCCACATGTCGTAATCGGGATGGTTGTTGGTGAGGCCGACAAAGGCGATGCGGTGGCAGTCGAAGGTGCCGGCGGGAACGGTCACCGTCTCCGGACCGACATAGCGCAGCCCGCTCTCGCTGGTGACGATGAAGGGTCCGGTCGCACCGAAATGGTGGAGCGAGTGAAGCAGGTTGCGCCCGAAGAACTGCACGTGGCCGGGGCCCTTGTCGTACGGGAAGGTCGCGCCCAGCCAGCCATCACCTTGCACGGCGTGAATGCCGAAGCCGCGGATCGGCCGCCTGATCGGCATGCGCTGCGATATGCGGCCTTCCGCCTCCGTCCAGCTCTCGCAAGTCGCTTCCGTATCGCTGAACAGGAACCAACCCGTGCCCGTCAGCCGCCCCTGACGCATGATGCGGACATAGGCGTCGCGCGGGTGGAAGTCGGCCTGAACCGAGAGGACGCTGTCGCGCACCACCTCCTCTTCGCCGAACCGCATCTCGCAATGCGCGGCAAAGACGCGCCGTCCGTCGGCTCCGCGCGTGATGCGGATCTCGTCCTGCCCCCACAGCTCGCCGGTGCCGCGCTTCCGATACTCGATCCGGCCCGTCCGGCCGGGGAGGGGGGTGTAGCTCATGCGTTGCGGTGGTCGCGTTCGATCACGTTGATCAGCTGATCGTCGGGCCCGTAGAAGGTCATTTCCCGGAAACGCGGCGTCAGATTGACCGGTGGACAGACGACCTCCCATCCGGCGGCGCGCACCCGTTCGGTGAGCAGGTCAAGTTTCGGCGCGTAGAAGACCAGCACCGCCTCGCCGATGCTGACGGTGCCACGCTTCTTCCTTGCGCGTGGGCGGCTGCCCTGGACCTGGAACAGCCCGATCATGCCGAATGCCGGGCCATCCGCCTTCACGATGCAGGCATCGACCTTGTCAGTCGCCTTCAATCCGATCAGCCGGCCAAGCACTTCGCCCTCAAACCGTCCCTCGAATACGATCTGATCGAGCCCCAGCAGGTCCTTGTAAAAGGCTTTGGCCTTGGCGAGGTCGGACACGAACAGCGCCGTCCGCACGAGGCGGCTCACGTCCAGATCGTTGGCGGCGTGAGCGGGCGCGGCAAGGGAGGAAGCCGCGCCCGCCACCGCGGCAGCCGCGATCAGCTGCCGCCGCGATAGGGAGTGGATGGGCTCTTTTCGCTCGTCCCGAGCGAAGTCGAGGGGCGCCTGCTCCAGGGACCACGCCCCTCGACTAAGGCCTTCGGCCTCCGCTCGGGACGAGCGGGGTGAGTGACCGCTCACAGCGGGCTCAGAAGTTGTAGCGGGCACGGGCCATCCACATCATTGGCGGGTTAATGTAGCTGTAGTTGCTGAGCGACGACTGGTTGTAGACCTCGTCGAAGCAGTTGGTGCACTCGAGCGTGAAGCGCCAGCGATCATTCGGCGCTGTGAGCGCGATGCTGGCATTGACCAGCCATGTCGCAGGCGTCGCCGAACCCGTGATGTAGTTGCCGTTGCCGAACGGATTGGCGGTGAAGCTGCCGTTGACGCCGCTCGACGGCTGGTCACGGATGGTCAGGTTGGCGATCGCCACTTCCTGGCGCGAGCGGTAGCTGGCGTTGACCGACGGGGTTACCGACCAGCCGCTGTCGCCGAACAGGAGCTCGTAGCTCGCGCCCAGGGCGAGCGACCATTTGGGTGTCCGGACGGGGGTCGCGATCGTCCCGTTCGCCGTCACCACACCGTTTGCGCAGGCGGGCGCGTTGTTCGGCGGCGTGCCGGTCGGTGCCGTGTTCGCGCCGTTCGGGATTTGGCCCGCAGCTAGCGCCGCGAGGCAGGAGGCGACCTGGGCGGATACGGACTGAATGCCGTAAGCGTCCGTCGCGGGCGAATTCCGCGGAATGCGGTAATTATCATCCTGCCAGCCGACATTCAGATAAAGGTTCAGCCGGTCGACGGGCACGAAGGTGAATTCGCCTTCGATGCCCTTGTTGCGGTAATCGGCAAAGTTGCGCGTCAGAAAGGTGATCGCGCCGGTGGTCGGGTTGAGCAGGCCGGCGATGATCTGCAGGTCCGTCACGTCGAGGTAGAACGCGGTGACGTTTGCGCGGAAGCGGCGGTCGAACCAGTCGGACTTGAAGCCGACTTCATAGCTCCAGACCTTTTCGGGATCGAAGGGCAGCAGCTGGTTGCCAGCCGTGCCACGTGCGTTCCAGCCGCCTGATTTGAAGCCGCGCGTCGCCGAAGCGAAAGCCAGAAAATTCTCGTTCGGCTTGTAGTTCAACGCGAAACGGGGCGTCCAGATGCTGACGCTCTGCTTCTCGGGGATACGGGTGCCGTTCAGCGCAACAAGGTTCTGACTGACGAGGCAGTTCGCCTCGATGGTGCCATCGTTGCACGAGGCGCGATTGTCGCGGATATTGAAGGTCTTTTCCTCGTCGGTGTAGCGCACGCCCGCGGTCAGCTTCAGCTGATCGCTGACGTTGAAGTCGGCCTGGACGTAGCCCGCGATCGCCTCGGTTTTGTTCTTGAGCGTGCGGTCGGCGAGCAGGAGCGAGAGGTTCGGCGCGACGCCGAAAATGTCGGCAAAGTCGGTGCGGTTGCGCTCGTCGATGTAGAAGATGCCGGCGACATAATCGACGAAGCCGTTGCCCAGCGTGCCGTCGAGCTTGATCTCCTGGCTGAACTGCCGGTGCGTGCCGTCGTTCAGGATGACGAACCCGCCCTGCGGAAAGCCGCGCACCGCCGGCCGCGGATTGGCGACGCTCGGCCCTGCGCGCCCGTCGAAGAAGTCGAGGCCGAATTGCTGGCCCAGATTCACATAGCCGGTGATGAGCGAGAGGGTCGTGTTCTCGCCGATATCGAACTGCAGGTTCGACGTGATGATATCGGTTTCCGCCTTCTGGCCAAGCCCATAGGTCGCCTTTCGACCGGTGATGGCGATCGGCACAGTCGGCGCGACCAGCAGATTGCCGAAGCGCGGCGCCGGCAGTCGTTTTTCCGAATAGCCGGTGGTGACGAAGCGGCCGCCGCAGTCGGTCGGGTTGGCAGGATTGCAGTCAAAGTTGAGGATGTTCTCGCCTTCGGACACGATGCGGGTGTAGCTGCCGCGCCACCGCGCCCAGTCGGCCATGTCGCCCTTGAGGTCGAGGCGGACGCCCCAGCCGTCGTCGTCGTTCAGCCGCTCGCCGGTGGTGATGTTCCTGGCGTAGCCCTTGTCGTCTTGGAAATAGCCGCTGACCTTAGCCGAGAAGGTCGGTGCCAGCGGCAGGTCGACCGAGGCACGGGCGACGATCTTTTCGAAACGACCATAGCCGATCTCGGCAAAGCCGCCGAACTCCTTGCCGGGCTCGCGCATGATCACGTTGATCGCGCCGCCGGTCGTGTTGCGGCCGAATAATGTACCCTGAGGCCCGCGCAGCACCTCTACTCGTTCGACGTCAAACAGCGACAGGTTGTTGGCGTTCTGTCGGGAAAGGTAGATGTCGTCGATATAGGTGCCGACCGGCGGATCGAAGGTCGCGATCGTCTCGGTCGAGCCGAGGCCGCGGAGGAAGTAGCTGTTGGCCGAGCCGATGCCGGTATTGTTCTGCGCAACGAGATTCGGAACGAAGTTGCCGATTTGCAGCGTCGACGAAATGCCGCGCGACTCGAGCTGAGCCGAGGACAGCGCGGTGATCGCGATCGGCACATCCTGCACGCTTTCCTCGCGCCGCTGCGCGGTCACTACGATGTCGGCGATCTGGCTCCCATCGTCGGTTAGGGACTGGGATGCCGGCGGCGCCGCCGGTCCCGAGCCGGACTGGCTCGGCTGGTCCTGGGCGAAGGCCGGATACGCAAGGCACAGGGCCAGACAAGCCGACGATCTCAGCAGCACGGTCCGCATGGTCGATCCTCCCGAGTTGTTCTGCGAGGGGCCTTGTTTCGATGACCCTTTTATGATTTGTCCGGACAACTTTGCCGAAAAGCAAAGGCTGCTGTCAAGCGTGCTTGACGTTGTCCGGTAGGGAGGTGTGCATGGAAGGGCTCGGCTATCCCACGCTCGTCTGGGTGCATGTGCTGCTGTTCGTGCTGTGGCTGGGTGCCGATGTAGGCGTGTTCCTGCTGGGCCAGCATTTCCGCAAGCGGCAGATCTATTCGCTCGACCAGCGGCTTACGCTGCTGAAGCTGCTGGTGCTGGTCGATATGACTCCGCGCTCCGCCTGGGCGCTGATGGTGCCGGTCTCGATTACCCTGTCCTGGGCGGGCGGCTGGTGGGAGGTGCCGGACTGGCTCGTCTGGACGAGCTGGATCGTCGGCGCTTTCTGGCTGTGGCTGGTGTGGGACGCGCATGCGCATGACCAGACTCCCCGGGCCGCCCGCAACCGCCGGATCGAGAACATCCTGAAGTATCTGCTGACCGCCTTTTACCTTTGGCTTGGGCTACAGTCGCTAACTGCCGATCGGCCGATCGAGCCGGACTGGCTGGCATGGAAGGCGACTTTGTTCGGACTGATCTTCGCTGCGGCGATCATGATCGACGTGGCGTTCAAGCCAGTCGCCCCGCTGCTCGGACGATTGCTCGCCGAGGGGTCGTCAGACGCGACCGAACTGCCGTTGCTCCGCCAGATGAATCGGACCCGCATCTGGGTCTGGTGCGTCTATCTATTGCTGCTCGCCACCTCCTGGCTCGGCACGGTGAAGCCGTTCTGAACGCGCTTGACTTCTAAAGTTGTCCGGACAAATCATGCAGGCGATGACCAGGGGAACGGAGGGTGGAGCGCTTGCGGCGCGGATGCAGAGCCTGCTCTTCGTGCCTGGCTCCCGCCCCGACCGCTTCTCCTCGGCACTCGCGTCAGGCGCGGACGCGGCGTGTATCGATCTCGAGGACGCAGTGCCGCCCGACGCGAAGGAAGAGGCCCGGCGCGCGGCCCTCGACGCGCTCGGCGATACCCCTCTTGCGCTCAGGATCAACGCTCTGTCCACTGATCACGGGCAGGCCGATCTCGACTGCCTCGGCACAGCTTCGTGCAAGCCGGCTTTGCTGCTGCTGCCGAAGGTCGAGGACGCCGCGGAGATTGCTCCCGCCGCGGCGCTCGACGTGGGGCTTGTGCCGCTGATCGAGACTCCGCGCGGGCTCAGGCGCGCTCACGAGATTGCCGCTGTGCCCGGTGTCGTCGCCATGATGTTCGGCGGCGGCGACTTGTCGGCCGAGTTGGGTGTGGACCTCGCCTGGGAGCCGCTCGCGGTGGCTCGGGGCATCTTCGTACTCGCCTGCGCAGAGGCCGGCATCCCCGCGATCGATGTGCCTTATCTGCACTTGGACGATGACGAAGGGCTGGCGGCGGAGACGAGCCGTGCCCAGGCGCTCGGCTTTACCGCCAAGGCAGCCATACACCCCAAGCAGATCGCCACCATTCACCGCGTGCTGCGCCCCTCGGCCGAACAGATTGCCGAGGCGCGCGCCGCCGAAGCGGCTTTTCAGGCGGCGGGCGGTGCGGCAGTGCGCTGGAACGGCCGCATGCTCGAAGCCCCGGTCATGCGCCGCTACCGCCGGATACTGGAACAGGAACAAGCTCATGCGTGACGGTTCGATCGAAGTGGCGCCGCGCCGCTATCGCGAAAATTACGGCCGCTATTTCGAGGAGTTCGTCGAAGGCGATGTGTACGAGCATCGCCCCGGCCGCACCATCACCGATGCCGACAATGTCTGGTTCACGCTGCTGACGATGAACACGCATCCGGCACACTTCGACTATGCGTTCGCCGCGAAGACCGAGTTCAAGAAGCCCCTTGTCTGCTCGCCGCTGACGGTTGCGATCATGGTCGGCATGAGCGTGTCGGACGTCAGCCAGAAGGCCGTCGCGAACCTTGGCTGGCAGGACATCAAGCTGGTCCACCCCCTCTTTCCTGGCGACACGCTCTACGCCGAGAGCGAAGTGGTCGAGAAGCGCGAGTCGAAGTCGCGGCCCGAACAGGGCGTGGTGACGATCCGCACCATCGGCAAGAATCAGGACGGCGTCGTCTGCTGCACCTTTCTTCGCACGATGCTGATCTGGAAAAAGGGCTTCGGCCCAATGGACGACTGATCATGGCCACTGCTCCTTCAACCTACCGACCTGCGATGGACCCGGACGAGGAAGCCGCCTTTCTCGAGGCAATCGACAAATGGGTGCAAAAGGAAGTGCGCCCGGTCGTCATGAAATACGACCATGACGATGTCTGGCCGGCCGAGCTCGTCCAGCAAATGGCCGAAATGGGCCTGTTCGGCGCGACGATCAGCCAGGATTATGGCGGGCTTGGCCTGCCGGCGACCACCTATGCCAAGATCGTGGCGCACATCGCTTCCTACTGGATGGCGATCACCGGCATCTTCAACTCGCATTTGATCATGGCCGCCGCCGTGGAGCGATTTGGGACGACGGCGCAAAAGGCCAAGTGGCTGCCCAAGTTCGCGACCGGCGAGATCAGGGGCGGCCTTGCGCTCACCGAACCCAATGCCGGCACCGACCTGCAGGCGATCCGCACCACAGCCGTCCGCGACGGGGACGATTACGTCATCAACGGTACCAAGACTTGGATCTCCAACGGCATTCAGGGCTCCTGCTTCGCTCTGCTGGTCAAGACGGACCCGAAGGCCGACCCCCGCTATAAGGGCATGAGCCTGATGATCGCGCCCAAGGGGCCAGGCTTCACGGTCGGCAAGAAATTCGAGAAGCTCGGCTATCACGCGATCGACAGCGCCGAGCTGATCTTCGAGGATTACCGCATCCCGGCCGATCAGCTGATCGGCGGGGTCGAGGGGCAGGGCTTTTTTCAGGCGACGGGCGGGCTGGAGCTCGGCCGCATCAACGTCGCTGCGCGCGGCGTCGGGCTAGCCGAGGGGGCGCTGCGGCTTGCGACGGAATATGCCCAGGTCCGCCAGACTATGGGCAAGCCAATCGCCGAGCACCAAGCGATCCAGCTCTATCTGGGCGAGATGGTGACACGGGCCCGCGCCGCGCGGCTGCTGACCTTCGACGCCGCGGAGGCCTATGACCGCGGCGAGCGGTGCGACATGCAGGCCGGCATGGCCAAATATTTCGCTTCAGAGGCTGCCGTCGAGAACAGCCAGACCGCGATGCGTATCTTCGGCGGCTACTCCTATTCCAAGGAATACGAGATCGAACGCTTTTACCGCGACTCCATGCTGATGTGCATCGGCGAAGGCACCAACGAGATGCAGCGCCTCATCATCGCCAGGCAATGGCTGAAGCGGAACGCCATTTGAGCTTGAAACTCCCCCTTTCCGGCTACCGGATCCTCTCCGCCGAGCAATATGGCGCGGGGCCTTACGGCACCATGTTCCTGGCCCAGCTCGGGGCGGAGGTGATCAAGATCGAGCCGCCGGGTGTTGGCGATACGGCGCGGGCGGTGGGGCCACATTTCCTGCGGCCGGGGGAGAGCGTCTATTTCCAGACCTTCAACCTCAACAAACGGTCGATCACGCTTGACCTGACCAAGGCCGAGGGGCAGCAGGTGCTGCACCGGCTGGCGGCGGACGCTCATGCCGTCGTCAATAACCTGCGCGGCGACATTCCCGACCGGCTTGGCCTCACCTATGCCGGGCTTTCAGTCAGCAATCCGGCGATCGTCTGCGCTCACCTGTCCGCCTATGGCCGCGACAATGAGCGGGCGCGCTGGCCGGGATACGACTATTTGATGCAGGCAGAGGCGGGCTATCTGTCGCTGACCGGAGACCCGGACGCAGAGCCGACCCGGATGGGCCTGTCGATGGTCGATTTCATCACCGGCACCATCATGACTATCGGGCTTCTCTCCGCCTTGATTGAGGCGAAGGACTGCGGGCGTGGCCGGGACGTCGATATCGACCTGCTGTCGGCGGCGCTCCACCAGCTGAGCTATCCGGCCATGTGGTATATGAACGAGGGCGATGTGACCGGCCGCACCCCGCGCTCCGCCCATCCTTCGGTCACGCCAAGCCAGATGTTCCGCACCGGCGACGGCTGGATGTTCGTCATGGCTCAGCTGCCGAAGTTCTGGACAATCCTGTGCGACCGGATCGGGCGGCCCGATCTGGCGACCGATCCCCGGTTTGCCACCCCCGCAGACCGCCTCGCCAACCGTGCTGCCCTGACTGTCCTGCTGGACGAAATCTTTCTCGCAAGACCTACCCGGCATTGGCTCGACCTGCTGAAAGGCCATGTGCCCGTCGCGCCGGTGTTCGATGTCGCGCAGGCGATCGACAATCCCTATCTCGCCGCGACCCGCATGCTCGGGACTGTCGCGCACCCCGACCGGGCGGACCTGCGCGTGCTCAACAATCCCATTCGCCTTGACGGCCAGCGGCTGCCCAACCGGGCCGCGCCCCTGCTCGGCGCCGACACGGACCAGGTGCTGCGCGAGGCGGGTTATGCGGCCGAGGACATTGCCGGGCTGAGGGCCGCGGGCGCGATCTGATGGGCAGGCTCAGTGGCATCAGGGTGGTCGATCTGACCGTGTTTCTGCCCGGCCCGATGATGACGCTGATGATGGCCGATCAGGGGGCCGATGTGCTGAAGATCGAGCCGCCCGCCGGCGACCCGGCGCGCGACCAGGCGCCGTTCGAGGCCGGCCATAGCGTCTGGTTCCGCAACCTCAACCGGGGCAAACGGAGTCTTGCGCTCGACCTCAAGACCGATGCGGGGAGGGAGCGGCTCTGGCAGGAGATCGCCGGGGCGAACGTGTTCGTTGAAGGCTTTCGGCCCGGGGCTATAGGGCGTCTCGGGTTCGGCTATGACGAGGTCGCCGCGCGCAATCCGCGGATCGTCTATTGCTCCATCTCCGCCTTCGGCCAGACCGGCGCCCTCGCGCATCACCCGGCTCACGATCTGGCGGTTCAGGCGCTCGCCGGATTCCTGTCCGTCAACAATGCACCGGGCGGAGCGCCGGTGGTGCCTGGCGTTCCCGCTGCCGATGCCGCCGCCGGGCTGACGGCGCTCTCGGCCGTGCTGATGGCGCTGATCCAGGCACAGCGGACGGGGCGGGGAGACTATCTCGATATCGCCATGTTCGACAGCCTGCTGCCCTGGAGCGCGCATATCGCCGGCAGCGCGATCATGGGCGGCGAAACTCCGCTGTCGGACAATCAGCGATCCTTGGGCGGCGCCGCCTTCTACCAAATCTATGAAACGGCGGATGGCCGCCATGTCGCGCTCGGCGGGCGCGAGGAGAAATTCGTCCGCAATTTGCTGACGGCGCTTGGCCGAGAGGAGTTGATTCCGGCCGGTCTGGCGCCCGCGGGTGAGCAGGGCGAGCTGATCGACTTCCTCCGCCAGACATTCGCTGCCAAGACCCGTGAGGAATGGGTCGCCTGGTTCGCGGACAAGGACGTCGCCTTTTCCCCCGTGCTCGATTTCCGCGAGGCGCTCGACCAGCCGCACGTCGCAGAACGGGGGCTGCTGGTCGAGCATGAAGGCGCGCACCACATCGCCCCCGCGATACGGACGGCGGATTGGCGGCCTAGCGAAGCGCCGGAGCTCGGCGGATGCTAGCCATCGACGTCGATGTGCATCGCATAGGCAAAGCGGTCGCCAGGATGGTGGCTCGCCGATATCTCGAACAGGCGGCCGGTCGAATCGATGTAGCAGCGCAGGATGCGCAGGCAGGGGGAGCGGCGCGCGATCTTCAGCTCATGCGCGATCTCGGCGGTCGCGGGCACGGCCTGGATGTCCTGCGTCACCGTGGCTATGCGGAGCCCGGCAAGCTGTTCCAGCTGCCGGAAGATCGTCGCCCCGGTAATATCCACCTGGTCCGCCGCCTGCTTCAGCTCCGGATGGATGAAGGCGTCTGTCAGCGCGATCGGTGCGCCCGCCGACTGGCTGACGCGGCAGCCCCGGAAATGCGTCCAGCGGCCTTCCGGCGGCTGCGGCAGTTGCTCGGCGATCTTCTTGGGCACCGCTGCATCGGGCATGCGGGTGAAGTCGATGCGGGTATCGCGGGCATATTGAAGCAGCTCGCCGACGTTGGACAGCGGCTGGTGCAGCGCGCCGCCCCGCGCGGTCGCCGGCTGGATGATCGTTCCCGAACCGCGCTTGCGGGCGATCAGGCCTTCGCTCTGCAGCGCGCGCAAGGCCTCCCGCACCGTGAACCGGCTGACAGAGTAGCGGGCGCAAAGCTCATGCTCCGTTGGAAAGCCGTCCGCCGGAAAGTCGCCCCGCACGATCGCCGCGCGCAAATCGTCGGCCAGCTGCTGGTAACGCGGTTTCCGGGACTCCGGGTCGAGACGCGCCAAAGTTTCTCCTCCGATCGGGCCTTTCACGAGGCGCAGCCATGCCGAGCCTGACGGAGCGGCTGGCGGCTCACCTGCTGCGCCCGGTAGCGGCGAATGTCCAGACAAGAGCGCGGCTGCACCTGCTCGATTGGCTCGGCTGCGTGGCGGCGGCACGGCGGAGCGAGCAGGCGGAGGTCGCCCGGCGCGCCGAGCCCGATGTGCTGACGCGCGCGGCGCTACTCGGCAATGTGCTCGAAATGGATGATGTCCATCGCGGCGCGCTGCTCCACCCGGGCCCGGTGGTCTGGCCTGCGGCGCTGTCGGCGGCGCGCGAGAGAGAAGCGAGCATGGCGGCGCTGCTCGAAGGCGGGGTGCGCGGCTATGAGGCCGTGATCGCGGTCGGCGCCACGTTCGATGCCTGGCATTATGCGCATTGGCACAATAGCGCCAGCGCCGGTGCGTTCGGCGGCGCCGCCGCCGCTGCGTCGGTTTTCGGGCTCGATGCCGAAGCGATCGCCGATGCGCTCGGCCATGCGGGGTCGCTCGCCGGCGGACTGTGGCGGATGCGGCACGAGGCCGGTATGACGAAGCAGCTGCACGTCGCCCAGGCTTCGCTGACCGGGCTGTGGCATGCGCGCCTCGCCCGCGCCGGCGCAGCCGGACCTCGCGCGATCCTGGAGGGCGAGCAGGGGCTCTATGCCGCCATGACGAGGGCGCCGCGACCGATGGTGTTTGGCGCGGGCTGGCAGATGATGGAAGTGAGCTTCAAGCCCTGGGGCGCGTGCCGCCACGTGCATCCCGCGATCGATGCCGCCCTCACGCTCCGCCAGCAGGGGCGGCTATCCGCGCCGGTGCATGTCCGCACCTATGCCGATGCGCTGGCCTTCTGCGATCGGCCCGAGCCGAAGAGTGTGATCGACGCAAAATTCTCGCTGCAGCACGGCGTCGCCATCGTGCTCGACAAGGGCGAGCCGGAACTCGCCGACTTCGAGCCCGGTGCAATCGCCCGGCTGGCGCCGCTGCGCGCACAGGTGACGGTCGCGGAGGATGCCGCCTTCACCGATGCCTATCCCGCGCATTTCGGTGCCGCGATCGGCGACCTTGTGCTTGCGGACACGCTCGGCGATCCGGAGCGGCCGCTCCCGGCCGATCAGGTGGAGGCAAAGGCGCGTGCGCTGATGCAATGGGGCGGCGTCGATCCCGGCCCGCTCGTAGAGGCGGCGCTGACCGGGATGGCGCCCTCCCGCATCCTCGAACTGCTCGAGGCAACCGTGTGAGCGCCACCGCCGCACTTCTCGACTTCGCCGCCGCCGACCACAGGCTGCCGCCGGGCGTGCGCGCCGACACTGAGCGGCTGCTCGCCGATACGCTCGCGGTCGGCGCGGCCGGCGCGACTGCCCCTGGCGCCGATGGCGTGCGCGCCGCTGCTGCCGCCTGGGGGGCGCGACAGGAGGCGCGGATCATCGGCCTGCCGCAGCGTCTGCCCGCGCCATCGGCCGCCTTCGTCAACGGCTTTCAGATCCACTGTCTCGAATGGGACGCAGTGCACGAGCCTGCCGTGGTGCACGCGCTGTCGGTCGTCACGGCGGTGGTGATGGCAGTGCTGGATCGCTTCCAATCTCGTCATTCCCGCGAAAGCCGGAACCCAGTTTCGCCCGCGCCAGGAGAAGAGAGCTGGGTTCCCGCTTCCGCGGGAATGATGAAGGATAGGGAACAAGCCCTGACTGCCCTGGCCACTGGCGTCGACATTGCCGCCGGTCTCGGCCTCGCAGCCGACAGCGCCCTAACCTTCTTCCGCCCCGCCACCGCCGGCTGCATCGGCGCGGCACTCGCCGCGGCGCGGCTCGAGGGGATCGGCCGCGACCGGCTGCCGGACGTGCTCGGCCTTGCTTACTCCTTCTGCGCCGGCACGATGCAGGCGCATGCCGAAGGTTCGATCGCGCTGCCGCTGCAGATCGCCAACGCCGCACGCTCCGCAGTCATGGCCATCGATCTGGTCAAGGCGGGGCTCACCGGCCCGCACGACGCGCTCGAGGGGCCGATGGGCTATTTCACCCTCTTCGAACAGGGCAATCTAGATCGCTACGCCCGCGACCTGGGGCATGTCTGGCGCATCTCCGAAGTCAGTGCGAAACCTTATCCCTCCGGTCGCGCCAGCCATGCCGTGCTCTCCGCACTTGCCGAGCTGCGCGGCGAGGGCGAGATCGTCAGCGTCGAGGCCGAGGTTCCGCCGCTCGTCGCTCGGCTGGTTGGCCGCGCGCCCAAGCCGGACATGACGCCGGCCTATGCCCGGCTCTGCCTCACCACTCTCGCCGAGCTGATGATCGAAGACGGCAGGATCGATCCGCGCCGCTTCGACGACTTGCCGGTTCATCAGCACCGGCTGATCCTGACCGCAGATCGCAACCCTGACCCCAACGCCCTGTCACCACAGCGGCTGGTCGTGCACTTCGCCGACGGTCGTAGTATCGAACGGACGATCCCGCACACGCTCGGCGCGCCCGATGCGCCGCTCGACGCTGGGCAGGCAGCGGCCAAACGCGCGCTTGCCCGCGAACTGGCGCCGCCCGGCCATGACCCGTGCATCTTCGACCAGCCCCTGGCCTACCTCACGGAAAGCGCATGACCTACCCGACCTATTTCGAGGCGCTGGACGCCCGGCAGCTGCTCGCCGACTATCCTATCGGCGAGGCGTTCGTTGAGCGCTACACCGCCATGTCGCGCGACGAACTGCGGGCGCGCCAGGAGCGCGATTTCGCGCGGCTGATGGCGCGGGGATGGCAGGTGCCCTTCTACCGCCGCTTGTGGAGCGCGCGCGGAATCGAGCCCGGCGATATCCGCGGCCTGGACGATATCGGCAAATTGCCCGTCTATGACAAATCCGACCTGATGGCCTCGGTCGCCGAGCATCCGCCGTTTGGCGATTTCGGCGGCGTCGACGGAGCGGACCGCCCGCCCGTCATCTTCCACACCACCAGCGGCACGACCGGCCGCCCTCAGCCCTTGCTGTTCGGGCCCAAGGGGCGCGAGGTGGGCAATCTGCTCGTCGGGCGCATGTATCGCTGGCAGGGACTGCAATCGTCGGACATTGTCCAGTCCGTCTATGGCCACGGCATGATCAATGGCGGCCACTATATCCGCGAGGCCGTCACGCATTTCACAAACGCAATCTTCCTTTCGGCCGGCACTGGGATCGAGACGCGCTCGGCGCAGCAGGTCGGGCTGATGGCTGATTTCGGCGTGACTGTCTTGGTCGGCTTCATCGACTATATCCGAAAGCTCGCCGAAGTCGCGCGGGACGAAGGCTTGCTGGAGCAGCTCCAAGTCCGCATGATCTGCGGCCATCTCGGCACCGAGGATCGCGCCGGCGTGGAGGCCGTCTGGGGCGGTGCCAAGGCGTTCGATTGGTACGGGGTCGGAGACACCGGCTGCATTGCGGGCGAGGGACCGGAACGCGACGGCCTCTATGTCTGGGAAGACGCGCACTATCTGGAGCTGCTGGACGTGGACAGCGGCGCTGAGGTGAACCGCGGCGACACTGGCGACATGGTGGTCACCTGCCTCTACAAGAACGATGTCGCGCCCTGCATCCGCTTCAACACCCACGACATCACGCACGAGCTGGCGGGCACGGGCGAGATCGCGTTCAAGCGCATCGCCGGCTTCAAGGGCCGCAGCGACAATATGGTGAAGCTGCGCGGCATCAACGTCTTCCCCCATGCGATCGGCGCCTTGATCGAGAACCGCGCTGATCTGACCGGCGAATATATCTGTCGCCTGCGGCGCGAGGAGAGCGGGCGCGACGCGATGCTGGTGGTGCTCGAAACCCGCGGCGGGTCGGACCGGGATCAGCTCTCGGCACTGCTGCGCGAGGGCCTCGGCGTGGAGGTGGAGGTCGACTTGTGTCCGCCAGGCGGCACGGCCGCTGCTACCCAGATCGACGTGCGACAGAAACCGATCCGCTTGATAGATGAGCGGGGCCGGTGACGCTGCTTTCGTCATTCCCGCGAAAGCGGGAACCCAGCCCCTCTTGCCTTCTCCACTGGCTCCCCGCTTTCGCGGGCATGACGAGGAGGACAAAATGAGCATCGACTGGCCCAGCCTCGAAACACGAAACCAGCCGCTGAACGCGTTCGTGGACTTCGACCGGTCGGCCGATCCGGGAGACGGCCCGCTTGCGGACCTGACGATCGGCATCAAGTCCAACATCGCGGTCAAGGGACTGCCCTGGACCGGCGGCATGGCGCTGCGCCGTGATGTGGCCGCAGAGCGAGATGCAGCCGTGGTCGCGAAGCTGCGCTCGGCGGGCGCCGCGATCCTCGGCACGCTCAACATGCACGAGGCGGCGCTGGGCGCCACGACCGACAATCACTGGTTCGGCCGCACCCATAATCCGCACCGGATCGGCTATACGCCAGGCGGCTCCTCGGGCGGCAGCGGCGCGGCGGTGGCGGCCGGCCTGTGCGACGCCGCGCTTGGCACCGACACGCTGGGATCGGTCCGCATCCCCGCAGCCTATTGCGGCGTCTATGGCCTGAAGCCGAGCTGGGGCGCGGTCGACAGCAGCGGCCTGGTCTTCCTCGCCCGGCGCTACGACACGATCGGCCCGCTCGCCCGCAGCCTTGACGTCCTGGAGCGAGTGTGGCGGGTGATCGGCCCGTCCAACGGCGCGGCGAGGCCTTTCGATCGCCTGGTGCTGCTAGAGGATCTCGGCGGCGTCGAGGTGCAGCCTGCGGTACGGTCGACGTATCAGAAGGCGGTCGACGCCGTCGGACTGTCGCGGACCGGGCTGACCTTGCCTGGTACTGCGGGTGCCTTGCGGCTCGCGGCACTGGCCGAGATTGCCCGCGAGCTGATCGCGGACCTCGGCTCCGATCGGCATGAGAAGGCGGAGCTGATCTCACCCGAACTCACCTTCATCCTGAATGCTCTCGAAGGTCTCGAGCCGGACCCCGGCCTGCTGGCGCAAACGAAATCCGCGCTGACCGAAGCGCTTGGCCGCGACGGCGTGCTGGTCCTGCCGACCACGCCGCAGGGTGCTTTCGCGCATGGCGGCACGCCTCCCGCCAGCCAAGCTGACTTTACCGGCCTCGCCAACATGGCGGGCCTGCCCGCGCTCGCCTGCCCCGCCGGCAGGGATGCGGAGGGGTTGCCGGTCAGCGTGCAGTTGATCGGGCCTGCAGGCAGCGAGAGCCGCCTGATCGCGCTCGCACGTCAACTCGAATCCGCGCTTGGCGGCGCGGTCTTGCCGGAAGGAGTGGTCCCATGAAGATCATCGCGCTGTTCAATCTGAAACAAGGCGCAAGCCGCGGGGCTTATGAGGCCTGGGCACGCAGCCGCGACCTGCCCGACGTGCGCTCGCTGCCTTCGGTGCAAAGCTTCGAGGTGCTGCGGGCGACCGGCGTGTTGTTTTCCGAAGCCCGCCCCCCTTACGACTATATCGAAGTGCTGGACGTCAGCGCGCTCGACGCATTCCTTGGCGATTGCGGCAGCGACAAGGTGGCAAAGCTTGCCCAGGAGATGGGCGCGTTCACTGATGGCGCCACCTTCATCACCACCGAGGCGCTGGGATGAGCCGGTTCGCGGGCAAGACGATCGTCGTCACCGGCTCGGGCAAGCGCAAGGGGCTGGGCGAGGCCATCCTGCGGCGCTTTGCCGATGAGGGCGCCGCCTGCGTTGTCTCGGACGTGACGATCGACGCGGAGGCGGAGGAGATTGCTTCCGATCTGCGTTTCGGTGGGGCAGAGGTCGAGGCGGTCGCTTGCGACGTCAGCGACGCAGCGCAATGCCACGCGCTCGTCGAAAGGGTGATGGCGCGCTTCGGCCGGCTCGACATCTTCGTCAACAATGCCGGGATCGGTTTCATGATGAAGCCGCTGCTGGAGGTCGAGCCCGCCGATTGGGACAAGGTGCTCGCAGTAAACCTGTCCGGCGCCTTCTACTGCACACAGGCCGCCGCCCGCGCGATGATTGCAGGCGGACGGGGCGGGCGCATCATCAATATCGCCAGCCAGGCAGCCAAGACCGGCTTTCCGCACTTGCCGGCCTATGTGAGTTCCAAGCACGGCATGGTCGGGCTGACGCGGGCAAGCGCAGTCGAGCTCGGCGCGCACGGCATTACCGTGAACGCCGTCTGTCCGAACCACGTTACCACCGGCCTCGGGGCGCAGCAGAACGCCTATTTCTCAAGGCTGCTCGGCTTTTCGAGTGTCGAGGATTATCTCGCCAACATGGCGCGCAAAAACCCGATGGGGAGGCCGGGCCTCGCCAGCGACACCGCCGCCGCCTGTGCCTGGCTGGCCAGCGATGATGCCATTTACGTCACCGGCGAAGCGCTCAACGTCTCGGGCGGGGAGGAAATGCATTGATCCGGGAAGAGCGGCTCGACTGGCCGAACGGCGCGAAGATCGCGCTGTCCATCGTCGTCAATGTCGAGGAAGGCTCGGAAATGACGGTCGCGCGCGGCGACAAGGGCATGGAGCCGGTCGATGAGCTCGGCATCCACATCAAGGCGCCGATCCGGAATTACGGCAACGAGTCCAACTATCTCTACGGCATCAAGGCGGGCGCGCCGCGGGTGGCCAAATTGCTCCGCGACTATGGCGTGAAGGCGAGCTGGACGGTCGCAGCGATGAGCCTCGAAAACCATCCCGAGATCGCCGAGACGATCCGCGACCTGGGGCATGAGCCGGTCAGCCATGGCTGGCGCTGGATCCACCAGTTCAAGATGGACGAAGAGGCGGAGCGCGCCTTCATCCGACGCGCCGCGGACTCGATCGAGCGCACCACCGGCACCAGGCCCAAAGGTTGGCTGAGCCGCTATTTTCACACCGACAATACGCGCCGGCTGTTGATAGAGCAGGGCTTTGCCTACCACATGGACGATTATTCGGGCGACGTTCCCTTCTGGGACGGCGAGACGGTGCCCGGACGCCCGATCGTCATCCTGCCCTACCAGCTCGACACGAATGACATGAAGATGTGGACCGATCCGGCCTACACCCCCGCAGCCTGGCTGGACTATGCCCGCCACAGCTTCGACCAGCTCTACCGCGAAGGCGAGCGGGGCAATCCCAAGATGATGAGCCTGGGCCTGCATCTGCGCATCATCGGCCGCCCAGGCCGGATCTGGGCACTTGAACACTTCCTCCGCCACGTCCGCGCCTGCGAGGACGTCTGGGTGACGACACGCGCCGAGATCGCGGATTGGTTCGCGCGCGCGGTGCCAGCGTGAGCCTAGCGCTTGGAATCGAGGGTTCCATCGCCCGCCTGCGCATCGACCGGGCGCAGAAGCGGAACGCGTTCAACCAGGCGATGTGGGAGGCACTTCCCCGCCTGGTCGGGCAAGCCATGGCAGACCCCAAGGTCCGCCTGCTTGTACTCGAGTCCGCCACGCCCGGCATTTTCTGCGCCGGCGCGGACATCTCCGAGCTCCTCGACAAGTCACCGGACGCCAGCTGGCGCGCCGCGAACCATGCGGCGATCAACCGCGCCCAGTATGAACTCACGCGCGCGTCGAAGCCGACCCTCGCCTTCATCGACGGCGACTGTGTCGGCGGCGGCTGCGGTTTGGCACTCGCCTGCGACTTGCGCGTCTCGACGCCGCGCGCCCGTTTCGGCATCACCCCGGCCAAGCTCGGCCTTGTCTATCCGCTGCACGACACCAAGCTGCTGGTCGATCTCGTCGGCCCGTCCCAGGCCAAGCGGCTGCTGTTCACCGGCACGCTGATCGATGCGGACGAGGCGCTCAGGATAGGTCTGATCGACCGTATCGCCGACACCCCCGACGCCGAGGTCGAAGCGATCGCCGCCGCGTCGCCGCATAGCCAGCGCGAGACCAAGGCGATGATCCGCCGCATCCTCGACGGACAGACCGATGGCGACGAGGCGACCCGCGCCGCCTTCGCCGATGCGTTCACCCTACCGGACTTCCAGGAGGGGGTGCGCGCATTCACCGAGAAGCGGAGGCCGAGCTTTGGCAACTGATTTCCTGACCCATGGCCGGATCCTGGGCGGCGTGATCGCGACGCCCGATCTTGACTTGGCGCTGTCGGACTACCGCGACAGGCTCGGCCTGCAGCTGGTCGGGCAGGGCCCAGTCGCGCAGGTTCTGGCGGAAAGCTGGGGCACGCCGGGCGTCGCTGGCGCTCGCTCGGCAACGCTGCGGCCGGCGAGCGGCGCGCATTGCTTCATCCGCCTCGTCGAACAGCCGCTGCCGCCCGGCTTCCGCCCCACCCGCACCTTCGGCTGGGCCGCCTATGAGATGACGGTGCAAGACGTGTACGGCTGGCCGGACCGTCTCGCCGGCTCGGGCTTCGAGATCGTCGGCCCGCCCAAGCCGATCGAGGGCCTACCCTATTTCGTGCCGATGCAGGTCGTTGGCCGCGGTCGGGAAATGATCTATCTGAACCAGGTCGCCTGCGACACGCCCAGCTCCGACCTGCCAATGGCACAGTCTCCCACCGATCACATCTTCATCGTAATCCTCGCGACGCCCGATCGCGAGGCGGCAATGCGCTGGTACCAGCGCTGGCTCGGACTCGATGCCGGCGGCGTCTACACGCTCGAATATACGATGATCAACAAGGCCTTCGACCTGTCCGCGGGCACGCAATCGACGATATCCATGCTGCAAAAGGGTCGGCTGCCGATCATCGAAGTGGACGGTTATCCGCCCGCCGCGACCGAAAGGGAGACGAACGCCGGCATGCTCCCCCCCGGCAACGCACTGGTGACGCTGGCCGTGGACAGCCTCGATCTCGGCCTGCCTTTCATTGCCCCGCCGACGCGGCACGACGGCTCCCTCTATGGCGGCCGCCGGAGTGCGACCGTACGGGGACCCGCCGGGGAACTGCTGGAACTGGTCGAGCTCTAGGGAAGCAGCACCGTCGATCCGCTCGTCTTACGACCTTCCAGATCGCGGTGCGCCTGGGCGGCATCCTCCAGCCCATAGCGCTGCCCGACCGTGACCTTCACTTTGCCCGACCGGATCATCTCCCACAGCCGCTCCAGACCGGCACGGCGTTCTTCCGGCGTGGCATAGTAATCGAACAGCGTCGGCCGCGTGTTGTAGAGCGAGCCCTTGGTCGCGAGCACGCCCAGGTTGATCCCGCTGACAGGCGCCGAAGCATTGCCATAGCTGACGATCAGCCCGCGCCGGCCGGTCGCGTCCAGCGACGCCTCCCAAGTGTCCATGCCGACTCCGTCGAACGTCACCCGAACGCCGGCGTCGCCGGTCAGTTCGCGCACGCGCTTGGCCGTGTCCTCCCGCGTGTAGAGGATGACATGGTCGGCGCCCGCCTCGCGGGCAAGCGTGGCTTTTTCCTCGCTGGAGACGGTGCCGATTACTTGGGCGCCGACCGCCTTCAGCCATTGCACGAGGATAAGGCCGACGCCGCCGGCTGCGGCGTGGACGAGCACCGGCCAGGCGGCCTCCACCTTGGCGCAGCGCTCGACCAGAAACTCGGTCGTGCAGCCCTTGAGCAAGGCGGCGGCGGCGATCTCGTCCGAGACATCGTCGGGGATCGGCAGCAAGGCGTCGGCGGCAATGTTGCGTTCGCTCGCATAAGCGCCACGATGCGGGCCAAAGGTGCCGACCCGGTCACCGACTGCCCAACCGGTGACCCCGTCGCCCACGGCCTCGATGATGCCCGCCGCTTCAAGCCCGAGCCCGGAGGGCAGCTCGACCGGATAGATGCCGCGGCGGTGATAAGTGTCGATGTAATTGAGCCCGACCGCCGTCTGCCGGACCCTGACTTCGCCGTGTTCAGGCGGCGGCAGCTCCACGTCTGTCCATTCGATCACCTCGGGACCGCCGGTCCGCTCGAAACGTGCAATGCGCGCCATCATCACCTCACCAGATCTTGCCGCCAATCCATGTCCCTGCCGCCGCAAGGAAGGGCTGGATTTCAATATCCGCCCACACGCCCGCCGCGAAATAGGGATCGCTTTCCAGCAGCGAGCGTGCCTCGGCAGCGTCGGCCACGTCCAGCACGATCAGCGAGCCGATAATGACACCTTTGTCATCCTTCAGCGGACCCGCGACCGCGACCTGGCCCATGATCTGCTCGACCCGGGCGAAATGCGCCGCACGATGCGCATCCCTTTTCGCGGCGCTGTCCGGTGCATCGCGAGCGATGATCGCAAAGTGGGGCATCAGCTTGCTCCGTTGATCGAAGGCGCCTCGATCAGCAGCACGCGGCAGTCGGCAAGGCCCTCGCGCAGCTGCTTCGCCTCGCCATATTCCGGGCTGTTCCAGAAGGCGAGGGCGGCCGCACGGTCCGGCCATTCTGAGATCACCACGGAGCTCCCCTCGGCATCGTCGCCCTCCAGCACCAGCGCGCCCGGAGCCCGCAAGACGTAGCGTCCGCCGAACTTCGCCACGAGTTCAGCCGCGCGCGGAGCATAGCCGGCCAGGAACGCCGCCCGGTCCCGAATATCGGCAGTGACGATCAGATAGGCAGCCACACGAACCTCCTGTTGCAAGATTGCGACACTCTCGCCCTCGCTATCCATCCTCCGGATAATTTGTCTGGACAAATTTTGCTGCGAGTGGAAGCTTTGGAGTGAAACGAAATTAGGGGGAGATGCAAATGCGCGGCATTGGGAAGGCCATTCTGCTCGGGATGACGGCGCTGTCAGGGTCGGCCGCTTGGGCGCAGACGGATACGGCCGCAACCGAAGACCGCGGCGGCATCGAAGAGATCGTCGTTACCGCGCGCAAGGTTGAGGAGACGCTCGCTGACGCCCCCGTGACCGTGTCCGCCGTCACGTCCCGCCTGATCGAGGAACAGGGACTGCGCTCGATCGACGAGTTCGCGCGCCAGGCAACCGGCATCAGTTTCAGCCAGGCATTTGGCCGCTCGACGGATCGCCCGGTCATACGCGGCCAGTCGAACGTGCTTGCCGGCGTGCAGTTCGGCGTGGAGACGGGCGCCGCTTATTTCGTCGATGGCATCTATTATCAAGGCGACATTCAGGGCTTCGACCCGGAATCGATCGCTCGTGTTGAGATCATCAAGGGGCCGCAGTCCGCGCTATACGGACGCAACACCTATGCAGGCGCGATCAACTACGTGACCAAAGATCCGTCGGAGACGCTGACCGCCACGATCACCGGCCGCGCCGCCGAATACTCCGAGGCCGATATCCTCGGCTCTATCTCCGGTCCGATCCTCGGCGACAAGCTCGGCTTTCGCGCGGGCGCCCGCTACTACACTTATGGCGGCCAGTATCGGAACCAGCTGACCGGACGAAAGGTGGGGCAGGAAGAGACCAAGTCCGCCTATCTGACGCTCGTCGCCGAACCCACGGACGACATCCGCATCCGCCTGCGCGGCCAATATCAGGAGGACCGCGACGGCCCGCTCGCGCTCTTTCTCACCGGGGCCGAGAACAACAACTGCAAGCCCGGCTTCCGCTCCCTCGCCTTCCGCCAGCGCAACCTGCCGCCGCCGGCGCCCGGTCCGATCTTCCAGCCTTCGCTCTACGGCATCAGCAACAACAATAATCAGTATTTCTGCGGCGCCATTCAGCCGCGCCCCAACGGCGTGAGGCTCAACACCGACCCGGTGCAGACGGTCGGCTTCGGCGTGCGCGACGGCACGGCTTTCGACGGCATCGAGAACAAGCAGTTTCTCGCCTCCGCCATCGTCGATTGGGATATTGGCGGGTCGGGCTGGGTGCTTTCCAGCATGACCGGCTACCGCGACAACCGTAACCGGTTCGGGACGGACTCGGATCATTCGGAGGCCTTCTTCTTCCTCTTCCCGCCGATCCCCGGCCCGGAAGTGGAGCCTGCCTTCACCAACTCGAACCGCGACAAGACCTGGGACCTGAACCAGGAAGTCCGGATCACCTCGCCGCAGGACCGGGCGCTGAAGGGCATGATCGGCGCCTTCTATTTCAAGCAGGAGATCGAGACGGTCGACCTGACCTTCGCCAACCCAAAGCGTGGTGAACCTCTCGGCTCAAACAACTCGTCGATCTCGACGATTGAAAATGTCGCGCTGTTCGGCCTGCTCACTTGGGACGTGACCGAGCGGCTGAGCATCACCGGCGAACTCCGCTATTTCGAAGAGACCAAGCGCCTGATCGACCGTGTCGCGGCGACGTCGCAATTCTGCGCGGGCGTCGGACAGTCGCAGCGAACCCAGTTCGGCTTCACCGGCACGTGCCTGCCCAAGGGCAAGTGGGACGGCCTCGATCCGCGCGTCACGATTAACTTCAAGCCCAACGACGACCTGCTCCTCTACGCAATCTACGCGCAGGGGCGGAAGCCGGGTGGCTTCAACGGCACCGGCGGCCTGTCCGCGCTCGCCCAGACCGGCGAGGACCTGACGCTCTACGATCAGGAAACGGCGAAAGGCGGCGAACTCGGCGTGAAGTGGAACACGCCGGACGGTATGTTCGGCCTGACCGCGGCGGCCTTCTACAACCGCCTGTCTGACGTCCAGCTGACCCGCTCCATTCCGCCCTCGGCACCGGGGCAAACCACGACCTCCGTCGCCGTCAACACCGGCGACGCCCGTACGATCGGCTTCGAAGTCGAGGCCCGGATCGCGCCGGCCCGCGACCTCAACATCTATCTCGGCGGCAGCTTCACCGACGCGAAGTTCACCAAAGGCTGCGATTTCGACTTTTTCGTGCTGAACTCGGGCGGCCTGCAGCCGAACTTCAGCACGGCGAACCCGACCGCGGCCGGCCTGCCGCTCTGCAATATCGACGGCAAGCGGCTTCCGCTCGCCTCCAAATGGATCTTCAACGGCTCCATAAACTGGGAGCCGCCGATCACGGACGAGATCCGGCTGGTCGCGAACACCAGTTTCAGCCTGGAGGATCGCAAGTTCATCCAGACCGACAATCTCGCCTATGTGCCTGGTGCCTTCATCATGAACGCGCGGCTTGGCTTTAAGACCGACCGGTTCAGCATCGTCGCCTTTGCGCGTAATCTGACCGACGAGGACGCGCCGCCGCTCGCGACGCGCTGGTTCGACTATCGTTACGGTAACGGTGCGCGAAATCTGCCGGCTCCGGTGGGCGGTCTGCGCCTCGGTACGTTCGACGGCAAGGCGGCCGTGATCGACACCGGTGCGCCGCGCGCCTTCTTCACGGCCTTGCGTAAGGGCCGCACCTTCGGCGTCGAAGGCTCGCTGCGCTTTTGAAGTTTGGCCGCCCCGGCGTTCTGACCGGGGCGGCCGCTATTCAGTGGTTCGGCGCCTTGGCCGGCACATCGCCATTCTTCGCGTCGACCTTCTTCTTGAACACGGTCCAGGTGGTTTCGTTCGGCCGCGCATCGTCGCCCGGCGGCGGTGAGGTATAGGCCGGATAGTTGGCCGCGATTTCCTGCTTTAGCACGGCAGGCAGCTCGTCATAGCTTTTCAGTTTGGCGCCCATCGCGTTGAAGATGATCAGGCCCTGGCGACTGCCCATCTTCATCCACGGCATCCAGTTGGAGATGCGCACCCAGGACACGGAAGGATAGGCCGTCGGCTTGGACGTATCGAGCAACTCGTCGGCGCGCGCCGCAAAGTCGAAAATCTCCATCGCGTGATAGTCGTTACCGACATAGGCCTGATAGTCGCCGCCCAGCACATTGTGATAGAAGAGCGGCACTTCGAGCGGCATCTGCACCCAGGGGCCCATCCGCTTCATATTGACCGTATAGGGCTTGCCGTCGGCGCCAGTCGGAAAGCTCGGACGGCCGTTCACGGGATCGTTGGCGATGTGCATCACCTCCACCGTCTCACCGGTCCAGGGATTTTTCCATTCGCGCAGCACCTGGCCGGTCGCCGGATCGAGATAGAGCATGACCTCGCGGCTGACCTGGCGATAGCCTTTGCCGCGCTGCGGATCGGTGACGGCGACGCACTGGCGGATGTTCATGCCTTCGCCCGTGAAGAGCAGCCGGTCACGCTCGCCCTCGACGCGCGAATAGACCTTGCCAGACCAGTAATAGACCGCCGGCTGGCCGTCCTTCTCGCCGCATTGAGTGCGCTTGGAGATTTCCAGTGCATCCTCAGGCTTGCTCGGGTCGAGCATGCGCGCGGCGGTCGGCGTTGCGGCGGCGCCGGCCAGCAGCAACGCGGTGATCAACTTGGTCATTCAGACTCCCCTTCTCCTCGTCGCAAACAGGCTATCGTAGCGAGCGTCAAATGCAATATGTCCGGACAACTTTGAGGAGAGAGGGGTGATGCTGACGACGATCGGACTGGCGGCCGCGGCATTGCTGGCCGGCGAGGAGATACTCGACCGGGCCGCGGATGCGGCTGGGGGTGACGAGTGGCTCAATGCGAGGACCCTGGTACTGAGCGGAACGGCCGTCTTCTACGGACCGGCCGGTTCCGAGCCCCGCTCCCGCGCGACCGATTACCGCATGTGGCGCGTCTTCGATCCGGCTCGCAGCGCCGCCCATGGCGCCGAGGGCAAGGTCCGGATCCTCGCCTGCGACGGCAAGCGCCAGCTCTTCACCGTCGGCTATGACGGCAAGACTACGTGGACGGAGCGGGGCGTCACGCCCAAGGCAGAGGCCGATGCCTTCTGGGCGTCCAATTTCGGGTTCGGGATCATCCGCCACGCGCGCAAGCCCGGCTTCAAGGCGGAGCGGGTGCCCGACGACATCGTCGGCAACCACAGGCTCTATATGGTGCGCCTCACCGACCCGGCGGGCGGCACCACGCTCTTCGGCGTCGACAAGCAGAGCTTCGCCATCCGGCTGATGGGTTTCGCGAGCCCGCGCGGCTGGCATGTCCGCACCTATGACGATTTCTACCGCCTGCCAAACGCCCGCTGGCTCCAAGCGCGCAAGGTCACGCTCTACTATAACGGCGTCAAGGCGAACGAAGTGATGTGGCAGCAGGCCAGCGTCAACTTTCCGATCGACGATGCGCTGTTCGCACCCTCGTCCAAGCTCGCTTGCGGAGACGATCGATGATGCTTACCCTGCTCGCTGCCGCTGCGCTTGATCCGCCGCTGGAGGAATATGCGGCGCTGGCCACCGGCCACTTTTCGAGCGCCGCCCAACATCGCAGCGATCCGCGCTATGACGAGGTCGAAACGCGGGTGGTGCGGATCTGGCCGGAACGGACGGACGGCCTCTGGCTTTATCAGGAGCAGGCGATCGTCAATCAGCCTGGCAAGACGCGCGCGCAGGCGCTGGCCTCTCCCTATTTCCAGTTCGTCGCGAGGATCGTTCCGCTGAAATCCGGCAGCTTCAGGCGGGACAATCACCGCGTCCGCGAGGGCGCCCGCTTTGCCGGCGGCAAGACCGGCACCCTCACTCAGGCCGACCTGATGGAGGCGGGCTGCCACAACCGGATCGACCGCATCGCCGCCGCATGGTTCACCGGCACCACGGAAAGCTGCGCCAACCGCTACAAGGGCGCGGCCTCGATGCTCAGCCTGTCCGTCCTCACGAATGGCACCTATGTGAACTGGGATCGCGGCTTCGACCTGGTCGGCGCTCGCGTTTGGGGGCCGGAGGAGGGCGGCTATATCTTCGATCGAGTGGTGGAAGCTGATGTGAATAAGTCTCCGGCCAATTGAGCCTCTGCTGAGCTGATCCGGCATCCGCATAAGAGCGGTTCGTTCGTCCACTTTGCGCCTCTTATTGCAGTCCGGAGCTGCTCGCGAGAGTTAGCTTCATCGCGCAACTCGAACGCATAAACGCCAAGTGCTCAGACGCTTGATGCGCCTGACGAACCCCAGAGGTCCGTCTCGATGGGGTTGAGGCTCCTCATCGGCGGTGTCCGCCGGGCTCACAAGTTGGCGACATGCAAGCGCTAAACCTGTCCGGCTCCTAGCATTCTACTTGTTCTTTATACTGACAAGAGCGATCTGGTCCGGATGACCGCCAATCCGACTGCACAACGCGACCGCAAGATGACGTCCTCGACGATTGATGCCGAAACCGTCGCCGCGCTGGAGGCGATCGATGCGCGGCTCCGCTGGCTGTCCGCCTGGACCATTCACAACGCCAATCACCTGCGAGAAAGCCGTGATGGGCTGAAGGTCGGCGGGCATCAGGCCAGCTGCGCGTCCATGACGGCGATCATGGTGACGCTCTATTTTCACGCGCTCGGACCCAACGACCGCGTCGCGGTCAAGCCGCATGCAGGGCCGTTGCTGCACGCGATCCACTATATGCTTGGCAATCAAAGCCTCGACCAGCTCCAGCGCTTCCGCGGCCTGGGCGGGATGCAGAGCTATCCCAGCCGCACCAAGGACAAAATCCCGGTCGATTTCTCGACCGGCTCCGTCGGCCTGGGAGTCGCGATTACCGCCTTTGCCAGCCTGGTTCAGGACTATCTGATCGCCCACGGCCAGCTCGCCGAAGCCGATGCCGGCCGAATGATCGCGCTGATGGGCGATGCCGAACTCGACGAGGGCAATATCTATGAGTGCCTGATCGAGGCTTATAAGCACGATGTCCGCAACTGCTGGTGGATCATCGACTATAATCGCCAGTCGCTCGACGCAACCACCGCCGACCGCATGTTCCGCCGCTTCGACGACATCTTCGAGACCTGCGGCTGGCGCGTCGTCACGCTGAAGCATGGCCGGCTGCAACGCGAGACGTTCAGGCGGCGCGGCGGCTCGGCGCTCGAACGCTGGATCGATAACTGCCCCAATGCCGAATATGCCGCGCTCACCTATCAGGGTGGCGCCGCGTGGCGGACGCGCCTGGCCGCCGACATCGGCGACAAGCCCGGCATAGCCGATATCCTCGCATCCTTCGACGACGAGGGACTGCACCAGCTGATGACCAATCTTGGTGGCCATTGCGTCGAGACATTGGCCCAAGCGTTCGACGGCGCGAAGGACGACCGTCCCACGCTTTTCATCGCCTATACGATCAAGGGCTATGGCCTGCCCTTTGCCGGGCACAAGGACAATCACGCCGGCCTGATGAACCCGGGGCAGATCGCACAGCTGCGGGCCAGCCTGAGCATCGCCGAAGGGGCCGAGTGGGAGCCTTATGCAGGCTTAGGCGACAATGCGGCCTCTGCGTTGCGCGCGTTCGTCGAAGCCTCGCCGCTGAAGCAGAAGGTGGCCGATCGCGCCTTCGATCCAGTACCGGTGCCCGACCGCCTGCCGGTGCCGGAGGGCGCCGAGCAATCGACCCAGGCGGCTTTCGGCCGCATCCTGCTGGACCTCGCCAAGTCCGGCCATCCGCTTGCCGATCGGATCGTCACCACCTCGCCCGACGTGACGGTCAGCACCAATCTCGGCGCCTTCGTGAACCAGCGCGGCCTGTTCCGCCGCCAGGACCTGGCGGACGTCTTTCACCTGGCGAAGATCCCGTCGGCGCAGCGCTGGGCCGGACATAAGGCCGGGCAGCATATCGAGCTGGGGATCGCCGAACATAACCTGTTCCTGATGCTGGCGGCGCTCGGCCTGTCGGCGCCTTTGTTCGGCACGAGGCTGATGCCGATTGGCACCGTCTACGATCCGTTCATCGCACGCGGTCTCGATGCCCTGAATTACGCCTGCTACCAGGACGCACGCTTCCTCTTGGTCGCGACACCGTCCGGGCTGACGCTGGCGCCGGAGGGCGGCGCGCACCAGTCGATCAACACGCCGCTGATCGGCATGGGCCAGCCGGGTCTCACCTACTACGAGCCCGCCTTTGCCGACGAACTTGCGCTGATCATGCGTGACGCTTTCGCCCGGATGCAGGCGCCCGACGGTGGCTCCACCTATCTGCGCCTCTCGACCCGCAGCATCGCCCAGGTCGATCGCGAGGACGATCGCTGGCAAGAAGGCGCGCTGAAAGGCGGCTATTGGCTGAAGGCGCCCGCGCCGGGAGCGGAGGCGGCGATCGTCTATGCCGGAGCGCTCGCGCCTGAAGCGCTCGCCGCCTGGGAGGCGCTCAAGGACGATATGCCCGGCCTCGGTCTGCTCGCGGTGACCTCGCCCGACCTGCTGCACCGCGGCTGGAGCGCCGCGCGCGCCGCGCGCTGGACGGCGGAGCGGGGAGCGGAGAGCCATGTCGCGCGGCTGCTTGGAAGCCTTAGCCCGACGGCCGGCCTGATCACGGTGATCGACGGTTCGCCTTCAGCCCTGTCCTGGCTGGGCGGCGTGCGCGGCCAGCGGGTCAGCCCGCTCGGCACCGACCGCTTCGGCCAGACGGGCGACCTGCCCGACCTCTACCGCACCTACCGGCTGGATGCCGATGCGATCGTGGAAGCCGCGGCCGAGCTGTTCCTTTAGAGCCGCGGCTGCCCTTTTTCGACGAAACCGTGATGCACCCGCCAGGCTGGCGCGTTAGGCAGGGTTATGGCCGACGTACAGAGTAGCAGCGCACCCAGGATCATCCGACGCGAGGATTATCGCCCGCCCGCGTGGCGCGTGCCCGACATTGCCCTGGAGTTCGAACTCGATCCGGCACGAACCATCGTGCGGGCGCGACTGGCGGTCGAGCGGGCGGGCGAGGGGCCCTTGCTGCTCGATCATGGCGGACAGGAAATGCTCGCGCTGCGCATCGATGGCGCGCCTGCCGACTGGCGTGACGAGGATGGCCGGATCGCGATCGATCTTCCCGGAGCGACGCACCTGATCGAGACCGAGTGCGTGCTCGCGCCCGAGATCAACACTGAGCTGATGGGGCTTTACGCCTCGGGCGGGCTGCTCTGCACCCAATGCGAGGCGGAAGGCTTTCGCCGCATCACGCCGTTTCCGGACCGTCCTGATGTGCTGTCGCGCTATCTGGTGCGGATGACCGCCGATAAGGCGCGTTTTCCCGTATTGCTGTCGAACGGCGGCCGGATTGGAGGTGGCGACCTACCGGACGGCCGTCACTGGGCGGAATGGCGGGATCCATTCCCGAAGCCCAGCTATCTGTTCGCTGTGGTGGCAGGCGACCTGAAGGCCAATCGCGACAGCTTCACGACGATGAGCGGCCGCAAGGTCGAACTCGGGATTTGGGTGCGGGAAGCCGATGTGCCGAAGACCGCGCATGCGATGCAGGCGCTGAAGGACGCCATGGCGTGGGATGAGCGCGTCTATGGCCGCGAATATGATCTGGACATGTTCAACATCGTCGCCGTCGCCGATTTCAACTTCGGCGCGATGGAGAATAAGGGCCTCAACATCTTCAACTCGCGCTACATCCTCGCCGACCTGGAGACCGCAACCGACGCGGACTTCGACGCGATCGCGGCCGTGGTGGCGCACGAATATTTCCACAATTGGTCCGGCAACCGGATCACCTGCCGCGACTGGTTCCAGCTGTCCTTGAAGGAAGGCTTCACCGTCTTCCGCGATCAGCAATTCTCAGCCGATCATGGTTCGGCGGCCGTCAAGCGGATCGAGGATGTGCGGGTGCTGCGCGCCGCGCAGTTCCCCGAAGATTCCGGGCCGCTCGCCCATCCGGTGCGGCCCGACAGCTTCATCGAAATCAGCAATTTCTACACGGCGACCGTTTATAACAAGGGTGCCGAGCTGATCCGGATGATGCACACGCTCGCCGGACCCGAGCGTTTCCGGCGCGGCACCGATCTTTATTTCGATCGGTTCGACGGCCAGGCGGTCACCTGCGATGATTTCGTGGCTGCGATGGAGGAGGGCGCGGGGCTCGACCTGTTCCGCTTCCGCCGCTGGTACGAGCAGGCCGGCACGCCCAAGGTGTGCGCGAGTGTGCGGAGCGAGGGCGCGGACACGGTGGTCGCCCTGCATCAGCATGTGCCGCCGACGCCGGACCAGCCGGCCAAGCAGCCGATGCCGATCCCCTTGCGCATTGCCCTGTTCGGCGCGGAGACGGGCCGCAAGCTGGGCGAAGAGCGGCTGGTGGTGCTGGAGGAAGCGGAGGCAGAGCTGCGCTTCTCCGGCCTCTCCGAACGGCCTGTGCTGTCGATCAATCGCGGCTTCTCCGCGCCGGTGATCGTCGAGAGCGACCGCACGCCTGCCGACCTGGCGCTGCTGTCGGCGCACGACGACGATCCGTTCGCGCGCTACGAGGCACTGCAGCAGCTGATGCTCGACACGCTGATCGTCCGTATCGGCGGCGGTGAGGGCGATCAGTCGGCGGTCGTGGAGGCGGTGCGGCGGACCTTGACCGATCCGGCGCTCGACAAGGCCTTCATCGGCGAGGCTGTGCTGCCGCCGTCCGAGGCGTTCATCGGCGATCAGATGAGCGTGGTCGATCCCGAAGCCATCCACAAGGCGCGCGAAGGGCTGCGCCAGCTGCTCGGCCGGGAGTTGCAGGGCGCGTGGCGTGAGGCTTATCTCGGCAGCGCGTCCAACCGCTTCGAACTGACGCCGGAGGCGAAGGGCGCCCGGCGGCTGCGCAGCGTCGCGCTCGGCTTCCTGATGGCCGGAGGAGCCGAGGACGCGCCCAGTCTGGCCCAGGACCAGTTCCGCGGTGCGACCAACATGACCGATCGCTACGGCGCCTTGAACGTGCTCGTCAGCACCGACGGTGCCGAGCGCGATGAGGCGCTGGCCGCCTTCTACGATCGCTACCGCAGCGATGCCTTGGTGCTCGACAAATGGTTCACCGTTCAGGCGCTGTCGTCACGTTCTAGCGTGTTCGACGACGTGTTGCAGCTCGCCCAACACCGCGACTTCGCCCTCACTAATCCAAACCGGGCGCGTGCCCTGGTCGGCGCCTTTTCCGCCAATCAGCGCGGGTTCCACAGCGGGGGTGAGCGGAGCTATCGCTTCCTCGCCGACACGATCCTGCAACTGGACGCCATCAACCCGCAAACGGCCGCGCGCTTTGTCGCGCCGCTCGGCCGCTGGCGCCGCTTCTCGCCCGATCGGGGCGCGCTGATGCGGACGGAACTGGAACGCATCGTCGGCGCGCCCAAGCTGTCGAAGGACGTCTTCGAACAGGCGAGCAAGAGCCTGGCTTGACCTCAGCGCGTCATCGCGAGGAGCCCTTCGACGCCGCCTGCGGCGTTGCTCAGGATAAACTGCGGCTCCGCCGCAGCGACGAAGCAATCCAGAGCAGCGGGCGCAGGACTGGATTGCTTCGCTTCGCTCGCAATGACGGACGAAACGCTATTTCAGCCAATCCGCCACTTCGACCGCGACCTGATTTGCGGCCTGGTTGAGCGCCACCCCCACGGCCGCTGCTTCGATCTCGGTCACCGGCACGCGCGCTTCGAAGCGGCGGGTCTGGATGGCGGTACCGCGCGCAACGGCGGCGTCGAAGGTTACGACCGCGCTTTGGCTCGCCTCGTCGATGCCGAAAGCCTGGAGCTGCCCGGTCACGCGCGTGCCAGGGTCGAAGCTGAACTGGCGGGCGGAAAGCACCGGTCGCCCTGTGCGCGCGGCAATCACGTCTGAGAGCAGACGCTGGAACAGCCGCGCCGGCGGCTCCACCCATTGCGCTTCCTTCACATAGGCGACGGCGGTGGCGCCGCTGCGCACCGGCACGCGGTTGCTGGCGAGTTCGGCGGGGACGGTGGGGGTGAGCACCGATATCGCCTCTCCGGCCGCGACGCTCTGCGCGGTGCCGGGTGCAATGGTCTGTGCAGGCGTCAGGCGCAGCAGTTCCTCCGGCGGTTTGGCACCGAAGCTGATGCAGCCCGAAAGGGTCACGAACATGAGCAAACCAAGAACCGTTCGGTTCGAGCGAAGTCGAGAAGCGCGTATCTCGACTTCGCTCGATACGAACGGATGCTTTGGCTGGCGCATCATAATCCTCATTTCGGCTCATAGTCGGGAAGTTTGGGGCTGCCGATCAGCGCACCGGCGCCGCCCTGGTTCAACCGCTCGGCGATCCCGCTGAGCGATTCCGACATGTCTCTCAGGTCACGGATCAGGAGGCCAACTTCAGGCAGCGTCTGTTTGGAGAAGGCCTGCACGCCCGGTCGGGCGTCGTTCACGACCGCATCGAGATTGTCGAGACTGCCCCGAGCCCGGTTGATGGTCGCACGCAGGTCGGCGACCAAGGGGCGTCCCTGCTCGTCGAGCAGCTGGTTCGTGGTGCCCGCCAGCTTGCCGATCTGCTCGGCGGCGTTCCCCGCCTGTTGGATCGCCACCCGTGTCTCGGCAATGGTCGCGGCGATCTCCGGCCCGCGGTTGGCAAGGTCCCCACTCAGCCGATCGACATTCTTCAGAATATTGCCGAGCGACTCCTGGTTGCGGTCGTTGAGCAGCATGCTCAGCCGCTCGGTCAGCGTCGACAGGCGCTCGAGCAGTTGCGGCGCGCTGTTGAGCAAGGCGCCCAAGCCGCCCGCCTGGGTCGGAATCACCGGCGCGCCGGCCGGCCCGATCTCGGTGATCGGCGGCGCGCCCCGTTGCGCGCCTTGCAGCAGCAGCGTTGACACACCGGTGAAGCTGCCCTGGATGCTGGCGGTGGTGCCGATCAGCACCGGCACGTCCTCGGCGATCGCGATACGCACGCGGACGAACTCCGGATTGTCCTTCCAGATCTTGATCTCTTCGACCTGGCCTGCAGGCACGCCGCGATAGCTAACTGCCGAACCCCGCGCGAGGCCTTCGACGGACTGCTTGAAGAAGATGTCATAGACCTTCTGCTCAGTGTCGGCGACACGGGCGAGCCAGATGGTGAAGATGGCAGTGGCGATGAGCAGGATCAGCACCACCGATCCGACCAGTACGTGGTTCGAGCGGGTTTCCATCAGCCTTGCACCTTAGCTTGTTCCCGCCGTTCCTCGGCCTGCGCCGCCAGCCGCCCACGCGGCCCTTTGAAATATTCCTGAATCCACGGGTGGTCCAATGCCAATAGTTCCGGGATCGTTCCAACCGCGATCACTTTCCGGTCCGCCAAGACCGCGACCCGGTCGCAAATGGCATAAAGCGTGTCGAGATCGTGAGTGATGAGGAAGACGGTCAAGCCTAGCGTGTCGCGCAGGCTCCGCGTAAGCTCATCGAAGCGGGCAGCGCCGATCGGGTCCAAGCCAGCGGTGGGCTCGTCAAGGAACAGCAGCTCTGGATCGAGCGCGAGCGCACGGGCGAGCCCCGCGCGCTTTTTCATGCCGCCCGACAGCTCGGCCGGGTATTTGGGCCCTGCTTCGGCCGGGAGCCCGGTCATCACCACCTTATAGGCCGCGATCTCGTTCAACAGTTCCTGGGAAAGGTCGGGATAGAATTCCTTCAACGGCACCTGGACATTTTCGGCGACCGTCAGCGTCGAAAACAGCGCGCCGCCCTGGAACAGCACGCCCCAGCGCTTGCGGACGTCCACCGTATCGTCCTCGTCGCGGTCGAGCATCGGTTCGCCGAAGACTTCGACCTCGCCCTGATCCGGCACCTGCAGGCCGATGATCGAGCGCATCAGCACCGACTTGCCGGTTCCCGAGCCACCGACCACGCCCAGGATCTCGCCGCGGCGGACTTCAAGATCGAGCCCGTCATGCACCACCTGCTCGCCGAAGCAGTTCTTCAGCCCGTGCACCCGAATGATCGGTTCGGCGCTCATATCCAACCGATCCGTTCGAAGAAAACTGCGAAAAAGGCGTCGATGACGATCACCAGGAAGATGCCCTGAACCACCGCGGCGGTGGTGCGCAGCCCGACCTGCTCCGCGTCGTTTTCCACGTTCATGCCCTGGTAGCAGCCGGTCAGCGCGATGATCGCGCCGAAGACGGGCGCCTTGACCAGCCCCACGTAAAGGTCGGTGATCGGCACCACTTCGCGCAGCCGCTGCACGAATGAAACCGGCGGGATGTCGAGCGAGATCCAGCAGAAGATGCCGCCACCCACGATCGCGATCAGCGACGCGTACATGCCGAGCAACGGCATCATGATCACCGATGCGAGCACGCGCGGCAGCACCAGCGCCTCCATCGGCGACACGCCGATCGTGCGCATCGCGTCGATTTCCTCGGTCAGCTTCATCGTGCCGAGCTGCGCCGCGAATGAGGAGCCGGAGCGGCCGGCAACCATGATCGCGGTCATCAGCACCCCAAGCTCGCGCAGGGTGATGCGGCCGATCAGGTTGATCGTCAGGAACTCGGCGCCATAGGCCGCCAGCTGCACCGCGCCTTGCTGCGCGATGACGATGCCGATCAGGAAGCTCATCAAGCCGATGATGCCGAGCGCCGAGACGCCCACGACCTCGAAGCGCTGGATCACCGCATTCCAACGAAAACGCCGCGGGTGGCGGATAACCGATCCGGCAGAGACCACCATCGCGCCGAAAAAGGCGAGCAATCCCAACAAGGTGCGGCCGGCGGTCGACGTCGCCGCGCCAATCTCCTCTAGCACCCGCTGGAAGGAAGGCTTTGGGTCCGGCCGCACCTGCACCGGCTCGTGCGCCCGATCGACCTCGTCGATCAGATGCTGTGCCTCCGGACTGGCTCCCGTCAACTTGGCGCCCCGTTCCTCGGCGAAGCGGCTGACAAGATAGGCGCCGATGGTATCGATCCGCTCCGCCCGGCTCAGATCGACGGTTGCGACCGGGCCATCCACCGCCTTCAGCCGGTCCGGCAGGTCACGCACCCGGGCCAGTGTCAGCGAGCCCGTGAATCGGACGACGCGCCCCCCGGCGTCGGTTTCCTCTACGAAATCGGCGGGCGCGGTCATCTCGTTACCAGTGCGAGATAATCCGCAGCCGAGCAAGCTGTTCCCGCCTACACCGCCGCAAGCGCCTGCTCGAAGTCTGCAATCAGGTCGTCGGGATCCTCGACGCCGATCGATATGCGCACCAAATTGTCGGTGATGCCGAGCGCCTGTTTGCGCGCTTCGGGCACCGACAAATGGGTCATCCCGGCGGGGTGCGAGGCCAAAGTCTCGGTGCCGCCCAGGCTCACCGCCAGTTTGGCGATCTTCAGCGCGTCCAGGAAGCGGAAAGCTTCCGGCTCGCCCCCTTTCAAAAATAGCGAGAATGTCGAGCCGGCGCCGGTGCAATGGCGCTGGTAAATGTCCGCCTGCCGGTCGCCTTCCAGGAAGCCGAGATAGCCGACATGCTCCACCTTTGGGTGGCCGCGCAGGAAGCCGCAGACCTTCTGGGCATTCTCGCCGGCTCGGCTCATCCGCAGTTCCAGCGTCTCCAGCGAACGCAGCAGCATCCAGGCGGTGTTCGGATCGGTGATCGTGCCAATCGTGTTGCGCATCAGCCGGATCGGGTCGATCAGCTTCTTGGCGCCAAGCACGCCGCCCGCGACCAGATCGCTATGGCCGCCCGCATATTTGGTCAGCGAATAGACGACCAGATCGGCGCCATGCTGCAGCGGCTTGTGCCACAGGGGCCCGAGGAAAGTATTGTCGATAGCAATCGGAGGCGCGTCCGGGCCGGTGCCGAAGATCGCGTCGCGGCTGGCGGCGACCGCCTGCACGTCGACCAGCGCGTTGGTCGGGTTGGCGGGGCTTTCGAGATAGATGAGCGCGACGCGTCCCGACGCGGCCTTTTGCAGCACCTGGTCGATCTCCTCGCGCGTAGCGCCGGCGGGGAAGTCCAGCCAATGGACGCCGAAGCGCCCGAGGATGCGGGCGATCAGCGTCTCGGTCGCGGCATAGAGCGGCCCTGAGTGCACGATCGTGTCACCCGGCTTCACCATCGACAGGAACAGGGTCGCGATCGCCGACATGCCGGACGAGAAGGAGAGGGCGTCTTCCGCATCCTCCCACACCGCCAGCCGGTCTTCGAGGATTTCCTGGTTCGGACCGTTGAAGCGCGAATAGACCAGCCCCTCGGCGCCACCTGGCCGCTTGCCGGTCACCCCTTCGAAGTGGCGCTTGCCCGCAGCGGCATTCTCGAAGACGAAGGTCGAGGTCAGGAAGATCGGCGGCTTCAGCGAGCCTTCCGACAGCGCCGGATCAAAGCCATGACCCATCATCAGAGTCGCCGGCTTCAACTTGTGGTTGCCGATCATGTCGACGGCTGGCTTCGGCTTGCGGCGTGGCGTCGGCGCGCCAGACAGCTCGGCTTCGGTTTCCTTGGTCATGCGAGAGGCTCCGATCTTCTTCGTTGCGCGTCCTCTAGCGCTGCCAACGCTAAGGCGCGAGGCCGATAAGGCTGATCTGCCGCCCATAGTCGGGTTCGGCCCGGTGGGTAGCCCGGCGGAAGCTGAAGAAGTGGTCAGCATCGGCATAGGTGTCCAGCCCGAGCGCGTCGACGCGCGCCACCCCCGCGGCGGCTAGTCGCGCGGCGACATAGCCCTCCAGGTCGAACAAGTGGTGGCCCGGCTTGCCGGCCGTGAAGAACCGCTCGTTCGCCGGGTCCGCCTCCTCGAAGCGACGCACAAAACCGTCGTCAACTTCGTAGGACGGCCGCGCGATGCAGGGGCCGATCGCCGCGACGATGCGGTCGCGTTTGGCGCCAAGCTTTTCCATCGCTTCAATCGTCGCCTCGGTGACGCCGGAGAGTGCGCCTTTCCAACCCGCATGTGCCGCGCCGACGATACCCGCCTGCACGTCCGCGAGCAGCACCGGTGCGCAATCGGCTGTGAGGATGCCGAGCAGCAGGCCGGGCCGGTCGGTCACCAGCGCGTCGGCCTGTGGGCGCTCGGCAAAGGGCCAAGGCTCCGCGACGACGCAGGTCGGCGAATGCACCTGATAGACGGTCACGAGCTTCGATCCGGGCAGCACCGCCTCGACGGCACGGCGCCGATTCTCCTCGATTGCCGCCGGATCGTCGCCCGATCCGGTGCCGACGTTCAGGCCCGAGCAGACGCCCTCGGATACGCCGCCGCGCCGCCCGAGAAACCCATGCGGTATCCCGTCCAGCAGCGCCGAACGGATCGCCTCGATCGTCACAGCGGCAGCCGCATGATCAGGTCGCGGTCGATCTGTTCGCCCATCGGGAACTCGTAATCGCCCACATGCACGAAGCCGATCTTCTCGTAGAAGCGCATCGCGCGCGGATTATGCTCCCAGACAGTAAGCAGCAGCTCATCGGCGCCCTGAGCCCTGGCCATTTCGATCGTCCAGTCCATCAGCGTGCGCGCTACGCCTGCGCCGCGCACGGCCTGAACCGTGTAGAGCTGGCTGAGCTGGCGCGCCCTCGGCCCGAAATTGCCTTGCGGCAGCCATGGCATCGACAGCTTCGCATAGCCGACGATCACTCCTTCCCGGCAGGCGAGCCGGAAGCGATGGCCGGGATCGCTCAGATGCCGGATCAGATCGCCGGTCGGGCCATAGGCCTTCGCCAGATAGAGGGCGATATCCTCGGCCGAACCGCTATGGCCGAACGTCTCCAGCCACACGGCGCGGGCCATAGCGTCGAGTTCCGGGCCGTCTTCAGGCCGCGCGTCGCGATAGTCGATCATGCCTCGAACCCGGCAGGCTGCGGCCAGCTCGGTGCGGCTAGCGCCAGCGTCTTGAACAACGTCCCCATCTGCTCCGTGCCCGTCAGCCGTTCTACGGCGCCCGCAATCTCTTCGCGCCGCTCAGGAGCGCCTGCCATGAGCCGCTCCGCCCGCGACCATATGCCCATCCGCTCCAACCACTCACCCTGGCCGATCGGCCCGAAGCTCAGCGCTCCTTCCGCCCGCGCAGCCTCGGCGAGGGTCGCAAAATCGACATGGGCGGTGAGGTCGCGCTCCCCGGGCTCTTCGAACGGGTTGGCATACTCGTGCGCACGCACCGCCTGCAGCGTGTCGCCGATCGCCGGGCCTTCATAGCCATAGTCGACGATCAGCGCCGCGCCTCCCTGCGTCGCGAGCCTGTGCCCGATCCGGCGCGCGATCGCTGCGGAAGCAGGCGAAGTCTCGATGATGCTGCCCGGGGGCGCCTCGCGCAGCGCGTCAGGCAGGATGTCATCGAGGGGCGGTCCGCTCGCGACGGGCACGAACAGCGGGTTCGCCCAGGTGACATGCCGCTCCCGCCAGCCACTGGCGGCGCGGACGAGCTGGCGCACGGGCAGGGCATCGAAGAACTCGTTGGCGACGATCAGCAGCGGCCGGTCGCCCGGTAGACCGTCGACGTCGTCGTGAAACGTCGCGCCCGGGCAACGCTGCTGCTGCTGCTCGCGAAGCGAGGGACTGGTTTCAACCAGATGGACGGGCGGAAAGAGCTCGGCGCTGCGCATCGCCCTGAGCGCGTCCGCTGCCAACGTGCCGCGGCCAGGCCCGAGCTCTACATAATACACGTCCGGCTTGCCCGCGCGCAGCCAGAGATCGGCTAGCCACAGACCAATCAGCTCGCCGAACATCTGACTGATCTCCGGCGCGGTCGTGAAGTCCCCGGCCGCACCCAGCGGATCGCGAGTCGCATAATAGTGCCGGTTCGCCGCCGCCATGAAGTGGGCGATCGGGATCGGACCCTGGATCGCGATCGCCGCGGCAATGGCATCGGCGCAGGTGACGGGGGAGGAACCCATGGGCGCCCCCCTATTCGCTCGTCCCGAGAGAAGTCGAGGGGCGCCCGTCCAGAATTCGGTGCTACGCCCCTCGACTACGCTCGGGACGAGCGGAGATTAGTCAAGCCGCGGCGCCGCCGCATCGCAGCACCCGCCAGGCCAAAGCCCGCGATCATCATCGCCCAGGTCGCCGGTTCGGGAACCAGGCCGGCGGCATCGACGCCAGAAATCTTGAAGGCGTAGATGGTGGTCGGGATCAGCGCATAGCCGGCCGGGCAGGCGCCGCCGAGCGGGACCTGGATGCTCCCCGAGCCGGACTTGGCGCAAACGTCGAACTGCACGTTGGACCCGTTTTGCGTGACCGAAAAGTCGTTGTCCGACACTATGTACATGGCGATGCTGCCATCGGTGAGGCGCGGGCCGAAGGTCAGGCCTTCCAGCTTCTCGACCGAGTTGAGGCCCGCTGCCACCAGCGCCGCCTGCACGTCCACGAACAGCTCTTTCTGCACCGCCTTGGCGCCCGCCGGCAGCAGGCCGCCCGGCAGCACGTCGCCGGAGATGTCGGTCGCGCCATCGAGGCGGATCCGATAGACGCGCTTGGTGCCGATCGGATCGGGATCGGCGCTGTTTTCTTCGACGCCCAGTCCGCGATTGTCGCGCTCGATCACCAGGAAGCTGCCGTCCGACAGGGCCGTAATCGACGACACGCCGATATTGCGGCCCTGCGCGTTGGCGCCGAAGTCGCGATTGGTGCCGGGGATGCGGGCGTTGATGTCGGAGAGGCTTTCCAGCTCATAGGTATATTGGCCGGTCGACTGGCCGCTCGCCACGTCGAACTCGACAATGCGCAGGAAGCGGCCGCGGCGACCGTCAGGGTTGCCTTCATTGACCAGCGGGTCCTGCAGGATCGCATAGGCCTTGCTGCCGTCGGGAGAGACGGTCAGGCCTTCATAGCCGCGATTGTCCTGGCGGCCGGCGGCGATGGTCGGGCGGCCGTTCACATAGTCGACCTGCCCGCCAGCGGTCTTGGGCACCAGATTGGCGGGCACTTCAAACGCACGCAGCTTCTTGCCGTTTGCATCGAACTCATAAACGGACGGGCCATATTCGTCGGCGATCAGATAATTGCCGTTCGGCAGCCGGTGAAAGCCTTCGGAGTCGAAGGAACGGCCAAGCGTCGCCACATTGCCGGCGGCGATCTGCGGATTGAGGCCGGTCAGGTTATTGCCGTCCACGTCCTTCAGCAGCGTGGTGCCGACGACCTTGTGGCTGGTGATCGCGCCGGTCGTGAAGTCGATGCCCAGCTTCATCTCGTTGACGCGGGGGGTGAAGGGCAGCACGCCGCCACCGGGTCCGCGATCGGTGATGCCGTAGAATTTGCCGTTGCCGAACACCCAGTCCGAACCGAAGCTCAACCGGTTCTGCGCGCCGCTCGCGCTCTCGCCCGACAGGTCGATGGTGTCCGCCGCCACTTCATATTTGCCGACGAACTGAATGGCCGCCTGAGCGGAGCCCGCCGTGAGGAGTGCGGAGGTAACGAGAAGAAGACGCCCGAGTCGCATGGTTCACCCCTGTTTCCGTGAGGGGTGCGCCAGAGCAGGCCTGCGTGACGCCGTGGTTAACGATTCATTACGTCCGCGTGTCAGGCCACGCTCTGCCCGCCCGCGATCGGCTCCACCCGCTGGCGCCGGCCCTTGGCGGTGGCGATCAGATAGGCGCCGCCGATGATCAGCGGCAGACTCAGGGTCTGGCCCATTGTCAGGCCCCAAGACAGGTTCTCGAGGCCTGCATCGGGGCTGCGCAGCCGTTCCACGGCGACTCGCACCAGGCCATAGCCGAGCGCGAACACGCCGACGAGCTTGCCGGGCTGGTAGCGCGCATCCGTTTTCCAGAACAGGAACCAGAGGATCGCGAACAGCAGCAGCCCTTCGCCTGCGGCCTCGTAGAGCTGACTTGGGTGGCGCGGTTCCGGTCCGGCGCGGGGGAAGACGATGGCCCAGGGCACGTTTGTCGGTCGGCCCCAGAGCTCGCCGTTAACGAAGTTGGCGAGGCGCACCAGGAAGATGCCCGGCGGCACCGCGCAGGCGACATAGTCCATCACCCGCAGTAGGTTCAGGCCGTGCTTGCGCGCCGCATAGACCAGCCCCAGCACCACGCCGATCAGCCCGCCGTGGAAGGACATGCCGCCTTCCCAAAGCTGCAGCACTTCGAGCGGGCGGGCGAGCATCTCGGGCTTGTAGAACAGCACATAGCCGATCCGCCCGCCGAGGATGATGCCAAGCGTCACGTAGAAGACCAGGTCGTCGGCATGGCGCTTCGCCATCGGCGCGCCGGGCTGGTTCAGCAGCTTCAGCAGATACCACCAGCCCGCGAAGATGCCGACAATATAGCCCAGCGAATACCATTTGATCTGGAAGAAGCCGAGATCGAGCGCGACCGGGCTCAGGCCCAGCTGATCGAAGTGAAGATAGCCGGCGGCAGCGGCGAGAAACGGCAGGATCAAGGCTTTCCCCCAGCGATTTGCGCCTGCATAGTGTGCGGCAAAAGAGAAGGCGAGGGGATAGGATGCCGTCGGAACTGGACCTGAAGCTCGACGCGATCATGGACGGGCTGACCGCGCCCGGCGGCATGATGACGCTGACCACCTATGAGGATCACGGCGTCACCCTGCCGATGATCGCGACCGCGCCGCCCGCGCTCTCCTACTATTTCGCGCACTTTTGCGCTCAGCATGGCGACAAGGATTTCCTCGTCTGCAACGATGAGCGGCTGAGCTTCACTCAGGTCTATGAGCAGGCTCGCGCGGTCGCCGGCGCCCTGGTCCAGGGCTTCGGCGTACAGCGCGGCGACCACATCGGCATCGCCGCGCGCAACGCGCCCGGCTGGATCGTGCTCTATATGGGCATTTTGATCGCCGGCGGCGTGGCCACTCTGCTCAACGGCTGGTGGACCGGCCCAGAACTCGCTGACGGTATCGACGAAAGCGACACCAAGCTCGTCTTCGCTGATCCGCCGCGCGCCAAGCGCCTTGCCGAAACCCGGCATAGCGCCGAGGTCGTGGTGGTCGATGTCGGGCTGCCGATCGCCCAGGCCATGGCGCCGGTGCTCGCCCGTGGCGGCGCCGAAACCGAGCTGCCGATGCTCTCCGGCGACGACATCGCGACCATCCTCTTCACGTCAGGCTCGACCGGCCAGTCCAAAGGCGCCATCTCGACTCACCGGGCTGTCGTGCAGGGCACCTTCAACTATCTCGCGCAGACCTTGATGACGCTGCAGCTGGCGACCGAAATGGGCATGGCGCCGACGCTCCAGCCTTGCACGCTGCTGAACGTGCCTTTGTTCCACGTCACCGCCGAAGTGCCGGTGATGCTGCAGAGCTTCGCCATGGGCCGGAAGCTCGTCATCATGCAGAAATGGGACGCCGAAGAGGCGATGCGGCTGATGGAGCGGGAAAAGGTCACCTATTTCGTCGGCGTGCCGCTGATGAGCTTCGAAATTCTCACGCACCCAAACCGGAAGGACTACGACCTCTCCTCAGTGATGGACTTCGCCGCCGGCGGCGCTCCACGACCGGTCGAGCATGTCAAGCGCATCGACGAGGAGATGGGAGGGGCCAAGCCGCTGATCGGCTACGGCCTGACCGAGACCAACGGGGTCGGCTGCGGCAATTTCCGGGACAACTATCTAGCCAAGCCCAACTCGACCGGCCGCGGTTCACGTCCGCTGGTCGATCTCGCCATCCTGGACGATGCCGGCCGGCCGGTGCCGCAGGGCGAGCGCGGCGAGGTGTGCATCCGTTCGATCTGTAACTTCACCGAATATTACAAGAATCCGGATGCGACCAAGGCGGCCTTCACGGATGACCGTTACTTCCGCACCGGCGACATCGGCTATCTGGACGAGGACGGCTATCTGTTCATCGTCGACCGCAAGAAGGACATCATCATCCGCGGGGGCGAGAATATCAGCTGCCAGGAAGTCGAAGCGGCCATCTACGAAAGTACCGACGTCGCCGAGGCCGCCGTGTTCGGCCTGCCGGACGAACGCTTCGGCGAAGTGCCGGGCGCGGTGGTCCATCCGGCTGACGGAGCCACACTGACGGCGGAAGATTTGCAGGCCTTTCTTCAACCTCGCCTCGCCGGCTTTAAAATTCCGGCACGCATCTGGGTGTCGCCGGAACCCCTGCCGCGTCTCGGCACCGAAAAGATCGACAAGGTCTCCCTCCGCAACCGCTATCGCGAGCTGGTGCAGCAGGGCGGCTAGGCGGAGGTCAGCTCGGGTTAGGGACGAGGAAGGCGCGCACGCTCTTGAGCCTCCACGCGCCGCCTTCGCGCTTAGCGACGCTCACGTTGCGGAAGGTTCGCATCAGTTTCCAGCTGCCGTCGGGCTGCTGCTGCTCGACGCGTACGCCTGCGTCGGTGAAGGCGAGGTCCGGCTCGATCAGCTCGACGCGATCGACTTGGGTGATGTGCCGCATCGTGCCCTGCCGCGCGGCGAAGTTGCTCTCAAAGGTGGCACGGATCGCGTCCTGCCCCTCGACCACCGCTCCGCCCGACATGCGCAGGCTGCCGTCCGCGGTGTAGGCGGCCGCCACCCGGCCTGCGTCCTTTTCGTTCCAGGCGGCGTCGGCCGCATCGGCCAAGGCGGCCAGCGCGGCACGATCCGTGACGCTGGGCGCTTCGGCAAGGGCAGGGGCCGCGCACAAGGCAAGCAGCAGGGCAAGGCGCTTCATCGTATCTTCTCCTCGATAGGGTCTCCGGCCCCCAAGCCCCTGGAGCAGAATCAAGCAAATCCGCTTCGACCGGCGTTGCGCCCCTTCTGCCAAGACATGACGAGCATCGACGAGGGCGGGCGATGCTCAGCCGCGCGCGCCCAGCACACCCTGGATTTCGAGCGCCTTGGCGGCGAGCCTGCTCATCGACTGGACGAGCGTAGCCACGTCGACCTGCCGCCGGCAGTTCATCTTAAACAGCACCGACTTGATCTGCACCTTGACGGTGTTGAACGATGCGCCGCGGGCGTCCGGGATTACGCGGCTGCTTTCGCCTTGCGCGATTCGCCAGGCGATGTCCGCTTCCGACGCAGTCAGCCCGAAGCGCTCGGCGAGAAACGGGGCAATATCCGGCGTGACCACTGGCTGGTCGAGCAACAGCATGGCGAGCGGCTTGCCGCGCAACGTCACCGGCGCAATCGTCAGCGGCACCGGGCCGGCGCCCAGCGCGTGGAGCAGCACCAGCTCGGCGGACGGCTCCGAGCGATCGCAGGCCAGCGAGACGCCGCGCGCCAGCGCGGGCGTGGCGGGGACGCCGGCCTCGACACGACCGCGGGCTACGCGGAGCAGCCTTGCATCCCTCAACAGCGCCTCGCCGGCGGGACTGGCGTTCAGCAGCTTCAGGTCACAATCGACCAGCAAGGTCGGCCCGGCCGCCTCGGCAAAGCCGTGTAGCACCGAATGGGTCCGGTCGGCCGCCTCCAGCCGCGCGCGGATCGAGAGCATCCGGCGGAGGTGGCGCGCATGGGCGGTGGGCTGGTCGATCGTCTCCTGCTCGAACGGCTTTTGCGTCCTGCCGCGATGCATCACGAGGCTGCCGCGGCCCCGGGAGTTCTCGACATAAACCCCGATGCAGTGGGCTGTGTCGTCGCCCATCGGCCGCAGCCATTCATTATAGACGATCCCCTTCTGCCAAGCGCCGGGCGGCAGCAAGGCGTTAAGGTCAAGCGCGACATTGGCGACCGGATTGCGGGAATGCGCGACGGTCCATTCGTCAATGAGCGCGAACTCCCGCAGGTAAACGGCCACATCGTCCGGCTTGAAATGCAAGCTATGCGCGAGGAACTGCGCATCGACCTTGTCGAACTGCCACCCGAAAATCGCTGACCGCGCCCCGAAGGCCTGCGCGACCCGGTCCGGCAAGGCCGCGAACGCCTCATCGTCGAACAATGCCTCATACAGTTCGGCGGAGCGGATCATGCAACGGGCAGATTAGCGGTGCGGCGGAGAAAGCGAGGAGGATAGAGTCCGGTTTGGAGAGACTCGCCCTCCGCCGTCATCCCGGCCTCGAGCCGGGAACCCGCTGCCTCTTCCCGAGCCGCGCGAGGAGCGGGACCCCGGCTCAAGGCCGGGGTGACGAAGAGAAAAGCTCAAGCCGCCGCCAACACCCGGCGCCGTCGAGCCGCGAGGCCGATAGCGCCAAAGCCGCCGATCATCAGCGCCCATATGGCGGGTTCCGGGACGGCGCTGGCAGCCAGAAACGCGCCTGATGCAGACGTGAAGCTCACTCCTTGAGGCAAGAAGAGTCGTATGGACGCAGTATTCGAAAAGTCCGCGCTGCTTTCATGACGGGTAAGAGCCGTCAAAGAGACGCCCATGTCGACGTATGGACTTGGCCCAACCAAATCGTACATTGCGTCTATAAAGAAGGTATTGCCACTTCTTTCGATGGAAATGCTCTTCCATCCGGACTCGCCATGAGTGCTCCAGTCCGGAAACGAGTTGTCATGCGATCGAGTGATACCTAATCCAGCACTCCCGTGGTAAGTCGTCCCAAAGGGTCCGTTGGTGGCTTGGAATATGTTAACGTTGAAGTAGCTCTGGAGGCTTCCCGACTGAGTCAACGGGCCAAATACGCCATGATAGAAGAATTGCATCCGGACGGTCGTTGAAGTTTCCGGGGCAGCCTCAATCTTAAACTGCAGCCGGTCGAGAAGGGCCGCACCTCCAGTAGATTCGACATAATCGCTTGATGCTGCGGAGGCGGCTAGTGTTCCTCTAGCAAGGGCGGCTGACGCAAACGCGCTCCCCGTCGGATCGTTCGGTATCCCAAAACCTTTCGACTTGTATGTGACCCGCGATGTCGACCTTGCGATTGGCAGATAGGCTTGGGTCGTGTCGACCACGCCGGGCAATTCGGCGCAGCAAAGGGGAGTTGTCTGTGCATGTGTCGCGACGCCCCAGCTCTGTGCATTTGCGGTGCCGGCCCAACAGCTCGCAATCATCGCAATCCAGACGGAATACTTCATCAGTTTGTCCCCTGTTCAGCAGGGCACGTTCCCGCCGGCCGAGATCAGTTGCGGACCTCTGCTCCCGGCCGGACGGTTTTCCCCTGTTGCATCTGGAGTTTGGCCGCCGCTGTTCGGGCGCTTCCATAACCCGGCCGGGCTAGGCGTGCGATTTGTCTCTGATTTGAACAGCCTTGCGCACCTCTCCCGGCGGGAGTTGTCGAGTCAGCCAGCCGCCTGGCCGGGTGAGGGGTCCTGAACCATCGGTAGTGCGGGACCCCACACCCCGCTCGGCTGGCGCCGAGTCGCCCCCTCCCATCGGGAGAGGGAGGTTCACTGCCCTTGACGAGCCGCTCTCGCCCCTACCACCCTCGCGCGTGCGTACGTAAAGGCCAGAACAGACCCCATGCAGCTTGTCATCGTCGAGTCGCCCGCCAAGGCGAAGACCATCGAGAAATATCTCGGCCGCGATTACCGCGTGCTCGCGTCCTACGGCCATATCCGCGACCTGCCGCCAAAAGACGGGTCGGTCGATCCGGACAATGGCTTTGCGATGGAGTGGGAGACCTATGGCGACAAGGCCAAGCAGCTGAAGGCTATCGCCGACCTCTCGAAGACCGCCGATCGGCTGATCCTCGCGACCGACCCCGATCGTGAAGGCGAGGCGATCAGCTGGCACGTCCAGGAAGTGCTGAAGAAACGCAAGGCGCTGCCCAAGGAAGTGGAACGCGTCACCTTCAACGCGATCACCAAGGCGGCCGTTACCGAAGCAATGGCGAAACCGCGCCAGCTCGACGAGGATCTGATCGATGCCTATCGTGCCCGGCGCGCGCTCGATTATCTGGTCGGCTTCACCCTTTCGCCGGTTCTGTGGCGCAAGCTGCCCGGCGCCAAGTCCGCCGGCCGCGTGCAGTCGGTCGCGCTGCGCCTGATTGTCGACCGCGAACGCGAGATCGAGACCTTCAAGGCCCAGGAATATTGGTCCGTCTTCGCCGACATGGAGCAGGACGGCACCGCGTTTCAGGCGCGGCTGGTGCGCTTCAAGGGCCAGAAGATCGACCGGCTGACGATCGGAAAGGCAGGCGATGCGCAAGCCGCCAAGGCCGCGGTCGAGGCGGGTCGCTTCAGCGTCGCCAGCGTCGAGACCAAGCCGCTCACCCGCAATCCGCCGCCGCCTTTCACCACTTCGACGCTGCAGCAGGAGGCGGCGCGCAAACTCGGCTTTTCCGCCAGCCACACGATGCGGGTCGCGCAGAATCTCTACGAGGACGGCGCGATCACCTATATGCGAACGGACGGCGTGCAGATGGACGGCAGCGCGATCTCCGCGGCGCGCGGCGCGATCGCCAACCGCTATGACGGCAGCTACGTCCCCGACAAGCCGCGCCAGTATCAAACCAAGGCGAAGAACGCCCAGGAAGCGCACGAAGCGATCCGCCCTACAGACTTCAGTCGCGACAAGGTCGGCTCAGGCGATCACGCCCGACTTTACGACCTGATCTGGAAGCGGGCGCTCGCCAGCCAGATGGCGTCGGCGCGGATCGAGCGCACGACTGTCGAACTGGAGGACGGGACCGGCCAGACGGCACTCCGCGCCACGGGTCAGGTCGTGCTCTTCCCCGGCTATCTCGCGCTTTACGAAGAGGGCCGCGACGATGCGGACGACGAGGACAGCCGCCGCCTGCCGCGCCTTTCCCAGGGCGACGCTCCGGTCAAAAAGGCGGTGCATGCCGAACAGCATTTCACCCAGCCGCCGCCGCGCTTTTCCGAAGCGAGCCTGGTCAAGCGGCTGGAGGAACTCGGCATTGGACGCCCTTCTACCTACGCTTCGATCCTGCAGGTGCTGAAGGACCGCGAATATGTGCGGCTGGAGAAGAACCGCTTCATCCCGGAGGAAAGTGGGCGGCTGCTGACGGCGTTCCTGGAGCGCTTTTTCGAGCGGTATGTGAGCTATGATTTCACGGCCGGCCTGGAGGAAGAGCTGGACGAGATCTCCGGCGGTCGCGCCGAATGGCAGAAAGTGCTCGAAGCATTTTGGCGCGACTTCAAGCCGAAGACCGCCGAAGTGATGGAGCAGAAGCCATCCGACATCACGGTTGCGCTCGACGAGTATCTGGCCCCCTTCCTGTTTCCCGAACGGGAGGACGGGACCGACCCGCGCCTTTGCCCGAACTGCAAGGCCGGCAAGCTGGCGTTACGCGGCGGCCGCTTCGGCGCGTTCGTCGCCTGCTCCAATTATCCGGAGTGCAAATATACCCGCCGCTTCGCGCAAGGCGGCGGCGAGGAAACCGCGAACGACAATGGCGACGAGCTGCTCGGGCAGGACCCGGACACGGGCCAGGACGTCACCCGCAAGTCGGGGCGCTTCGGACCCTATGTCCAGCTCGGCGAAGGCAAGGACGCGAAGCGCGCGTCCATCCCGAAGGATGCCGGCGAGCTCGATCTCGCCCTCGCGCTGAAGCTGCTCAGCCTGCCCCGCACGATCGGCGCGCATCCGGAAACGGGTGAGCCGATCACGGCTTCGATCGGCCGCTACGGGCCCTATCTTGCGCACAACGGGAAATATGCGCGCCTGGGCTCGACAGCCGAGGTGTTTGAGACCGGCATGAACGCCGCGGTCGTGAAGCTGGCCGAAGCCGCTGCCGGCGGCGGTCGCCCGCAACGCGGCGCGTCCCGCGAGCCGCTGCGCGTGCTCGGCGCCCATCCGCGCACCGAGGCCGAGATCAGGCTGATGGAAGGCCGTTTCGGCCCCTACGTGACCGATGGCGCGACCAACGCCACCCTGCCAAAGACCGTCGCTCCCGAGGCGCTGACGCTCGAGGAAGCCGCCCAATTGCTCGATGCGCGCGCGGCGGCCGGTGCGGCGAAGAAGAAGGGCAGGGCGGCGCCGAAGAAGGCAGCGGCGAAGAAAGCGCCCGCCAAAAAGGTGGTCAAAAAAGTATAGCTCGGGTCGAACCCACACCATCGTCATCGCGAGGAGCGCACAGACGAAGCGATCCAGTGGTCCGAAGGCTATCTCGGATTGCTTCGCTGCGCTCGCAATGACGAGCTCGACTCGGACCCGTTTCGGGGCCGGATCGTTGCACCTCCGATCGTCACCCGAACGGAGTTCCTCATGGCAAGTCGCTGGCCGAGCGTCCTCTGGCTCGTGCGTCACGGGCAGAGCGCCGGGAATGTCGCGCATGACACGGCGCATGAGCAGGGGCTTGCCCGCATTCCGCTGACCGGCCGCGACGTGGATGTGCCGCTCTCGCCCTTGGGCGAGCAACAGGCCCAGGCTCTCGGCACCTGGTTTGCCAGCGAAGACGAGCGGCCGGACGTCCTGCTCAGCTCCTCCTATGTGCGGGCCCAGCAGACCGCCACCCTGTTTCGGGACGCAGGCGGCTGCGACCCGGCGATCCCGATCTGCGTCGACGAGCGGCTGCGCGAAAAGGAGTTCGGCATCCTCGATGGCCTGACCGCCACCGGCGTCGCCGCCACCTATCCCGATCAGGCAGAGTTCCGCCGTATCCTCGGTAAATTCTATCACCGGCCTCCAGGCGGGGAGAGCTGGGCCGACGTGATCCTGCGCCTGAGGTCGCTGCTCGACACCGTCTCGCTGCACCATGCCGGCGAGAAGGTGATGATCGTCGCGCATCAGGTCGTGGTGCTCTGTCTGCGCTACATCATCGAGAACCTGACCGAAGCTCAGGTGCTCGGCATCGATAAGGAAGGCGATGTCGCGAACTGCTCGATCACCGAATATCGGCTGGATCATGATGCGGGCCCGTTCGGCAAGCTGGTGCTCAGCCGCTACAATGTCACGGCGCCGATGAAAGAGGCAGGCGCGCCGGTCACCACCGCGCCCGAGCCGATCCAGGCGGTGCGCGGGTGATCGCGCTCGACCGGCAATGGCTCAAGGCGCATCCGCTGCCGCCTTTGGACCCGGACACCGACAAGAATGAGCGCGGCCGCGTGTTCATCGTCGGGGGCAGCGCGTTCGTGCCGGGCGCCCTGCGGCTGACCGGAGAGGCGGCGCTGCGCGCGGGGGCCGGCAAACTCCAGTTCGGCACGGTCAGTGAAGCGGCCCTGCTGCTGGGCATGTCGGTGCCGGAGGCCGGCGTGGTCGGCCTCGCGTCGAACAAGGATGGCGAGATTGCCGCGTCGGCTGCCGATCAGGTGATCGAGCATGCCAGCTCATGCAACGCGCTGGTGCTGGGGCCGGGTATGCGCGGCTCTGACGAGTGCAGCGCTCTCGTTAGCCGCGTGGTCGAAGCTCTTCCTGCAACCGTTGCCATCATCCTCGATGCCGGAGCAATCGCCGCCGCGGCGAGCTGCCGCGACCTGCTGCGCGCCCGCTCCGGCGCGTTGATCCTGACGCCCCATCATGGCGAAATGGCCGCGCTGAGCGGGCTTGATGTCGAGCAAATCTCGGAGGACTGCGAAGCGGCGGCAAGGCAAGTCGCGAAGGACCTGAACGCGGTCGTGGCTCTCAAGGCCGCGACGACGGTCATCACCTCGCCGGCTGGCGAATGCCTGCAGTTCGACGGCGGTACCCCCGCACTCGCAACTGGCGGCTCCGGCGACGTTCTCGCCGGCATTGTCGGCGGATTGGCCGCGCGCGGCGCCGGTCCACTCGTCGCGACGGCCTGGTCGGTTTGGGCGCATGGCAAGGCAGGCGAGGATCTGGCGCGAGAGCTGGGCGGCCCCGGCCTGCTCAGCCGCGACCTGCTGCCGAGACTGCCAAAACTTCTGAACAGCGCCTGACACTCGCATGCCGGTCATTCTGCATTCAGCCGATCGGTGCTATATGGTGGACATGCGCAAAATCATCTCTGCTATCGCCTCGACCGCCGCTGCTCTCGGGGCAGCCGCTGCCGCCTCCGCCGCCCCGCTGCCGCCCGAAGAGCGGCTGGCCCGCTTGCTGGAAGGCCGTGTCGCCGGCAAGCCTGTCAACTGCATCAACAACATTAATTTCACCTCGGCCGAGATCATCGACGGGACGGCGATCGTCTATCGGGTCGGCAGCAAGCTCTATGTGAACCGGCCGCGTTCAGGTGCCGACTCGCTTGATCAGGACGACATCATGGTGAGCCGTCCGTTTGGGTCCCAGCTCTGCAGCGTGGACGTGGTGGACTTGATTGATCGCGGCGCGCGCTTTCAGACCGGCTTCGTCATGCTCGGCGAGTTCGTGCCCTACACGCGGGTGAAGCGCTAGCTCGAAAGAACTCCGGCGCCGCATGCGCGGCAACCGGGGTCCTTCACGATCCGGATCGTGCGCAGCACCGGCGTGAGGCCGTCCAGCACATGGACCTTGCCTGCCGGATCCGGTCCGAAGCCGACAATGGCCCGCACCGCCTCCATCGCCGCCCAGCTTCCCACCAGGCCCGCCATCGCGCCGAGTACGCCCTGTTCGGCGCAGGTGTCGCAATCGTCCGCGTCGAAGGCGTCCCCGACGAAGCAACGATAGCAGGGCTTGTCCGCCTCCCAGCCGCGAAACGTGCCGATCTGACCCTGGAATTGGCCCAGCGCTGCCGAGACCAGGGGCACGTGCGCGCGGGTGCAATGGTCCGACACGGTGAGCCGCGTCGCAAAGTTATCGCATCCGTCCAGCACCAGGTCGCAGTCGCCGATCAGCTCCGCGACATTGCCGGCGTCGATCCGTTGAGACACGCATTCCAGGATCAGCTCGGGGTTCAACCGCGCCGCCGCTTGCTGCGCCACCTCGACCTTGTGCCGGCCGATGTCTCCGGTTCCGAACAGTACCTGCCTCTGCAGATTGGACAGGCTCACCACATCGTCATCGATCAACCGCAGGCGCCCAACGCCTGCGGCGGTGAGGTACTGAATGGCCGGGCACCCGATCCCGCCCGCACCGATCACCGTCACGTTGGCCCGCGCAAGCTTCACCTGCCCCGCGCCGCCAATCTCCTTCAGCACGATATGGCGGGCGTAACGGTCCAGCTGTCGGTCGGTTAGGGTCAAGACGCTTTCAGTTAGCCGCAGACCGCTCTTTGCGGATTTCGGCCCAGCTTGGAGGCGTGAGTGGGAAGATATCCTCTTCCAGTTCCGTTTCCTCCCCGGCCTCGTACCGTGCTTCGAGATATGCCTCTTCCAGAATGTCTGGTATCCGAGGCTTGAGGCTGAGATTCTTAGCAATCAGCCGGTCGAAGCGCCGAAGGTGCTCGCGGATAGAGCGGGCCCAAGATGCGCCGCGACGGTCCGGCTGATATTCCCATTTGAGGTGATGGACGAGAGCAACTTTAAGGTTGTTGGTTGCTGCCCGTTGCTCGCTCCGCCCCACGCTTTCGATTTCCTCGACAATGTTCTCAATGTCGGCCTGATCGAACCGACGCTCCCGGAGCAACTGTGCCTGAGCCATCGCCCAGCCATAGCCATCAAGCTCATAGGGCGGCGAAGCAGCTGCAAATGGCGGTGAAGGGCGGCTGGGCTTGTTCACGAAGATGATCCTAGCACAAAATGTGCTGAGCTAAACGCCTGTGGACCCGAAACCGCCCATACCTCGTACGGTCTCGTCCAGGTCCGTCACTTCCGCGAACCGCGCCTGCGTCACCGCCGCGGGAACAAGCTGCGCAATGCGGTCGCCGCGGCGGATGGGGAAGGAATCAGTTCCCAGATTTGCAAGGATCACCTTCACTTCGCCGCGATAATCGGCGTCGATCGTGCCTGGAGTGTTGAGGCAAGTGATGCCGTGCTTCAGTGCCAGCCCGGAACGGGGTCGGACCTGCACTTCAAACCCAGCGGGGATGGCAATGGCGAAGCCGGTCGCCACCGCATGCCGCGCGCCCGGCACCAGGGTCAGATCCTCGGCCGCGACCACATCCATGCCCGCCGCATGTTCGGTCGCATAGGCGGGCAGCGGCAGGCCGTCGCCATGGGGCAGGCGCTTCAGCTGAATCTCGATCATCTCATCCTTGCATCGATGGAATAGCGGCCTGGCCCTTCGGTTGCGAAGAGGATCCCTAAGAACACAAGGATCAGCGCTGGCCACCAGCCGGCAAAGTCCTGCGGCCAGTGAACCATGTAGACGGCGACCACGAAGGTGAAGACGGTGATCAGCCCGGCCCAGCGCGTCAGCAGGCCGAGAATGAAGGCGATCCCGCACAGGAACTGCGCCCAGACGCACAGTGGCGCCATGAACTCGGGGTAGGGAAAGCCGAACTGCGTCAGAAACTTGACGAACTCGTCCATTCGCGCGGCGCTGAAGATATTGTCGTGGCTCTGGTAGATCAAGAAGGCCCCGGTCACGAGCCGGAGCAAGAGCAGCCCAACATCTCCATAGGCCGCGAGTGGCCTCAGCAGCAGCACATCGCCTCGCGTCATCATGCTTCCCCTTTCAGGCCATCGACGATGCACTTGGCGAGCCGCTCCGCGACTTCGGTTTTCGACGAACGCGGCCAGCTTTCGACGGACTGCGGCGTGATCAGGTGAACGCTGTTCTCTTGCCCGCCCATCACATCGCCCGACACGTCATTGGCGACGATCCAGTCCGCGCCTTTCCGCGCCAGCTTGGCCTGGGCGTGTTCGACGACCTTCTCGGTCTCCGCCGCGAAGCCGATCACCAGCCTAGGCCGTCGCGGGTCGCGAGCGAGGCTTGCGAGAATGTCCGGATTTTCGGTCAGCTCGATTCGGGGCGGCGCGCCGCTCTTCTTGATCTTCGAACCGACCGCTTCGACCCGCCAGTCGGCGACCGCGGCAACGAGCACCGCCGCTTCGGCAGGCAGCGCCGCATCGACTGCCGCCGCCATCTCCCGTGCCGTCTCCACGTCTACGCGCTTCACGCCCGGCGGCGTCGGCAGGGCCACCGGCCCGCTGACCAAAGTCACCTGCGCCCCCTGCCGCGCCAGCGCCTCCGCGATTGCGAACCCCTGTTTCCCCGATGAGCGATTGGCGATGTAGCGCACCGGATCGATCGGTTCGTGCGTGGGGCCGGCGGTGACGAGGATGTGCTTGCCCCTCAACCCGCTCGTATCGAGCGAAGTCGAGATACGCTTCTCGACTACACTCGAAGCGGACGGAGACTTGAGTGCTTGCTCCATCGCGTTGAGAATCGCCTCCGGCTCCGGCAGCCGACCCGGCCCATATTCCCCGCAGGCCATCGGGCCTTCGTCCGGCTCCAGCACTGTCACGCCATCGGCACGCAGCCGTTCGACATTCCGCCGTGTCGCCGCATGCTGCCACATGCGCACGTTCATTGCGGGAGCGGCGAGCACCGGTTTGTCAGTCGCCAGCAGCAGCGTGGTCGCGAGATCGTCGGCCATGCCCGCCGCCATCCGCGCCATCAGGTCGGCTGTTGCGGGCGCCACCACCACCAGGTCAGCTTCGCGGCTGAGCTGGATGTGCCCCATCTCCGCCTCGTCCTTCAGGTCCCAAAGGCTGGTATGCACCGGCTGTTCGGACAGCGCCGCAAGCGTCATCGGCGTCACGAAGTGCGCGCCGCCGTCGGTCAGTACGCAGCGCACGCTCATCCCTGCCTTGCGGATCAAGCGGATCAGCTCGCACGCCTTGTAGGCCGCGATGCCGCCGCCGACGATCAGAAGAATGCGTGCCCCCGCCATCCGCTTACGTTAGCAGCAGAGTGAGGCCGGACCCAAGCGCCGCCGCGATCAGGGCCACTGTGCCGTAGCGCCAGCCGCTCCTGATTCCGACCACCTGAATGTCGACAAGGGGCGGCGGGGGCGGGGCGGCGCCGGGCTTGGGCAGTTGATGGTCGAGACGACGGATCAGGTCCGGGATCAGCGCCACCGTGCGCCCGAACTCCACGATCGCGTCCGCCGCCTTGGCTTCGGGACCGATCTCGGACCGCACCCATTCGCGGACGAATGGCGCCGCCGTCTCCCACATGTTGATTTCCGGATCGAGCGCCTGGGCGACGCCTTCGACCATCACCATAGTCTTCTGCAGAAGCAGCAAATGCGGCTGGGTCTGCATGTCGAAATCGCGGGTGATGGCGAACAGCCCGTCGAGCATGTTGCCGATCGAGATGTCCTTGGCCGGCAGCCCGCGCATCGGCTCGCCGACGGCGCGAAGTGCCGTCGTGAACTCGGCGATATTGTGGTGCGGCGGCACATAGCCCGCCTCGAAATGGATCTCGGCGACCCGCTCATAGGTGCCGGTGATCAGGCCGTAGAGGATCTCGGCCAGCCACATGCGGGCGCGCCGGTCGATCCGGCCCATGATGCCGAAATCGATCGCCACGATGGTGCCGTCGTCGCGCACGAACAGATTTCCCTGGTGCATGTCGGCGTGGAAGAAGCCTTCCGAGATCGCCTGGCGCAGGAAAGCACGCACCAGCCGCGCGGCGATCTCCTTCACGTCATGGCCGGCGGCGATCAGCTCGTCGCGCCGGGCGATCTTGATGCCGTCGACCCATTCGAGCGTCATCACCCGCCGAGCAGTGCGCGCCCAGTCGATCGACGGCACGATATAGCCGGGCTCCGCCGCCATGCCCTCGGCCAGTTCGGATGCGGACGCGGCCTCGCGCCTCAGATCGAGCTCGCGCATCGTCCACTGGCGGAAGTTGGCGATGACCAGGCGGGGCCGCAGCCGCTGGAACTCGCCGCCAAACGCTTCCGCCTGCGCCGCGGCCCATTCATAGGTTTCGAGCGCCTTGGCGAACTCCTCCTCGACACCTGGCCGCAGCACCTTCACCGCGACCTGGCGCCCGTCGCTGGTCATCGCGCGATGCACTTGGGCGATCGAAGCCGCGCCGACCGGCTCCGGATCGATCGACTGGAACAGCGCTTCGACCGGCTTACCGAGCGCCTGCTCGATCGCCTTGCGCACCTCCTCGAAACGCGCCGGCGGCAGATCGTCCTGCAGCCGGCTGAGGTCCGCCGCTGCTTCCGGGCCAACCAGGTCCGGCCGCGTCGCCAGCGCCTGGCCGAATTTGATCGCTGCGGGACCCAGCGACTGGAACGCCGTTGCATAGGCTGGCGATTCCGGCACCCGCGCGCCGAACCGGGCGATCCGCACCAGCCGCCGCACCACCGGCGGCGTCATCGCGTCCCGCTCGATGCCGCGCAGCGCGCCATGCCGCGCCAGCGTCCGCGCCCATTTCAGCAGCCGGAACAGGTGAGTCGCCGTGGAGGCCAACTAGATTTTCCAGCCCGAATGAATGGCGACCAGCCCGCCCAGCATCGGCTCGACCTTGGTGCGGACGAATCCGGCTTCGCCGATCATCCGCTCGACCGTGGGCATATCCGGAAAGCGGCGGATGGACTCGATCAGATAGCGATAGCTATCTTCGTCATCGGCGACGATCTTGCCGATCTTCGGCACCACCCGGTGCGAGTAGAAGTCGTAAAGTTCGGCAAAACCCGGCCAAAGCGTGGTCGAGAATTCGAGGCAGAAGAAGCGGCCGCCGCGTCTCAGCACCCGATGGGCTTCGCTGAGCGCGGCGGGAATGTCGGTCACGTTCCTGATGCCGAACGCGATCGTATAGGCGTCGAAGAAGCGGTCCGGCCATTGCAGCTTTTCGGCATTGGCCTCGCTCCACACCAGCCCGTCGAGCCCGCGTGCCTGGGCCCGGCCCATGCCGACTTCGAGCATCTGGGGGTTGATGTCGGCGACGGTGACGTTCGCGCCGGCGGCGGCGAGCCGGAAGGCGATGTCGCCGGTGCCGCCCGCCATGTCGAGAATGTCCTCGCCCGCTCGCGGCTTCACGCGCCGCACGAACCGGTCTTTCCACAGCCGGTGCATGCCCCCCGACATCGCATCGTTCATGATGTCGTAGCGCCGCGCCACGTTCGAGAAGACGGCGCCGACGCGCCGCGTCTTCTCCTGCGGATCGACTTCTTGGTAACCGAACGACACTGTTTCAGGCATGGGCGTCCGTTAGCGGGAGCTTGTGGGGCAAGCAAACGCCGCTTAGCGCGATTGGGTGCCTGAGCTTCCCGAAGTCGAGACGACCGTCCGCGGCCTGCGCCCCGTGTTGGAAGGGCAAGTGCTCACCTGGGTGGAGCCGCGCCGCGCCGATCTGCGCTTTGCCTTTCCGCCCGACCTGCGTCAGCGGCTGACCGGTGCGCGGGTGACGGGGCTTGGCCGCCGCGCCAAATATGGCCTCATCGACACCGATCGCGGCGACACGATGATCTTCCACCTCGGCATGTCCGGCCGCTGGCGGCTCGATCCGGAAGCGATCGGCACTCACGACCATCTGGTGCTGCAGACGGGGGAGGGGCGCCGCCTGTCCCTGAACGATCCGCGCCGCTTCGGCTCGGTCGATCTGGCCGCCAGCGCTGCGCTGGCGGATTATCCGGCGTTCAAGGCATTGGGCCCGGAGCCGCTTGGCCCCGAGTTGACCGGCCGCTATCTCGCGGCTGCCCTCAAAGGCCGCAGCGCGCCGATCAAGGCGCTATTGCTCGATCAGCGCATCGTCGCCGGTCTCGGCAACATCTATGTCTGCGAGGCGCTGCACATGGCCGGCATCGCGCCGACCCGCGCCGGCGGCCGTATATCGCTCAAGCGACTTGAGCTGCTCGTTACAGCTGTCAGGGCCGTGCTCGAAGCGGCAATCGAAGCGGGCGGCTCGACGCTCCGCGACTATGCCCGCCCCGACGGCGAATTGGGCTATTTCGCGAAGCAGTGGCGAGTGTACGGCCGCGAAGGCGAAGTGTGCGGCTGCGGCGCGACGGTCAGGCGCCGCGTAGACAGCGGCCGGTCAACCTTCTTCTGCGCGAGCTGCCAAAGATAGTAGATTACCTAAACACCGTTCGGGCTGAGCTTGTCGAAGCCCTCCCTTTCTTGACCTCACCGCCAAAGAAGAAGGAAGGCCTTCGACACGCTCAGGCCGAACGGCTTTTGGTGTTCAGCGATTCCCCTCCAGTTCCGCTTGCAGCGTCTGCACGTCGAGCAGCCGGTCGTTGATCGGGCCCTGATGCTTCTCCGCCCACGCCTTCAGCGCCGGATTGTCGCCGCCATTCTTATAGGCGCGAACGGTGCCGATGAGCAGGGTCAACGACTCCATCTGCTGCTCGGCGACTGCCTTTTCGAGCGGTGCCCCGTGAGTCGAGGAAAGGATGGCGAGGTCGCTCTGGTCGGTCGGTCCGGGCGTGGCCTCAACCTTCAGCCCACCGGCCTCCGCGATGCTCGCCAGCTCCTGCCGCGCGGCGCCCAGCTCCGCCACCATCTTCTGAGCGAGCGCGCGGGTATTGGCGCCTTCGCCCCGCTCCGACGCCAGCTTGGCGCTGGCAAGCGAGAAATCGAGGCTGCCCAGCACCGAAGACGCGAAGGGCTGGCCCTGCACTTCCTGCGGCGCCGGCCCGGCGGGTGGCTGGGCCGACTGGCCGGTGACCTCGATCTTGTCTTCAGGGGCGCTGACCTGCTCGCTGCAAGCAGGAATGAGCAGCAGCGTGGTTGCAACAAAAAGCATGTGCTTCGTCATCGATGGCCTCGGATCGGTTTTTCCGGGCGCGCCGCTAGCGGCCACTTGCGCGACCCGCAACCGAGTCACGAAACCGTCATGCATACGTCTCCGATGCGTAACGGTCCCGTCGCGAAACCGACGCTTTGCGGGCCTAGCGGCGTGTTCGACGACAGGCGGCGCCGACGCTGCCTTTCGACTGATTTCAAAGGGGATCATGATGTCGCGCACTCGCCTGCTTTTGATGCTCGGCGCCGCCATTCCGCTCGCGGCGTGCGGAGCCGATGAGATTTCGTCGCCCGGCACCGGCGGCAACATCATCATCAACAACCCGGCGCCGTCGCCGACTCCGACGCCGACCCCCACGCCGACGCCGACACCGCCGCCGCTCATCACCCCGGCCAGCGCCTGCCCGACCATCGCCGATCCGCAGGGCCTGACCGACTCCGGTACGATCACGAACAACAGTGTCGGCACTTTCCGGGTCTGCACGCTGCCGGCGCGCATCAACACCTCGATCACGCTGCCGAAGATCGCCGGTCTCGTTTACCGCCTTGGCGGCCGCACCGATGTCGGCACCGATCTCGGGCCGGCGCCGGGCGCGAACGAGACCCGCGTGACGCTGACCATCGATCCCGGCGTGATCGTGTTCGGCGGCACCGGTGTGTCATGGCTGAACGTCAACCGCGGCCACCGCATCTCGGCCGTCGGCACCGCCACCCAGCCGATCGTCTTCACCAGCCGCGACAACGTCGCCGGCCTGAACACCGAGAATTCGTCCGGTCAGTGGGGCGGGGTGGTGCTCTCCGGCCGTGCGCAGACCACCGACTGTATCGCGCCGGGCGCAACCCCGGGCACGGTCGCCTGCGAGCGCCAGACCGAAGGTGCGCAGGATCCGGCGCTCTATGGCGGCGCGACCAACACCGACAATAGCGGCACGATGAGCTTCGTGCAGATCCGCTTCTCCGGCTTCGTGCTTTCGGGCAACTCGGAGCTGCAGTCGCTGACCACCCAGGCGATCGGCCGCGCCACGCAGCTCAGCCGCATCATGTCGTTCAACAGCTCGGATGATGGCGCCGAGTTCTTCGGCGGCCGGGTCAACATGAAATATTTCGTGTCGATCGGCGCCGAGGACGACAATCTCGACACCGACACCGGCGTGAAGGCGAATTTCCAATACGTCCTCGCCGTGCAGCGCAGCGCCGTCGGCGACTCGATCATCGAAGCCGACTCGGACAATGCCAATGATGCGCAGACGCCGCGCCAGAACACTTATGTGTCGAACATGACGGCGATCCACCGCATCTCGACCTCGAACAATGCGGCGATCCTGCTGCGCGGCGGCACCGACTATCGGATCTTCAACTCGATCCTGGTCGCGCCGAACAGCACCTGCCTGCGCATCAGCCGCGCGAACACCGTCCAGGGCGCGGATCCGGCGCAGGACGAGCTCGGGCCGCCGGTGTTCCGCTCCGTGCTGTTCCAGTGCAATGCCACGCCGTTCACCGGCGCCAACAACGTCACCAACGATCAGGTGGCGGCGATCTTCGGCTCGGGCTCGAACAACAACAGCGCGACCTACACGCCGACCCTGACCGGGCTATTCGTCAACGGCGCGACCGAAACGGCGGTGCCGGCGTTCAACGCCACCACCTTCAATGCCGATCCGGAGACGCCGAACACGGTCTTTTTCGACAATGTGACCTATATCGGCGCGTTCCGCGATGCGAACGATCGCTGGTACCAGGGCTGGGTCTGCAACAGCAGCACTGCGGATTTCGGCGCAGCCAACACCAACGGCGCCTGCACCAGCATCCCGACGACCTGAGGCCGAAGCGAACGCATATCGAGGCGGGGCGCGGCCGATCGGGCGGCGCCCCGCCTCTGCACTAAGAGGTAATCGGAACATGGCTAAGCCACTGGCCCTAGCGAGCCTGTTGCTGATCTCGACGGCCCTGGTGTCGCCCGCTGCCTTTGCGCAGTCGGACGCACAGGCGCCGGGCGGGGCGGCGGAGACCGTGCCGCAGACGGCGCCCGACGCCGCTGCTTCGGAGGCGGAACAGGAAGCGCCCGAAGTCTCCGTTCCCGGCGGCGAGGAAGACATCGTCGTCCGCGGCCGCGCCTATACCGATCCCTCGCGCAATACCTCGCAGGTGCTGACCGTGCTCAGCACCGCCGACATTGCCCGCACCGGCGAAGGCGACATTGCCGGCGCGCTCGGCCGCACCACCGGCCTGAGTGTGGTGGGAAACGGATTCGTCTACGTCCGGGGTCTCGGTGACCGCTATTCGCTCGCGCTGCTGAACGGATCGCCGCTGCCGAGCCCCGAGCCGCTCAAGCGTGTCGTGCCGCTGGACATCTTTCCTACCTCGATCATCGCCTCGTCGCTGGTCCAGAAGACCTATTCGGCCAACTTCCCCGGCGAGTTCGGCGGCGGCGTGATCAACCTCACCACCAAGTCGATCCCGACCGAACCCTTCTTCACGATCGGCGCGGGCATCGGCTACGACACCTATACGACCGGCCAGCTCGGCTACACCTATTTCGGCAGCGACAGCGACTGGACCGGGTTCGACAACGGCAATCGCGACCGTCCGCCCGCCCTCCAGGCCTATATCCGCAGCGGCAACCGCATCTCTCAGGGCAATGTGAACACCCAGGAGATTGCGGCACAGCTGGTCAACAGCGACAATGCTGTCGTCTTCCGCAACAACGAAATCCCGGTCAATTGGTCGGCCTCGATCAGCGGCGGCAATGTCTGGGAACTGGGTGACGACCTGACGTTGGGCGTCATCGCCAACTTCGCCTATTCCAACAAATGGCGCACCCGCGACACGCTGCAGCAGACGCCGGCCTCGCAGGATCTGTCGACGCTCGGTTCCGACTTCCGCCAGGTCGCGACCGACAACCGCCTCGTGGCGAACGCGCTGGTCGGCTACGGCCTTGAATGGGGCGAGAACAAGGTCCGCTGGACCAACGTCTATATTCGCGACACGCTGAAGCAGGCGCGGCTCTCCCGCGGCTTCCGCCCGCAATCTTTCGGCGAGACCGAGTTTCAGCAGCAGGACACCGCCTGGTTCGAACGCCAGCTCGTCTCGACTCAGCTGGTCGGCGAGTTGAAGCCGATGGATGGCCTCAGCGTCGACCTTCGCGGCGGCTTCGCCAACTCGCAGCGCGAGGCGCCGAACGAGCTGAGCTTCACCTATGCGCGTAGCAATCGCGCGGGCGATCCGCTGGCCGACATCTTCATCAACAACCTGAACAACGGCAATCCTGGCGGCGCCAACATCACCTTCTCCGACCTGAACGAGGATCTCTGGTCGGCGGGAATCGACGTCACCTACCGCTTCACCGACGAGATCCGCGTCACCGCCGGCTATGCCTTTTCGGATACCCAGCGCCGGACCGAACGCCGCGACTTCCTAATCGTCGCGCCCGGCGGTCTGCCCGGTGCCGTTGGCGCGCTGCGTCCGGACCTGCTGGTCTCGCGCAACATCATCAACGGCTTCAACATCGGCCTGATCGAGGACGAGAGCAATCCGGTCTTCGACGCGACGCTTCGCAACCATGCGGGCTATGTGCAGGCAACGGTGCAGGTCACGCCGGAAGTCAGCGTGAATGCCGGCGTCCGCTACGAGACCGCCAAGCAGACGGTCGCGCCGGTGCAGGTCTACAACACGCCGGTCGCGTCGCTCGCATCGACGAACCTGGACAACGATTATTTCCTGCCGGCGGCGACACTCACCTATCAGATCAACGACGACATGCAGGTCCGCCTGAACGCGTCGAAGACGATCGCGCGGCCGCAGTTCCGCGAGCTGATCTTCCAGCCCTATTACGATCCCGAGAGCAACCGCCAGTTCCGCGGCAATCCGCTGCTCGAAGATAGCACGCTGCTGAACTTCGAGGGCCGGTACGAATGGTATTTCGCGCGGGAGCAGCGGCTGTCGCTGTCCGGCTTCTTCAAGAAGATCACCAAGCCGATTGAAACTTTCGCCAGCATCGACCAGGACAGTGTCGTCTCCAGCTTCGCCAACGCGCCGAGCGCCATCCTCTATGGCGGCGAGTTCGAGCTGACCAAGCACTTCAACCTGGACAACAGCTCCAGCCCCTTCTTCCAGCGCCGCCGCATCGTGCTGATCGGCAACTATACCTACACCAAGTCGGAGCTGCGCGTGGGCCCGAACGACCCGGCGCGCGTGTTCAACCAGTCCGCCAATCGCGCGACCGATTACTTCCGCGACGGCGCCCCGCTGACGGGACAATCAGACCATATCGTCAACTTCGAGATCGGCCTGGAAGACCGCGATGCGCTGTCACAGCAGACCTTCCTGATCAGCTATGCCAGCGACCGCGTCACCAACCGCGGTGCCAACGGTCAGCCCGACATTGTCGAGCGGCCGGGCTTCCGCCTCGACTTCGTCGCGCGCCAGGGCATTACGTTGGCGGGCATCGAGTCCGAGCTGAAGCTTGAAGCGCGGAACCTGACCGGAACGAAATATCGCGAGTTCCAGCAGAACGGCGACAACATCGTCTTCTACAACCGCTACGATCAGGGCCGTATCCTCAGCCTCGGCTGGAGCATGACGTTCTGAGTCGGCGCTCAAGCGCATCAGATTGAACCTAGAAACACCGCTCGGCCTGAGCCTGTCGAAGGCCTGTTCTTCTTTTCATGTCAAGAAGAGCAGGGCTTCGACAAGCTCAGCCCGAACGGGTCATGGGGTTCACGAACGGTGACCACGTCAGGCGGAACGCTCCATCGTCACCGCCACCAGCGCGATCCGTTCGACATCAGCATAAGCGGGCTTCTCCAGCTCCTCCCCGAACACGTCGGGATCGAGCTCGCGGCAGGCATGCTCGAGCCCAAGCTCCTCCGCCAACGCGGCCACCGCCTCGCACAGCGCGTTGCGGCCGCCGACGATCGCCGCGCCGCTGTAGAGGATCAGCCGCCCGCCAGGTGCGAGCCGCTCCGCCGCCATCCGCGTCATCTTGAGCGGGATCTCTCCGCCATGCATGCCGCCGCCGTCGCGATAGGCGCGCTCGCCATCGTCGATGATGTAAGGCGGATTGATGACGGCGAGGTCGATCGGATCCTCGACTTCGTCCAGCGTGTCGGACTCGACCGTCTCCACATCGATCCCCGCCGCCGCGGCGTTGATGCGCGCGAGCCGCAACGCCTTGGGATTAAGATCGGTCAGCGTCACCCGCGCTCCTTCGCTGCATAGCCCGGCGACGATGCCACCGACACCGGCGCCTGCGCCCATGTCCACGATGTGCGCGCCGGGCGCGAGTGGCTGGCGCGCCAGCTCGGCCGCGATCAGGTTGGCGAAACGGTAGGTGTCCGGCCCGAAGAACACCGAGTCCTCGGCCTCGGTCGGATAGGCGGAGTGAAGCCAGAGCTGGTTCGCCAGGCTCGACACCCGCAGCCGGCTCTTCACCTGCCCGTCAGCTTCTTCCAGCATGCCCGCCTGCCGCAACAGGTCCTCGACCGAGGCATCCAGCCCTGACCGGGCAGGCAAACTCCAGCCCAGCAGCCCGCGCAAGTCTCGGGCTTCCTTCATGTCAGGACGATCGAGCACACGGGCATGGCTGGCCGGCGTCGGCGTGACGAACTGATAGGCACGCACTTTCAACAGCTTCAGCAGGCTCAGAAGGGCAGTATTCGCTGATTCGCTCATATCGTAAGCGCAACGAGCTGCGGCCGGCCGCGTTCCAATCGTTCCTCCGTTCGCTTCTAGCGAAGCCGAGAAGCGTGCGCGACGTTGCACGCGTATCTCGACTTCGCTCGATACGAACGGGGGAATGTGCAACTTCGTTTCTGCCAGACGGTTCAGCCACAATGCTCAAGGCGGCCATTTTCGACATCGACGGAACCCTGATCGACAGCAACGATCTCCATGCCGAGGCCTGGGGCGAGACCTTCCGCCGCTATGGCATCGACCTCCCGCATCATGTGATCCGCGGCCAGATCGGCAAGGGCGGCGACAATCTGATGCCGGCGCTGCTCCCCGCCGACCTGCTCGAAAGCCGCGGGGAGGAGATCGAGAGCGAACGCAAGGCGCTGTTCAAGCGCGATTACCTGCCTCGCGTTAAGCCGTTTCCCGGTGTGCGGGAGCTGTTCCGGACGCTGAAGCAGAATGGCGCGCTCATCGCCCTCGCCAGTTCCGCGGCGGAAGAGGAGCTCGCGCACCATAAGCAATTGCTCGGCATTGCGGACTTGATCGACGGCGCCACCTCCGCCGACGATGTCGAGCATAGCAAACCGTGCCCCGACATCTTCCGCGCCGCGCTTGAGAAGTTCCCCGTCGCCGCCGACGAGGCGATCGTCGTCGGAGACACGCCCTATGACATGGAAGCCGCCGGCAAAGTCGGCATAGCCGCGATCGGCGTCCGGTGCGGCGGCTTCGCGCCGGACCTGCTGCGCTCTGCCGGCGCCCGCGCGCTATTCGACGGGCCCTGGTCCCTGCCGCACAGGATCGATGAATGGCTTGCCGGCGAGGGCACAAAAGCCTGTCCTACACGCGAGCCGGTGGGCTAGGCTCCTCTCACCAACCGGTCGAACCGCACAAAATGCACATCCTGCACGGCAAACGTCCCGTTACCTTTGTTGCCTTTGTGCAGATTGACCCGTCCGGCCTGGCCCGCTTAAGGCCGCGCCGCGAGGAGGCGAGATGAAGAAGATCTATCCCGACGCCGCGGCGGCCCTGGAAGGGCTGTTGTTCGACGGTATGACCATCTGTTCGGGCGGCTTCGGCCTGTGCGGCATTCCGGAGCGGCTGATCGACGCGATCCAGGCGAGCGGTGTCAAGGATCTGACCGTCGTCTCCAACAATGCGGGCATCGACAATGAAGGCCTCGGCAAGCTGCTCCGTACCCGCCAGATCAGGAAGATGATCTCCTCCTATGTCGGCGAGAACAAGGAGTTCGAACGGCAATATCTGTCCGGCGAACTGGAGGTCGAATTCTGCCCCCAGGGCACGCTCGCCGAACGCTGCCGCGCGGGCGGCGCCGGCATTCCCGGCTTCTACACCAAGACCGGCGTCGGCACGCTCGTCGCGGAGGGCAAGGAGCATAAGGAGTTCGACGGCGAAACCTACATCCTCGAACGCGGCATCCGCGCCGACCTGTCGATCATCAAGGGCTGGAAGGCGGACGAAGCGGGCAACCTCGTCTTCCGCAAGACCGCCCGCAACTTCAATCAGCCGATGGCGACGGCAGCCAAGATCTGCGTTGCCGAAGTCGAAGAGATCGTCCCCGTCGGCACACTGAACCCGGATGCGATCCACGTCCCCAGCATCTTCGTGAAACGCATGATCCTCGGCGCACCCTACGACAAGAAGATCGAGTTCCGCATGACGCGGGAGCGGGAGCCGGCGTGAGGCAGCCCAATCCGTGGTTGATGGTCGGCGGCTGGCTGAGCGTCATCGCGTCCCTTCTGCACGTCGCCTGCATCTTCGGCGGGCCGGACTGGTACCGTTTCTTCGGCGCGGGCGAGGCGTTGGCGCAGGCCGACGCACGGGGTGAATGGTATCCCGCCGTGATCACCGCGGGGATTGCGACCGTGCTCGCGATCTGGGCTGCCTATGCCTTCGCCGGCGCGGGCGTGATTGGCCGCCTTCCACTGATGCGGACCGCCCTGATCACGATCAGCGCGATCTATCTGGTGCGCGGCCTGTTCATCCTCCCCGTCCTGGCCGAAGCGCAGGCGCGGACGCCGTTTAATATCTGGTCGTCTTTGATCGTGCTGGCGTACGGCGTCGCTTACGCGATTGGGACGTGGCAGGCCTGGCCTCACCTCAAGCGGGTTGCTCTTCGGGCGGAGGCCGCTTGATCCTCTCTCTCCTCCTACTAGCGGCTGCCATTGAGGATCGCGCGGCCGATATCGCGGCCTTGCGTGAGGCCAAGCTGAACGCATGGCCCGGATATTACCGAGCGAACGATCCGGACGGGCTCGCCGCGTTTCTCGCCGACGGCTTCGTCGCGCTGAGCGACGATGGTTCGTCTGAGACCAAGGCTGAGGTTGTCGCCTGGGTGCGCGCGAACAAATGGGCGGGCGGTAGCAACGGCTTCCGCTACGACATCAAGGACATCGCCTTTTACAGCGAGAACATCGCGAATGTGTACGGCGTCGGATCCTTTGACGGTAAAGCCGCCGACGGCTCTGCCTGCCGGATGCGCTACACCTCGGCCAATATCTTCGTGCGCGAGGGCGGCCGGTGGAAGCCCAAATTCAGTCACACCAGCAAGGCCGCCTGCGCGGCAAAGGACAGCTAAAATGCCTTGGGACCGCAACCAGATGGCCGCGCGGGCGGCGCGGGAGCTGCAGGACGGCTTCTATGTGAATCTCGGCATCGGCATTCCGACCCTGGTCGCCAACCACGTCCCGGCGGGCGTCGAGGTCACGCTACAGTCCGAGAACGGCATGCTCGGCATTGGGCCGTTTCCGTATGAGGACGAGGTCGATCCGGACCTGATCAACGCCGGCAAGCAGACCATCTCGGAACTGCCCTCGTCCAGCTATTTCGGCTCGGAGCAGAGCTTCGCCATGATCCGAGGCGGCCATATCGACCTGACCGTGCTCGGCGCGATGGAAGTCAGCCAAGATGGCGACATTGCCAACTGGATGATCCCGGGCAAGATGATCAAGGGCATGGGCGGTGCAATGGATCTGGTCGCCGGCGTCAAGAAGATCATCGTGGTGATGGAGCATAACGCCAAGGACGGCAGCCCCAAGTTCATCCCGTCTTGCACGCTTCCGCTGACGGGCAAGAACGTCGTTGATATGATCGTGACCGATCTGGCGGTCTTCCAGCGCCCCGATCATCAGAGTCCGTTCAAGCTGATCGAATTGGCTCCGGGCGTCACCGCCGACGAGGTCAAGGCGAAGACGACGGCGCACTTCGTCTCCTAGGCCGCTCGTCCCGAGCGAAGTCGAGAGGCGCTGACATAGGACAGGAGACACGCCCCTCGACTACGCTCGGGACGAGCGATCTTGGTGATCGGGCAGCAGGGTTCCCGCGCTTCAGCCCCTCGTTTCTGTCGTTTCGTCGTGAAAACGGCAGCCAAGGCCTTGGCGTAACGCTGAATCTCTGATTCCTTAACCCTACATAAGGGGCAATCGGGTCACAGGGGTCGCTGGACGTGGTGAAGAACATCAAGATGGGAATCCAGCAACGACCCAAAGCGGCAGCGATCGGCGGCGGCGTCGCCGGCATGCTCGCGCTCGCGGCGATTGTCCCGGGGCTCATCGCGACCCGCTCGCCGGCCGTCGCGTCGCAGCCCGGCGTTTATCAAGGCGCTCGGTCCGGCCTGATCAACTCCGCCTATCGTGCGCCGTACAAGGTCGACTATGAGCGGCTCGACGCGCGGCTTCGCCTGGCTGCGACCAAGCCCGACATGGTCGGCATGGCCGTCGCGGTCATCGAGAATGGCGAAATCACCTTCGTCCAGGGCTATGGCAAGACGACGGCGAACGGCACTGAGCCGGTCACGCCCAACACTGTCTTTCGCTGGGCGTCGCTGTCCAAGGGCGTCGCCTCGACCATGGCGGGCCTGCTCGAAGCCGAAGGCAAGCTTTCGCTGAACGAGCCAGTGGCCAAGTTCAACACCACCCTGCGCCTGCCAAAGGGCGGCGAGGCGATGACGACCATCGCCGACATTCTGTCGCACCGCGTCGGCATCGCCCGTAACGCTAATGACGGCAAGCTGGAGAGCGGGGCCGATCCCAAGGCGCTGCGCATGGCGCTAGCGACGCTGCAGCCCGCCTGCGCGCCGGGTACCTGCCATACCTACCAGAATATCGCATTCGACACGGTCAGCGAAATCGTGGAGAAGGTGACCGGCCAGTCCTATCAGAACGAAGTCCGCCGCCGCCTCTTCGCGCCTTTGGGCATGCAGACGGCGAGCCTGACGCGAGCCGGGCTGATGGCGTCGCGCAGCTGGGCGCGCCCGCATGTCGGCCGCAACACCGTCCAGGTGAACGACAACTATTACCGCGTGCCGGCAGCCGGCGGCGTCAACTCGTCGATCATGGATCTGGCGATCTGGATGCGCGCCCAGATGGGCCTGGCCCCGCAGGTGCTGCCGCCGCAGGTGCTCGACACCATCCACCAGGCGCGTGTCGGCACGCCCCGGCGCGGCACGGCCTTCGCCCGCGCCATGGGCCCGTCGCAATATGCGCTCGGTTGGCGCGACTATAACTATGCCGGCCGCTGGCTGGTTGGGCACCAGGGCGCGGTGATGGGCTATCGCGCGACGGTCCTGTTCGACCCGCAGGCTAAGTCGGGCGTCGCAGTGCTCTGGAACTCGCAGACCGGCCGCCCGTCCGGCGTGCAGCTGGAAGTGCTCGAGATGCTCTACGGTCAGCCCCGCAACGACTGGCTGAAGCTCGACACCGCCACTGCCGCGCCGACCACCGAAACCATCGTCGAATAAGGCGGATTCACAGGACTGTCCCAGGCTGATACAGGTCGGGTCGTGACTGGGCAGCGCACGCTTTATCAGAAGATCTGGGACGCTCACGTCGTCGAGCGGCGCGATGACGGCACGTGCCTGATCTATATCGACCGGCATCTGGTCCACGAAGTGACCAGCCCCCAGGCCTTCGAGGCGTTGCGCCTCAACGGCCGCAAGGTGCGGCGGCCGGACCTGACCCTCGCCGTTCCCGACCATAATCTGCCGACGACGCCGCGCCGCGGCTCGAACGGCATGCGCCTGCCGATCGCCGACCCGGAAAGCGCCCAGCAGCTGGCGGCGCTAGAGCGCAACGCGCCCGCCTTCGGCATCCGCTACATTGCTGACACGGATCCGGAGCAGGGCATCGTCCATGTCGTCGGTCCCGAGCAGGGGTTCACGCTGCCGGGCTGCACTCTCGTCTGCGGTGACAGCCACACCGCGGCCCATGGCGCGCTCGGGGCGCTGGCCTTCGGCATCGGAACGTCGGAGGTGGAGCATGTGCTCGCCACCCAGACGCTGCTGCTGAAACAGTCCCGGTCGATGAACATCCGCATCGAGGGCAAACTCGGCTTTGGCGTCAGCGCCAAGGACCTGATCCTCCACATTATTGGCCGGATCGGGGCGGCAGGCGGCACCGGCTATGTAATCGAATATTCCGGCTCGACCATTCGCGACATGTCGGTCGAGGGGCGGCTGACCGTCTCCAACATGTCGATCGAAGCGGGCGCGCGCGCCGGCTTGATCGCGCCCGACGACAAGACTTTCGCCTATCTTGAGGGCCGCCCAATGGCGCCGAAGGGCGAAGCTTGGGAGCAGGCGCTCGCCTGGTGGCGCAGCCTGCCAAGCGACGAAGGCGCGGTGTTCGACCGCGTCGTCGATATCGACGCGACGGAGGTGGCGCCGACCGTCACCTGGGGCACTAGCCCGGAAGACGTGGCGCCGATCACCGGCGCCGTGCCCTCGCCCGATAGCTTCGCAGAGGCGGCCAAGCGCGAGGCGGCGGCCAAGTCGCTCGCCTATATGGGCCTCACGCCCGGCGAGCGGCTGCAGGATGTCGCGGTCGAGAACATCTTCATCGGCAGCTGCACCAACAGCCGGATCGAAGATCTGCGCGCTGCCGCCGCCGTGCTGAAGGGGCGCAAGCGCGCTGGCAATGTGAAGCAGGCCTTGGTCGTGCCTGGCTCCGGGCTGGTGAAGCGTCAGGCCGAGGCCGAGGGTCTTGACCAAATTTTCATTGATGCGGGCTTTGAATGGCGTGAGCCTGGCTGCTCCGCCTGTCTCGGCATGAACCCGGATAAGGTGCCGCCGGGTGAGCGCTGCGCGTCGACGTCGAACCGGAACTTCGTCGGACGCCAGGGACCCGGCGCGCGCACGCACCTGGTTTCGCCGGCGATGGCGGCAGCGGCGGCGGTGACGGGAAGGCTGACGGATGTGCGAACGCTGATGGGGGAGCGGGAATGATGCGGACGATCTTCGGAGCCTTGTTTCTGGTCGCTGCGACGCCTGTCGTCGCGCAAGGCGTGTCGCTCCACGCATTCGAGTGCGGCTCGGCGCCTGGGCGGGACGTCGCAATGTTTTCCGATAGCTACGGCCTGACCGGCGTCAAAAAGGACTTTATCGCCGGCTGCTATCTGATCCGCCACCCCAAGGGCATGCTGCTCTGGGACGCCGGCATGACGCCCGACATGATCGGCGCGGCCGAGCCGGTGATGGGCTGGACGCTCAAGCAGAGCATTCCCGACCGGCTGAAGGCGCTGGGCCTGACGCCCGCGCAAGTCACCCATGTCGGCATCAGCCACCATCATGCCGATCACAGCGGCGGCGCGCGGGACTTCCCTCACGCCGAACTGCTGATCGGCAGGGGAGATTGGGAGGCACTCAAGGCGATGAAGCCGGACGACCGTCCGGCCGCCCAGCTCGCACATTGGCTCACCGGCGGCGGCAAGGCAACGCCGGTCGCCGGTGACAAGGATGTGTTCGGCGACGGCAGCGTCGTCATGCTAGCCATGCCCGGCCATACGCCCGGCCACACCGTGCTGCTGGTGAGGTTGGCGAGCGGGCCGGTGCTCTTGAGCGGCGACCAGTTCCACTTCCGCGAGAATCGCGAGGCGAGGGGGGTACCTGGCTTCAACTGGAACCGGGCCGACACCTTGGCCTCGCACCAGCGCTTTGAGGACATTGCCAAGAATCTGAAAGCCCGCGTGATCATCCAGCATGATCCGCGCGACATGGCGCAGCTGCCCGCCTTTCCGGCAGCACTGAAGTAGCAAGACGGGGACGCGGGGACATGAAAAGAGCAATCGTGCTGCTGATCGCAGGCAGCTTGTTCAGCGGCATCGCCGCTTTCTCGGTGAGCGCCAAACCGGAGCCGGCGATGGTGGAGCAGCGTTGACGCCGGTCCGCACCATCGAGGGCGCGGCGATCCCGTTCGGCCGCGCCAATGTCGACACCGACGTGATCATCCCGGCCAAGTGGCTGAAGACGATCAGCCGGCAAGGGCTGGGCCGCGGAGCCTTCGAGACGGTGCGGGCAGAGGCCGGCAACGTCTTCGACGACCCGGCCTATGTTGGATCGCCCATTCTCATTGCGGGCGAGAATTTCGGCTGCGGATCGAGCCGCGAGCACGCCGCCTGGGCCCTGGCCGATCTCGGCATCACCGCGGTGATCGCGCCTAGCTTCTCGGACATTTTCTCCGGTAACGCATTCAAGAACGGCATCCTCACGGTCGAACTGCCCCGCGCCGCCATCGACCGTTTGATGGAGGTCGCCCGCACCGACCCGATCTCGATCGACCTCGAGGCGCAGACGGTGACCACACGCTTCCAGGACCGCTTCACCTTCGACATCGACCCGTTCCGCAAGCATTGCCTGCTGAACGGTCTCGATGAAGTGGGCCTCACGCTCGCGATGGACGCAAGCATTTCGGCCTATGAGACGAAGCGCGCGACAGAGATGCCTTGGCTTTAGGCCCGGCGCAACGTCCGCCAGCCGAACCAGCAGAGAAGGATCAGCACCGCTTCCACGACCATGGGCACTACCGCTCCTTCATGGCTGCCCGCCGCCGCCAGATTGAAGGTACGTCCGGTGATCGCAACGGCATAGAGCGCGGCTGGCACCATCAGGCCCCCGCCGCGCCCGGTCACCGCCGCATGCAGCGCAAAGCCGGCGCCGACCAGGAAGAAGCTCGACATATCGGCGCGGAGCGTCGCCAGGCCCGCGGCTCCCTGCGGCGTCACGAAAAATGCGCCCGCCGCCTGCTCGGTCGCGAAGAAGAACCAAAGCCCGAGCGCGGAACCGAACAGCGCCACCAGCATCGCGCCGATCCTTGCCAGTGCCACCATCTTGCGCCCCCCCGTCTCTGCAACGCAGGGTAGCGCAAGACACGCTCCGTGCAACCTCAGCCGATCGCCGGATCGGCGATGTCGCCCCGTCCGACCGCATCCAGGAGAGCAAGGCCGTCGATCGTCGCCACCAGCAGAGCTGCCTGGGCACGGCGCTCCTGCGGGGCGCCAGCGAGCCTCTGCTCGGCCCAATCGATGAAGCCGTCGGCAATCGCGGCGCCGATGGCGCGATAGGGCTCCTCGCAGCCCACCGCCCTAGCGCAGAGTTCGAGCCAGAGCCGCATGAAGGGCCGAAAAGCATCGCTCCGCATGACCCCGCGGAGTTGGTGCAGCAGCGTCGCGAAGTCTGTGCGCTCCGAACTGCTTGCCGCTTCGAGCATGGCGGCGAGGCGAGCGGCAATGGCCGACAACGCCTCAGTCATCAGCTCGTCCTTATCGCGAAAATAGTAGAGCAGCATGCGGTCACTGGTGCCGGTGGCGCGCGCAATCTGGCGCAGGCTGCCGGCGGCCAGTCCCTCGACGATCAGGTGGTTGACAACCCGCGCCAACACTTCGTCGCGCCGCTGATCTCGAATTTTCATGTCATGGCTGTAGCGCCCGCTACACACGCATGCTACATGTAGCATCTGCTACACGAAAGGATTCGGTCATGAGTGACTTCTGGCGCAAATGGGTCGTGATCTGGTGTCTGGCCATTGGCCTGTTCGGGGTGGTGCTGACGCTCGCAGCAGTGCCCGGCAACGACTCGATGTTGGTCGCACTCTTATCACAGTTCGGACCGGCACCCCAGTCGATCGATGCTCCGCTCCAGTTCGCGACCGGCCTAATGGGCGCCGTCACAATGGGGTGGGCGGCCACGCTCTACATGGCATTTCGAGCGGCCGAGTTGCTTCCGGCCGACGAAGCGGGACGTTTCTGGCACGGTATATTGGGCGGTGTCGTGCTGTGGTATGTGGTAGATTGCAGCCTCTCGGTCGCGACCAGGTTCGGCCTAAACGTCGTGCCGAACACCCTGTTCCTGATCGCCTTTCTCCTCCCCTTATGGGCAGCGGGTGTGCTGAAGCCGCAGCGACTCTCGACAGCATCCTGAAGCCCCGCCACAAGGCGCAGCACAGGATGAGGAGAGCTCAATGAAGGCCTTGTTGTCGCGCGCAGCCGGCGGACCGGAGACGCTGGAACTCGCCGAGGTGCCGGACCCGGTGCCCGGCAAGGGCGAGTTGCTCGTCCGCATCCAATATTGTGCGATCAACTATCCCGACGTGCTGGTGATCGAGGATAAGTATCAGTTCAAGCCGCCCCGGCCTTTCTCGCCGGGCTCCGAGGTGTCGGGCACGGTCGAAGCCGTCGGAGAGGGCGTCGAAGGCTGGCAGGTCGGCGACCGGCTGCTTGCCCTCACCGCATCATCCGGCGGATTGGCGGAGAAGGTCGCGGTAGCCGCCACCCGGGCCTTCAAGGTGCCGGAGGGCTTGCCGCTGAAGGAAGCCTCGGCCCTGCTGATGACCTACGCGACGACGATTCACGGCCTGCTCGACCGTGGGCATCTGACAGAAGGCCAGACCTTGCTCGTGCTCGGCGCGGCGGGCGGCGTCGGCCTGTCGGCGGTGGAACTCGGCAAGGCGTTCGGCGCGCGGGTGATCGCCGCCGTCTCGTCGAAGGAAAAAGCGCAGGTCGCGCGCGAGGCGGGCGCGGACGACACGCTCGTCTATGGCCGTGCCCCCTTCGACAAGGACGCGTCGAAGGCGCTCGCCGATCAGTTCAAGGCCAAGTGCGGGCCGGAAGGTGCGCACGTCATCTACGATCCGGTCGGCGGCGATTATGCCGAGCCGGCGCTGCGCTCAATCGCCTGGGAGGGGCGGTATCTGGTTGTCGGCTTCCCTGCGGGCATCCCGCGCCTGCCGCTCAACCTGACGCTGCTCAAGAGCTGCGACGTCTGCGGGGTCTTTTGGGGCGCCTTCACCATGCGCGATCCTAAACGCCACCAGGAGCATGTCGCGACGCTTTTCCGCCTCTGGCAGGAAGGCAAGATCGCTCCCCGCGTCACTGAGGCTTTCCCCTTGGAACGCGGCGGCGAAGCCATCGCCAAGCTCGCCTCACGCGGCGCCATCGGCAAGCTGGTGGTCGAGATCGGCTGACGCGTTGCGCGAGAAGCGCAGGGCACCTATCTCAGGTCCGAAACAAGAGGGGTAGAAATGACGACTTTCGACGATCGCGAGCGCGCGTTCGAGGCGAAGTTTGCCCGCGACGAGGAAATGCTGTTCCGTATCGTCGCGCGGCGGAACAAGCTGCTCGGCCAATGGGCGGCGAAGCTGATGAAGCTGACGCCCGAGGAGACCGACGCCTATTCCAAGGCGGTCGTGCAGGCCGAGTTCGAGGAAGCGCATGACGAGGACGTCATTCGGAAGCTGCTGGGCGACCTGACCAGCGCCGGAGTCGAGATGGACGAGGCCACCATCCGCAATGCGCTTGCCGAAAAAGCGGTCGAGGCGCGCCGCCAGCTGATCGAGGCGCAATCCTGACATGCCGATGGCGGCCGAACATATCGAGGCGATGATCCGCGAGGCGATCCCCGACGCCGATGTCGAGATCACCGATCTGGCCGGTGATGGCGATCATTATGCCGCGCGTGTCGTCTCGGCGAGCTTCAAGGGAATGCCGCGCGTCCGCCAGCACCAGAAAGTCTACGCGGCGCTGCAGGGCCGCATGGGCGGCGAGCTTCACGCGCTGCAGCTGACCACCGCCGTTCCGGCAGGAGAGTAGAGTATGACCGACGAATCCCAGGCCCGCATCCAGGAGCTGGTCTCCACCAACGACGTGCTGCTGTTCATGAAGGGCACGCCGCTCTTTCCCCAGTGCGGCTTTTCAAGCCGCGCCATTGCGATCCTCGACCGGCTCGGCGTCGATTATGAGAGCGTTGACGTTCTGCAGGACCAGGGCATCCGCCAGGGCATCAAGGCGTTCAGCGACTGGCCGACCATCCCCCAGCTCTATGTGAAGGGCGAGTTCGTGGGTGGCTCCGACATTATGATGGAGATGTATGAGAGCGGCGAGCTGGGCGAGCTGATGAGCGAAAAGGGCGTCGCCAAGGTCGGCTGAGGTGGAAGTCACCATCTACCACAATCCCGAATGCGGCACGTCGCGCAAGGTGCTCGCGGCGCTGCAGGAGGCTGGCCACGAGCCGCAGATCATCGACTACCGCAAGACCGGCTGGACGCGCGAGCAGCTGGAGGACTTGTTCGCGTGCATGGGCGTCAGCCCCCGCGACGCGCTACGCACGAAGGGCGCTCTGGCGGGCGAGCTCGGCTTGCTAGAAGGTGCGTCCGACGATCGCATCCTTGATGCGATGGTCGAGCATCCGGCGCTGGTCGAACGGCCGATCGTCGAGACGCGCAAGGGCGTTAGGCTCTGCCGACCGGCGGAGCGCGTGCAGGAACTGCTCTAAAGCTTCCACCCTTCGTCATTCTCGCGAAAGCGGGAACCCAGAGGTGCCACGAAGAAGAGCTGAGTCCCCGCTTTCGCGGGGATGACGAAGATTGGGTATGCTCAAGCCGGCCGCGGCAAATGCCGGAGGAGTTTGCGCGAACTCAAGGGTTCGAACAGGCCTTCGGGCCGCTCCGGATCGAGCGTTTCGCTCTCCGCGATCTTCTCGGCGGTGCGGCTGAACTCGGGCGGCACGAAGGTCTTGAGGCTGCGGCCATTGCCGCGCAGGCTCTCCACCGTTGCAATCAGCGAGCTGGTCTCGGCCAGCCGGCGCCGGACCTCGTGCGCCTCCGCGCCCAGATGCTCGGCGAGCAGGTCGGCGCGGATCGCCTCGATCATGTCCCGGGCGCCTTCGTTACCCGGGCAGCCTGTGTCGATCACCACGTCGCATTCGCTGTCCAAGCCCATCGACCGGTTGTTCATATTGGCCGATCCGACCCGCAGCACACGGTCATCGACCACCATGATCTTGGCATGGACGTAGATGTCCTCGCCCGCTTCGTTGACGGGCGTGTAGATGCGGAAGCGCTTGTCGCTGTCGATCTCTGCCAAAGATGCCATTAGCTCGGCGCGAGCCGGGCCCATGACCGCTTCCTCCAACCAACCATCCGCCGACTCCGGATTGACCAGCACGAACTCGGGCCCGGCCGGCTCCTTCAGCCGCTCGGCAATCGCCTCCGCCACGGCGCGCGACGCGAAATATTGGTTCTCGGCATAGACGAAACGCTCGGCGGAGCGGATCAGGTCGACGAACAGCCGCTCATTTTCCCGTACTTCCTCGCGATCCTCATAGCCCCCGCGGGTGCGTGCGATCCCCACCGACACGTCGCGGAAGTGGGGCTTGAGCTCCGGCGGCCAGACATCCTCGGCGGCCTTGGGTACGGGCAGCGGATCGCCACCGGCGACCTGCCAGCGTTCCCGGGCCAGTTCTCCCAGCGCGCGCGCCGCCGCGCCGTCCAGCGCCATGGTGGCATCGTGCCACGGATCGTAACGGCGGCGGGTGGTCGGCCGACGCCGGCCGGGCTGGTCCGGCGCATGAGCGCGCGTGTCCCAGCGATCGGCCGTCATGTCGATACCGCCGCAAAAGGCGAGGGCATCGTCGATCACCAGGATCTTCTGGTGGTGGCTGGCGCCAGTCGGGTGCGCGCCGTCCAGCTTGAAGGTGATCCGGTCGTGCCACATCCAGCGCGCCAGCCGCAGCAAAGTCGTGCCGCGCCCGAGCAGCTTCAGCGCGCCGATGTCCCATTTGAGGATGTGGATGTTGAGTCCCGGCCGGTGCTTCGCCAGCCACTGGATGAAGGGGCCGAGCTCGTTTGGCACGCCGTGGGTCGGACCGCCGGGCCCGTCTTCGCGGTCAAGGAAGATGCGCGTGTCGAAATCCCAGCCGATCAGGATGATCTGCTCGCGCGCCTTCAGCATCGCGCGCTTGGCGTGGCGGTAATAGTCGGCGGCGTCGATCACCACCGCAGCCCGGTTCGCCCTCTCGACGCGCCAGCAATTGCGGCCGGGCTCAAGGATCGGCGTGGGATCGGACATGCACGCGTAACGATCTTCCTTGTCTCCCGTTGCGCCGGAGCGGAAATGATTTCCGCTCGTTCTGAAGCGCATGAAAGATCAAAGGGCTAGGGACGCGGCAAGCCCGCTGGAGATGCCGGCGGAAGGCTGGCTCGATGTGCTGAAGCGCAGCTGGCGCGAAATGGGCAAGGACAACCTGTCGCTGATCGCGGCAGGGGTCGCCTTCTACGCCTTCACTGCCATGGTGCCACTGCTGGGCGCCGTGGTGCTGACCTATGGCCTGGTGGCGGAGCCCGCCTCCGTAGTCCGCCACTTCCAGGAGCTGTCGCAGATGCTGCCGGGCGAGGCGGCGAAGCTGATCGGCGAGCAGCTGATGAACGTCGTCAACACCGCCGGCAGCAAGAAGGGCCTGAGCCTGATTCTGGCGCTGGCCCTCGCTTTCTGGGGCGCGACCAAGGCCAGCGGCGCGATCGTCACTGCGCTTAACATCACCTATGAGGAGGAAGAGACGCGCGGCTTCATCAAGCGCACGCTGATCAACTTGGCGATGGTGCTCGGCGCCGTGCTCGTGGTCGGAGTGGCGATGGTGGCGATCACCGTCTTCGCCCATCTGGACCGCTTCCTGCCTGGTGCACCGGGCGCGCTGCTGTTCCTGGGCCGGCTAGTCTCCTGGGTGCTGCTCGCCGCGATCGGAGCGGCGGCAGTGGCGACGCTCTACCGCTATGCGCCCGATCGCGATGCCGCCAAGTGGCGCTGGCTCACGCCCGGCTCCGCCTTCGCGGCGATCGGCTGGGGCGTGCTGACTGCCGGCTTTGGCATCTATGTGGCGAATTTCGGCAATTACAACGCGACCTATGGCTCGCTGGGTGCCGTGGTGGTGCTGCTCACCTGGCTTTACCTCTCCGCGCTGGTGCTGCTGCTCGGTGCCGAGATGAATGCCGAACTGGAGCATCAGACGGCGCGCGACACCACGAGCGGACCAGAGCGCCCGCTCGGTCAGCGCAATGCCGAGATGGCGGATCGCGTCGCCCCTGACGAGCATGGCGAGCCGGTCAAGGCCTCTTCGCCCCGGCCTACACCGGCCCTGGCCCGCGAGGAGAAGCCGGGCGCCTTGCCTTACGGCCTCAAGGTCTCGGAAGCTTTGCTGATCCTGGTGCTGGCACTGATCCCCGGCCGCAAGCGTGGGCTGCAGCCCGCTGAATGACCAACGAGCGGACCATGGAAGAGCAAGCGGCCGAGCGCCCGGCCTGAACCGTCCGGCAGCGGACACCGTTGCTGGTCGGGAACGAGAATGGCGCGGTCGCGTTCGGAGATTGCGGACCACCGCTCCCCCCTTGCGGTTGTCCTGCACGTTCTGGGAGAAACATGATGAGGGTCTCACGCTTCTGCTTGGCTTTGGTCGCCCCGATCGGCCTGGCCGCCTGCACCAACATGGATGAAGAAGTCGCCGTCGCCCCCGCGCCGCCAGCCTGGCCCGGCGTGATCGTCGGCTCCGTGGCCGCCGACCGCAATGGCGATGGCATCGTCGATGGCTATTACACCAGCGATGGCACCTTTGTGGCCTATCAGGCGCCGCCGTGTCCGCAGCCGCAGATGATGATGCAGCCGGCTCCGGCTCCGTCGGGCGAGCGCGGGCTCTAAGCCCTAGCGGGCGCCGTCTCTCCGTGGCGGCGCCCGCACCTGCCTGAAGAAGGAAGTCAAAGTTGCGTAACTTGTATCGCGGCGCGTTCCTTGCCGCATTGCTGATTTCGACGCCCCTGGCCGGCGTTGCCGCGCAGAGCACTCCGGATGCAGTGGCGCTCGCGGTCAAGGAAAAGGCCGACGGCAAGTTCAAGTCCGTCTATGCGACCCGCGGCTTTTGGCCGCTCTGGGTCAAGGACGGGGCGCTGAGCCCGGCCGCCTCCAGCCTGATCTCCTATCTGGAGACCGCCGATCTGGATGGCCTCGAGCCGTCCGACTATGATGCGCGCGGCCTGCGCGAACTGGTTGACAGGGCTGGGTCAGGGGATCCCGAGACGCTTGCCCGGGCCGAGCTACGCCTGTCCCAGGCTTTTGCCCGCTATGTGCGGGACGTGCGCCGCGCCCCTAACGCGCAGATCCGTTTTCTCGACGAGGAGCTGCGGCCGAAGAAGCTGGGCGAGACCGATGTGCTGCGCGCCGCTTCGGTCGCGCCCGATTTCGATCGCTACATTCAGTCGATGGGCTGGATGAACCCCGCTTATTCCGGCCTGCGCCGCGCACTGGCGGAGCGGCGCGAGCGCTGGTCCAACCTGCCGCAAAACTATGTGCCCGAAGGCTCCGCGCTGAAGCCAGGTATGGGGGGCGATCGCGTCTGGGCGCTACGCGAGCGGCTCGGCCTCAATCCGCAGGGACGTTTCGACAAGAATGTCGTGACGGCGCTCCGCGCTTTCCAGGCCGCTCATGGCTTGAAGGCGGACGGCGTGGCGGGCGCAGGGACGATCGCGGCACTCAATCGCCCGACCAGCTGGTACGACCGCAAGCTGGCGGTCAATCTCGACCGCGCACGGCTTCTGCCGGGGCCAAATACGCGCCACATCGTCGTCGACAGTGCCGCGCAGCAACTGGTCTATTACCAGGACGGGGCGGAGGCGGGCCGCATGCGCGTAGTCGTTGGCAAGCCGGACCAGCAGACGCCGATGCTCGCCGGCATGCTGCGCTTTGCGACGCTCAACCCTTATTGGAATGTGCCGGACGACCTGGCCTATAAGCGCGTGGTCAGCCGCGTCCTCAACGGCGCCTCGCTCCAGCGGCTCGGCTTCGAGGCCCTGTCCGGCTGGGACGCCAATGCGCAGCTCCTTCAGCCGGAGTTCGTTGACTGGCAGGCGGTCGCCGACGGCCGCCAGCGCATCCGCGTGCGCCAACTGCCGGGGCCCGAGAACGCGATGGGCCGGGTCAAGTTCATGTTCCCGAACGATCTCGGCATCTACCTCCACGACACCAACGAGCCCGAGTTGATGAACCGCCAAGCGCGCTTCTTCAGCTCCGGCTGTGTGCGGCTGGAGGATGCGCAGCGGCTCGGCCAATGGCTGTTCGGTCAGCCGCTGAACGCGAACAGCGACCAGCCCGAGCAGCATGTGCCGCTGCCCCGCCCGGTGCCGGTCTATCTCACCTATATGACCGCGCAGGCGACACCCGAGGGCGTCCGCTTCCTCGAAGACGTCTATGGCCGCGACGAACTCGATCCGCGGGAGTTCGCGAGCCGGTAAATATCGTCATTGCGAGCGTCGCGAAGCAATCCAGTCGCTGGGTTCGGCGAAGCTGGATTGCTTCGTCGCTATGCTCCTCGCAATGACGGTGGTTACGGCCGCTGCGGATCGATCCGGGTGGTCTGGCTAGCCACCGCGACCCAGCGCCCGCCGCGGCGCGCGAACACGTCGGTGAAGCCCCAAAGTCCGCTCGTGTCCCGTCCGCTCATCGAGGTGATTTCTTCGTCCACGCCCTGGACGACGGCGACGTCGCCCATCACCTTCACGCGCAGATCTCGCACCTTCATCGACTTGATGACGTAGCGCCGGTCCTGCAGCCGCTTGAGCAAGGTCGATTTGGTGAAAAAGCCAAGCCAGTTCCCGCCGCGCCAATCGGGTGCGTAGAAGGCGCGCAGGAACGCCATGTCTTTGGAAACCAGTGCGCGAGCATAATCCTGCTCCAGCTTGATCAGCTCGGACTCGGCACGGCCTTGCTGCGCCAGAGCCGGAGCGCTCGCAATGGCAAGAGCGGCGATCAGCAGGAGCGGCAAGCGCTTCATGCGCTCGGCCTTTGCAGCCTCTTGCGATCCTGTGCAATATGGCCTGACGCGCCCGCTGTGCCTTGACGGGACAAGCTGCGGAAGCGAGCGGGAGCACCATGCGGCACAGCCTCTTTGCCTCGCTTCAGCGCGGCTTTCCTGAAGACTTGAACGCGCCGGCATTGGTCGAGCCGACCGCGAGCAGCATCAGCTATGGCGATCTGCTGAGGCGCTCTGGCGGTATAGCCGCCGCGCTTCAGTCGCAGGGGCTGAGGCAAGGAGATCGGCTGCTCGTGCAGACCGGCAAGTCCGTGGAGGGGCTGCTGCTGTACCTCGCCGCGATCCGCAGCGGGATCGTCTATGTGCCGCTGAACCCTGGCTACACGGCCGCCGAGATCGACTATTTCGTTCGCGATGCCGAGCCCGCATTGTTTGTCGATGAGGCGCGGCTCGCGGCGCTCGCAAGCGCTCCCGCCGCCGAGTTTGCCGATCCGGAACTTGCGGCGGAGTCGCTCGCCGCCATTCTCTACACGTCGGGCACGACAGGCCGCTCCAAGGGAGCGATGCTCAGCCAGCGCAACCTCGCCTCCAATGCGGAGACGCTGATCGGTGAGTGGAAGTTTACCGGGTCGGACCGGCTGATTCACGCGCTGCCGATCTTCCATGTCCATGGACTGTTCGTTGCGACCCACTGTGTGCTCGGATCGGGCGCGTCCATGCTCTGGCTGCCGGGCTTCGATGCCGATGCTATTCTGGCCGCGATGCCGGACGCCACCGTGCTGATGGGCGTGCCCACCTTCTACACGCGCCTGCTGGCCCGCCCGGACCTGACGCCGGAGCGCACATCCTCGATGCGGTTGTTCGTATCAGGATCGGCCCCGCTCTCTGCCGAAACTCACCGCGCCTGGGAGGGCAGGACAGGGCACCGCATCCTTGAGCGCTACGGCATGACGGAAACAGGCATGCTCGCCTCTAACCCCTACGAGGGGGCGCGGCGCGCCGGGAGTGTCGGACCCCCGCTGCCGGGCGTCGACATCCGTATCGCCTCGGCCGATGCTGACGGCGTCGGGGCTATCGAAGTGCGGGGTCCGAACGTCACCAGCGGCTATTGGCGAAATTTCGAGAAAACGGCGGAGTCCTTCACGCCCGACGGCTTCTTTCGAACCGGCGATCTCGGTCGATTCGATAACGACGGCTATCTCTGGATCGTTGGCCGCGCCAAGGACCTGATCATCTCCGGCGGCTTCAACGTCTATCCGGCCGAGGTGGAAGATGCGATCGAGGCGCTGCCTGGCGTCGCCGAAGTTGCGGTCGTCGGGGTGCCGCATCCGGACTTTGGAGAGGGTGTCATTGCCGTTATCGTTCCGCGGCCTGATCAAGTGGTCACTAAAGAGCGAGTTTCAGCCGCCCTGCGCGAGACCCTCGCCGCCTATAAACGGCCCAAGCGCATACTCATCCGCGACGCGCTCCCGCGCAATGCCATGGGCAAGGTCGAGAAGGCTGTCCTTCGGAAGGAACTCGCCGGCTTGTTCGCTTAGACGACGCGTTCCGCAAGCAGGCTCAGCTGATCAGCAGGCGCCAACTCGTCCTGGTCAGTCAGCGTGGTCGGATAATCGCCCGTGAAGCAGGCATCGCAATGTTGCGGACGGACGTCCGCGCGGCGCTCATGGCCAAGTGCCTTGTACAGGCCCTCGATCGACACGAAGGCGAGGCTGTCGGCATGAATATAGTCAGACATGCCGGGCACATCGAGCTTGGCCGCCAGCAGCTTCGCCCGTTCGGGCGTGTCGACGCCGTAGAAACAGCTGTGCCGCGTCGGGGGGCTGGCGATGCGCATATGCACTTCGGCCGCGCCCGCATCGCGCATCATCTGCACGATCTTGAGGCTGGTCGTGCCGCGCACGATCGAATCGTCGATCAGCACGACTCGCTTGCCGCCGATCAGCGCGCGATTGGCATTGTGCTTCAGCTTGACGCCAAGATGCCGGACCTGGTCGCCGGGCTGGATGAAGGTGCGGCCGACATAGTGGCTGCGAATGATGCCCAGTTCGAACGGAATGCCGGATTGCTGGGCATAGCCGATCGCCGCAGGCACACCGGAATCCGGCACAGGAATGACCAGATCGGCATCGACCGGCGCCTCGATCGCGAGCTGCGCGCCGATCGCCTTGCGCACATCATAGACGCTGGTGCCGTCCACGATCGAATCAGGCCTGGAGAAATAGACATGCTCGAAGATGCACGGCCGCGGATTGATCTTCCCGAAGGGCTGGATCGAGCGGACACCGGCATCTGTGACGATGACGATCTCGCCGGGCTCGACTTGGCGGATGAACTCGGCGCCGATCACGTCGAGCGCAACTGTCTCCGAAGCGAAGATGGTCGAGTCACCGAGCTTGCCCATCACCAGCGGGCGAATGCCGAGTGGATCGCGGCAGGCCAGCATGCCTTCCGGCGTCATGCAGATCAGGCTGTAAGCGCCCTCCAGCTGCTTCAGCGCGTCGATGAACTTGTCCAGCAGCGTCCGATATGTCGAGGTGGCGACCAGGTGAATGATCACCTCGGTGTCCGAGGTCGACTGGAAGATGGATCCGCGGCGGACGAGCTCGCGGCGGAGCTTCATCGCGTTCGAGATGTTGCCGTTATGCGCGACTGCGAAACCGCCGGAGCTCAGCTCCGCAAACAGCGGCTGAACGTTGCGGAGCGCGGTCTCGCCGGTCGTCGAATAGCGGACATGGCCGCAGGCGGCCCGCCCCGGCAGTCCGCGAATGACTTCGTCGCGGTCGAAGTTGCCAGCGACATGCCCCATCGCGCGATGCGTGTGGAAGTGGTGGCCGTCCCAGCTGGTAATTCCCGCCGCCTCCTGGCCGCGATGCTGAAGCGCGTGCAGGCCCAGCGCCACCACGGCCGAGGCAGTTTCGGCATCGTAGATGCCGAAGACGCCGCACTCCTCGCGCAGTTTGTCGTCGTCAAACGGATTGGTCGTGAGCATGTGAGAGACCGCGCCCTAAGCCTCGTTGGTGCGGCATATAGGGAGCGGGGGGCGATTTGTCTCCCCTCTGTCACAAAAAGAAAGCCCCGCCCGGCACGCTGCCGGACGGGGCTCGCTTTGCTTCAGCGTAGTGGCTTAGGCGTAGGTCACTGCGACGCTGCGGCGACGGCGCGCGGCGGCGCCGACAAAGCCGAAGCCAGCGATCATCATGGCCCAGGTGGCCGGTTCCGGCACCGCCAGGTCATAGCCCATCGCGTCGAAGGCGATCGCGTCGAACTTGGTGAAGGCCTGGAACGGACGGGTGCCATCAAAGCCGGTCGCCGTCGGGTCCATCAGACCGATTAGGTTGTTGGTGAGGCGGTCGTCCTTCCAGTGGCTCGCCTGGCGGCCATCGCCAACGGTGCGGCCGGTCGAAAGCAGCGCGAGGCAGTTCCGGCCCGCGTTGATCGAATAGCAGGCCTCGCCCGACACGGACCAGTCGAGGGTCTGCTTGCTGTTGAAGTTCTTGTAACGGAACAAGTCATGGACGGTGCCCCAGGCAAGGCCGTCGAGACCGGCTGCGCCGACGTTCACGTCCGCCAGATCGACGCCCGAGCGGAAGCCAAGCGCGTGGCCAATCTCGTGCGCGGCAACGCCAACAAAGTCGATCTTGCCTTCGGCGATGCCGTCGGAGCGGTCGAAGTCCCAGTCGAACTGATTGCTGAACTGCACCGTGCCGTCGCGGCCGTTCGGGTTGTTGGCGTTGTACATCGGGTTGAGACCCAGCGCCTTCACCTGCGCGGTGTTGATGTTGATGTTCAGATTGTCGACGGTGTTGTCGTTGTCCAGCGTCCGGCGCGTCGCGCTGATCGCCTGGCAGGTCGGCACGTTGGTGACGCAGTTGCCATCCTCGTTCGAGACGAAAGCTACGGTAGCGCCGCTCTGGAGGCTAGCCACGGCCGCATTGTCGAACACTGACTTCTTGTCCGCGTTCAGCAGCGTCTTCAGGCCCGCATAGGTGATGCTGTTGGTGGTCGAGCCGGTCGAGCCGAGCACGCCCGGGTTCAGCTGAGCAAAGCGCACGTCCAGGCGGATGGTGATGTCGTCGGTGAAATATTTCGAGAAGATCGCTGCCGCGGCGGTGAAGCCCTTGTGTGCGTCAGTGCCGACTTCGACCCCGCCGAGATTGTTCAGGATGAACTTCATGCCGCCACCACCGACGACATCGCTCTTCGCGGCTGCGTTCAGACCAGTGGTCTTGAGCGTGCCCTGGTTCTCGGTGAACTGGTGATTGCAGCTGGCAGTGTGGACGTGCTGCGCCATAGCAGGCACAGCCGATGCCGCGCAGCAGAGCGCTGCGAGAACAAGTTTCTTCATGGAACCCCTTCCCCAATAGACAGTCGATCCGAAACACCCCTCCGGATCGATCAGGCCCGAACGCCTATGATTAACAAATACTTGCGTCCAGACGCTTTTTTCATGCCGATGTCACATTTTCGGACAGGTGCGAAACGATCTCCAATGGGTTATCCGGTGGGCATGGACGAGCGAGAACAGGGCCGCCAACTGCAGCCCAGATGGAATGCGAACGGGCTGGTCACCGGCGTGGTGACGGATGCCGGAACCGGCGAGTTGCTGATGGTCGCGCACCTGAACGAGGAGGCGCTTCGTCTCACGCTGGCGACGGGGGAGGCGCATTTCTGGTCGCGCAGCCGCGGGCAGCTTTGGAAGAAGGGTGAGACGTCCGGCAACGTGCTTCGAATCGGAGAAGTGCGCGTCGATTGCGACCAGGATGCCCTGTGGCTTCGCGTGGAGCCCGCAGGCCCTGCCTGCCACACGGGGGAGCGGAGTTGCTTCTATAGGCGTGTAAACCCGGATGGATCGCTGGAGCGAGACACGGCAGCGCTTTTGCCCTAGCGCTGTCGAGTAGGTTCAGCCGGACGGAGTTGTTGATGCTCGATATTCTTCTGCTCGCATCGGCAGCCGCGGCGCAGCCGAACCCGGCGCAGCTCCGCGCCACCGTCGAAAAGCTGGTCAGTTTCGGCACTCGCCACACGCTCTCCTCCGCGACCGACCCGAAGCGCGGCATCGGTGCGGCGCGGCGCTGGACCGCAGGGCGGTTCGAAGCGCTCGGCAAGGCTTGCGGCGGCTGCCTGACCGTCGAAACGGTCGGCGACCAGTTCAGCGGCCCGCGGGCGCCGAATGGTGTGCGGGTCGAGAATGTTCTCGCGATCCAGCGCGGCACGTCCGACCCCGAACGGGTCGTCATCGTCCAGGGCCATATCGACAGCCGCGTCTCCGACGTGATGGATTTCACCTCCGACGCTCCCGGTGCGAATGACGACGCATCAGGGGTCGCGCTGGTCATGGAGGCGGCGCGGCTCCTCTCGAAGGAGAAGTTGGCGGGCACTATCGTCTACGCCGCTCTGTCTGGCGAAGAGCAAGGGCTCTGGGGCGGGCAGCTGCTAGCGCGGATTGCCAAGGAGCGCGGATGGAAAGTCGCCGCCGTCCTCAACAACGATATTGTCGGTAACACCACCGGTACAGGCGGCGCGCGCGACGACCGGCGCGTGCGCGTTTTCAGCGAAGGCATTACCGCGGCGGGCGATCTCGATACGCTAAAGGCGCAGCGTGCGAATGGCGGTGAGATGGACTCGCCATCGCGCGCAGTGGCCAAGGCGATCCGGCGGGTGGCCAGGCAGCAGCGCGGGCTCGAAGTGATCGCGGTGGGCCGGCCCGACCGGTTCCAACGCGGCGGCGACCACACCGCCTTTCTGAATGCGGGCATCCCCGCCGCGGTGCGCTTCAGCGAAGTGACGGAGAATTACGACCACCAACACCAGACGCTGCGCACCGAGAATGGCAAATTCTACGGCGACACGATCCAGTATATGGACTTTCCCTATCTGGCGAAGGTCACTGCGCTGAACATGGCCGTTGCGCGAGAACTGGCCAACGCGCCCGGAGCGCCGGAGGGCGTGACGATCGCCGGTGCGCTGAGTGCCGACACGACGGTGTCTTGGCAGCCTTCAGCAGGTGCGGCCCGCTATCGCATTCACTGGCGTCAGGCGGATGCGGGCGACTGGACTGATCACCGCGACGTTCCTGGCGATGCGACGAGCATCAAGCTCGACGGCGTGAACATCGACCATCATTTCTTCGGCGTGTCCGCACTGAGCGCGGGCGGTCAGGAAAGCGTGGTGAGCTTCGCCGGGCCCGCGCCCCGGCAGTAAGCGTGCCTATTCCGAAAGCTGGAGGTGATCGGCGAATTCCTCCAGCACGGCGCGGTACAGCTGCTGCTTGAAGGGCACGATCATTGCCGGCAGCTGCGACGGCTCCGCCCATTTCCAGGCGCGGAACTCCGGGTTCGGCGTGTCGATATGCACGTCTTCGTCCCGCCCCAGAAACCGGGCGAGGAACCAGGTCTGGCGCTGGCCGCGATACTTGCCGCCCCAGACCTTGCCCTTCAGCTCCTCCGGCAAGTCATAGTCGAGCTCGCGCGAGGCCCTGGCGACGATCTCGACCAGGTCGCGATCAATCCCCGTTTCTTCCTCAAGCTCGCGCAGCGCGGCCTCTTCCGCGCTTTCACCCGGATCAGTGCCCCCTTGCGGCATCTGCCAAGCGTCGAGGGCATTATCGAGCCGCTGCCCGACGAAGACCTTGTTCTCGGCGTTGAGTAGCATCACGCCCACGGCGGGGCGGTAGGGGAGGTCGCTCACTCCGCCGCGGCCGCGGACGTGTCGGCGCCGCGCGCGGCGATTGCCATGGTCAGCTCGGCCTCCGCTTCCAGGATCAAGTCCTTCAGGATGCGGAAGCAGGCGGCGACATCGCCGACGCTGGACGGGATGGCTTTGCGCAACGTGATGAAGCCATGGATGTTACCGACCGCTTCGCGATACACGGTCGGCACACCCGCCCTGACCAGCTCGGCGGCATAGGCGCGGCCCTGGTCGCGCAGCGGGTCGAGGCTGGCGGTGATGACCAGCGTCGGCGGTGTGCCCTCGTGGCGGTGCAGGATGGGAGCTGAGCGCAGATCGCCTTCAGTGGCGCGATAGGCTTCGTAGAAATAGCGCATTCCATCCTGGGTCAGCAGGTAACCGTCGCCGAAATCATGATAGGATTGGTATTTGGTGGCGTCATCGACGGCCGGATAAATTGGCCATTGCACGATGACGGGCACCTTCGCCGGCTCGTCCCGAAGCCGCTGTGTGACGACGATGGTCAGATTGCCGCCCGCACTGTCGCCCGCCAGCACGAGGCTGGTGACGTTCAGGCCCAGCTCGGCAGGACTGTCAGCCACCCACCGCGCCGCTGCTTCGCAATCGTCCGGAGCAGCCGGGAAGGGGTGCTCGGGCGCGAGGCGGTAATCCACCGCAATGACCGGCAGGTCGAGCGCGCGCGCCGCTTCGGCGCAGAAACTGTCGTGAGTTTCCAGGTCGCCGATGACAAAGCCGCCGCCGTGAAAGAAGACCATCGCGGGTCCGGGCTCGCGGCGCTCGCGTGCATCGTAGAGGCGCACTGGAATGCCGCGGCACTTCAGGTCGCGCTTGATCGCCAGTTCGCCTGCCGGCGGATCGGCGATCTCCTTCATGGCCAGCATTTGCGCGCGTGCTTCCGGCGCGCCAAGCTGGTGCATTTTGGGGCCGGGCAGGTTGTTCAGAAAACCAAGGAACATCTGCACGTCCGGGCGGACATAGGGCTGCGTCATCGTACGGTTCCTCTCATTTTGGTTTGCCGGAACCATAGCCAGCAGGTCACCCGAGCGAAAGGTTCAGCGCGCGGCGAGTGGCACTCCGAAGAGGTCATGCTCGTCGGCGTCCTCGATCAGGACGGAGACGATGTCCCCCTGCGTCAGGTCCCCGGCATCGCGGAGCAGGACATTGCCGTCGATCTCCGGCGCATCGGCCTGCGAACGGCCAGTCGCGCCGCCTTCCTCGTCCACCTCGTCGATGATGACGGGAAGGGTGCGGCCGATCTTCGCCTGGAGCCGCGCCGCGCTGATCGCCGCGGTCCGCTCCATGATACGGGCGTAGCGCTCTTCCTTCACCTCGTCGGGCACGGGATCAGGAAGGGCGTTGGCCGCCGCGCCCTCGACCGGCTCGAAGCGGAACGCGCCGACACGATCGAGTTGGGCCTCGTCGAGCCAGTCCAGCAGATACTGGAAATCCTCTTCCGTCTCACCTGGAAAGCCGACCACGAAGCTCGAGCGGATGGCGAGGTCCGGGCAGATCGCCCGCCAGGCCTTGATCCGCTCCAGCACCTTGGCGTCGTTCGCCGGCCGCTTCATCGCCTTCAGCACCTTCGCCGCCGCATGCTGGAAGGGGATGTCGAGATAGGGCGTGACCAGGCCCTCGGCCATCAAGGGGATGACCTGCTCCACATGCGGATAGGGATAGACATAATGGAGCCGCACCCAGGCGCCGAGCTTGCCGAGCTCGCGCGCCAGGTCCGTCATGTGCGCACGGACGGGCGCGCCCTTCCAGTTCCACTCGGCGTGGCGCAGGTCGACGCCATAGGCCGACGTGTCCTGGCTGATCACCAGCAGCTCACGGGTGCCCGCGGCAATCAGCTTTTCCGCCTCGCGCAGGATAGCATCCGGACGCCGGCTGGCGAGGTCGCCGCGCAGCGACGGGATGATGCAGAAGGCGCAGCGGTGGTTGCAACCTTCGGAGATCTTCAGATAGCTATAGTGGCGGGGCGTGAGCTTCAGCCCCGCTTCCGGCACCAGATCCAGGAAAGGCGAGGGGATGGGCGGCGCCGCTTCGTGCACCGCGTCGACCACCTGCTCATATTGATGCGCGCCGGTGACTGCGAGAACCTGCGGGAAACGGGCGCGGATCACTTCCGCTTCCTTGCCCATGCAGCCCGTGACGATTACCCGGCCATTCTCGGCGATGGCTTCGCCGATCGCTTCCAGGCTCTCTTCCTTGGCGCTGTCGAGAAAGCCGCAGGTATTGACCAGCACCACATCGGCCCCCGCATAGTCGGCCGACATCTGATAGCCGTCCGACCGCAGCTTGGTCAGGATGCGCTCGCTGTCGACCAGGTTCTTCGGACAGCCGAGCGAAACCATGCCGACCTTGGGCGGGGTGGGGAGTGCGGTAGCCATTGGGAAGGCGGGCGACATAGTGCGTCGGCGCGCGATTTGCCAGTGGCTCGCCCATCAAGGTTGCCAAGCGCCTCGGGAGCCGCTCAAATGCCGGGGTGAGTGGGGGGCGTCGATGTTGAGCGGATCGCCTGCGAGCCTGGTCGAGCGCGCCAGGGCTGCGATCGAACGCGGCGACCTGCTTTCCGCCTATGATCTGGCGCGGCCCGAGGGCGCGACCGGCAGCTCGCCCGAACTGGCCTATATCGCCGTGCTCGCCATGGCTCGGATGGGCGAGACCGAGCAGGCTATGCGGCTCTATGAGCTGAGCGGGCTTTCGACAGCCGACGATGTTGACAGCCAGGCGCTGGGCGCACGGCTGCTCAAAGATCATGCGCTGCAGGATGGACGCGGCTATGCCGGGCTGAAGCGGGCGGCGGAAGCCTATGCGGACGTCTATTTGCGCAGCCGCGATCCGTTTCCGGCGATCAACGCGGCCACGCTCAACCTGCTCGCCGGCGATCTGGAGCGGGCAGGTCAATTCGCGCTTTTTGCCCTGGGAGCGCCGTCGGTCGCTGAGCCCAAGGACTATTATGGCGCCGCGACCCAAGCCGAGGCGCTGGCGGTGCTTGGCCGCGAAGTCGAGGCCGTGGCGGCCATCGATCGGGCGCTGACTCTGCCGGGCGCCAATGTCGGGGCGCGCTCCTCGACACTGAGGCAGTTCGAGTTGCTTGCCCGATATCGGCACGAGGGCCACAAGCTCGCGCCTGTGATCAGGCGGCTGACGCCGCCAGCGGTCGTTACCTTCTCCGGTCATATTTTCAGGGCGGACGCGGAGAAGGAAGCGAGGCTCGCCGAACTCATCGACGCTCACCTGGACGAGTCGAATATCGGCTTCGGCTATGGCGCCCTAGCCGCAGGCGCCGACATCCTGATCGCCGAGCGGCTGCTCGATCGCGGCGCGACGCTCAACCTCGTGTTTCCGTTCAGGGAAAGCGACTTCATCGCCAACTCGGTGGTGCCGGCCGGTGATGAGTGGCTGAAACGCTATTACTCGGTTCGGGAAAGGGCGGCCGGCATCAACTTCGCCACCCTCGCGGACTTCGTGAACGATCCGGCCCAGTTCGGCTATGGCGCAACGGTCGCTATGGGCATGGCGCGGCTGCGGGCGCAGCATCTCGGCACGCGGGCGGTGCAACTGGCCCTGTGGGACGGCAATCCTCGTCCAGGAGCGGCAGCCGGGACGGCGCACGACGTGGATCAATGGCAAAGGACCGGCGGTACGACGATCCGAATAGACTCGGCCGGGCTCGACCGCTCGATCGGCTACAAGAGCAGCGACATGTCGCCGCCAGACCGTCGGCTCAAGGCTCTGTTGTTCGCAGACTTCCCCGGGTTCACGCGGATCAGCGAGGGCAAGTTGCCGCTCTTCTGGGCGCGGGTGATGACGATCGCCGGCAGGGTCTTCGCCGATCACGCGCCGGATGTGGATTTCACCAACAGCTGGGGCGACGCCGTGTTCGGCGTGTTCAGCACCGCCGAGGCCGCCGCCGACGCGGGCTTGGCCCTTCAAGCAGCGCTGCTGAGCGTGTCTCCCGCCGAACTGGGCTTGGACCGGCCGACGCAGATGCGTGTCAGCCTTCATTTCGGGCCGGTCTATTTCGGCCCGGACCCGATCACCGGACGCGAAGCCTTTTACGGGACCGAAATCTCGCGAGCGGCGAGAGTGGAGCCGCTGACCCCCCCAGGCAGTGTCTATGCCAGCCAGCCGCTGGCAGCGATATTGGCGAACACCGCGCCCGAGAAGTTCAGCGCCACCTATGTGGGCAAGATCGACCTGCCCAAGGGGTTCGGCCAGTACCCGCTCTATGCGCTCAGGCGCCGGCCGACCAAAGCTCTCTAGGCCGCCGCCGTAACCACGCGCCGGCGCCGGGCCGCACCGCCGATCAGGCCGAAGCCGCCGATCATCATCGCCCAGGTAGTAGGCTCAGGTACCGCCTGCGCGCGAGGATCGAACAGCGCGCCATATTTGATCGGGCCTTCGCCGCCCGGCTGCTCCGGTCGAGGCGCATCGAGGGGCACGAACGCGAAGGGGATACGATATGCGTCGTAGTTGCGGCCGATGACCGGATAGACGCCTTCGTCCACGAGGTTCGGACCGAAATCGCTGAGGCTGGTGATATTGCTCACGCCGCCATCATTGCGAGGATCGCCGAACACCACCTGCAACCCGGCGCAGTCCAACACGTCCTGGCACACCGCATCGGTATAGGTCTGATAGCTCGCAATATACGAAATCTGGGTGGTCTGACCCCCCGCGATTTGAAGCAGCGGGATGCTCAAAGCCGTCGCGCTCCAGTCGATCACTTCCCAGCGTTCGTCAGGATCGAAGGTTTCCGTCAGACCATTGAACACAAGATTGCCGGTGTTCAGATAGGCACCGTCTGAGTTTACCCCGCCAGTAGCCGCGTAGAGCGTGATCGGGTCAGATTCGACGCCAAAGGATTGAACGACGCGAAAGTCGAACGAGCCCCGCTGCGTGCCACCTCCGCGAATATGGGCAATATGGCCAGGCGTGATCAGCGAGTCGAACCGTAATGCCACCGGCCCGTCATTCTCGTTCGTCAAAGTGAAGGTGATGACGGTCTCACTGAACGTCGTCCCCGCGCCGACGGCATAATTGTCGTGCAGGAAGAAGAAGTTGCCGACATCGGCCGTTCCGATGTAGTTGACGCCAACTTCCGAGCTTTCGGTCGGCAGCGTGTCGGCGACGTAAAAGGTTTCCTTCTCGCCTCCGATCTTCGGAACGAAGCTCGTGCCGCTACCCGCGGCGAAGCCATACTGGTTCTGGACGGTCGCAGTCTCCTTGATGCCGGGCAGGGCCGCGGCGGCCGGAGCGGCTCCAAGAAGCGAAAGCGCTACGACAGGCGTACAGCTAGCCGCCAACAGGCGTAGATGATTGCGCATACTCGACTCCCCCTTACACAAGTAACGACTCGTTAACATTTTTCGGGAGCTCTTCCTAGAGAGAGGCCGCGTCCCTGCTGTGCGCTGCGACACAATTGTCCCGCCTGTAGACAAGAGCGGGCGCGGAGCGGTCCAGCTTGCGCTGGAGGGCGGAAGCAGCAGCGCAGGCGGAGGAGGCTTCTTTCGCCCGCTTTCCTGCGGCGAGAATTCGCGAGCGGAGTAGGAGCAGCTCAACCTGGTCGGGGTCGTCCGGGCCGTAATTGGCGTCGTAAATGACCTTGGTGCGCGCGACCCGTGCGAGGGCGGCCTCGGTCCGGCCGCGTTTGGCTTCCGCTTCGGCCGCATAAAAATCGGCGTCTCCGACCGCAGCATTGTTCGCCCCATAGATGCGCGCATAGAGCGCACGTGCCCGGTCGAGCGCCTGAAGGGCGCCTGCGGCATCGCCTTGAGCCGTGCGGATGCGGCCTTGAAGGATCAACGCAGCACCGATGGTCGGATGATCGCCTTCGAGCACCCGGTCATAGGTGGAGACAGCGCGCTTTATGCCGGCCGCCGCGCGGTCGAGCTCGCCGCGCTCGAAATCGGCCAGTGCGCGGTTCTGAAAGGCAGTGGCAGTGCGGACGTCGTTGGTGCCAAAGGCGGCGGCGTAGCTCGCCTCGGCTTGGCCGAAGAGCCGGTCGGCCTCGTCAAACCGCTTGATCCGGACAAGCGCACGGGCCTGTGCCATCGACACGCGGGCCAGCGCTTCGCGGTGGTCTCCGGGGAGCTTTGCGATCAGCTTTGCAGCTTCCCCAAGCAGGCGCGCCGACTCGGCATATCGGCCGGCGAGCACTTCCGCCATGCCGCGCTGCTCCAGCACTTCTGCATCGAGTTCGCCGGAATAGGCTGCGCTCTTGTCGTAAGAAGCGGCGGCGGCGTCGATCCTTTGTCGGAGCTGCGCCTGATCCCCGCGCTTGAACGCGACCGTCGCAAGCTTGAGCAGGGTCCGGGCGCGCTCTTCGCTGCCCTCGGGCTGGCGGGCGAGCGCCGATTGCAGATCGCGCTCCGCCTCCTTCAGCAGGCCGAGATTGTAATAGATCTCGCCCGTCGCGCGCAGCAGCCGTCCGCTGACCGCCGGCTCCGTCTTCAGCTCTACGCCCGCACGCCGACTGGCGCGGTTCAGGATGGTGAGTGCCGTGATGGTTCGCGGGTTGTCAGTCGCCGGATTGGCGATAGCGAAAGTGCCGATCAGGAACTCCAGGCTGCGATCGGCCAACTGCTGCTGCCTGACCGCGATCCGCCGCTGGCTTTCGGCGTAGATGGCGAGGCCGATCGTCACCACCATCACGGTCAGCGACACGCCCGTGATCCACATCATCTGGCGCTGCCGCCGCGCCGCGTCGCGCCGCACCAGCCCGTCCAGCCGGACATCGGCAATGCCGGCGATCAGCTTCAGCAGTGCGAGCCGCTTGCCGTCCTTGCCGGGGCGAATGTCGGCTGCGATCGGCTCGGCCGGTGTGTCGGACAGCGAGCCGCCTGGGGCGAGATGGAAGCGCAGCGCTTCGGGGAAGCATTCGGTGTCGCCGCCGGCATAGGGCTCGCCGGACAGGATCAGCGCCAGCGTGCGATGCTCGCCATGGATGCGCTTGAAGGTGAGGATTTCCTCATTGACCCATTTCGACTTGGCGGCGCGGGGGCTGCACAGGACGATCTGAAAGCGGGACTCGGCCAGTGCTGCCCGAAGATGCTCGCCCAGATCGCCGCTCGCCGGCAGCTCGTCCCGATCGCGGAAGACGGGCGGCAGCTTTCGCGGGACCGGCCCGAAGCTGGTCTCTGCTCCAACCAGGCTGCGCGGCATCCGGAACGTCTCGAGCGCCTGGTGCAGCCAGCGCGCCGCCGCCTGGTCCGAATGGCTGTAGCTGATGAAGGCCGAAAAGCGGGTCATGTCGAGACTGCGGGGACGATCTCGACGATCCGGTCGCCGGGCTCCAGCCGCTGCGCCTCGGGCTGCCAGAAGCCAAAGTCCCGCCCCTCGCGGATGATCCGCACGCCAAGTCCGGTCGTCAGGGCGGATAGCGGCCCGCCCGCTTCGGCGGCGGCGATCGGACGCTCCACCAGCTGCACATGGCCGGCCGCGCTGGCGAGATCGGTGATGTATTCGGTGGTGTGCGTGCCTTCGCATGATCCGGCGAGCAGCAACCCGGCGAAGCTGACGGGGTTGACGACCGTGGTCGCTCCCGCCTGGCGGGCGAGCAGTTCATTGTCTTCGGCCCGGATGGTCGTGCTGATCCGCAAGTTGGGCGCCAGGTGCCGCGCGGTAAGGGTGATCAGGATCGCCGTGTCGTCGCGGCCGGCAGTCACCACCAGTGCGTTCGCCTGGTTGATGCGTACCGCCTGCAGCGTCGCGTCGCGCGTCGCGTCGCCCTGAATGACGGTGCAGCCCAGCGTCTCGGCTTCCGCCACCGCTTCGGCGAGGCAGTCCATCACGACGATCCGCTCCGCCGGCATGCCGCGGGCGATGAGTTCCTCCGCCGTCTCGCGCCCGGTGACGCCGAAGCCGGCGATGACGGTGTGATCGGTCAGCGTCTTTTGAATGATGCTCATACGCCATCTGTCCCAAGTGCGGCGGATCACGAACGTATAGGCCGTGCCGAAGAAGATCATCACGACGAAGATGCGGATGGGCGTGACGATAAAGGCGTCGAACATCCGCGCCTGCTCGGTTACCGGCACGATATCGCCATAGCCGGTGGTCGTGACGGAGATCATCGTGAAATAGAGGATGTCAATCAGACTGATCTCGCCGCCGGCGCTGTCGCGCAGCCCGTCGCGGTCGAACCAGTGCACGGCGACGGCAAGCCCGATCAGCGCCAGCACCAGCAGAATGCGCCACCCGATCTGGAGCCAAACGGGCGTGCTGGATGGCCGCCGCAAGGTCAAATGACGTTGCGGCGGAACGCGCATGCTCAGCTATAGGCCTGTTCGAGCATGGCGAGGCTCGGCCTATGCGTCAGGTCCAGCTGCAGCGGCGTGACGGAGATGAAGCCGTCCGCCACCGCCTCGATATCGGTGGCGTGGGCCGGCGTATGCACCATCGGCCTCAGCCCGAACCAGAAATAGTCATAGCCGCGGGGGTCTGTCCGTTGATCGATGCGGGCGCGGCCGTAATCGTGAAAGCCCTGGCTGACCACGCGGATACCCTTCACCTGGTCCGCGGCCAAGGCGGGGAAGTTGATGTTGACGAGCGTGCGCGGCTCGAACGGCGCGTCGAGCAGGGGGCGGAGCACCCGCTCGCCCCAGGCGGTGGCGGCGTCGAACGGCACGGTGTCGCCCATGCCTTCGCGAGCATAGACTTGGCTCATCGCGATCGCGCGCACTCCGGCGAGCGCGCCTTCCATCGCCGCCGAGACGGTGCCCGAATAGGTGATGTCATCGGCCAGGTTGGCGCCCCGGTTGACGCCGGATAGCACCAGATCGGGTTTAAGCTCCTTCATCAGATGCCCGACCGCCATCATCACGCTGTCCGTCGGCGTGCCGGTGACGCAGAAGCGGCGCTCCCCCAGCTTGCGCAGGCGGATCGGACGGCTGAGCGTCAGCGAATGGCCGGTGCCCGATTGTTCCTCGGCCGGCGCGACCACCCAGATATCGTCGGAAAAGCAGCGCGCGATCTGCTCCAGGACCTTGAGGCCGGCGGCGTTGATGCCGTCATCGTTGGTCAGGAGAATACGCACTTTACGCTCCGCTGGGCCGTGGCGCCGGCGGAAGGACGGCGCTCAGGCGGGGTTAACCGACCCGCCGCGCGCCTGCAATCGCCGCCGCGACGCCGCTCCGACGAGCCCGAAGCCGCCGATCATCATCGCCCAGCTCGCCGGTTCAGGCACCGCTGAACCAAATGCGGCAACGGAAATGCCTCCGCTATAGTTCTCGCCGAACGGTTTGAAGAAAAATCCGGTCGAAAATGGCGCCGGCGCCAGCAGGCCGTCGCCTGCGATTGGGGCGGAGAGCGTGAAGATGCCGACGGTTCCGCCCTGCTTCTGCCCGACCACCAGCGAGTCGCCCTTGGCTCCCGCGATGAAGCTGAGCGAGAGCTCGCCTTGATAGTCGTCGCCGAACGGCTTGAAGTCGAACGCTTCGGCCCCGCGGCTGAGGCTGATCACTCGCACCGACCCATCGCCTGCCGCGATCTTGCTCGCGAACAAGGCATTCTGCCCGAGGAACTTGCCAGCGGCGAGGTTGATGCCGCCCTTATAGTCCTCGCCGAATGGCGTGAAGGAGCCGAGTGCCCGGCCGGTCGCACCGTCGAACGGCCTCACCGAGCCGTCGCCCGCCGCAGCCGTGACGATCAGTTCCGCGACGCCGTCGCCGTTCAGGTCTCCCGTCGCGACGCGCACGCCACCCTTGAACTCGGCATCGAACGCATCGAACGCGTGGGTGGTGGCGCCGTTGCCGTCGAAGACACGGACATGAGGGCCGGCGCCCGGCCCGGCCCCGGTGATGATGTCGGCCTTGCCATCGCCGTTGACGTCACCGGCCGCCACCGAGATGCCGCCCTTGAACTCCGCGCCGAACGGATCAACGGCGAGATGCTGCTTGAGCGTGCGCCCGTCGAACACCCGGACATGCGGGCCGCTGGCATGGCCCGTGACGAGGTCCGCCACGCCGTCGCCGTTGATGTCGCCAGCGGCAACATTGACGCCACCCGCTTGTTCGAAGGGAGACAGGCTGGTTAGGAATTTACCCGTGGAGTCGTAAAGAAGAGTGGTCTCCCCGCCGCCGAGCGCCATCCTGAAATGGCTCGTCTTGGGCGGCTCCTTGGCCGTCGCGGCGTCGGCGCGGTCGAGTGCCGGGAGAAGTGTCGCAGCGGCAGCGGCCGCGGCGAAGGACACTGTCAACGTCTTGCTCATGATGGCACCCCCTGTTGTGCGGTTCATGATTAACACGAACCGGGGCACCTAGCGAAGCCGCCCTCAGCCGGGTGTGAGCGCCGTCGCTCCGCCCATATAGGGGAGCAGGACCTCGGGCACACGGACCGATCCGTCCTTTTCCTGATAGTTTTCAAGCACTGCGACCAGGGTGCGGCCGACTGCCAGCGCCGACCCGTTGAGCGTGTGGACGAACTCGGGCTTGCCGCCTTCGCGACGAAAGCGCGCATTCATGCGACGAGCCTGGAAGTCGCCGCAGTTGGAGCAGCTGGAGATTTCGCGATACTTGCTTTGGCCGGGCAGCCAGACCTCGAGATCATAGGTCTTGCGGGCGGAAAAGCCCATGTCTCCCGCGCAGAGCAGCATCCGCCGGTATGGGAGCTCCAGCGCTTCCAGGATCGATTCTGCCGCGCGCGTCATTCGCTCATGCTCGTCTTCGGACGCTTCGGGCGCGGTGATTGATACCAGCTCGACTTTCTCGAACTGATGTTGGCGGATCAGCCCCTTGGCGTCCCGTCCCGCCGCGCCGGCTTCTGCCCGGAAACACTGGGTCAGCGCGGTGAAGCGAAGCGGCAGTTGCTTCTCTTCAAGGATCTTCTCGCGCGCCAGGTTGGTCAGGCTGACTTCCGCCGTGGGGATCAGCCAGCGATCGTCGATCGTGCGGAAGCTGTCCTCTGCGAATTTCGGTAGTTGGGTGGTCCCGAACATCGCCGCGTCGCGCACCAGCACGGGCGCATTGACCTCGGTATAGCCCCATTCGCTGGTGTTCTTGTCCAGCATGAACTGCCCGATCGCGCGGTGCAGCCGGGCGATGCCACCCTTGAGAAACGCGAACCGCGCACCGGCGATGGCCGCGGCGCTTTCAAAGTCTAACCCGAGCGCGGGCGCGAAATCAGCATGCTCCGGCCACTCGCCCTGCCGCGGCTCGCCCCAGCGCGAGACTTGCTGGTTGGCGTCCTCGTCCAGTCCGTCTGGCACCTCCGCCGCCGGCAGGTTGGGGATGACCGCGAGGTTAGCCTCCAAGGCTGTATCCGCTTCCCGTGCAGCATCCTCCAGCTCCGGCACGCGGGTCTTCAGCGCCGATACTTCCGTCAGAAGGGCGATCGCCTCTTCTTCGCGCTTCTGGGCCTTGGCGTTTCCGATCGCCTTGGACGCTTCGTTGCGGCGGGCGAGGGCGGCTTGCAGTTCCGTCTGTGCCGCCCGGCGCCGCTCGTCCAGCGACACCAGCGCGGCCGACAAGGGCTCCAGTCCGCGCCTCGCCAGGCCGGCGTCGAAGGCTTGCGGGTCGTCGCGGATCAGGCGGATGTCGTGCATGGGGCGCGGCTAGCGGGGGCAGGGGAGGCGCGCAACCCTGACGCCGCGGCGGGCGTTCAGAGGTTCAAACGGACAATGGAGGTTAGCCCGATGCAGATCCCGAACAACGGCTATGTGCTGGTCGCCGACGGCCGCAAGATGCTGTTCTTCCGCAACGAGGGAGACGAGGCCTATCCCAATCTGCAGGTCGTAACCGCGACCGAGCAGAAAAACCCGAAGACGAGCGATCAGGGCACGGACGAGCCCGGCACCACCTTCTCCAGCTCAGGCACTATGGGCTATCGCACCGGCGGCCGTAGCTCCTATTCGGACACCGACTTCCACACGCTCGAAGAGACCCGTTTCGCCGAGGATGCCGCCGATATGCTGAAAAAGCGGGCGCTGTCGAATGAGTTCGAAAGCCTGCTGATCGTGGCGCCGCCCTCGACCCTCGGTGACCTGCGCAAGCACTATCACAAGGAGGTGGAGCGGCGGCTGGTCGGTGAGATCGCCAAGGACCTGACCAACCACCCCGTCGACCAGATCGAGAAGATCATCTCGGAAGCTTGATCGGCGCTTCGTAAATGTCGGCGAGCCCCGGCTCCTGGCCGGGGCGCACTGCGGTCGAGGCGAAGCGCAACCGCTTGCCGTCGGCACTTAAGGACGGCGTGAAGGTGAACGGGCCGAAGTTGATGTCGGCGTCCAGAGGCACCGGCGTGGTCCATCCGCCGTCTTTCCAGCTGCTGACATGGATCTTGGCGGTGGCGCCGCTGCCTCGCCAGAGGGCGGCAAGACGGCCGTTCCGGCTGATGGTGAAGTCGCTGTCGCTCTCGGGCGTATTGAATGGCCCGGCTAGTGGCGCAGCAGCGCTGAAGCCGCTCCCCTGTTTCCGGGCGGCGTAGATATCGAGTCCGCCGGAGCCGCCTTTGCGCACGGAGCTGAAATAGAGGACGCCGTCGAGCAGCTCGGGGCCGAGCTCCGGGCCGGACGAATTCACCTCCGGGCCCAGCGGCTCGGGTGCACCCCATTTGCCGGCCCGGTGCACGGATCGCCAGATGTTCAGATCGCGCCGGTCCGGTTGCGCCGGAAGGGGGCGATCCGAGACGAAATAGAGTGTGCGACCATCGGGCGTCAGCCAGGGATCGGTGTCCGAGTATAGAGGGTGGGAAAAGCCGATCGGCTTGGCGGCCTGCCATCTGCCGTTCCGCCGCTCGGCGACCAAAATCCGGGCATTGCGGAAATCGGCTTCGGATCGCGCGAACACGGCCCGGCGGCCGAACCCGTCCGTGCTGTAATTGTAGTCGTTCAACGGCGACGAGGCGGCTTCGATCATCTGGGCCGCGGCGAACAGGAGCAGAAGATTCATGGGCTGCCTCCAGCGACATAAACACTGCCCCGCTAGTGCCATTCGACGGGAGACCTTTTGCCGTCGACAAATGGTTCCCGCAATTTGCGCCAAGCCGAGTAGCGATGCGACGAAACGAAAGTCTCTTCTGATTCCGCAGCTTGTGCGGAGTCTTGCGCACGCGTATAGGCCGCTCCCGGGCAGAAGGGGCGCGGACCCCGCAGCATAGTTGGGCCGCGACAGTGGAGCGGAGACGATTATGGCAACGGCGTTGAGTAGCGTTGAGGCGGGCGGCAAACTGCCGACGCCGGTCAATGATGACGATTATCGGCCAATCGCCGACGAACCGTTCATGAACCCGCGGCAGGTCGAGTATTTCCGCCGCAAGCTGATCAAATGGAAAGAGGAAATCCTCCGCGAAGCGAAGGACACGCTCGCGCATCTGCAGACGGAGTCGCTGCGCGAGCCGGATGTGACCGACCGCGCGTCGAGCGAGACCGACTGGTCGATTGAGCTGCGTACCCGCGACCGTCAGCGCAAGCTCATCTCCAAGATCGACGCGGCGCTCCGCAGGATCGATGAAGGCGAATATGGCTATTGCGAAGTGACCGGCGAGCCCATTTCGCTCGCCCGGCTCGAGGCGCGGCCGATCGCCACCATGACTGTCGAAGCGCAGGAGCGGCACGAGCGGCAGGAGAAAGTCTCCCGGGACGAGTGACCGGAAGATTTTCTTTACCGATTATCGACCTCTTTCCGGCAATGGTTCGCGCATGCAGCATGACCCGGAAATGACCAGCATGATCGAGGCGGCGCGGGACCGCGCGTCCGAGCGCCGCAACTTCTTTCTGTCGACTAACCTTGCCGGTCTAAGCGAGGGCACGCTGAACGCGCGCGTTCGCAATCTGTCGGCCGGCGGAATGATGGTCGAGTTAGCTGCAGAACCGGAGCCGGAGATCGTGCGTGGTCAGCGGCTTACGGCCGAGCTGCGCAACATCGGCCGGATCAAGGGCGAGATCGCCTGGTGCGAAGGGCGCCGCTTCGGCATCCGTTTCGACCGGGAGATAAATCCCGAGGCGGCGCGCAAGCCGCTGGTCGCGGGCGAAGGCACACCGGACTATGTGAAGCCGATTCTCGTGCCCGGCCGTTCGCTCAGATATGTCGAAAGTTTGAAGGGGCGGTAAGCGCCGGCCCCCTGGGCCGGCGCCCAGCCAGGCCTGATCAGGCCCGCGCCATCTCATCCTTCAGGCGAAGCTTTTGCTTCTTGAGGCTGGCGACGGTCGTGTCGTCGGGATGAGGTCGTTGAAGTTCGCTGACAATCAAGGCTTCGAGCCCGGCATGCTTGGCTTGGAGTGCGGCCAGATGCGTATTGTCCATTGCGAGACTCTCCTCTTCGTTTCGCCCATGGGGGGCGGAGTAAATCACAGCCTGAGAGCCTTGTCTCGCCCCATGTGACAGTTGTGCGACGAACGCAGGGCGCTCGCGCGACGGGCCGCTTGAGCCCATTCCGGAACCTGCCTAGGCTGAGGCCATGGGCATGAGCGAGGAAGAGATTCAGCGGCGCTTGGGGCTGCTGCGCGTCGAGCATCGCGACCTCGACGACTCGATCACGGCATTGCTGGCCAGCAGCCATATCGACCAGCTGCAGCTTGCCCGGTTGAAGCGCCGCAAGCTGCGGCTGAAGGACGAGATCGCGGTCCTGGAGGATCAGCTGATCCCAGACATCATCGCTTGATCTCGCCCCAGAACGGGACGGCATTTACCGCGAACCTCCGTATCGGCAGCACGCCGCTTGTGGCAAAAAAGGTCATGCCCTTGGATCGAACCAGAAAACTGATGACGGCCCGGCTGGTCGACAGCCTCTATACCGAGGCGATGGTGCTTGCCGACGAGGCGCGCAGCTATTTCGACGAGATCGGCCGCGCCGACCGTGACATCCTCAATCCGATGGACCGCGTCGCCTTCTCCTGCGAATCGCTGAAGGTGACCACGCGGCTGATGCACGTCATCGCCTGGCTGCTGACTCGGAAGGCGGTGGCGGCGGGCGAGATCCCCGAGCATGAGGCGCATGAGTCGCGGCGGCTCGGCCAGGCGGCGACCAGCGAGCATGAGACGATAGCCGGCCTTCCGGACACGGCGCGGGCGATAGTGACCGCCAGCATCGACCTCTACGACCGAATTGCGCGCATCGACCAAGAGATGGTCGAGCCTGAGCCGGACAGCCCGGCGCTCGGCCTGATCAGAAGGATCGAGCGGGCGCTCTGACGCGCTTAGATGCGGACCTTGCCCTGCAGTTCGGCGTAAGCGGCGCGATACTCGCGTTCCAGACGGTCGACGCGGTCGGCGACGCTCTCGACGGCAGTGACAGCACCGATGCCCTGGCCCGAGCCCCAGATGTCGCGCCAGGCCTTCTTCGCTTGGTTGGCGCCGCCGCCGAAGTTCATCGTCTTATAGTCGCCCTCGGGCAGGTTTTCGGGGTCGAGCCCGGCGGCTTCGATCGACTGGCGCAGATAATTGCCGTGCACGCCGGTGAAAAGGTTTGAATAGACGATGTCGGCGGCGCGGCCGGCGACGATGCCCTGCTTGTAGCCTTCATCGGCATTAGCCTCCTTGGTCGCAATGAAGGCCGAGCCGATATAGGCAAGATCGGCGCCGCACGCCTGTGCCGCTAGCACAGAGCGACCAGTGGCGATCGCCCCAGACAAGGCGATGGGGCCGTCGAACCACTCGCGAATCTCGGAAACGAGCGCGAACGGAGACTGGACGCCCGCATGCCCGCCGGCGCCTGCCGCCACCGGGATCAGTCCGTCAGCGCCCTTCTCGATTGCCTTGCGCGCAAAGCGGTCGTTGATCACGTCGTGGAGGGTGATGCCGCCCCAGCCGTGCACGGCCTGGTTTAAGTCCTCGCGCGCCCCCAATGAGGTGATCACGATCGGCACCTGCCATTTGGCACAGGTCTCGACGTCCTGCTCCAGCCGGTCGTTCGACTTGTGGACGATCTGGTTGACCGCGAACGGCGCCGCGGGACGATCAGGGTTCTCCCGGTTATGCTGGGCGAGTTCCTCGGTGATCCGGTGCAGCCATTCGTCGAGTAGCGACTGGGGCCGGGCGTTCAGCGCGGGAAAGGAGCCGACGATTCCCGCCTTGCACTGGGCGATCACCAGATCGGGTCCGGAAACAATGAACAGCGGCGAGCCGATGATCGGCAGGCGCAGGCGGTCGAAGATCGGCGGCAGGCTCATGCCGGTTTCATAGCGAAACGAAACCGCCCGGCAATGGCGGCTATTCGGCCGCTACGTCTTCCAGCGGAATCGGCACCGGGTCAGACAGGCGAATCGTGTCGAGGATGCGCGCGGTCTCGTCCCGCACCTTCAGCATCACCCAGTGGATGCGGCATTGTTCCTGCGTCACACAATTTTTGCACGGCTCATAGGCAAGCCGGCTGGCGCATGGCACCAGCGCAAGGCTGCCGCGCGTCAGGCGAATGATGTCGCCATAGCTGATCTCGGAGGGCCGCTTGGCAATCCAATAGCCGCCATCCTTGCCGCGCTGCGTCTCGACCAGACCGGCACGACCCATTTCGGAAAGAATCACGGTCAAAAACTTGGGCGGGATATTCTGTGCCGACGCGATCTCCGTCAGCTGAACCGGGCCTTTGCCGACCCGATCCGACAAATGCAGCAGCGCACGAATGGCATAACGGGTTCGTTGCGACAGCATGACTGGCCAAATGGCGGAAAAGCACCGAATTTTCAACTGCCGCCGGCGAACTCTTCAAAGTGAGAGAATTTGCGGTGAGGTGTGTTTCGGGGAGGTTTTCTACAGACGAAATGATATTCTGTGGATTGCCGACTCGCCGTCTGGAACGGCGGCGGTGCCGGGGGAGAATGGCTATGCCGGAGTCGCAGAACGAATATTGGGCTAGACGAGCTGATGAACATGCCCGTCTGGCGCAGATGACGTCCCATCAGGCAGCCTATGCCGCGCACGACACGTTGGCACGCGCCTATCGTCGACGGGCCGAGGAACGCCGCACCGGCGGTTGATCCTTCGAGGGGCAGCGGAGGCGCGACCCGCCTGCGCGGGTTGGGCGTCGCATGTTGACACCCCCCGACTCCTCACCTAATCGGGCCGCGCCTTGGCGGGGTCGCTCGCCTCCGTGCGTTTTCTGCCCTTTATGACAAGGTCTTTCGGGCCTCGCTTTACGAGGAGAACACGCATGGCGGAGAACGAGCCCGGCCTGGACCCGATCCGGGAGGATGCGCGGCTGGAAACGCTCGACGAGCGGCTGCAACGCGCCCGAACGGAAGAGGCGGTCAGGTCCGGCCAGGCGCGCGACAAAGGCGAGGATGATTACAACCTCGGCAATCGCGTGCTTGCGGAACTGATCGGCGGAATGGTCGGAGGATCGCTGATCGGCTGGGTGCTGGATCGCTTCCTCGGAACATCCCCTTGGCTCCTGCTCACGCTGCTGTTCCTCGGAATAGTTGTCGCGTCCAGGAACATCATCCGGATTTCCAACAAGCGCTCGAAGTGATCTTCGGAGCGCTTTCGGGCTAGTTTGAGGGTCGACGCGTGGCGAGTGGTGGCAAGATCGATCCGATGCACCAGTTCGAGGTGCAGACGATCGCGGAAGGCTTCAACCTGGGCGGTCAGCAGATCGCCTTCACCAACAGCGCCGCATGGATGCTGGTCACGGTCGTCGTGCTGTGGCTGTTCATGCTGGGCGGGATGAAGCGCGCCGTGGTGCCCGGCCGCTGGCAGATGATGGTCGAGAATTTCACCGGCTTCATCGACAACATGCTGAAGGCGAACATCGGCAACGAAGGGCGGAAATACCTTCCTTACGTCTTTTCGCTGTTCATGTTCATCCTGTTCGCGAACCTGCTCGGCCTGCTGCCGCTGGGGCTGGTGGGCCTCCACCCGTTCACCTTCACCAGCCACTTCACCGTCACCGGCGTGCTCGCGATCATGAGCTTTTCGATCGTGCTGATCGTCGGCTTCTTCAAGCACGGACTGCACTTCTTCAAGCTGTTCGTGCCGCACGGCACGCCACTCTGGCTGATCTGGCTGATTCCGGTGATCGAGTTCGTGTCGTTCATGGTGCGGCCCTTCTCCCTCGGCCTGCGGCTGTTCGTCGCGATGACCGCGGGCCACGTGCTGCTGAAGGTGCTCGCCGGCTTCGTGATCAACTCGACCAATGCCGGCGCCGGCTTCGGCCTTGGTGTCGGCATCCCCAGCTTCGTGCTGATGATCGGCATCTCCGCGCTCGAAGTGCTGGTCGCCGGCATCCAGGCCTATGTCTTCGCGCTGTTGACGTCTCTTTACATCAACGACGCCGAGCATCTTCACTAATCCTTTCAACGTCTTTCACTCAGGAGTTACTAAAATGGACGCAGAAGCAGCCAAGCTGATCGGTGCCGGTCTCGCCGCGATCGGCGCCGGCATGGCCGCCATCGGTGTGGGCACCGTGTTCGGCAACTTCCTCGAGGGCGCGCTGCGCAATCCGGGCGCGGCCGACAGCCAGCAGGGCCGTCTGTTCATCGGCTTCGCGGCCGCCGAGCTGCTCGGTTTGCTCGCGTTCGTTGTGGCGATGATCCTGATCTTCGTCGCTTAAACCGTTCCGGCCGGGTGTGCCCCGAGGGCGCCCCCGGCTTGAGAGGGTAAGATGCCTCAGATTTCCCAGCTCGCGGCGACTTATGCGTCGCAAATCTTCTGGCTGTTGCTGACCTTCGGTATCGTGTTCGTGGTCATCGGCCTCGGCATGGTTCCGAAGATTCAGGCCAATGTCGACCAGCGCGACCAGGCCGTTGCCGGCGATCTGGCGGCGGCGGAAGCGGCGCGAGCTGCGGCCGACCGGGCTGAGGAAGAGTGGCGGACGCGCGAAAATGCGATCCGCGCCGATGCGCAGAAGGTGATCGCCGAGGCGCGGGCAACTGCCGCCAAGTCGACCGAGCGGACGCTGGCTGCTGCCAATGAGCGGATCGGCGCGAAGCTCTCGGCCGAGGAAGCAAGGATCGCTGAGGCGAGCCGGGCTGCCATGGCCGAAATCGAGGTCGTGGCGGCGGAAGCGGCGCAGACGATCGTCTCCCGCCTGTCGGGCGCAAATGTCAGCGAGGCGGAAGCGCGCGACGCAGTGAAGGCGGTGCTAGCCAATGGCTGAGAATGTGAGCGCCGGGTCGGCGGAAGTCGCCCACAACCTGTCCGAAGCAGATAAGCTGCAGGGCTCGCCCCATACCGGCGGCGAAGCGATGGAAGCGCATGCCGGCGGCGTCGGCCAGACCAACCATCCCGATCCGGCCGCTCTTGGGCTGGATGCGACGGCCTGGGTGTCGCTCGCGATGCTGGTCTTCATCGGCATTCTGCTTTGGAAGAAGGTGCCGGGGTTGATCACCCGCGGCCTCGACAGCCAGATCGCAGCCATTCGTCAGCGTCTGGATGAGGCGAAGGCGCTGCGCGCGGAAGCCGAAACGCTGCGCGACGAATATGCCCGCAAGATTGCCGGCGCGGAGCAGGACGCGGCGAACATCGTCGCCCATGCTCAAGAAGAGTCGAAGACGCTGATCGCCGAAGCCGAGCAAAAGGCCGTTGAACTGAGCGCCCGCCGCGCGAAGATGGCCGAGGACAAGATCGCCGCCGCCGAGCGGCAGGCCGTCGCCGAAGTGCGCGCCAAGGCGGCCGAGGCTGCTGCCGCCGCGGCGGCGAAACTGATCTCCGAGCGTCATGACGCCAGTGCCGACAAGGCGCTGGTCGATCGCACCATTGCCGGACTCGGATCCGTTCACTGATATCAGACGGCGTGACAGGCGCCGGACCGACCTGCTAGGCCTCTCCCGACCACGGGGGAGGCCTTTCATGTTCAGATCGGTTGCAGCTTGGGTGCTGTTGGCTGCGGCATCGCCTGCCTTCGCCCAGAAGTGCCCGGAGCCCCTTGGCTGGGACGCGCCCGAGCGCCACGTCGCCACGCGCGCGCCGAACTTCCGCTTCGCACTCAAGCCCGACAGCTCCCACCTGCTACAGCTTTATCCGCAACTATCGGTGGTGCTGGCGGTGAAGCCTCCCAAGCCGGCAAGGCGCGGCGATCATGCCGGCCTCGCCGCGCTCGACATCGCCAAAGCGGGGCGGCTTGACGTGCTCCTCTCGGAGCGCGCCTATATCGACCTGGTCTATCGCGGCAAGCCGCTCCGGTCGGTCGAGCATGGCCGGCTCCAGTGCAATGGCATCTTCAAACGGGTGAGCTTCGACGTGCAGCCAGGACGGCATATCGTCCAGCTGACGAGCAGCGAAGCGAAAGCCATCCGACTGGCGACGATCACCAAAGCCCGGGGAACGCGCAAATAGCTTGTGCGTCATTGGTCTTGATCTAGGGCAGCGAACGATGAGTGATCTGCGCAGCGTAACTTATGTGAGCCGTGTCACCGGCTCGATGTCCGAAGCTGAGTTCACGCTGCTGGGGATCGAAGCCGGACGCTTCAACGCGCTCGACGGCATCACCGGCCTGCTCGTCTTCAACGGCGAGCGATTCTGCCAGACAATCGAAGGCGCGTCTGCAGCCATCGACGATCTGCTGGGACGGCTCCGTCGAGACCCCCGCCATGACGAGTTCACGGTGGTGAATGATGAAGCGACGGAGACGCGCCGCTTCCGTTCCTGGGACATGCACCTACTCGTTGTGCCCAGCGACAAACAGGCCGCGCTTGATCTTGCCCGCACGCGTTTCGAAGCGGAAGCCGACTATACGGCCCGGGCCAAAATCTATCAGACCGTCGAAAGCGCCTTCGCCTAGCCAAGCGCGTTGGCGGCGCTGAGCACCGCCCGGACGCTGGCGGTCGCGACATCGGCGTCGATGCCGACGCCGAACACGGTCTGCCCTTCAGGGGTGCGGCATTCGACATAGGCTGCTGCTTGAGCATCGGTGCCGTGGCCCATCGCGTGCTCGCTATAGTCCGCCACTTCGAGTTCGATGCCGAAGCTCTGCTGCATCGCGGCGAGCACCGACGAGATCAGGCCATTGCCGCGCCCGCTGACGCTGCGTTCCTCGCCGTCGCGCGCGATCCGACCGGCGAAGATGCGATGGGAGGCGTCCTGCTGCTCCTGATAAGAGACGAGCGCGAAGCGGCCGCCGTCCAGCGCGTAGGCGCGGCGGAACACGCCCCAAATGTCTTCCGCGTTCAGCTCGCGGTTGGTGGCGTCGGCGAAAGCCTGAACATGGCGGCTGAAATCCGCCTGGAGGCGCTTGGGGAGCTTCAATCCCTGGTCCTGCTCCAGCACCCAGGCGACGCCACCCTTGCCCGACTGCGAGTTGACCCGGATCACCGCTTCGTAGGACCGGCCGAGATCGGCCGGGTCGATCGGCAGATAGGGCACGTCCCACTGCTCGTCATTGCGCTGCGGCTGGGCGGCGAAACCTTTTTTGATCGCGTCCTGGTGAGAGCCTGAAAAGGCGGTGAAGACCAGCTCGCCCGCATAGGGTTGGCGCGGATGAGTCTTGATATTCGTGCAATATTCGACCGTGTTCACGATCTCGTCGATGTTCGACAGGTCGAGGCCCGGGTCGACGCCTTGCGTGTACATGTTGAGGGCGACGGTCACGAGATCGACATTGCCGGTCCGCTCGCCATTCCCGAGCAGGCAACCTTCTACCCGGGCGGCGCCAGCCAGCAGGCCCAGCTCCGTGGCGGCGACTCCGGTGCCGCGGTCGTTGTGGGTGTGCAATGAAACGATGACCGCGTCGCGGTTGGGAATGTTGCGGCAGAAATATTCGATCTGGTCGGCATAGATGTTGGGCATCGCCGCTTCGACGGTCGCAGGCAGGTTGAAGATGATCGGGCGTTCGGCCGTGGGGCGGAGCACGTTCATCACCGCCGAGCATACCTCCAGCGACACATCTAGCTCAGCCGTCGAGAAGGTCTCCGGACTATATTCGAAGCGCCAGTCGGTGCCCGGATAGCGTGCCGCCTGGTCGCGCAGGATCGACGCGCCTTCGACGGCGATCGCCTTCACGCCCGCCACGTCCAGGTTGAACACGATCCGGCGCCATGACGGCGACACGGCATTATAGAGATGGACGATGGCCGATCGGGCGCCCTCCAGGCTCTCGAAACTGCGCTCGATCAGGTCGCGCCGGCTCTGCGTCAGCACCTGAACAGTCACGTCGTCGGAAATCCGGCCGGAGCGGACGAGCCCCGAGATGAAGTCGAACTCAGTTTGGCCGGCAGACGGGAAGCCGACTTCGATCTCCTTGACCCCGATCCGCACCAGCAGGTCGAAAAAGCGCTGCTTCTTCTCGCCGTCCATCGGATCGATCAACGCCTGATTACCGTCGCGCAGGTCGGTCGACAGCCAAATCGGCGCCTTGTCGATGGTGCGGGCCGGCCATTGCCGGTCAGGCAAGTTCACCTGGGGGAAAGGGCGGTATTTGACGGACGGGTCGCGCAACATGGGTCTTCTCCGGAAAGCGGGCTGGGGTTCAGTCTGCTGTGCCCTTAGGCGCGGCGCCTTGGCCGCGTGCGGGTGCGCGCGCCTAAGGGCGCGTAAGTCGAAGAAGAAGGCCGCGAGCGGTCATCACTGCTCAGTCGCTAACCCAGTTTGTGCGAAAATGTCCATAACGCAGCAGCCATTATTAGCGGCTTGGTTACGATGCTGGCCGTAATCGCCTCCGACCAGCGCATTCGGAGTTCCCGATGATCCAGCTCTGTTACATCAGCACCGCGCGGCCTCAGGTCACCTGGGATAGTGTGGACGAGATACTCGCCACCTCTCGTCGCAACAACAGCGCCGCACGCGTGACCGGCCTGCTGCTGTTCAACGGCAAGCGCTTCCTGCAACTGCTCGAGGGCGCAGCCCCGCTGGTCGAGGCGACTTACGCGCGCATCCTGAAGGACCCGCGCCACTTCGCCGTGGTGAAGCTATCCGAGCGGTCCATCGACGAGCGGGAGTTCGGCGGCTGGGATATGGCCTTTGAGCGCTTTGCGGCCGAGAAGCGCGACTTGGTCTCGGACAAAGTCGCTCAGCTGACGCGCAGTGCCAGTCCCAGCGTTAAGGCTCTCTTCACCAGCTACGCGGCGATCTGATCGCTATTTCTGAAACGCGGCGGCGATATCGAGCTTCACCTCGTCGCCGACCATCGGCACGCCGAAACCCAGACCGAACTCACTGCGCCGGATGGTCGTGGTGGCGCGGAAGCCCACATTCTCCTTGCCGCCCATCTGCGCCGGAGCCTTGCCGGCGCCGTGGAAGCTGGCGTCGAGCGTCACGGGACGCGTCACGCCGTTCAGCGTCAGATTGCCGGTAATCCGCGCCTTTTGGCCGTTTGCGACCACCGCTGTCGAAACGAAGCGCGCGTCCGCGGGGTTGGCGCCGAAGAAATCCGGCTTGCCGCCCGCCTTGCCGGGACGGAGGAGATGCTCGGTCAGGCCTGCGCTTGCGGTCGTGACCTTCGACACCGGAATGGTCACGTCCACCTTGGCGGCGTTGGGGTTCTTCGGATCGATCGTCAGCGTGCCGGTCACATCGCCGAAAATGCCGCTGTAAGGAGAAAAGCCCAGGTGATCGAGCGTCCAGATCACCTGCGTATGGCCGGGATCGACCGTATAGGTGCCGCCAGTAACCGCCGCCGGATTGTTGCTGCCCGGAGGAGAAGCCGGAGCTTGCGCGATCAGCGGGGCTGCGAGCGCGAGCGGGGCGAGGAGCAGGACAAAACGGCGCATGGTGACCTCCGGCGATGTTGAGCCTTGAGGAGGTTTGCGGCGGGTCTCCTTCAGTAGCAATCAACAATTGCTATCCGGCCCCGTCGGTCCAGCTGCATGTTCAGCCGCTCGCGGCGAAGATCCTGGATCACGGCCTCGCCGGGCTTGATCCAGCGAATTTGATCGTGGCCCACTACCCGCCGCACACGGGCGCGGACGGCCGGGGTCGCCGGCTGGCGGAGAAAGGCGCGGGCGCGATCGGCCCCGCACGCGCTCGGCACGATGCCCAGGCAGTTGGAACCACGAGGACGCCTGATGTCCGGATTGATTCCGGGGCAGGGCGGAAGATCGCCAGGCGCGGCGAGGAGGGCGAGGGCGAAGTTCAGCATCTGCCCATCCTCCGCCCCGCTGGCTGAACCTGCGCTTACCTCAGAGCCGTTCGCTTCGAGCGAAGTCGAGAAGCGAGTTCGCCACCGGTGTTTCTCGACTTCGCTCGAAACGAACGGAGTTGGAGAGCCTAGTTCTTCGCCTTGTCGACCAGCTTGTTCGCACCAATCCAAGGCATCATCGCCCGCAGCTCGGACCCGACCTTCTCGATCGGGTGGGCAGCGGCGCGTTTGCGGGACGCCTTGAGCTCGGGCTGGCCGGCGCGATTGTCGAGCACGAACTTGGAGACGAAGCGGCCCGACTGGATGTCGTCTAGCACCCGCTTCATCTCGCGCTTGGTCTCGTCGGTGATGATGCGCGGGCCTGTGGTGATGTCGCCATACTCAGCGGTATTCGAGATCGAGTAGCGCATATTGGCGATGCCACCTTCGTACATCAGGTCGACGATCAGCTTCACTTCGTGGAGGCACTCGAAATAGGCCATTTCGGGCGCATAGCCCGCCTCGGTCAGTGTCTCGAACCCGGCCTGGATGAGGTGCGTCAGCCCACCGCAGAGCACCGCCTGTTCGCCGAACAGATCGGTCTCGCATTCTTCGCGGAAGTTCGTCTCGATGATACCGGAGCGGCCGCCGCCGATCGCCGACGCATAGGACAAAGCGAGGTCATGAGCGTTGCCTGACGAGTTCTGGTGGATGGCGACAAGGCAGGGCACACCGCCGCCGCGCTGATATTCCGATCGGACGGTATGGCCGGGACCTTTCGGCGCGACCATGATCACGTCGAGGTCGGCGCGCGGTTCAATCAGACCGAAATGGACGTTCAAACCGTGCGCAAAGGCAAGGGTCGCGCCCTGCTTCAGATTGGCCGCGAGGTCATCGGCATAGATGGCCGCCTGGTGCTCGTCGGGCGCGAGAATCATGACGAGGTCGGCCCAGCCAGCCGCCTCGGCATTGCTCATCACCTTGAAGCCGGCGCCTTCCGCCTTCTGCGCCGTGGCCGAGCCGGGGCGTAGCGCAATGGCCACCTCCGCCACTCCGGAGTCGCGCAAATTCTGCGCATGGGCATGGCCTTGGCTGCCATAGCCGACGATTGTGATCTTCTTGGTCTTGATCAGCCCGATATCCGCATCCCGGTCATAGTAAACGCGCATGTATTCTCCCGCTCTTTTGCCGTCATGCCGAACTTGTTTCGGCATAAGCCTTCAAGCGACGGATCGTCGGAAGTCTTATCCCGAACCAAGTTCGGGATGACGAGGTGAATTGTTTTCTACACCGCCTCCCGCCCGCGGGCGATGGCGACGACGCCGGTGCGGGCGACCTCGACCAGGCCGACCTCGCGCATCAGGGCGACGAAGGTGTCGATCTTTTCCGAGCCGCCGGTGACTTCGAAGACAAAGCTCCCCGTCGTGGCATCGACCACTCGCGCCCGATAGACATCGGCCAGCCGCAAAGCCTCGATCCGGTGATCGCCGACGCCTGCAACCTTCACCAGCGCCAGCTCGCGCTCGACGTGCGGGCCCAGCTCGGTCAGATCGATGACCTTGTGCACCGGCACCAGCCGGTCGAGCTGGGCGATGATCTGCTCGATCGTTGCGGGCGCGCCGGACGTCACGATGGTGATGCGGCTGACGCTTTCGTCTTCCGTCACATCGGCCACCGTCAGGCTCTCGATGTTATAGCCTCTGGCAGTGAACAGGCCGGCGATCCGCGCGAGAATGCCCGGTTCATTGTCCACGACGACAGAGAGCGTATGCCGCTCTTTGGTCTCCTCGGTGATGTGCATCAGACCAGCGCCTTGGCTTCGTCGTCCATCTCGCCCGAAACTTCGTTCGCCTGGAGGATCATCTCGGTGTGCGCCGCGCCCGAGGGGATCATCGGGAAACAATTGGCGAGCTTCGCGACGCGGCAATCGACCAGCACCGGGCCGGGCGTGTCGATCATGGTGGCGATACCGTCGTCCAACTCACCAGGCTTCTCGATGCGCAGGCCGGTCCAGCCATAGGCTTCCGCCAGCTTCACGAAGTCTGGAAGCGAATCGCTGTAACTCTCTGAATAGCGGCCGCCATAGGTCAGGTCCTGCCACTGCCGGACCATGCCCATATATTCGTTGTTGAGGATGAACAGCTTGACGGGCAGCCGGTACTGAGTGGCCGTCGCCAGTTCCTGGATATTCATCTGGATCGACGCTTCCCCGGCAATGTCGATGACGAGCGCATTGGGGTGGCCCAGTTGAGCGCCAATCGCGGCAGGCAGGCCATAGCCCATGGTGCCGAGCCCGCCCGAGGTCAGCCATTTGTTCGGCCGCTCGAACCCGAAATGCTGCGCCGCCCACATCTGGTGCTGCCCGACTTCGGTGGTGATGATCGGCTGGCGATGCTTCGTCGCTTCGTAGAGCGCGCGGATCGCCCGCTGCGGCATGATCTCCTTGCCGTTCTCCGAAAATGAGAGGCACGCCTTGCCGCGCCACTCGCCGATCTGCCGCCACCAGGCGCTCAGGTCGTTCTTCTGGTGGCCGCGGCCTTTCCAGATCCGGATCATGTCCTCCAGAGCGCGGCCGACATCGCCGACGATGCCGAGATCGACGCGGACATTCTTGTTGATCGAGGAACGATCGATATCGATGTGGATCTTCTTGGAACGCGGGCTGAACGCGTCCAGTCGGCCTGTCACCCGGTCGTCGAAGCGCGCGCCCAGGCACAGGATCAGGTCGGCCCCGTGCATCGCCATATTGGCTTCATAAGTGCCGTGCATGCCCAGCATGCCGAGCCACTGGTCGGAGCTCGCGGGCAGGGCGCCCAGGCCCATCAGCGTCGAAGTGACCGGCGCGCCGGTGATCTTCACCAGCTCCTGCAGCAGCTGCGACGCGCCGGGCCCCGAGTTGATGATGCCGCCACCTGTATAGAAGATCGGCCGCTCGGCTGCGGCGAGCATCTCGACCGCGGCTTCGATCAGGCGCGTCTCCGGCTTCACCTGCGGACGGTAGGTCTTGTGCTGGATGGCGCCGGGCTTGGCATAAGGCGCGGTCGCGACCTGCACATTCTTCGGCACATCGACCACGACCGGACCGGGCCGACCGGAGGTGGCGATGTGAAAGGCCTCGTGGATCACGGTCCCGAGCTTCGCGGGATCCTTCACCAAATAGTTGTGCTTGGTGCAGTGGCGGGTGATGCCGATCGTATCGGCTTCCTGAAATGCATCGGTACCAATCAGGGTCGTCGGCACCTGGCCGGTGATCACGACCATCGGGATCGAGTCCATCAGCGCGTCGGTGATGCCGGTGACCGCGTTGGTCGCGCCGGGTCCCGAGGTGACGAGCACCACTCCCGGCTTGCCGGTCGAGCGGGCATAGCCTTCGGCCGCATGCGTCGCCGCCTGCTCGTGACGGACTAGGATGTGCTTGATCTTCGTCTGCTGGAACAAAGCGTCGTAGATCGGCAGCACCGCGCCGCCAGGATAGCCGAACACATATTCGACACCCAGGTCGGTCAGCGCCTGGATCAGGATGTCGGCTCCGCTCAGTTCTTTGGGCATCAGTCTCAACCTTGCTGGACGGCGGCTGCTAGGGACACAAGTGAATAGCGTCAAGCAGCTTTCGTATTACTTTATTTCAACACGTCGGATATGACGATAAAGAAAAAGGCCGCCCGGAGAACGGACGGCCTGCATGCGGACCCTCGTCTCCGGACGACGTGTCAGGGGATAATAAGTACGAGTCCGACAAGGGCGCACGACCGCGGCGCGGCAAAGAGGCCGCCGTGCATGTCGAGGTGCGCCACTGAGGTCATTGCCCTATTCTTAGCAGCTCGCGCACCCCGTTTCTAGCCCCTCAGACGAGTGCCGCTTTCGAGCGGCGGCGCGTCGCCGCGCCGGCCATGGCGAAGCCGGCGATCATCAGCGCCCAGCTGGCAGGCTCCGGGACGGCCGCGAAGGAAATGCTGCCGTTAAAGGTGCCGAGATGGACTTCGCCGCGCTGCGTGAAACTCTTCGCCACCAAAGTGCCTTCGATCGGCGTGCTGTTCGTTACCGCGGCGTTGCGGGCGAGGACGGAGCCATGCACGATCCGCTGCAGATCGACCGTCGTCGCGTCGACGAAGTTCCAGATGATCCGCTGGTTCAAGGATTGGTTGAAGCCGGCAGCTGCATTTGCCGTCCAGTTGACCGCCGTTCCAGTCACGTTGACGATGATCGGAAAATCGCCCGCGCCCGCATTGAACTTGATCTCGGGCGAGGAGAGCAGGTTCCCGTTGATGTTGAACAGCGCGAAGGCGTTGCTGCCTTTCACCACGTTGAACGTAGGGCCTTGGCCGCCCATGACGATGCTGCTTGGGTTGTTCGCGAGTGTGAGGCCCGAGAGCGCTTCGCTGAGGTGCGCGAAATTGTCCGAGAAGGTCGTGGTGGTGGCGGCGATCGCGGCTTTCAGGTCATTAACGCCACCGGCTGCAAGGCTCGCATCCTTTGTGACGAAGGCCTGGTCCTGCACCTGAACGTTGGACGCTGTGGTACCGTAGTTCACCTTCTTGTTCGCGTTTGGATTGAAGCCAGAGTTGTTGAAGGATCCGCCGACCTTGCTCAGGCTTGAAGCCGCGTTCACGCGCAGGCCGAGGGCATTGCCGCCGATCTCCACCTGAACGGCGGGCAGATTGATGCCATTCAGCACGTTGACGCCGCTCGCGCCGAGATTGCCGCCGACCGTAAGGCTCGCGAACGCCGAGGCTACGAAGCTCTGGCCATTGGTCGCGCCGCTCGCGACCGTGCCGCTGCCGCCGAGATTGCCGCCGACGAACAGCTTGCCTTCGACATCGGAGGTCATGCCCATATTGCCGAGAACGATGACGTTAAGCTTGTTCATCGCATCGAGGCCGGCCTGGGCCTTCACAAAGTCGACGGCAGAGAGGGCAGGCGCTGCGGGCAGGGCAAGCGCAGCAGCACACAGCAAGAGGCGAGTGGAAACGGTCATGGTGAGAACCCCCCGAGAATGAAGTCGATAGGCAGCAGCCGCTCCTGCGTGGGAACAGCCGTCGAGCGCTTCCTTAACATTGCGGGCCCGTTCCGACAATTGATCGAGCCGCCGAAAGGCTTGATCGCTTGTTAGCCGACGAGACGCTTCGCCCAAAGTTCGGTGAGATACGGCGTCAGCGGCTCTTCGACGCGCGGCCAGTCTTCCGGTAGCTGGTGGCGGAACCAGGTGAACTGGCGCTTCGCATATCGCCGGGTGGCGAGCCGGCCCGCCTCGACCATCTCGGCGCGCGTCATGTCGCCATAGAGCCAGGCGGTGATCTCTCGCACGCCGATCGCACGCATCACCGGCAGGTCGGGGTCGAGTTTGCGCGCGAGCAGCCGCTCCACTTCGTCGACAGCTCCGCTTTCGACCATGCCCAGGAAGCGCGCGTCGCTGCGCTGCACGAGCCACTCGCGCGGCGGCACCAGGATCATAGGGCGGAGATGGACCTGGGTCCCGATGCCGCCGGCACGTTGCCGGTGCCAGGCGCCGAGCGGCTGACCGGTCGAGCGCACCACCTCGAGCGCGCGCTGGACGCGGGTCGTGTCGGCCGGCGCGAGTCGTTCGGCGCTTTCGGGGTCTTCCTGGCGCAGCGCAATGTAGGCCGCGTCCACCGCCATCGCTCGGACGGCGGCACGGATGTCGGGATCGATGTCGGGGATCGGCGCGATGCCCTGGAGCAGGGTGCGGATGTAAAGACCGGTGCCGCCGACCAGCAAAGGCGTGCGGCCGGCCCGATGCGCCGCCGCGATCTGCTCGCGCGCGTCGCGGGCCCAGCGTGCCGCAGAGCAAGCTTCCGCCCCATCGACATATCCGAACAGCCGGTGCGGTGCCCGGCTCATGTCGATCTCGTCGGGACGGGCGGAGAGGATGCGCAGGTCGCGATAGACCTGCGCCGAGTCCGCATTGATGATGGTGACCTCGCCATGCTCCGCCGCGGCGAGCGCGAGCGCGGTCTTGCCGCTCGCAGTCGGCCCTGCGATGAGCGCCAGCGGCGGGAGGTCGGCCGTGTTCATCGCGACAATCGTAGCAGCAGAGCAGTTAACGAAGCAGTCACTAATGCAGGCGCTGCCACAGGCGCATAGCCTCGAGCAGGTGCACGACGCGGTGTTCCGCCTGGCCTTTGCCGGAGATCCGGTCGCGGCGCGGAGTTCGCTCGAGCAGTTCCCGGCCGATGTCTTCGTGCGTCCGGCGGATGCACCCGCACCCCAGCTCCTGATCGCCGACATGGATTCGACGATGATCACCGTCGAATGCATCGACGAGCTCGCCGACTATGCGGGCGTCAAGCCCCAGGTCGCCGAAATCACCGAAAGGGCAATGCGCGGCGAGCTGGACTTTAACGACTCGCTGCGGGCGCGGGTGGCGCTGCTGAAGGGGCTCGACGTCGAGGTGCTCGCCCGCTGCTACGAGGAGCGGGTACGGATCATGGAGGGCGCCCGAACGCTGATAAGGACGTTGAAAGCGCGGGGGGCGCGCACTCTGCTCGTCTCCGGTGGCTTCACCTATTTCGCGGAGCGCGTGGCGGCGCAGATCGGCTTCGACGAGTACCGCGCCAATGTGCTCGGCGTGGGAGAGGGGCGCTTGGACGGCATCGTCGCGGAACCGATCCTCGGCGCCGAAGCCAAGCGGCAGGCTTTGCTGGAACAAGGCTTTGACCAGGCCGCCACGGTCGCGATCGGCGATGGCGCGAACGACATTCCGATGCTGCAGGCGTCGGGTCTGGGCATCGCATATCACGGCAAGCCGAAGGTGATCGCGGCTGCCGGAGCGGCGGTGCGGTTCGGCGACCTGACGAGTGTGCTGCACGGCCTGGAGGTACCGCGCGCCGAGTGGGTGGAGTGAGTGCAGACCGCAGCTTTGCAAATGGAGAGAAGGCGTTATCCGGTCGTTGTCGGCCTGCCGAGTCACTCACGGGCTCGGCGGTAGCGCGAAAGGACTGACGATCGGTATCTCCACCATTGGCGCGGCGATGATGCTGGCGCTGGCGCCCGAGCTGACGGAGAGTTCGACCGGGGAGGTTGCTGTGCCTGCTGCCGTCTCCTCCGCCGGCGACGGGGAGACAGGAGAGGCGCCGCCCAAGCCGGCGCGCGAGGCGGAGATCGTGGTGCAGGGCGACCCGAGCCGCGGCGAGCCGCTTGAGCAGCTCAATGTCGAGGGGTTTCGCGCCACGCAGAAGGTGGACAGGGCGGTGTTCGGGCCGGTGGCGCGGACCTATGGCAAGTCGGTGCCGCGCCCGATTCGCAAGGGGCTGCGCAACTTCCTCACCAATCTGCGCGAGCCGGTCGTGGCGGCCAATTATCTGTTGCAGCTGAAGGTTGGAAAGGCGGGCGAAACGCTCGGGCGCTTCGCAATCAACTCCACGATCGGCGTGGCGGGCGTGTTCGATCAGGCGAAGCGCAAGCCCTTCAACCTGCCGCGCCGCCGCAACGGCTTTGCCAATACGCTCGGCTTTTATGGCGTGAAGCCGGGGCCGTTCCTCTATCTGCCACTGATCGGCGCTACCACCCTCCGCGACATAGTTGGCAATGTCGTCGACCAGATGGCAGCGCCTTCTGTCACCGTGCCGCCGTTCGACCAGAGCCAGTATATCGCGCCGGTCGGTGTGCTGACCGCACTCGACGCCCGCAACGAATTCGATCAAGAGCTGGAACGACGGCGCGCCGGCGGCGATCCTTATGGCACGACGCGCAAAATCTATCTGGAGCGTCGCGCGGCCGAGATCGAGGCACTGCGCAATCCACGTCGGAGCAAGCCGGCACTCCCGCCAGAATGAAGCCCGCCGCAGGTCGAACTTAACCCGATCTTAGCCTCTGGCGTGCGACTCCGCGTGTGAAAGCCACACCCAAAAAGGGAAGCTATGCGCGTACTCGCAATGGCATCGCAAAAAGGCGGATCGGGGAAGACCACTCTTTCCGGTCACATTGCCGTCCAGGCCCAGCTCGCCGGAGCCGGCCCCGTCGTGCTGATCGACATCGATCCGCAGGGCTCGCTCGCGGATTGGTGGAACGAGCGGCAGGACGAATATCCCGCCTTCGCCCAGACGACAGTGGCGCGGCTGGCGAGCGATCTCGATCTGCTGCGCCAGCAGGGCTTCAAGCTGGCAGTGATCGACACCCCGCCGGCGATCACCATGGCCATTCAGAGCGTGATCCAGGTCGCCGAGCTCATCGTCATCCCGACGAGACCGAGCCCGCATGACCTGCGTGCGGTTGGCGCCACGGTCGATCTGTGCGACCGCGCGTCCAAGCCGCTGATCTTCGTCGTCAATGCGGCGACGCCCAAGGCCAAGATTACGGCCGAAGCTGCCGTCGCGCTGTCGCAGCACGGAACGGTCGCGCCGGTGACCATCCATCAGCGCACCGACTTCGCCGCGTCGATGATCGACGGGCGCACGGTCATGGAGACCGATCCAAAGGGCAAGTCCGCGGCCGAGATCGCCAATCTGTGGACCTATGTCTCTGACCGGCTGGAGAAGAATTTCCGCCGCACGGTCTTCAACGTGCCCGGCGTGCAACCGCACATGGCGGCGGCGCCCCGGCCCGTGCCGGGCTTCGGCCGGCGGGTGGTCGGCCAGTGAGGGGCGGGGGCATGAACGCCAAGCCCTTGGCTTCGCTCACCTCCGGCCTGCTCGCCCGCAAAGGCACCGCCAAGCCGGCGATGCGGCCCCAGGGCTTTGCCGGTTTCGGGCACCGCCAGGAGGATCTGGGCTGGAACGATATGGGCTTCGACGCGCCGCAGCCTGTGGCCGAGCCAGTGGTCGAGCCGCCGGTGATTGTTCGCCAGCAGGAGGAGCTCGCAGCGCGCTTCGCCGAGTCGGTGCAGGTGCCCCGCGCAGCGCCGGGCACGGCGCGAGACAAAGCCGCATTCACGCTGCGCCTGGATAGTGAGCGGCATTTGCGGCTGCGCCTCGCCTCCGCGGTGCGGCACCGGTCCTCGCAGCAGCTGGTGACGGAAGCGCTCGACGCATTGCTGGCCAGCATGCCCGAGCTGGACGAGCTCGCCGCCCAGGCCAAGGCCCGAGCCGAAGGGAAGTGACCATGGATCGCACGCTGTTCATGAAGGCCGCCGCTTCCGCGCTGGTGATCGCCAGCATGACGGCGGCTGCTCCGCCCGCTGCCAAGCACGCGCAGCAGGCGGAAAGGGCGCTTGCAAAGAACAAGCTTGGCGCCGCGGTGGAAGCGGCCGAGGCGGCTGTGGCCGCATCGCCGCAGGACGCCCGCTATCGCATGCTGCTCGGCCGCGCCTATCTGGCGGCGGGGCGGTACCAATCCGCCTCGGCAAGCTTTGCCGATGCTATCGCTCTGGACGAAAGCCGGGGTGGAGCGGCGCTGAGTCTGGCGCTCACCCGCATCGGCCTTGGCGACCAGGCCCGCGCACGCGACATCCTCGAGCGGCATGGATCGGTGATTCCGGCCGGTGACTGCGGTCTGGCGCTAGCGCTGGCCGGCGACACGGCTCAGGGCGTGCAGGTGCTGGAGGCCGAAGTGCGTGGCGGTGCCGCCGACGCCAAGACCCGCCAGAATCTGGCGCTTGCCTATGCGCTCGCCGGACGCTGGCCCGAAGCCAAATTGATGGCGTCCTACGACCTTGATCCGGTGACATTGTCGCAGCGGATCATGGAATGGTCGCGCTTCACCCGCGAGCAGCAGGCTTCCGCGCAGGTCGCGTCGCTGCTGGGCGTCGCTCCGGGCGCCGATCCGGGCCAGCCGCAGCGCCTGGCGCTGGCGCCGCAGCCCAAGGTCCAGCTGGCCGAAGTCGCGCCTCCTCCTCCTCCTCCTCCGCCGCCGGTGCAGATGTCGGCTGAAGCGAGTGAGCCGGCAGCGGTGGTCGAGCCGGCGCCGAGCCCGGCAGCGGCCATTCAGTTCGCCGAGCGCAACGAGGTTGTGCAGCAACTCGCTTCGCCGGTCGTCAAGGCGGCGCTGAAGCCGAAGGCGGCCCCGGCTCCGGCTCGCTTGCGTCCGGCCAGCTTCGAACTGCCGTCTGGCGGCCGGTTCGTGGTCCAGCTCGGTGCGTTTGACAGCGCCGGCGTGGCCGAAGCGGCTTGGAACCGGATGAACGGCCGGATCTCGCTGCTGCGCAACCTCTCGCCTTCTACGATGACGGTGGTGAAGGGCAATGCGACTTTCCACCGGCTCTCGGTCAGCGGCTTTGCGACGCGCGCGAACGCCGTCCGCTTCTGCGAGGAATTGCGGACGCGCGGCGGCCAATGCTTCGTGCGAGAAGCGGCCGGCGACGCGCCGCTGCAATGGGCCCGGCGCGGCGGCGGTACCCGGCTCGCCGCCCGTTAGGCGATTTCGCGGCCGCCTTTGAAGAGGCGGAGCACACGGCCTTGAACCGGTAATTTGTCGAACGGCGTGTTGCCGGCGGCTGCGCGCATCTTGCTTGAGTCCACGCGCCATGGCGCTTCGGGATCGACCAGAATTAGGTCGGCCGGCGCTCCCGGCCCAAGCCGCCCGCCTTCGAGCCCGAGGATACGGGAGGGGTTGGCGGCGAGCAGATCGAACAACCGCTCCAGTCCGATCAGGCCGTCGCGGACCAGGTTCAGCGACAGCGCCAGCAGCGTCTCCGCGCCCGCCGCCCCAGGCGCGGAGTCCGCGAAGGGCAGGCGCTTGTCCTCGGGGCCGCGGGGATCGTGACCGGACGAAAGCACGTCGATCGTGCCGTCGCGCACCGCCTCCAGCGCTGCCTGTCGATCGTCTTCCGACCGGAGTGGCGGCGAGAGATGCGCGAAGGTGCGGAAATCGGCGATGGCATTGTCTGACAGGAACAGGTGCGCCGGCGTGATCCCGCAGGTCACCGGCAGACCGCGCCCCTTGGCTGCGCGGATCTGATCGAACGCGGCGCGGGTGGTGACCTGGCGGAAATGGAGGCGGGCGCCGGTCTCCTCGACCAGCATCAGGTCGCGCGCGACCGCCATGGCTTCGGCACGCGCCGGAGCGGCGGGCAGGCCGAGCCGCGTCGCCGTCTCGCCCGCGGTAGCCACTGCGTTGGTCGTCAGCCCGTCATCCTCGGCATGCGATACGACCGCGAGATCAAAGGCGGCAGCGTAGCTCAGCACGCGGTGCATCACGCCTGAATCCGCGATCCAGCGGCGGCCGGTGGCGACGGCTCTGGCGCCGGCCGCTTTCATCAACCCGTACTCGGCAAGCTCCTTGGCCTGGAGGCCGCGTGTGGCGGCAGCGAGCGGGTGAACCCAGATGTCCGGCTTGCCTGAATAAGCGGCGCGCTGGATCAGGCCGGGATCGTCGAGCGGCGGCGACTGGTCAGGCATCAGCGCCGCCCGGGCGATGCCGCCGAAGCGGAACGCCGGGCCATCCACCCTGAAGACGCCCAGATCGACAATGGCCGGAGCAAGCAACATGCCGCGGCCGTCGATCGGCTCCGCCATCGCGGGGATCTCGCCTCCGATGGAAGCAATCGTCTCGCACTCGATGAGCACCGACGGAGCACTGCCGTCCGGCAGGCGAACATTGGTGAAGGCTTTCATGCCCAGCCCTCCAGGCCGCGGCGCTTACGCGTCAGCACGTCCAGGCAGGCCATGCGCACGGCGACGCCCATCTCCACCTGCTCGGTGATGGCGGAGCGGTCAGGATGGTCGGCGACGCTGGACGCGATCTCGACGCCGCGGTTCATCGGCCCGGGATGCATGACGATTGCGTCCGGCTTGGCGCGGGCGAGGCGTTCAGGCGTTAGGCCCCAGAACTGGTGATATTCGCGCAAGGAGGGCACGAAGCCGCCCGTCATCCGCTCCATCTGTAGGCGCAGCATCATCACCACATCGGCGCCGTCCAGCCCGCGATCGAAGTCGGTGAAACAGCGCACGCGCATCCGCTCCACCTCCGCGGGGATCAGCGTCGGCGGGCCGACCACCCGCACATCCGCGCCGAGCGAGGTCAGTGCGAGGATGTTAGAGCGTGCGACCCGGCTGTGGAGCACGTCGCCGCATATGGCGACGGTCAGGCCATGGATGCTGCCCTTGCGGCGTCGAATGGTGAGCGCGTCGAGTAGGGCCTGGGTCGGATGCTCGTGCCGCCCGTCGCCGGCGTTCAGGACCGGGCAGTCGACCTTGTCGGCGATCAGCTGCACCGCCCCCGAGCTCGCATGACGGATCACCATCACGTCGGCCCTCATCGCGTTCAAGGTCATCGCCGTGTCGATCAGCGTTTCGCCTTTCTTCACGCTCGACTGCGCCGCGTGCATGTTGACGACGTCGGCGCCGAGCCTCTTGCCGGCGATCTCGAAGCTCAGCAGCGTGCGCGTCGAGTTTTCGAAAAAGGCGTTGATAAGGGTCAGGCCGCGGAGGCGGTTGTCGCGCTTTTCGGTCGTGCGGTTGAGCTCTACCCACTGCTCCGCCTCGTCGAGCAGGAACGAAATCTCGTGCGGCTGAAGACCGGCGATCCCGAGCAGGTGCCGGTGAGGGAACATCATGGAGTCTGGCATTAAAGGCGCATCATAGCGCCCTGGTCCGCTTACGTCACCTGCGTAACCAATCCTGCTGCTGCATGAACAAGCCGCTCGGAGTCGGTTCAGGCGCGCTTTGGCAAAAGCGATTCGTGAGGTCGCGAGAGGGAGTAAAGATTATGCGAAAGCTCATGATGGCTCTGGCCGTTGCCGGTACCGCCGTTCCCACCGCTGTGGTCCTGGAGGCTCCGGCGGAAGCGCAGCGTTACTATGCCCGTGACGGGCGCACTTACTATGCGCAGCCCAACACTTATCGCTGCCGCCGGGGCAGCGGCACCACCGGCCTCGTCCTTGGCGGTGCGGCGGGTGCGCTGCTCGGTCGCTCGCTCGACGGCGGCCGTGACCGGACGCTCGGCACTGTCCTCGGCGCCGCCGGCGGTGCCCTGCTGGGCCGCGAGATCCAGCGCGGACGCCAGTCGCGGAACTGCTACCGTTAACGGTAAGCGCCGCTTCCGTTCGTATCGAGCGAGTCGAGATACGCTTCTCGACTTCGCTCGAAGCGAACGGATCAATTCTGGCTCAAGCCGCCTCGAGCTGCTTATGAACCACTTCATCGGCCAGCTTGCCGCTGATTTCCTGCAGATGGTCGAACTCGGCAGTGTAGCTCGCCAGGCCCTGGCTCATCGATCGCAGGTCGGCATCGAGTCCTTGGAGCGCTGACGAGGGCAGCAGCGCCTCTACCTTGTCCCAACGATGCCAGCCTTCGCGCGGCTCCATCCCCAGCATCTGCCCGCGCCGTGACGAGATCGCCGACGTGACCTTGGACGTCGCGCTGTTCGGCGCGAGGATCGTCACTTTTGAGACCGGCTCCAGCAAATAGGGCTGAGCGGCGGCAAGCGCTTCGGACATGGCGATCCGGCCTGCCGTGCGGAAGGCGAGTTCGGAACTGTCCACCGAATGGAAGCTGCCGTCCGTCAGCGTGACCGCGACGTCCACTACTGGAAAGCCGAGCGGCCCCTTCATCATCGCGTCCCTGATGCCGGCCTCCACCGCCGGGATATATTGCCGGGGGATCGCGCCACCGGTGATCTTGTCCTCGAACACGAAGCCGGAGCCGCGCGGCAGCGGGCGCAGCTCGATCAGACAATCGCCATATTGGCCATGGCCGCCCGATTGTTTCTTATGGCGTCCACGCTGCGTGACGGTGCGGCGGATCGATTCCTTGTAGCCGACGGTCGCGGGCCGGCTGGTCACGTCGACGCCGTAGCGTCGCTTCAGCCGGGCGAGCACGACATTCAGATGCTCGTCGCCCATTCCCTTGAGCAGGGTCTCGTGGTGCACTTCATCCTGTTCCCAGGTGAGCGCGCCATCTTCCTCGGTCAGCTTGTGGAGGGCGGTCGAGAGCTTCACATCGTCGTTGCGGTTCTTGGGGGAGATGGCGACGACGTGATTGGCGGTGACGCGCGGCACGGTCGGCGTCTCATAGCCCTGGCCTTTGCCGGTCAGCCATTCGCCCGCCTGCACCCCTTCGATCTTGGCGATCGCGATCACTTCGCCTTGTCCGGCGCGCGGTACCTTGCTGCTCCGTTCGCCTTGCATACGCAGGAGCGTACCAACCCGCACCGGCCCTCGTGCGCCCTTCAGCTCCGCGCCTTCCGACAAGGCGCCGCCGAACACCCGGACATAGGCCAGTCGACCGATCTGGTTGCCGTTCGAAATCTTGAAAACGAAGGCGCAGGCATCATCGGTGCCGAGACGCATCGCTGCGCGCTCCGGCGCGGGCGCTTCATGGCGCAATGCCTTGAGCAGCCGCCGGACCCCGAATCCGTTCAGCGCCGAGCCGAACATGACGGGAACTCCCAGATGCTCGCTCGTCTCGCGGGCCAGGTCGGCGAGCACCGTCTTCTGGTCGGGCGTCTCGTCCATCAGCAATTGTTCGAGCAGTGAATCGTCATGGTCGGCGAGCTGCTCGAGCAGGTGCATGCGGTCCGCCACTTCGCGTTCCATCAGCTCGGGCGGTATCTCGGTGCGCTCGGACGGTTTGCCGGGCACGTAGTGGAAGGCGCGCTCGAGCCCGACGTCCACGAAACCGGTGATGCGGTCGCCTTCCCAGATCGGAATGTGGCGCGCCAGCAGGGGCTTGGACGAGAGCGGCTGCAGCACTTCCAGCAGGTCGCGGAGCCGGCCGCGTGCCTGATCGATCTTGTTGACGAAGATGATGTGGGGAATGTCCATCGCTTCGAGTTGGCGAAGCGTCGGCTCGGTGAGCTGGGCGCGGCCCTGTTCCGGGTCGATCACCACCACGGCGAGATCGCAGGTGGCGAGCGCCAGCGCACCGTCCGCGACGAAGCCGACCGAGCCCGGCGTGTCGATCAGCGCGAAATGATCGTCGAGATAGTCGAAATGCATCAGATTGAGCTCGGTCGAGCCCCTTCGCGCTCGCGCTTCCGGAGAGGCGTCGCCGACGCAATTGCCGTTGTCGACGCTGCCCTGCCGATCGATCGCACCGCTGCAAAAAAGAAGGGCCTCGGCAAGGCTGGTCTTGCCAGCTCCACCGGGCCCGACAAGCGCGATCGCGCGTGTGCCAGCTGATCTACCAGGCATGATCGTCTCCTTCGTCTGCCGCGCAAGCAGTTCCGCGAAGAAGACGCGGCTGCTCGCGTCTGGTGAGTCGAAGCGATGATGGTCTGCCTGTGGATTGTTTCGGTCAAGGGGCTTTCCCGCCCGCGTTCGATGCGGAAGGGTGAGCGGAAAGGAGACAGGCTATGGCGAACGGGCAGGGCCCGCTTGCGGGTGTGCGGATCGTGGAGATGGAAGCGATCGGGCCGGTACCGCTCGCCGCGATGATCCTGGCGGACATGGGCGCGGACGTTGTGCGGCTTGTAAGGCCTGGCGCGCGCACGATAGGCGTGCTCGAACGGAGCCGCGCGACTGTCGAGGCCGATCTGAAAAGTGAGGACGGACAGGAGCTTGCCCGGTCGCTGCTCGGTAAGGCGGATGTGCTGCTCGAAGGCTATCGGCCTGGCGTGATGGAGCGGCTGGGGCTTGGGCCAGAGCAGGTTCAAGCCCTAAATCCCCGGCTGGTCTATGGCCGGATGACTGGCTGGGGCCAGACGGGCCCGTTCGCACAAATGGCCGGGCACGACATCAACTATATCTCCCTGACTGGCGCGCTGCACGCGATCGGCCGCGCCGGCGAGCCGCCCGTGCCCCCGTTGAACTTGGTCGGCGATTATGGCGGCGGCGCGATGTTCCTGGTCTCGGGCGTGCTCGCCGCCGTGATCCGCGCGCGGGAAACGGGTCAGGGCGATGTCGTGGACGTGGCGATGACCGAGGGCACGCTGACCCTGCTGTCGATGTTCCACGCTTTCCTGGCGGCCGGGCAATGGCAGGACCGGCCCGAGGCGAATCTGCTCGACGGCGGCGCGCATTTTTACCGCTGCTACGAATGCGCCGACGGCAAATATGTCGCGGTAGGCTGCCTTGAGCCACAATTCTATTCGGCTTGCCTTGAGGGGCTGAGGCTGGATGCCGCGGACTTCCCGCAATTCCCGCCCAATCGTTGGCCGGAACTCGCACAGGGATTCGCGGCCAGGTTTCGCGAGAAGACCCGCGACGAATGGGCTAAGATCTTCGCCGGCACCGATGCTTGTGTGACGCCCGTGCTGAGCTTCGCCGAAGCGCCCAGCCATCCGCATAATCAAGCGCGGGAGAGCGTCGCGGTGGCAAATGGCGTGACCCAAGCCGCGCCGGCTCCTCGCTTTGCAAACGCCGCGACGAAGATCGGTCCGACCGAAGCCTTGTCGGCGCAGGAAGCGATCAGCCGCTGGAGTTAGTTGCTGATGTTCCTATTATGTTCTAAACAGGGACATGGACTCGAGTCTCCGGCCTGCGCGAGGTGCGACGCTCAATCGGGAGAGTGCCCGCTTCAATCTGCCCGAGCGGGTCGCGGATGGCGACTGGCTGGACGAACGAGGCTGGATTGACGGCGAGCCGCCGCCGCTGCGCACCTCGGTGACGGTCGAAAAGCCAAAGACGATCATCACCAGGAACGCGTCGCCCGACGTTCCCTTTGACCGCTCGATCAACGCCTATCGCGGCTGTGAACATGGCTGCATCTATTGCTTTGCCCGGCCGAGCCACGCCTATCACGACCTCTCGCCCGGACTCGACTTCGAGACGAAGCTGTTCGCCAAGCCTGATGCCGCGGTACTGCTCCGCGCCGAGCTGATGAAGCCGGGCTACAGCCCCCGCCCGATCGCAATGGGCACCAACACAGACCCCTATCAGCCGATTGAGGGCAAATGGCGGATCACGCGCAGCGTGCTCGAAGTTTTGAGCGAGTGCCGCCACCCCGCGTCGATCACCACCAAGTCAGACCGGGTGACGCGCGACATCGACCTGCTTGGCCCAATGGCGGCGCAGGGGTTGACTGCCGTGGCGCTGTCGATCACGTCGCTCGATCCCAAGGTGGCGCGCACTGTGGAGCCACGCGCACCGCATCCCGAAAAGAGGCTCGCCGCGGTTCGGAAGCTCGCCGAAGCCGGCATCCCTGTGTTCGTGTCGATCTCGCCGGTGATCCCAGCAATCACAGATCACGAGATGGAGCATCTGATCGAACGGGCAGCGGACGCGGGTGCCCGAGGCGCCTTCTTTCTGCCGGTCCGCCTCCCGCACGAGGTTGCTCCCCTATTCCGAGCCTGGCTCGACGAGCATTTCCCCGACCGCGCCGACAAGGTGATGTCGATCATCCAGTCGATCCGCGGCGGCCGCGACAACGACCCGAACTTCTTCTCGCGCATGCAGGGGCAGGGGCCGTGGGCCGACCTGCTCCGCACCCGCTTCCATCGCATGTGCAAAAAGCTTGGCTTGAACGACGCGCGGATGGACCTCCGCACCGACCTGTTCCGCCCGCCTGACGGGGCGCAGCTGCGGCTACTTTAGGGCATCGTCATTGCGAGCGCAGCGAAGCAATCCATTTTCGGCGCGCGGCCACTCTGGATTGCTTCGTCGCTATCGCTCCTCGCAATGACGAGGCGTTCAATCGGTGATCTTGCGGGTGCGCGTCTCGGGAAGGAAGAGGGCGCCGATAACCACTGTCAGGCCGGCGACGACGATGGGGTACCAGAGGCCGCGATAGATGTTTCCGCTCGCCGCGACCATCGCAAAGGCGATCGTCGGCAAGAAGCCGCCGAACCAGCCATTGCCGATGTGATAGGGCAGCGACATCGAGGTGTAGCGGATGCGCGCGGGGAACAGCTCGACGAGCAACGCGGCGATCGGCCCATAGACCATCGTCACCAGCAGCACGAGCCAGACCAATAGCGCCACGATCAGCGGCCTGTTCATCGCGGCGGGGTCTGCCCTGGCGGGATAGCCGGCTTCTTCCAAGCCTGTGGTAATAGCCATGCGAAAATCGTCTGCGACACCGGCATAGCCGATGTTGCGCTCGCCAATGGACACTGTCGCTCCGGTGCCGCTGCCGCCCGCCGAGGTATAGGGCACGCCCGACTTGGCCAGGAGCGACTTGGCGATGTCGCAGCCGGTGCGATCGAATTTGTTGCGGCCGATTGGATCGAACTGGACCGAGCAACTCGCCGGGTCTGCTGTCACCACGACAGGTGCCCGCGCCTGCGCTGCGGCGAGCGCGGGATTCGCGGCCTGGGTCAGCCAGCCGAACACAGGCAGATAGGTCAGCGCGGCGAGCATGCATCCGGCGAGGATGATCGGCTTGCGCCCGATCCGGTCGGATAGCCAGCCGAAGAAGATGAAGGCGGGAGCGCCAATTGCGAGCGCCACCGCGATCAGGATGTTGGCGGTTGCGCCATCGACCTTCAGCGTCCGTTCCAGAAAGAAGAGCGCGTAGAACTGCCCCGTGTACCAGACCACCGCCTGACCCGCGACGGCGCCGAACAAGGCAATCAGCACCAGCTTCAGATTGCCCCAGCGCGCGAACGCCTCCGTCAGCGGCGCCTTGGAGGTGGTGCCTTCCTCCTTCATCTTCTTGAACACCGGGCTCTCGCTCAACTGCAGCCGGATCCACATCGATACGGCGAGCAGCAGCAGGGAGACGAGGAACGGGATGCGCCAGCCCCAGTCCGCGAAAGCCGCTTCGCCCAAGGCCGAGCGCACACCGATCACCACCAGCAGGGCAGCGAACAGGCCCAGGGTCGCCGTCGTCTGGATGAAGCTGGTGTAGAGCCCGCGCCGGTGATCGGGCGCATGTTCAGCCACATAGGTCGCCGCCCCGCCATATTCGCCCCCCAACGCCAGTCCTTGCAGCAGCCGCAGGATAACGAGCATGGCAGGCGCCGCCACGCCGATGCTCGCATAGCTTGGCAGCAAGCCGACGATGAAGGTCGACAGGCCCATGATGCCCATCGTGACCAGGAAGGTGTTCTTGCGCCCGACCAGATCCCCAATCCGCCCGAACAAGACCGCCCCGAACGGCCGCACCGCAAAACCAGCGGCAAAAGCGGCGAGCGCGAAGATGAAGCCGGTCGTCTCATTGACGCCCGAAAAGAACTGCGCCGAGATGATCGAAGCCAGCAGCCCGTAGAGGTAGAAATCATACCACTCGAACACGGTGCCGAGCGACGAGGCCGCGATAACAAGCTTTTCGCTCTGCCTGGCTCCGGCGAGTGACTCCGCTTCCCTCGCGTCCATTCCCACCCCCGGTGTCGACCAGCATCAGGTTTCGGCGCTGGCGGCACTTCCCGTCAACCCATGCAGGAGTCGCAAAAATCGGACGAGAATATGGGCGTGCCGGAGAAATGCGCCGGGATCAGCAAAAGCGGCTCTGCTCAACGCTACACCGACTATCGCTTAATTGGCGTCGGCGACACGTTAGGACGGATCGTGTCAGCCGGCGAGCTTCGCCAGCCCGCGCGACAGCTGCAGCGCGCCGTTCAGCCGCTGCTTCGGATTCGCCCAGTCGCGCGTGATGACCAGCTTGGAGTCAGGCCGCAGCTTGGCCGTTTCGCCGATCTTCTCCACATATTGCAGCACCGCCGGCACGTCGGGCGGCGTGTCGTTGTGGAAGGTGACGACCGCGCCCCTCGGACCCGTCTCGATCTTCGACACGCATGCCGCCTTGGCGTTCAGCTTGATCTCGATCAGCCGGATCAGGTTCTCGGTCGGGGCGGGGAGCTTGCCGAACCGGTCGATCAGCTCGGCCGCGAACCCTTCGATTTGCTCCGCCGACTCCAGTTCGTTGATGCGCCGGTATAGGCCCATGCGCAGGTCGAGGTCGGGCACATAGTCTTCCGGGATCATCACCGGCACATCGACGGTGATGGTCGGCGAGAACTCGTCGCGTCTCACTTCGTCGCGCCGCCCGCCCATCTTCGCCTCGGTGATCGCCTCTTCCAGCATCGACTGGTAGAGTTCGAAGCCGACTTCCTTGATGTGCCCTGATTGCTCGTCGCCGAGCAGATTGCCGGCGCCGCGAATATCGAGATCGTGGCTGGCGAGCTGGAAACCGGCGCCGAGACTGTCGAGATCGGAGAGAATCTTGAGCCGCTTCTCGGCCGTGTCGGTGATCGACGTGTCGGCGGGCGTGGTCAGATAGGCATAGGCCCGGATCTTGGCCCGCCCGACACGCCCGCGCAGCTGGTAGAGCTGGGCCAGCCCGAACCGGTCGGCATTGTTGACGATCAGCGTGTTGGCGCTCGGAATGTCGATGCCGCTTTCGATGATCGTGGTCGATACGAGCACGTCGTAGCGCCGGTCGTAGAAAGCGGACATGCGCTCCTCCACCTCGGTCGGCGCCATCTGGCCGTGCGCGACGACGTAGCGGACTTCCGGCACATCCTTGCGCAGGAACTCCTCGATGTCGGGCAGGTCCGCGATCCGGGGAGTAACGAAGTAAGACTGACCGCCGCGATAATGTTCGCGGAGCAAAGCCTCGCGCAGCACCACGGGATCCCAAGGCATGACATAGGTGCGGACTGCTAGGCGATCGACCGGAGGCGTCTGGATCACCGACAGATCGCGCAAACCCGACATCGCCATTTGCAGCGTCCGCGGTATCGGTGTCGCGGTCAGCGTCAGCTGGTGCACGTCGGTCTTCAGGGCCTTCAGCCGTTCCTTGTGGGTGACGCCGAACCGTTGCTCCTCGTCGACAACGACGAGCCCCAACTGTTTGAACTCTATGCCTTTTGCCAGAATGGCATGAGTACCAACGACGATGTCGATCTTGCCCTCGGATAGACCCTGCTTGGTCTCTTTGGCTTCCTTCGGCGGCACCAGGCGAGACAGGCGGCCAATCTTCAGCGGAAAGCCCTGAAAGCGATCGCAAAAGGTATTGTAGTGCTGGCGGGCAAGAAGCGTAGTCGGGCACACCACCGCGACCTGCAGCCCGGACATGGCCGCCACAAACGCGGCACGAAGGGCAACCTCGGTCTTCCCAAAGCCGACATCGCCGCAGACGAGCCGATCCATCGGCTTGCCCGCGGAGAGGTCGCCGAGCACATCCTCGATCGCCCGATCCTGGTCGTCCGTCTCCTCATAGGGGAACCGGTCGGCGAAGGCGGGGTAGCTGCCGCTGTCCGGCTCGGCCACTTCGGCGGGCCTAAGCGCCCGTTCGGCGGCGGTCTTGATCAGCTCGTGCGCGATCTCGCGGATGCGCTCCTTCATTGCGGCCTTGCGCCGCTGCCATGCCTCGCCGCCCAATTTGTCGAGCGCGACGCCTTCGCTCTCGCTGCCGTAGCGAGAGAGGACTTCGAGATTCTCGACCGGCACGTAGAGCTTGTCGCCGCCGGAATAGCTGACCGCGACACAGTCATGCGGCGTCTTGGCGACGGGCACCTGGGTCAGCCCTTCATAGCGGCCGATGCCATGATCGACGTGCACGACCAGGTCGCCGGGGCTGAGCGTCGCCAGTTCGTTCAGGAAGGCGTCGGCTTGCTTGCGGCGCTTGCGGCGGCGAACGAGCCGGTCGCCGAGCATGTCCTGCTCGGTCAGCAGCGCCACATCGGGCGTGGTGAAGCCGTGATCGAGGGGAAGAACGACCAAGGCGGCATTGGCCTTGTCGGCCGTGCCGAGCGCGTCCTGCCAGTCCTCTGCTGGCTTTGCGTTCTTCAGGCCATGGTCGCCCAGCAGGTTCGCCAGCCGCTCGCGCGCGCCGTTCGAATAGCTCGCCAGGATGACGCGGCGGCCGTCCTTCTTCAGCTTGCCGACATGCTTGACCACCGCCTCATAAACGTTGGCGTTCTGGGCCCGCTCGGGCGCGAAGTCCCGCGGCCCCTCTACGGCGAAGTCGAGGCTCTTGTCGGTCTCCGGGGCGGCAAATGGCGTGGCGAGGTGCACCGGCTGCGCCTCGATGGCGTCGCGCCATTCGTCCGCGGCCATATAGAGGCGCGGCGGCTCGACCGGGCGATAGCTGCCGGGCTGAGCCGTCATCGCGCGTTGGCGATTGGCATAATAATCGTCGATCGCCTCGAAGCGCTGATCCGCCGCGGCGCTGGAGCCGAAATCCCGGACGATCACCGCGTCGTCGCCGAGATGATCGAACAGCGTCGAGAGTTTGTCCTCCAGCAGCGGCAGCCAATGCTCCATGCCCGCAAGCCGGCGGCCCTCCGACACCGCTTCGTAGAGCGGATCGCCCGTGGCGGTGGCGCCGAACGCCTCCCGGTAGCGGCTGCGAAAGCGCTTGATACTGTCCTCGTCCAGCAGAGCCTCGGACGCCGGCATCAGCGTGAAGCCTTCGATCCGGTCGATGGTGCGCTGGTCGGCCGGGTCGAAGCGACGCACATTCTCGATCTCGTCGCCGAAGAAATCGAGCCGCAGCGCATAGTCCTCGCCGGTCGGGAACAGGTCGATCAGGCCGCCGCGGATGGCGAACTCGCCGGCCTCGGCCACAGTGTCGACGCGGCTATAGCCGTTGGCGGTGAGCTTGGCCGCAAGCTGGTCCCGGTCGATCCGCTCGCCCGGCGCGAGCTTCGCCACCAGCTGGCGGATGCGAAAGGGCGTCAGCGTGCGCTGAGTCGCGGCATTGGCGGTGGTGACGAGCAATTGCGCAGCGCCAGGCTTCTGCAGCAGGCGGTGCAATGCCGCGATCCGTTCCGACTGGATGCGCAGCGACGGCGAGGCGCGGTCGTAAGGCAGCACATCCCAGGCCGGGAAGGTCAGCACCTCCAGCTCCGGTGCAAAATATCCGGCGGCATCGACCAGCGCGCGCATAGCGGCCTCGTCCGACGCCACGAACACCGCGCGCTTCGAGGAGGCGCGTGCCAGATCGGCCATCAGCCAAGGCAGGAACCCGCCTGGCACGGAGGCGAGGGTGAGCGGCTCGGATGCGGAGAGGATTTTCTTCAGGTCGGGCATAAGGCTCTTTGGTTCGTCATTGCGAGCGCAGCGAAGCAAGCCAGCTTCGGCAGCAGTGGATCGCTTCGTCGCTGCGCTCCTCGCGATGACGGGGATGGCTCACTCCGAAATCGGAATATAATCGACGCGCTGCAGACGGTTCATCATCTCGCCCCGCCATTGCTCCGGCACCGGCGCCGAGCCGATCGCCCAGGCCATGATGTCCACATCCTGCTCGTTCATCAGCGCCTCGAACCAGCCGATCTGCTCATCGTTCCACCCATTCGAGTAGCGATCGAAAAAGCCGCCGACGAGCAGGTCCGCTTCCTTTGTGCCGCGGTGCCACGCGCGGAAGCGCAGGCGTTTCAGGCGAGTCTCCCGATCCATCTCTGTCCTTCCGTCATTGCGAGCGGAGCGAAGCAATCCAGCTTCGGCGCCGCTGGATTGCTTCGTCGCTTCGCTCCTCGCAAAGACGGTGGGGCACGGTTCGATACTCCAATAGGGTACAGCCGGACGGCGCTGGCGGGCGCTCCGGCGATGTGGTTAGAGGCTGCACTTAGGCATGCGACCCGAAATCCTCAATCCGCTGTTCGCCGAAGTGGAGGCGCTGAAGGGCATCGGACCGGGTCTGAAGAAGCCGCTCGAACGGCTCGGCCTGAAGCGCGCGGTGGATGTCGCCTTTCATCTGCCCAGCGGCTGGATCGATCGGAAACGGGTGGATCGGCTCGATCAGAGTGACGTGGGCCAGGTTGTCACCATTGCGCTGACGCCCGTCGATTATCGTCAGTCAGGCGGGCGTGGCCCTTTTCGCGTGCACGCGACGGACTCGGCGGGCAATTACGTCAGCCTCGTCTATTTCGGCGGCAACCCGGGATGGGCGAAGAAGCTGCTGCCGTTGGGCGAGGCGCGCACCGTATCCGGCAAGCTCGAAAGCTATGGCGAGTGGCTGCAGATCGTCCATCCGGACCTGGTTCTAAAGCAGGGCGAGGAGCCGCCGGCGACGCGCGAGGCCGTCTATCCGCTGTCGGAGGGCATCACCTCGCGGCGGCTCGGTCAGTTGGTCGAGCAGGCTTTGGATCGCGCGCCCGAACTGCCTGAGTGGATCGAGCCCAGCCTGCTGCGTCAGCGTGGTTGGACGCCTTGGCGCCGGGCTTTGGCGGCGGTGCATGCCGACCCATCCGACCAGGCGGCGCGGTGCCGGCTCGCCTATGACGAAATCTTCGCCAACCAGCTTGCGCTGATGCTGGTCCGCGCCTCGACGCGACGCCGCAAGGGGCAGCCGCTGCAGGGCGATGGACGGCTGCGCGACGCGCTGAAGCTGCCTTATGCACCGACCGGCGCGCAAAGCCGGGCGGTGCGTGAGATTGAAGGCGACCTCGCCCAATCCACGCCGATGCTGCGGCTGCTGCAAGGCGATGTCGGCTCCGGCAAGACGCTCGTGGCGCTGATGTCGTTGCTCGTGGCGGTGGAGGCGGGCACCCAGGGGGCGCTGCTCGCCCCGACCGAGATCCTCGCGCGCCAGCATTTCGACTCGCTGACGCGCATGCTGGCCGGGTTGCCCGTCAACGTTGCCATTTTGACCGGACGCGAGAAGGGGCGGGCGCGGGACTCAACACTGATGGGGCTGGCTGACGGTTCGATCGACATTCTGGTCGGCACTCACGCCATCTTCCAGCAAAGTGTGAACTACAAGCGCTTGGGCCTTGCTGTCGTTGATGAACAGCATCGCTTCGGGGTCGCGCAGCGGCTGATGCTGAGCCAGAAGGCCGAGAAGCCGCCGCACCTGCTGGTGATGACCGCGACGCCCATCCCGCGCACGCTAACGCTGACTCACTATGGTGAGATGGACGTCAGCCGCCTGGACGAGATGCCGCCTGGGCGTCAGCCCATCGAGACTCGGGTGATCTCCGACGAACGACTGGCCGAACTCGTCGACGGGCTTGGGCGGCACATTGAGAGCGGCGGCCAGGCCTATTGGGTCTGCCCGCTCGTCGAGGAGAGTGAGAAGAGCGACCTTGCCGCGGCGGAAGAGCGCGCCGCCGCCCTGCAGCTGCGCTTCGGCGACCGCGTTGGGCTGGTGCACGGCCGCATGAAAGGGCCGGAGAAGGATGCCGTCATGGCGGCATTCGCAAGCGGCCGCCTCTCGGTGCTGGTTGCCACTACAGTGATTGAAGTGGGGGTCGACGTTCCGAAGGCGACCCTGATGATCATCGAACATGCCGACCGCTTCGGGCTCGCCCAGCTCCACCAATTGCGCGGGCGCGTGGGGCGCGGCGAGGGCAAGTCGGTCTGCCTGCTGCTGCGCTCGCCCCAGTTGAGCGAGACCGCGCGCTCGCGACTCGCCCTGATGCGGGATACCAATGACGGTTTCCGCATCGCCGAGGAGGATTTGAAGCTGCGCGGCCCTGGAGAACTGCTCGGCACACGCCAATCAGGTGAGCATGTCTTCAAGCTCGCCACCCCGGATCTGCTCAACGAGTTGCTGCCCGTCGCCAGCCAGGATGCGCGCTTGCTCGTGGACCGCGATGGCGGATTAGAGGGCGAACGCGGCCGCGCCGCGCGACTGGCGCTTTACCTGTTCGAGCGCGACGCCGGCGTGAACCTGCTGCGGAGTGGGTAACATGCAGAGCCGTCATCCGAACTTGTTTCGGGATAAGGTATCGGTCACTCAGCGCTCGAGAGAGCCCTCAAACCTACCGCGGCTCAATCCTTATCCCGAACCAAGTTCGGGATGACGGCCGGGTGTCAAGAGCGGAAGCGCTTGATCAGCGACGTCCGCTTCGTCTCCCAACTCTCCAGTTCCAGCGTCTCTTCCGACTCCATGCCGACAATCTCGTCCGAGCCGGGATCGATGCGCTGGACTTCGGGATGCTGCGCATCGGCGACCGAGAGTAGGGGCGGGCGCGAGGGATCGTCAGGATTTTCGCCGATCACCATCGCCGAGCGGCCGGATTTCAGCCTCACCAACGCGCCGACCGGATAGATGCCGACGCTCTTCACGAACAGTTCGAACATCTCCGGATCGAAATGGCCGGACCAGCCGCGCATCGTCTGGACCGCCTCGACCGGAGTCCAGGGCCTCTTGTAGCAGCGCTCGGACGTGACCGCGTCATAGACGTCGCAGAGCGCGGCCATGCGCGCGAACAAGGTTATGCGGTCGCCAGTCAGGCCGTCCGGATAGCCGCTGCCGTCGAATCGCTCATGATGATGAAGGCACACGTCGAGCGCGTTGTGATTGACGCCGCTGCTGCGCGCCAGCAGCTCCCGGCCGCGCACCGGGTGCGTCTTCATGATGTCGAACTCGTCGGAAGTCAGCTCGCCGGGCTTGTCGAGCACCTCGGCCGGCATCACCGCCTTGCCGATATCGTGCAGCAGTCCTGCCATGCCGGCGTCGCGCACCGCCGCGTCGCCGAAGCGCAGCTCCCGCGCCAGATTGATCATCAGCGCGCAGACGGCGACCGAATGCATGTAATGATATTCGTGCCGGCTCTTCAGCTGCGCGATGCTGAGAAAGGCATGCGGGCTCTGGTCGATCGAGCTGGTGATCTCATCGACCATCGGCAGCAGCTTCTCGGCCTTGATCGCCTTGCCCAGCCGCACGTCCGAATACATGGCCGAGACGACGCGCTTGGAGCGGCCGAACAGCTTGGTGGCGCGCGAATAGCTGGAGGCAAAGCTCTGCGCCGGCCGTTGCACCGGTGCCGGGCGCGCCTGGATATAGGGCGCCGAGGGCCGGGCCGGCGGTTGCCAGCTGGCGGCGGGGTTCGAGATCTCGATCCGCGGATTGGGCGCGACCCCTCGTTCATCGTCGATGAACACGGCGGCGACGGCGCTCTCGCGCACGCGCTGGAGGTCGCGCTCCTTGGTCAGGACGAAGCGGGTGCGCCAGAAGGGATGGTCGAACCAGGAGCCGTCAAAGCCCTGGATGAACATGCCGAGTTCGACCTCGTCCGGCGAAATGCGCTGCAGTGCTATGGCCGTGCCCTCCCCATTGATCCCGGTTTATGGACAGGAGGTTAGAGACTGGTGAATCGGCCGGCTCTCGTGTTAGTCTGAAAGGACGAGGAGTGCGGCTGATGACGAGATTGATGGCGATGATCGCGGCCCTGGCCTTTGCAGCGGGCGCCGCGCATGCGGCGGATTGCTGCAAGGAAGGCGTCGAATGCTGCAAGCAGCACAAGCCCTGCTGCGATCATGAAAAAGGCAAGCCCGAGCCGAAGCCTGAGCCCAAGCCCGAGGACGGCCACGCCCACTAGGGCGCTAGCGAGCTTCCTTCGCCAAGGTGCCGAGCAGCTCCAGATAACGGGGCAAGTCGATCGAGCGGGCGAACTGACAGCCGATGCGGCCGGCCAGCGCCCAGCGCACTTCCGCGTCGCATTCGCCGACCACCGGCAGCCTGATCTTCAGCTTGGCGCCAGGTTCCACTGCCGCTTCGGTGCGCGCCATGAAACCGCTCGCCGAGATGTTGACGAGCTGAAGCGGAACCAAAGTCCCGCCGATCACGGCGCGGGCGCGGTGATAGATTTCCTCACGCGGCTCTTCCCGCCGATCCTGCTGCACCCGTGCGCCGGTGCCGAACGCGATCATTGAGCTTCCTCCGGCTTGCCGGACGAAAGCTAGGGGACCGGGCTTAACGGGCCCGCAAGGAACAGCGTTAAGCGAAACTTGCGCCGGCGCTAATTATCGCCATGGCCGCGCTTGCGCTCGATATGCTCCGGTATCGTGCCGTGCCGCGCATTGCCCGCGGCAGGCAGTGGATGACCGCGCTCCTTGGCATCCGCCGGGCGGTCTTCCGGCTCCACTTCGGCATCGTCGCGCCCGATGATTATGTCGGGGTCATTCTCCTTGGCCATGCCGCACCTCCTTGCATGCTGGGGTCTGCCGACTAGAAGCCGCGGGCGAGGAGATTGTTCATGGCGGATTTCTGGCCGGTCGAGAAAGAGCGCAGGCCGCTCAAGCAGATGCTCGAAAGCGACCCGGACCGGCTCGGCACCCTGACCCTCGAGGCAGCCGGTCTGTATTTCGACTGGACTAAGACGCACCTCACGGCCGATCTCCTGGCCCAGTTCGGCGCGCTTGCCGAACGCCAGGGGCTGAAGCAGGCGCGCGAGGCGCTGTTCGGCGGGCGCGTGGTCAACACCAGCGAGGGCCGTCCCGCTGAACACACTGCCGAGCGGGGCGAGGGCAATCCGGACAGCGTCGCGCGCGCGCGGACGTTCCACAACCGCATGCGGGCGCTGCTCGATGCGATTGAAGCCGGTGCGCTGGGCGATATCCGCCATGTGCTCCACGTCGGCATTGGCGGATCGGCGCTTGGCCCCGACCTGCTGATCGACGCGCTGGGCCGCGAAGCCGACCGCTACGATGTCGCGGTGGTCTCCAACGTGGATGGCGCCGCGATCGAAGAAGCGACCCGCGACTTCGATCCGCACGCGACCCTGCTTCTCGTCGCCTCCAAGACCTTCACCACAACCGAGACGATGCTGAATGCGGCAAGCGCTCTCAGCTGGATGGCGGAAGCGGGGGTCGAGGATCCCTATGGGCGCGTCGTCGCGCTAACCGCATCGCCCGAAAAGGCGATGGAATGGGGCGTCGACGAAACCCGCATCCTGCCCTTTTCCGAGAGCGTAGGCGGCCGCTATTCGCTCTGGTCCTCCATCGGTTTCCCGGTCGCGCTGGCGCTTGGCTGGGACGCGTTCGAGAGCCTGCTCGAGGGCGCCGCCGAGATGGACCGGCATTTCCGCCTGGCCGAGCCCGCCCGCAACGCGCCGCTGCTCGCCGCCTTCGCCGATCTCTATTATGCGCAGCTCCGCGGCTGCGAGACGCGCGCCGTCTTTGCCTATGACGAACGGCTGCGGCTGCTGCCCTCCTACCTCCAGCAGCTTGAGATGGAGTCGAACGGCAAGCGGGTGACACCTTCGGGCGAACCACTCGCCTGGCCGACGGCGCCGATCACTTGGGGCGGAGTCGGCACCGACGCCCAGCATGCCGTGTTCCAGCTGCTCCACCAGGGCACGCGTCTTGTCCCGGTCGAGTTCGTCGCAGTCGCGGAAGCCGGCGACAATCAGGACGAGGCGCATCACCGGACGCTTCTCACCAACTGCTTCGCCCAGGGCGCGGCGCTGATGACCGGCAAGGAGAGCGAGGACCCGCAGCGCGCCTATCCCGGTGACCGGCCCTCCAGCACCATTCTGCTGGAGCGGCTCGACCCCGCAAGCCTCGGCGCGTTGATCGCCTTCTACGAACACCGCACCTTCGCCAACGCCGTGCTGCTCGGCATCAATCCGTTCGATCAATTCGGCGTCGAACTCGGCAAGCAGATCGCCAAGTCGATAGAGAATGAAGGCACCGAGAAGTTCGACCCCTCCACGCGCGCGCTGATGGCGAGGGCATTCCGATGATTTCCCTGTTCATCGCCGCGGCCACGCTCTCCGTCCGTGGCGACCGCCTCTACATTCCGGCCACCATCAACGGGGTCGCGACGGAAGCGGTGCTGGACTCTGCCGCCGAGGCGACGTTCATCGACGATGACTTTGCTCGCCGGATCGGCACGGGCAAGGGCAAGTCCGTGACCGCCAAAGGCTCCGGCGGCAGTGCGGAAGCCGAACTGATCCAGGGCGCGCGGATCGATGCGCTGGGCGTGTCGATGCCGAACCTGACCATCGCCGTCATCGATCTCGACGATGTCGGCCAGCGGCTGTTCGGACGGCGGCTGGACGCGATCGTCGGCCGCGAGCTGTTCGACGCCAGCCGCCTGTCAATCGACATCGAGGGCGGCCAAATCGCCGCCATTCCCCGCACGAGCCAACCGAAAGGCGTTCGGCTGCCGCTAAAGTCGCATCACGGCATCGAGACGATGCCGGTGACGATCGAGGGCAAGGCGGTGCTGGCGGAGTTCGACTTGGGCAACGGCTCCGACCTGCTGATCGGCAAGCCCTTCGCGGAGCGGAGCGGTCTGCTCGCCCGCAGCCATGGCGCCGAAAAGGGCGGCGGCATCGGCGGCGCGGTCGACCGCCGCATCGTCACGCTCCGGACGATCCGAATTGCGGGCGTGACCTTCCGCAATGTCCGGGCTGCCATAGACGAGCAGCCCAACGCCGGCGATGCGAATGTCGGCGTCAAACTGCTGCGGCGCTTCCGCATCGTCACCGATTTCGCGCAAAAAGCCGTCTGGCTGCAGCCTCGGTCCGGCAAGCGCTAAGGAGCACCTGATGGCTGAGTTCGACTATGACCTGTTCGTTATCGGGGGCGGCTCGGGCGGCGTACGCGCGGCGCGAGTATCAGCGGCGCACGGCGCGCGCGTGGCGCTGGCCGAAGAGCATAAGGTCGGCGGCACCTGCGTTATCCGTGGCTGCGTGCCGAAAAAGCTGCTCGTCTATGGCGCGCACTTCGCGGAAGACCTGGCCGATGCCCGCCGCTTCGGCTGGAACGTTCCAAAGTGCGACTTTGACTGGCCGACGCTCCGCGACAATGTGCTGGCGGAGGTGGACCGGTTGAACGCCGCTTACACCACGACCCTTGAGAGCAACAAGGTCGAGATCATTCTGGAGCGGGCGACAGTCGCCGGCCCAAATACGGTGCGGCTGGCGAGCGGCCGCGAGGTTTCCAGCCGCTATATCCTGATCGCGACAGGCGCCTGGCCCGCTATCCCAGACGTGCCCGGCTCCGAACATGGCATCACATCCAACGAGGTCTTCCATCTCGACACCTTGCCCAAGCGCGTTCTGATTGCGGGAGGCGGCTATATCGCCAATGAGTTCGCCGGCATCTTCCACGAGTTCGGGTCGGAAGTGACGATTCTGAACCGCACCGATGTGATCCTGCGCGGCTATGACGAAAGCATCCGCGACCGGCTGCTGCAGATCTCGATGATCAAGGGAATCAACTTCCAGTTCAACTCCACCTTCAAGAGCATCGAGAAGACAGGCGAGGGGCTGCACATCACCTTCGATGGCTGCGAGCCGATGGACGTCGACCTGCTGCTCTTCGCAACCGGCCGCGTGCCTCACACCAAGGGGCTCGCGCTTGAAGACGCAGGAGTGAAGCTGGACAGAAATGGCGCCGTGGTGGTCGACGAAGACAGCAAGTCCTCTGTCGACAGCATCTATGCCGTGGGCGACGTCACCAATCGCGTGCAGCTCACTCCCGTCGCCATCCGCGAGGGCCAGGCGTTTGCCGACACGGTGTTCGGCAACAAGCCCTGGCGCGTCGACTATCATTGCATCCCCTCGGCCGTGTTCAGCCATCCGCCGCTGGCCGGTGTGGGGCTGACCGAAAGCCAGGCCAAGCAGAAATATGGCGCCGTCCGGGTCTATTCGTCGGACTTTCGGCCGATGAAGAACGTCCTCGCCAACCGCAACGAGCGCGCACTCTACAAGATGGTGTGCGAAGCGGAGACGGACCGCATTCTGGGCCTGCACATGATCGGCCCCGACGCTCCGGAAATCCTGCAGGCCGCTGCCGTAGCGGTGAAGGCCGGCCTCACCAAACAGGCATTCGACGACACCGTCGCCCTCCATCCCAGTATGGCCGAGGAGCTGGTGCTGCTCCGTTGACGTGCTATATTGCGCGAAATTGTAGGAGTGGTCCCATGCCGCAGATCAACGTTTCGGTGCCGGACGGCCTGAAGAACTGGATCGACCAGAGGTTGGACGAAGGACGCTATAGCAGTCCGAGCGACTATATTCGTGATCTTCTGCGCGAGGATGAACGACGCGCCCGAAGATTGGCCAAGTTGCAAGCCGCTATTGACGAGGGGCGAGCGTCCGGGCCTGGCCGGGACTATCGGAGCGTCTTCGAGGAGCTGCGAGAGAAGCGTCACGCGTCTGCATGACGAGCCTGCTCATTCAGCCATTGGCTGAGCTGGACCTTATCGAGATAGAAGGGTTCAGTCGTGACAATTTCGGCGACGACGTTGCGCGGTCCTATATGGATGCGATCGAGAGAGCATTGGATCGGCTACTCCTTCATCCTCAATCGGGAGCACACTTTGAAGGGATCAGGCCCCCGATCCGCTATCTTAGCATCGGCAAGCACAGAATTTTTTACGACTTCGATGGCAAGGCGATTTCGGTCGTGCGGGTGCTACATCAAGCAATGGTTCCGGAAGATCACCTTTGATCGGTTCGGTGCCTTTCTGTTCGTCAGGCGGGCAGCTCGAACAGGTCGGCCGTGATCGTCTTCTCGTCCTTGCCGAGCCGCTCCGATGAAGGACTGTCGCAGATAACGAGCAGGGCGCGGCCGACGTCATCCATCAGCGCCAGGCCTTCAGGGTGGTCTTCGCCGCGGCCGAAGGGAAGTTCGAGGATGCGCTCCGGCCGGTGGAGACGCACCTTGCGATCGTGCAGCGGCGGGTCGCTCACCCAGTCGGCCCAGCGATAGACGGCGCACGGGCCACTCAGCCCTGTCGTCGGCCCGGCCAAGATCAGCAGGTCGTCGCCGTGCCGCTTCAGGTCGCGGATGCCGAGCCCTTCCATTGCGAGCAGTCGCACCGTGGGGCTGCCGTTCAGCGCGATCCGCCCGGACTTCCTCGTCGTGACCGACAGTTCCAGCAGCACGGCATGGGTGCCGATCACCGGGCCCCGCAACCCCAGCGCCACGCGATCGCCGCAGACCGCGATGCCCTCGACATCCAGGCCGCCTTCCTTGGCCGGAACCTTGGTGAAGGGCGCGAGCAGTGGGTCGTCGCGCAGGGCCTTGGCGAGCGCATTGCCGTGCTTGGTCTGCGGCATCAGTCCGGCTCGGCGCTTGCCGTCGATCTTGACCGGCTGCCAGCCGGCTCCGTCCGGGAGCAGCGGCAGCCGGGCCAGCAGGCAGCGCGAGCGCGTGTCGCGCAGGTCGGCGAGCTGCTCGAGATCGATGCAGCCATCCTCCTGCTTTTCGGCCTTAGGCCGGGTCCGGGCATGGCTGCCGACGACCCAAAGCCAGCCGTCGCACTCGGCAAGCCCTTCGATGTCCGCCTCGGCTTCCGGATCGGCAAGGTCGAGCAGATCGGCAAGGGGGAAACGGCGATGATCGCCGGCGCCGTCAGGCCTGATCGTCAGCCGCTCGATCGCGCAGGCCTCGTCGCCGCCGACGAACAGGCTCGCCCCGATCCGCACGCTTGCCGACAGGTTGGTGACGGTCTCGTCATCGCCGGCCGCGTCGAAGCGCAGCGGGATCCGCCCGATCGGCTCGGCAGGCGGCGGCCAGCCCCTCATTGCGGCTTCATCAACTCGAGCACGGCGAGCGTCATTCCCTCGGTTCCGAGGCGGATCGATGGTTCGGGATCGATCTTGAACAATGGTGAGTGGTGAGAGGGGACGGGCGGGCCGCCTGCCTTTTGCGCGTCGAATGCTGCCTGTGGCGTGCCGCCGACCCAGAAATAGACGCCCTTCACGCCCAGCTCGGGCTGGACGAAATAGGCGAAGTCCTCCGCACCCATGCCGGTGCGGGGAGGGGAGATGACGGCCTGATCGCCGAACGTCTGGACGAAGCGGCTACGGATCCGCGCGGAAAGTGCTGGGTCGTTGACGGTGGCCGGGGTCGATTGAACCACCGTCACTTGCGGCAGTTTGTCTTCGGGCAGACCGTTCATGCGGCCGACATTGGCCGCGACACGCCGGATGCCGGCGAGAAGGGTCTTGCGCACCGTCTCGTCGTCGGCGCGCACCGTCAGCTGCAGCTCGGCCCGGTCGGAAATGATGTTGTGCTTCAGGCCGCTGCGGAACGCGCCGACAGTCACCACCGCCGGCTGCAGCGGTGCGATCTCACGGCTCACCAAAGTCTGGAGCGCCATCACCAGTTGGGCGCCCATCACGATCGGGTCCTTGCCCATGTGCGGCGAGGCGCCATGCGCGCCAACCCCGTGGATCACGATATCGACGCTGTCGGATGAGGAGGCGGTGATCCCCGGATCGGCCGCGATGCGCCCGGTCGGATGTTCGGACGTGACATGGAAGGCGAGCGCATATTGAGGCTTGGGAAAGCGGGTGTAGAGCCCGTCCTCGAGCATCTTGCGCGCGCCGCCGATCCGCTCTTCGGCCGGCTGGACGATGAAGAGGATGGTGCCGCGCCACTGATCCTTCATCGCCGCCAGCCGCCGCGCAGTGCCGACCAGCGACGTGATGTGCACGTCATGCCCGCAGGCATGCATGACCGGCTGCTCCTCGCCCTCGAGGTTCTTCTGCCGGACGGTCGACGCATAGGGCAGGCCGCTCGCCTCCTTGACTGGCAGCCCGTCCATATCGGCACGGACCAGCACCACCGGGCCCTCGCCATTCTTCATCACGCCGACCACGCCGGTGCCGCCTACGCCCTCGGTGACGGTCGCTCCGGCGGCGCGCAGCTGCTGCGCCATGATCTTGGCCGTCCGCGTCTCGACGTAACTCAGTTCCGGATTCTTGTGAAAGTCGACGAACAACGCGTTGAGTGACTTGTCGTAATCGGCCTTGATTGCATCCGAAAGCGGCGACGCGACCGCGCCCGACGAAAGCAGAGCGAGAGTGGCGATCAGGGACTTCATGCGGCTTCCTTGCGGTTGGAGACGAGATCGCCGACCACGGACGGATCGGCGAGGGTGGAGGTGTCGCCCAGGTTCGAGGTGTCGCCCTCGGCGATCTTGCGCAGGATGCGGCGCATGATCTTGCCTGAGCGGGTCTTGGGCAGGCCGGGCGCGAACTGGATCACGTCGGGGCTGGCGATCGGGCCGATTTCGTTCCGCACCCATTGAACCAGCGACTTGCGCAGTTCCTCGGTCGGCTCCTCGCCGACGTTCAGCGTCACATAGGCGTAGATGCCCTGACCCTTGATCTCGTGCGGCATGCTGACAACCGCCGCTTCGGCGACCTTGGGGTGCAGCACCAGCGCGCTCTCCACTTCGGCGGTGCCCATGCGATGGCCAGAGACGTTGAGAACGTCATCGACCCGCCCAGTGATCCAGTAGTAGCCGTCCTCGTCGCGGCGGCAGCCATCGCCGGTGAAATATTTGCCCGGATATGTGGTGAAATAGGTCTGGAAGAAGCGGGCGTGGTCGCCCCAGACGGTGCGCATCTGCCCCGGCCAGCTCTTGGCGATGCAGAGATTGCCCTCGGCCGCGCCCGCCAGCACATTCCCCTCGCCGTCGACGATCTGCGGATCGACGCCGGGCAGCGGCTTAGTCGCCGAGCCAGGCTTCAGCTCGGTGGCGCCGGGCAGGGGAGCGATGAGGGCACCGCCAGTCTCCGTCTGCCACCAGGTGTCGACGATCGGGCAACGGCCTTCGCCGACGACCGAATGGTACCAGCGCCACGCTTCGGGGTTGATCGGCTCGCCAACGGTGCCGAGCAACTTCAGCGACTTGCGGCTCGTCTTTGCGACCCAGTCATCGCCCTCGCGCATCAGCGCACGAAGCGCGGTCGGGGCGGTATAGGCGATCTCCACTTGGTGCCGGTCGACGACCTCCCAGATGCGAGACGGCGTCGGCCAGTTCGGCACGCCTTCGTACATCAGCGTCGTGGCACCGTTCGCAAGGGGGCCGTAGAGGATGTAGCTGTGCCCGGTCACCCAGCCGATGTCGGCCGCGCACCAGTAAATCTGGCCGGGTTGGTAATCGAAGACGAGCTCATGCGTGTAGCTGACCCAGGTCAGATAACCGCCGGTCGTGTGCAGAACGCCCTTCGGCTTGCCCGTAGACCCTGAGGTGTAGAGGATGAACAGCGGGTCCTCCGCCCCCATCGGCTCGGGCGGGCAATGATCGTAGCCGTCGTAAAGGAGCGAAGCCCAATGGTCGCGGCCCTCCATCATGGTCACTTCTGCGCCGGTCGCCTCTACGACGACGACGCTCTTGACACCGGGGCAGTGGGTCAAGGCGGTGTCCACATTCGCCTTAAGCGGTATTCGTTTGCCGCCTCGACGGCCTTCGTCTGCCGTCACTACTATCGAGCTGTCACAGTCTTGAATACGACCCGCCAGTGCGTCTGGAGAGAACCCGCCGAACACGACTGAGTGGATCGCGCCGATCCTCGCACAGGCTAGGATAGCGAAGGCTGCCTCCGGAATCATCGGCATGTATATAGTGACGCGGTCTCCTTTGGCCGCGCCGGCGCGCTTCAGAATGTTGGCAAATGCGCAAACCTCACGATGCAGCTGCCGATAGGTGAAGCGGCGGGGTTCCTCGGCGGGATCGTCCGGCTCCCAGATGATCGCGACCTGGTCCGGCCGGGTCTTCAGATGCCGGTCGATGCAGTTGGCAGACGCGTTGAGCTTGCCATCCGGATACCAGCTAATGTGAAAATCTTCTTCGCGGAACGACCAGTCGCCTGCGATCTCGGGCCGCTTGATCCAGTCCAGCCGTCGCGCCTGCTCCAGCCAGAAACTGCCCGGATCGGCGAGCGAGCGCCCATAGAGCTGCGTATATTTGTCGGCATTGACGCGGGCGCGCTTCGCCCAGTCTCCCGGCACCGGATAGATGTCCGCCATTCCGCTCCCCTATTCTTGCCGCGGACCTTAGTCTGCGGCCAAACCGATGCAATGGTTCACACGAGCCGCGCGGGCGCCAAGAAGAAGGCGTTGTTCGCGCGGAGACGCGGAGACGCAGAGAGTTCGCGCCTGCAACGAGGTCGCTCCTGTTCTTCCAGCCGGACCAGATATGTCGCTGCGCACCGGGTCAAATGCGGCCTCTCCGCGTCTCTGCGCCTCCGCGCGAACAATCTCTCCTTCCTGTCCTGGCGCCCTCGTGTGAACCCCATCCATTGCCTTCTGCACGAAAGCTTGAAATGAGCGGACCCATGCAGACCATTCTCGACGAACTCGAAAAGCGCCGCGAACAGGCTCGGCTGGGCGGCGGACAAAAGCGGATCGACGCGCAGCACGCCAAGGGCAAGCTCACCGCCCGAGAGCGGATCGAAGTCCTGCTCGACGAAGGCTCGTTCGAAGAGCTCGACATGTATGTCGAGCACAACTGCACCGATTTCGGCATGCAGGACCAAGTGATCCCGGGCGATGGCGTGGTCACCGGATCGGGGACGATCAACGGGCGCCTCGTCTTCGTGTTTTCCCAGGATTTCACCGTGTTCGGCGGCTCGCTGTCCGAACGTCATGCGCAGAAGATCTGCAAGATCATGGACATGGCCCTCAAGGTCGGCGCGCCGGTGATCGGCCTCAACGACTCTGGCGGGGCGCGCATTCAGGAGGGCGTGGCGAGCCTGGGCGGCTATGCCGAAGTGTTCCAGCGCAATGTGCTGGCCTCCGGCGTGGTGCCGCAGCTCTCGCTGATCATGGGCCCATGCGCGGGCGGCGCCGTCTATTCGCCGGCCATGACCGACTTCATCTTCATGGTGAAGGACTCGTCCTACATGTTCGTGACCGGCCCGGACGTGGTCAAAACGGTCACCAACGAGGTCGTGACGCAGGAGGAACTGGGCGGCGCCGTCACCCACACGACCAAGTCCGGCGTCGCCGACGTCGCCTTCGAAAACGACATCGACGCGCTCTTGGCCGCGCGCGACTTCATCGACTTCCTGCCGCTGTCGAACCGCGAACATGTGCCGGAGCGGCCCACCTCAGACCCCTGGGACCGGACCGACGAGAGCCTCGACACGCTGATCCCGGCCAACGCGAATCAACCCTATGACATGCACGAGCTCATTCGGAAGACGGTCGACGAAGGCGATTTCTTCGAACTGCAGCCGGCGCATGCGGGCAACATCATCATCGGCTTCGGGCGGATCGAGGGCCGCACGGTCGGCATCGTCGCCAACCAGCCGATGGTGCTGGCGGGCGTGCTCGATATCGCCAGCTCGAAAAAGGCGGGCCGCTTCGTCCGCTTCTGCGACGCCTTCGACATCCCGATTGTGACCTTCGTTGACGTGCCCGGCTTCCTGCCCGGCGTCGCGCAGGAGCATAACGGCATCATAAAAAATGGCGCCAAACTGCTCTTCGCCTATGCCGAAGCGACCGTGCCCAAGATCACCATCATCACGCGGAAGGCCTATGGCGGTGCCTATGACGTGATGGCCTCCAAGCACCTGCGCGGCGACTTGAACTACGCCTGGCCCACCGCCGAAATCGCCGTGATGGGCGCAAAAGGCGCGGTCGAGATTATCTTCCGCGGCAAGACGCCGGAGGAGATTGCGAAACGCACGGCGGAATATGAGGCGAGGTTTGCCAACCCGTTTGTGGCAGCCAGCAAGGGCTTCATCGACGAGGTGATCATGCCGCACTCCACCCGGCGCCGCATCGCGCTGGGGTTGCGCAAGCTGAGGGGAAAGCAGCTCGAGAACCCGTGGAAGAAACACGACAATATACCGCTCTAGGGAATTCGACGATGTTCGGCTTCTTCACCTACCCGCAGAAAGTCCATAATCGTTTGTACAAGCTTGGCTGGCGACCAGATACGGTCCCGCCGATCTCTAATATCTGGCTTCAGCTCATTCACACGCTCAGGAAGAACGGAGTTTCGCCGGATGATGCGGCGACTCTCTTAGACGGTGCTCTGCAAGGCGATCGTGCAAGTTTACGGGCAGTGAGCGGGAAAGCCGGCCTTTTCGGGCTCATGTATTTCGGAAATGAAGAGACGTGGGATCAGCACCCCGAAGCGTTTCGCAGGAAATAGACATGAAACTCGGCCGCTTGAACCATGTCGGGGTGGCGACACCCTCCATCGCAAATTCCATCACCTTCTACCGCGACGTCATGGGGGCGGAGGTGATCGGGGAGCCGTTCGACCTGCCCACGCAGGGGGTAAGAGTGTGCTTCGTCGACACGCCGAACAGCCAGATCGAGCTGATCGAGCCGCTGGGCGAGGGCTCGCCGATCCATGGCTTTCTCGCCAAGAACCCGGCGGGGGGGCAGCATCATCTCTGCTACGAAGTGCCCGACATCCACGCGGCCAAGGCCTGGTTCGAGGCTAAGGGCGCGAGGGTGCTCGGCGAACCGCGGATCGGGGCGCATGGCACGCCGATCTTCTTCGTGCACCCTAAGGACATGGGCGGCGTGCTGACCGAGATCATGGAGACGCCGCGCGACCACTGACGGACGCGCGAACATTCCTTCTCCGTTCGCTTCGAGCGAAGTCGAGAAGCGGACCAATTACCGAGCAAGCGTTTCTCGACTTCGCTCGAAACGAACGGAGTAGTTTTTGACCTACCAGACCATTCGCACCGAACGCACCGGCGACGTGCTGACCATCACCCTCAACCGCCCCGAGCGCCTCAATGCCGCGCCGCCCGAGATGTTCGACGAAATCGCCGATGCTCTCGACCATCTGGACGGCGCTCGGGCGGTGCTGATCACCGGGGAGGGAAGGGCCTTCTGTTCGGGCGCCGATTTGGCCGGGCGCGGCGACCGCACCGACGTAAGCGGCGGGCAGGGCGCGTATCGCGCGCTCACCCGGAGCTACAATCCGACGATGGTGAAGATCGCGCGGCTGGACGTGCCGGTGGTGACGGCGGTGAACGGCCCCGCCGCCGGTGTCGGCTGCAGCCTTGCGCTCGCTTCCGACTTCGCGATCGCGGGTGAGAGCGCCTATTTCCTCCAGGCCTTCGTCAATATCGGCCTGGTGCCGGACGGCGGCGCGAGCTGGATGCTGGCGCGGCTGGTCGGCAAGGCGCGCGCGACCGAGATGATGCTGCTCGGCGAGCGCATCCCCGCTGCCAAGGCAGAGGCCTGGGGGCTGATTTATAAGGCCGTGCCGGATGCCGAGCTGATGGATCATGCGAATGCGCTGGCGGCGCGCCTCGCAGCCGGCCCGACGCTGGCGCTCGGCCTGATGCGCCAGGGCCTCGCGGCTGCGCTGGAAAGCGATTACGCTAAGGCACTGACGATGGAGGCTGAAAACCAGCGCATTGCCGGCGACTCGGAGGATGCGCGGGAAGGCGGCATGGCGTTCCTGCAAAAGCGCAAGCCGGCGTTCAAGGGGCGGTAAACTCCAAGATCGTCAGCCCGGGCTTGACCCGGGCCAAGGCTTCTTTCTTAGGAAGGAGAAGCCCAGCCCCGGCTCAAGGCCGGGGCGACGAGAATGGTGGTATCGTGTTGAACAAGCCCACAGTCGCGGACTGGTCCGCCCTCGCCGCCAAGGAAGTGAAGGGCCGCGACCTGACCTGGCGCACGCCGGAAGGGATCGCCGTCAAGCCGCTCTACACGGCCGAGGACTCAGCCGAGCTCGAACCCGGCCTGCCCGGCTTTGCGCCCTTCACCCGCGGTGTCCGCGCGTCCATGTATGCCGGGCGCCCCTGGACCATTCGCCAATATGCCGGCTTCTCGACCGCCGAGGAGTCGAACGCCTTTTACCGCCGCAACCTCGCGGCCGGACAGAAGGGGCTCTCCGTCGCCTTCGATCTCGCTACGCACCGCGGGTACGATAGCGACCACCCCCGCGTTACCGGCGATGTCGGCAAGGCGGGCGTTGCGATCGACACTGTCGAGGACATGAAGATCCTGTTCGACGGCATTCCGCTCGATCAGATGTCCGTTTCGATGACCATGAACGGCGCGGTGATCCCGATCCTCGCCTTCTTCATCGTCGCGGCGGAGGAAAGCGGCGTCTCCCAGGAGAAGCTCGACGGCACCATCCAGAACGACATCCTCAAAGAGTTCATGGTGCGGAACACCTACATCTATCCGCCCGACCCGAGCATGCGGATCGTGTCCGACATCATCGGCTACACCTCGGCCAACATGCCGAAGTTCAACTCGATCTCGATCAGCGGCTATCACATCCAGGAAGCCGGCTCGACGATCGTTCAGGAGCTGGCCTTCACGCTGGCGGACGGCATCGCCTATGTCCGCGCCGCGCAGGAGAGCGGACTGGATATCGACGCCTTTGCAGGGCGTTTGAGCTTCTTCTTCAATATCGGCATGAACTTCTTTATGGAGGTGGCGAAGCTCCGCGCCGCCCGCCTGCTCTGGCACCGCGCGATGACGATGCTGGGCGCCAGGCAGGAGCGGTCGAAGATGCTCCGTACCCATTGCCAAACCTCGGGCGTTTCGCTCCAGGAGCAGGACCCGTACAACAACGTCATCCGCACCACCATCGAGGCGATGGCGGCGGTGCTGGGCGGAACCCAGTCGCTCCACACAAACGCCCTCGACGAAGCGATTGCGCTGCCCACCGACTTCTCCGCTCGCATCGCGCGCAACACCCAGCTGGTGATCCAGGAAGAGACCGGCATCACCAAGGTCGTCGATCCGCTGGGCGGCAGCTATTACATCGAAGCGCTGACCAACGAGCTTGCGACCAAGGCCTGGGAGATCATCGAACGGGTCGAGCGTGAGGGCGGCATGGCCAAGTGCGTCGCCGCCGGCTGGCCCAAGGCGATGATCGAGGAAGCCGCCGCCGCCCGCCAGGCCCGGGTCGATCGCGGCGAGGACGTGATCGTCGGCGTCAACAAATATCAGCCGGCGGAAGAAGGCAAGATCGACATCCTCGAAGTCGACAATCACCGCGTCCGCGAAGCCCAGATCGCGCGCATCGAGCGGGTGAAGGCGGGGCGTGACGAGGCGGCGTGCCAGGCTGCGCTGGATGCGTTGCGAGAGGGTGCGCGCTCAACCCCCAACTCGGTTCGGCCTGAGCTTGTCGAAGGCCTCCCTTCTTTGGCTCCGCAGCAGGAAGACAAGGGAGGGCTTCGACAAGCTCAGCCCAAACCGAGCCTAAAGACAAATCTTCTTGCGCTCGCAGTCACCGCCGCCCGGGCGCGCGCCACGCTCGGCGAGATCAGCAAGGCACTTGAAGACGTGTTCGGCCGCTACGGCACCACGCCGACGCCGGTGAAGGGCATCTATGGCGGCGCCTATGCCGATGACAGCCGCTGGGCGGCGGTCGTGGCCGGCGTCGAAGCGTTCGAACACCGTCGCGGCCGCAAGCCGCGCATTCTTGTCGCCAAGATGGGCCAGGACGGGCATGACCGCGGCGCCAACGTGGTCGCGTCGGCCTTCTCCGATCTGGGCTTCGAGGCGATCAGCGGGCCCTTGTTCCAGACGCCGGAGGAGACGGTGGTGCTGGCGCTCGAGAAGGACGTCGACGTGGTCGGCGCCTCCAGCCTCGCCGCCGGACACAAGACGCTGATCCCGGAGCTGATCCGCCTGCTGCGCGAGGCCGGGAGGCCGGATATCCGCGTCACCGCGGGCGGCGTCATCCCGAGCCAAGATTATGAGTTTCTCCGCCAGGCCGGGGTTGCCGGCATCTACGGTCCCGGCACCAACTTGGTCGAATGCGCCGCCGACGTGCTGCGCCTGCTCGGCCACAACATGCCGCCAGTCGAGGAAGCTGCCGAGTGAGTGAGGTATTGACCTGTTCCCCGGCGCAGGCCGGGGCCCAGCCTTGTTCTGGACCCCGGCCTGCGCCGGGGAACACGGGGATCAGGACCGACTGGACCCGCGAAGAAATCCGCGCCCTGTTCGAGCTCCCCTTCACCGAACTCCTGTTCCGCGCCGCAACCGTGCACCGCGCCCACCATGCGCCGGACCAGGTCCAGCTCTGCACCCTGCTCAGCATCAAGACCGGCGGCTGCCCGGAGGATTGCGGCTATTGCTCGCAATCGAAGTTCGCCGATAGCGGCGTCAAGGCGACCAAGCTGATGGACCCGCGCGCGGTGCTGCAGATGGCGGCGCAGGCCAAGGATGCGGGCTCGCAGCGCTTCTGCATGGGCGCGGCCTGGCGCAACCCGAAGGACCGCGACATGCCTGCCATCGTCGAGATGGTGAAGGGCGTGCGCGCCATGGGGCTGGAGACCTGCATGACCTTGGGCATGCTGACGCCTCTTCAGGCCGAACAGCTCGCCGCCGCGGGCCTCGATTATTACAACCACAATATCGACAGCAGCCCGGAATATTATGAGCGGGCGATCACCACGCGGACCATGGCCGACCGGCTCGACACGCTGGCGCATGTGCGCGGGGCGGGGATCAATGTCTGTTCGGGCGGCATCGTCGGCATGGGCGAGACGCGGGAGGACCGGGTGGGCTTCATCCACACGCTGGCGACGCTAGAGCGGCACCCGGAAAGCGTGCCCGTCAACGCGCTGGTGCCGGTCAAGGGCACGGTGCTGGGCGACATGCTCGCCGATACGCCGATGGGCAAGATCGACGATATCGAGTTCGTCCGCACCGTCGCCGTCGCGCGCATCACCATGCCGCGCAGCATGGTCCGCCTGAGCGCGGGCCGCGAAAGCATGTCGGAAGCGACCCAGGCCCTCTGCTTCCTCGCCGGCGCGAACAGCATCTTCACCGGCGACAAGCTGCTGACCGCGCCGAACGCCGGCGACAATGCCGACGCGGCCCTCTTTGCAAAGCTGGGATTGACGGCGCTGCAAGGCGAAGAGCCGATGCGGGTAGCCGCGGAATAAACATCTCGTCACCCCGGACTTGATCCGGGGTCCAGCTTGTTCTTGAGGAGCGCGGAGGAAGCGGGATGCAGGACGGGTCCGGCATGACGGTCAGGGGAGAGACAAAAGGATGTTCAAGAAAATCCTGATCGCCAATCGCGGCGAGATTGCGTGCCGGGTGATCCGGACTGCCAAGAAGATGGGGATCGCGACGGTCGCGGTTTATTCCGACGCCGATGCGCGCAGCCCGCATGTGATGATGGCGGACGAGGCGGTGCGGCTGGGGCCGCCGCCGGCCGCCGAAAGCTATCTGCTGGCCGATGCGATCCTCGCTGCGTGCAAGTCGACGGGGGCGGAGGCGGTGCATCCGGGCTATGGCTTCCTGTCGGAGCAGACCAGTTTTTGCCAGCTGCTGTCCGACAACGGCATCGCCTTCATCGGCCCGCCGCCGAACGCGATCGCGGCGATGGGCGACAAGATCGAGTCGAAGAAGCTCGCCAAGGCCGCGGGCGTGAATGTCGTGCCCGGTTATCTGGGCGACATCGCCGACACGGACGAGGCGGTGCGGATCGCATCCGACATCGGTTATCCGGTGATGATGAAGGCCTCGGCCGGCGGCGGCGGCAAGGGCATGCGGCTCGCCTGGTCCGAACAGGATGTGCGCGAAGGCTTCGAGGCGACCAAGCGCGAAGGGCTCGCCAGCTTCGGCGACGACCGCGTGTTCATCGAGAAGTTCATCGAAAGCCCGCGCCACATCGAGATCCAGCTGCTCGGCGACCAGCACGGCAACATCGTCTATCTGAACGAGCGCGAATGCTCGATCCAGCGCCGCCACCAGAAGGTGGTGGAGGAAGCACCGTCGCCCTTCGTCACGCCCGAGATGCGCCGCGCGATGGGCGAGCAGGCGGTGGCGCTGGCGCGGGCGGTCGGCTATTTCAGCGCCGGCACGGTGGAGCTGATCGTCTCCGGCGCCGACCCGACCGGCAAGAGCTTCTACTTCCTCGAAATGAACACCCGGCTGCAGGTGGAGCACCCGGTGACCGAGGCGATCACCGGCCTCGATCTGGTGGAGCAGATGATCCGCGTCGCCGCGGGCGAGCCGCTCGGCTTCACCCAGGCCGATGTGCGGCTGAACGGCTGGTCGGTCGAGAACCGGGTCTATGCCGAGGACCCGTATCGCGGGTTTTTGCCGAGCACGGGGCGGCTGGTGCGGTATCGACCCCCGGCTACCCAAACTCCGTTCGCTTCGAGCGAAGTCGAGAAGCGGGGTTCGGAGAAGGTGGATGCGCGTTTCTCGACTTCGCTCGAAACGAACGGGACCTCTTCTCCATACATCCGCGTCGACGACGGCGTGCTCGAAGGCGGCGAAGTCTCCCGCTTCTACGACCCGATGATCGCCAAACTGATCACTTGGGCGCCCACGCGCGAGGCGGCGATCGACAAGCAGATCGAGGCGCTCGACCGGTTCGAGATCGACGGCCTCAGCCACAATGTCGATTTCCTGTCCGCGCTGATGCAGCACCCGCGCTTCCGCTCCGGCGCGCTCACCACGGGCTTCATCGCCGAGGAGTATCCGGATGGCTTTCACGGCGCGCCCGCGTCGGACCAGCTGCTCGACCAGCTCGCCGCCGTCGCCGCGATGATCGGTCTCGAAACCGATGCCCGCGCCGCCGAGATCAGCGGTCAGCTCAACGGCTCGGAAGGCGTGGCCGCCGAACGCGTCGTGCGGATCGCGGGCCGCGACCTGCACCTCTCGTTCGACGAGGATGAGGACGGCCTGATCGCCACCATCGATGGCGACCGCAGCCTGTCACTCTCGGGCGACTGGACGCCGGGCCAGGCCCTGTTCGAAGGCAATGTCGACGGCGAGCCCGTCGCCCTGCGGATCGAGCGAAAGGGCCTGCAGTGGAAGCTCACCACCCGCGGCGCCGCGCATCTCGTCCAGGTACTGCCACCCCATATTGCCGCGCTCACCCGGCACATGATCGAGAAGGTGCCGCCGGACCTCTCCAAATTCCTGCTCTGCCCGATGCCGGGGTTGCTGGTGTCGCTGAACGTCGGCGAGGGCGACAAGGTCGAAGCTGGCCAGCCGCTCGCCACGGTAGAGGCGATGAAGATGGAGAACATTCTCCGTGCCGAAAAGGCAGGCGTGGTGAAGCGGGTCGAGGCGAAGCCCGGCGACAGCCTGCAGGTCGACGCGGTGATCCTGGAGCTGGAATAGCTAAGCGTCGAGGATCGCCACTGCCCTGATCCAGCCGGCGCTTGCCCGGGCGATCTTCACCGGGAAGCAGCTGAGCGTGAACCCCGCGGCGGGAAGCGCCTCCAGGTTGGTCAGCTTCTCGATCTGGTAATAGGGCCGAATGCGGCCGGCCTTATGGCCTTCCCAGATGACTGAGGGATCGCGGGCCTCGGCCCAGCGCCTGGCGGTGTGGCTGAACGGCGCGTCCCAGCTCCAGGCATCGGTCCCGACCACCTGCACGCCGCGTTCTGTCAGGTAAAGCGTCGCTTCCGCGCCCATGCCGCAGCCCTGGTCGGTAAAGTTCTCGGTGCCATAGACTGCACCCGATTGGACCAGCACGATGTCGAGCGGCTGGAGCTCATGGCCGATCCGCGCCAGCTCTGCCTCCACTTCGGCGGCGCGCACAACATGGCCATGCGGGCGGTCGGAGAAGTCGAGCTTCACGCCCGGGCGCAGGAACAGGTCCAGCGGCGCTTCGTCGATCGAGGGGGCAGGGGAGGCGCCCGCGTCCGTCGTCGAATGGAAGTGCCAGGGTGCATCCATATGCGTGCCGTTGTGCGTGGACAGCGTCACTTGCTCCACCGCCCAGCCTTCGCCGTCCGGCAGGTCCTCTCGGGTCAGGCCCGGGAAGAAATGCGCGATCTGCGGCCAGGTGCTTTCATGCGTCATATAGGTGACGCTGGGCCGCATCACCTCGGGGTCGGAGACCACATCGTTGGTGATCGGGATGGACAGATCGATGAAGCGGGGCATGCACCCTTATTCCGTTCGTATCGAGCGAAGTCGAGATACGCTTCTCGACTGCGCTCGAAGCGAGCGGGGTTAGGTGATCCAGAGGCGGAGAAGGTAAGCCACCGAGCCGACCGCCAGCACGCCCGCCGCCCACAGCGCCAGGAACCAGCCGATCCGCTTCAGCCAGAGCCTAGTGATAGCCGGCCTCGGCGACCTTGCCGCGGAACACCCAATAGCTCCAGGCTGTGTAGGCGAGGATGATCGGGATCAGCACCGCCGCTCCGACCAGCATGAAGATCTGGCTCTTGGCGGGGGCGGCTGCCTCCCAGATCGTCACCGCGCCCGGCACGATCTCCGGAAAGATCGAGATGCCGAGACCGAGCAGCGATAGTCCGAACAGCGCAAGCGTGTAGAAAAAGGGGCTGCGCTCGTGCCCTTTCGCCAGCGCGCGGAAGAGGAGAAAGGCCGTGATCGCCACCAGCAGCGGCACTTGCGCGGTCGCCAGCACGCCGGGCCAAGCAAACCAACGGCGCCAATATTCGCCCTCCAGGAACGGCGTCGCCGTGCTCACCGCGCCGATCGCGACCAGAGTGGCAATGGCGAGCGGCCTGGCCCAGCGCCGGGCATCGTCATGAATGCGGCCTTCGGTCTTCCACATCAGCCAACAGGCGCCGAGCAGCGCATAGCCCGCGACCAGGCTGGCGCCGGTCAGCAGCGAGAAGGGGCTCAGCCAGTCCCACCAGCCGCCGCCATAGGCGCGGCCCTCGACCGCAATCCCTTGCAGCAGCGCGCCGAGTGCAATGCCTTGCGCCAGAGTTGCGGTGAGGGAGCCGGCAAAGAAGGCCCAATCCCAGAAGGCGCGGTGCGCCGGGTCGCGCCAGCGAAACTCGAAAGCGACGCCGCGGAACACGAGTCCGAGCAGCATCGCGATCAAAGGGGCGTAAAGCGCCGGCAGGATGATCGCATAGGCGAGTGGGAAAGCGGCCAGCAGCCCGCCGCCGCCCAGCACCAGCCAGGTCTCGTTCCCGTCCCAGACAGGCGCGATCGCGTTCATCGCCGCGTCCCGCTCCTTGCCGACCTGGAAGCTCGGGAAGAGGATGCCGATGCCGAGATCGAACCCGTCCATCACGACGTACATCGCGATGGCAAACGCGATCACGAAGGCGAAGATCACGGTGATGGTGGGATCGGGCGTCATGGCAATGCCCACCTGACACCCAGAACCGGTTCGGGCTGAGCCTGTCGAAGCCCTCCCTTTTTGCGGCTTGCACCCCGAAGAAGAAGGGAGGCCTTCGACAAGCTCAGGCCGAACCGAGCATTAATGACCGAAGCCATCACCGCGCCCCCTCCGCCACATCGGGACGCGGATCGATGCGCCGGTCGACCTGGCTTGCCGGCGTGATGCCGGCGGTGCGGATCGGGGCGTCGGCCAAGCCGGGGTCGTGCGGCTGCGGTGCGTGGCCCATTAGCTTCAGGATATACCAGGTGCCGATGCCGAACACGGCGAAATAGACGATCACGAAGGCGATCAGCGAGCTCGCCACAGCCGGCGCGGCGAGTGGCGCGACCGAGTCCGCGGTCCGCAGCACGCCGTAGACGGTGAAGGGCTGGCGGCCGACTTCGGTCGTCACCCAGCCGGCGATCACGGCGACGAAGCCTGCCGGGCCCATCAGCACTGCCCAGCGATGCAGCAGACGCCAGTCATAGAGGCGTTTCGTCAAGCGGGCGACGAGGCTTGCCAGGCCGAGAGCCGCCATCAGGAAACCGAGCCCCACCATTATGCGGAACGACCAAAAGACGATCGCCACCGGCGGCTCGCGATCATCGGGGATGGTGTCGAGGCCGGCCAGCGGCGCATCGGCATCGTGCTTCAGGATCAGCGACGAGGCCTTGGGGATCGCCACAGCATAGTCGACGCGTTTCTCCGCCTGGTTCGGCAGTCCGAACAGGATCAGCGGCGCGCCGTCCGGGTGGCTGTCGAAATGCCCCTCCATCGCCATCACCTTGGCAGGCTGATGCTCGAGCGTGTTCAGGCCGTGCAGGTCGCCCAAGACGATCTGCAGCGGAGCGACCAGGGTCAGCATCCACATGGCCATGGAGAACATGGTGCGAGCGGACTGACTATGCGGAGCAGAATGAGGACTCGCCGTGGCGGGCGGCGGCGCGTCAGAGCCGACCGACGGCGCGCCTTTGCCGTGCCGCTCCCTCAGTAGGTGAAAGGCGCCGACCGCTCCGACCACCAGCGCCGTTGTCAGATACGCCGCCGTCACCGTGTGGGCGAAGCGATAGGGGAAGCTGGGGTTGAAGATGATCTCCCACCAGCTTCCCGTTGGCAGTAGCTGACCCGTCGGCCCGACCGAAAAGCCCACCGGCGTCTGCATCCAGCTGTTCACTGACAGGATCCAGAAGGCGGAGATCGCCGTCCCCAGCGCCACCATGCAGGTTGCGACGAAGTGCATGCCCCTGCCGACCCGCTCCATGCCGAACAGCATCACGCCCAGGAATCCCGCCTCCAGGAAGAAGGCGGTCAGCACCTCGTACTGCATTGGCGGTCCGATCACCGGACCCGCCTTGTCGGAGAAGACCGACCAGTTGGTGCCGAACTGATAGGACATGACGATGCCGGAGACGACGCCCATCGCAAAGGCGATGGCGAAGATCTTCAGCCAATATTTGAACAGGTCGAAATAGACGGCCTTGCCCGTCTTCAGCCACAGCCCCTCCAGCACCATCAGGTAGGAGGCGAGGCCGATCGAGAAGGCCGGGAAAATAAAATGGAAGGAGACGGTAAAGGCGAACTGGACGCGTGCCAGGAGCAACGCCAGTTCGCCATCGGTCACGCCGCCTCTACCTCCCGCCGTTCGGCGAGCTTGCGCTCCCAAGCCAGCGCATCCTGGATGATCGTGTCGAGGTTGTCGCGCTCCGGCCGCCATGGCAGGGCGGCGAGGATCGCGCTGTTGTCGGCGACGAGCTCGGGCGGATCGCCCGCGCGGCGCGCTTCCATGCGCCGCTCGATCGTCATGTTGGTGACCCGGTCCACCGCGTCCAATACCTCGAGCACCGAAAAGCCTCGGCCATAACCGCAGTTGAGCGTGTAGCTCCGTTTCGGCTCTGCAATCAACGCTTCCAGGGCGTGGAGATGCGCCGCCGCCAGGTCACTGACATGGATATAGTCGCGAATGCCCGTGCCGTCGGGGGTGGCGTAGTCGGTGCCATAGACGGAGACGTGGGAACGCTTGCCCGTCGCCGCTTCGACCGCGACCTTGATCAGGTGGGTGGCGCCCGCCGTCGACTGGCCGGTGCGCCCCTGCGGGTCGGCGCCCGCCACGTTGAAATAGCGGAGCGCGCAAAAATTGAGCGGATGCGCCGCGCTCACGTCGCGCAGCATCTTCTCCGTCATCAGCTTGGACTCGCCATACGGATTGATCGGACGGGTGGGCGTATCTTCGGTGATCGGCACCGTCTCGGGCATGCCATAGGTCGCGGCTGTCGAGGAAAAGATGAAATGCCTGACCCCGCACTCGACCGCGCTCTCGATCAGCGAGCGCGATGCGGCGGTGTTGTTCCTGTAATATTTGAGCGGCTTCTCGACCGATTCCGGCACGATGATCGAGCCCGCGAAGTGCATGATCGCGCCGACCTGGTGCCGGGAGAGCGTGTCGCGCACCAGCGCCTCGTCGTCGATCGAGCCCTCGACGAACTGGGCGCGCTCATCCACCGCCCAGCGGAAACCCGTCACCAGATTGTCGATCACCACGACCGGATAGCCGGCGTCCAGCAAGGCGAGCACGGCATGGCTGCCGATGTAACCGGCACCGCCGGTCACCAACACGGTAAGCTTGGTCATGAAGTCCCCTTAGTTCGGCCTGTTGACCGGTAAAAGACTGCGACCCAATGGGGGTTCCAGCGTTAGGGGCCTCGATGACACGACTTTTCCATATCAGCGACCCGCATTTTGGCTGCGAGGACCGTGCGGCCCTCGATTGGGTCCGCGAGCGTATTGCTGTGGAGCGGCCGGATGCCGTGCTGCTGACCGGCGACCTGACGATGCGGGCCCGCACCCGCGAGTTTCAGGCCGCGTGCGACTGGATCCTGACGCTGGACGCACCGGTGACCGTCGAGGTCGGCAATCACGACCTGCCTTACTTCAACCTGCTCGAGCGCTTCTTCATGCCCTATCGCCGCATCCAGCGGATCGAGCGGATGGTCGAGCGCGAGCTGGCGCTGCCCGGCGTCTCGATCGTGCCGCTGCGGACGACCGCGCGGGCGCAATGGCGCTTCAACTGGTCGCGCGGCTGGGTCGGCCCGCGCGCGCTCGCCCGCAGCCTCAAATGCATCGACGCGATCCCCGACCGCAAGGTCGTGCTGGTCACCGCGCACCATCCGCTGGTCGAGGTGCGGCGCGGCAAGGCCATGACCAAGGGCGGGGAGCGGGCACTGGCGGCGCTGGCAAAGGCGCAGGTGACGGCCGTGCTCAGCGGTCATGTCCATGACCCGTTCGACCTGGTTCACGAGACGCCGAACGGCCCCGTGCGGATGATCGGCGCCGGCACCCTGTCGAAGCGCATCCGCTCGACGCCGTGCAGCTTCAACGAGCTGACCATCGAGGGGGGCGGGGTGCGCGTGAAGGTCCGCACCTTCGGCGAACAGGTGCCGACTCCCGACATGCTGATCGACGACGTGCCCCCCAATGCCGAGCCGCCCAAGCCCGGCGAGCCGGTGGCGCCGGTGGGGGCCACTGCCTGACTTTTGTCCGTTCGTTTCGAGCGAAGTCGAGAAACGCGTGTGACGCCACGCTCCGCTTCTCGACTTCGCTCGAAGCGAACGGATGAGAGTTACGCCGCCTCCAGGCAGCGCATCCCCGGCTCGCACTCCGCTTCCGCAGCCGCGGCGTAGAGCAGGCAGTCGACCTCGCCGCCACGCGCGACGCTGTGCCGCTTGACCATGCGTCCGGTCGGCCGGAAGCCGAGCTTGCGCAGCACGCGGCCCGAGGCGGGATTGTCGACGAAATGCCCGGAATGGATAGGCCCCAGCTTCAGCGACTCTCGCCCGGCGCGGAGCAGCGCGTCCGCCGCCTCCGTGGCAAAGCCCAGTCCCCAATAGGGCCGCGCGATCCAATAGCCGATCTCGTGCCCATCCTCGTCCGGGTGGATGCCGACGCCGCCGACCAGCCGCGGCGCGGCGGAGGTGCGCGCAAAGACGAGCAGACTCCAATGCGTCTCCGCCTCTTGCTGAAGCCGCAGATAAGCCTCGGCGTCCGTCATCGTATAGGGCCAGGGGATGCGCGCGGTGTTGCGAGCGATCGCCGGATCGCTCGAGATGGCGCGCTGCACGGCGGCCGCATCCTCGATCCAGCCGGGCCTCAACAACAGCCTGTCGGTACGCACGAACATCCTCGCTCTCCTTGTTTGAGCGCGCCTTGCCGACCTTCGATGACGGCGCGGCGACAATGGAGAGGGAGAAAAACAAAAGGGAGACCGGGGCTACCCGTCTCCCTCGTCACCTGCCTTGGCAGATATTCGGGTCGCCCCAGTGGCGACCCGTTTTCACGTTCGCCCGTTACTCGGCCGCTTCGGCCATAATAGCGTCGACCGATACGTATTTGCGGCCGAGCTTGCCCTCGTGGAATCGCACGCGGCCCTCTGCGGTCGCAAAGAGGGTGTGATCCTTGCCAAGGCCGACATTGCGGCCCGGATAGGTCTTGGTGCCGCGCTGACGCACGATGATGTTGCCGGCAAGCACCTGCTCGCCGCCAAACTTCTTCACGCCGAGGCGGCGGCCAGCGGAATCGCGGCCGTTGCGCGAGGAGCCGCCTGCTTTCTTATGCGCCATGACTAACTACTCCTACGAACCTGTCTTACGCGGCCGCTTCGGCCGGAGCGGCTTCGGCGGTCTCCGCCTTGGCCTTGGTCTTCTTTGCCTTGGGCTGCTCGCCGCCGATCGACAGGATCTTGAGGATCGTGTGCTGCTGGCGGTGGCCATTGCGGCGGCGGTAATTGTGGCGGCGGCGCTTCTTGAAGACGATAACCTTTTCGCCCTTCGCCTGCGCGACGATCTCGGCGGCGACGGTCAGGCCGGCGGTCGCCTTCAGCTCGCCGCCTTCGCCCGCGAGCAGGACATCGCCCAGGGTCACCTGCGACCCGGCTTCACCGTCGAGCTTCTCGACAACGATCTTGTCTCCTGCGGCAACGCGATACTGCTTGCCGCCCGTGCGCACGACTGCGAACATGGCCCTCATCAATCCATCAAAGCTGAACGCCGCGCGGAAACCCTTCCGCACGGGAAGTGGCGCAGCTAAGTGAGCCTGCCCGCCTTGTCAACCGAAACCGCGACTGCCGCGCTGCCGATAACCCCCATATAGTAGAGCGTTGTCGACGCGTTTCCGCCATGGCGAAGCGGTTGACCCGACTCGCCCCTGTCGCTATGGGCCCGTGCTTCCGGGGCGCGGCATCTGTCGCGCCCCTCTCACATTCAAGCCGAACCCCAGAGGACCATCAATGGCGAATACGCCGCAAGCCAAGAAGCGCATCCGTCGCAACAATCGCCGCGCGGACATCAATCACGCGCGCATCAGCCGCATCCGCACTTTCGTGAAGAAGGTCGAAGCGGCGATCGACGCGGGTGACAAGGCTGCGGCCAGCGCCGCCATTGCCGCCGTGCAGCCGGAACTGGCGCGCGGCGTCGCCAAGGGCGTGCTTCACAAGAACACCGCCTCGCGCAAATTCTCGCGGCTGACCAAGCGGGTTTCGGCGCTCGCCTGAGCGCGCGAACCAGACGCTTTCAAGGTTCGGAAAAGGGCTCGTCGGCAACAGTGCCGGCGGGCCCTTTGCTTTGTGACGCTTGCGTTACGGCCAAGTGACGGTCTTTCCTTGATTCGTTCATGGCGCCTGTTGGAACAAGAGGTGAAACTCTACGGAAATCAGCCAGTTTTCAGCTGCTTTCCTGGAAAATGGCGGATTCCCGAGTCAACCTGGATTATTTCCGAAATGCGACAAAGCATCGCTTGATCGACTCACGAATCGAGCCCTACAACTCACTTCCCGGCACTCGAATCAGAGCTTCCGGGACCTAGTTTTGAGAGACGGTCAGAAGGCGCTGGAACCCCGCGTTTCAGCGACGGGAGAGGCTTGTCTCCAGGAAACTGCCGGACGGCCGGGGGGCTGGAACAGGCATAGGGGAGGGGCAATTGGGTCCAATGCTGGTGCGCGAGAAACATATGGATCGGGGCGAACAGGTCTCCGGCGCCTGGGCGGCTATCCGGGAGGGCCTGAAGCGTGACTGCGGTGCGCGGCTGTTCGACCATTGGTTGAAGCCGATCATGCTGGCCGGCATGAGCGACAAGGGCGATGTGGTGCGCCTGACGCTGCCGACCGAGTTCCACGCCAATTGGGTCCGCGCGCATTATGCCGACCGGCTGCTGCTCGCCTGGCGAGCCGCGCTGCCGATGGTTCGCGAAGTCCGCATCGACGTCGCGCCGAACGACATTGTGACCCGCGTCTACACGGCCGACGAGGCCGAGGTCGCGCCGACAGCGCCGCCGGCGCCGGGCTTCGATACGCGCCAGACCTTCGAGCGGTTCGTGGCTGGCGACGAAAACCGCGTGGCCTTCAACGCCGCCAAGGCGCTCGCCAATGGCGAGCTGCGCTTCTCGCCCCTGTTCATCCATTCGGCGACCGGGCAGGGCAAGACCCACCTGATGAACGCGATCGGCGCCGCATACCGCGCGCGCGTGCCCTCCGCGACCATCCTGTTCATGTCGGCCGAGCGCTTCATGGTCGAGTTCGTCTCGGCAATGCGCGACAAAGACACGCTCACCTTCAAGAGCCGGCTGCGTTCCGCCGACCTGCTGATGATCGACGATGTCCAGTTCATCTCGGGCAAGGGATCGACGCAGGAAGAGTTCCTTCACACGCTCAATGAGCTGACCGGCGCCGGCAAGAAGGTCGTCATCAGCGCCGACCGCGCGCCGCAGGCGCTCGACGGCGTGGAAAGCCGCATCCTGTCACGGCTGGCGAGCGGCCTGGTCGTCGACATCAAGCCCGCGACCTTTGCCCTCCGGCTGAAGATCGTGAAGGCCAAGCTCGCCACCATGGCCGATGTCCAGATGCCGGAGGCCGTCGCCGAGCTTCTCGCGGCTCGCATCCAGACCAGCGTCCGGGAATTGGAAGGAGCGCTCAATCGGTTGACGGCCTATGCGCTGCTCAACGACCGGGCGATCGACCTTGCGTTCGCGCAGGAAGTGCTGGGCGAGATGCTGAACGCATCGACTCGCCGCATCACCATCGATGAGATCCAGCGCGCCGTGTCGGCCCATTATGGCATGCGTCAGGCGGAGATGGTCTCCGCCCGCCGCGCCCGCGCCGTGGCCCGGCCGCGCCAGATCGCCATGTATCTGGCGAAGCGGCTGACGCCCCGCTCGCTGCCGGAAATCGGCCGGCGCTTTGGTGGCCGCGACCACACGACCGTCATCCACGCGGTCAAGCAGATCGAGCGCCTCCGCGGCGAAGACGCCGACCTCGACGCCGACGTCCGCACCCTGATCCGCCAGCTGGAAGCGTAATCGTCATTGCGAGGAGCGTAGCGACGAAGCAATCCACCTGGCATCAAGCCCCGAACTGGATTGCTTGGCTACGCTCGCAATGACGAGGGGTGTACGACCCTACCGCCGGCTCGGCAGTGGAATGCTCACTTTCACCGTCTGTCCGGAGTTCCCCGGGAAGCCCGAGAACATCGCCTGCACCAGATTCGGCACTAGCCACGGCAGGTCACCAGATCCGGACGTCGCAGCCGTGGATGAGTGAACCTCTAATGCCATGCCTGTGTTGTCCATCGACATGGCAGCAGTTGGATGTCGACAAGCGCTCCTCAGCGGACACTGAAAAATGCGATGGTCGCACTTAGGAGCCGCAGAAGCAGGCCCGAGTATCGGAATGGGCCTGCGCTACTGGGCCCATAGGTATGTAAAGCACGGCGTTCCTCGAAAAACCGCTCCTCGCCCCCGGCCTCTAGTTCCGCCAATCGCGCTTGCCTGTGTCTTTCCTCCTGGGCCCGTTTAGGCGGTGGCCAAAAAGTCAGAACAAGGCAAAGTACAATACCGGCAAGCACGGGGTATTGCTCAGCGATGAGGCGCAGCATCTGACCTTGCTAGCGCTGCTATGGCCGGTATCCACTCATGACGGCATCAGCAGCAGGGTCAGTCGGCATCTCCGCTGACGACCTATTGCAGACGCCTGTTGCGGGTGGAACAGTCGCCAAGTGAGCACCCGAAACAACGAGTTCGACTATCGCTCTGACGAAGTGCCAGATACGGCGCTGTTCGTCGTCGCGGACGAGCCATTGCTGGTATTCCCGTCAGTCGCGGCTGCTCAGCAGTATCTTGAAGCGGTGGATGTGCAAGACGGCGTCTACCCGGCTGCATATGGGCCGACTGGTAAGCCCTATCGCGTGGGCACCCGTGGTCGGCAGGTTGTGATTGAACCTACTGGTGAGACCGAGAAACCTGACGAACTAAGGACACTACTCGTCCAGTATCTGCACAGGCGGATCATCCGCGAAGCAGACGTTCATGTCTCACTTGAGGCGCTCGTCGAGGATGTTTGGAAGATCGAGAGCAGTTTTTGGCAGGAGCACGATCCATACGGCGACCGCTTCGGTAGTCGCATACCGGCGTGGGGCTGCTTGGCGTTCCTCTTAGCGGTAGCAACGATCCTCTACCTCGTCCTAGGTAACCCGGCATGTCCGCAATCCACCCATTGCGGACACCCTTGATGGAGAGGTCACCCGAGCCCGGCTCGGGTGAACCTGACAGCTACGATACGCCCCCCCAAGAGAGAGGGGCTAAGCCCAAGCCCTAAGACCCGGCCCGCCGGCTCGGCAGCGGAATGCTTACTTTCACCGTCTGTCCGGAGTTCCCCGGGAAGCCCGAGAACATCGCCTGCACCAGATTCGGCACCAGCCAGGGCAGGTCGTCGGACCGCGAAGTCGCCCGTGCGGTGCCTTCGAACACGCGCTCGCCGCCATTGGTGCGGTTGATCTCCATCCGCAGCTGGCTGTCATAAACGGTGTAGCTGCGCACGTCGGCGCCCCAGTCCGGGCCCCAGAAAGGATCGTAGAAGCCCCAACGGCCCCAGCCGCCGCGCGCCCAGCCGCCGCGGCCCCAGCCCCAGCCGCCATAGGGGTGACCCCAATAGCCGCCCCAGCCCCAGCCGGTGAAGCCGGGCGTCGTCGTCACGCGCTCGCGGCCATTGTCGACGAAATAGTCGAGGCTGACCACCAAATTGGCCGACCGTGCATCGCTCGCAGGGCGATAGCCGAAGCGCTGCAGTTCCTGGGCGACCAACCCGGCATAGGAGCGAAACTCGATGCTCCCCTCCAGCTTCGGATCGACCGGCTGGATGGTGAAGGTCTCGCCCTGCGGCGCGGGCGGCAGCATCGAAAAGCGGTTCACCCGGGCGTCGAACGTCTGGGAGCAGCCGCTCAGCGCGGCGAGCGCCAGCGGCGCCGCGGCAGCCGCGAGGATCTTTTTAGACAACATGTGCGAAACCCCTCGCATTTTTTACTTAATCTGAATGACCTAGACCAGCTGAACATCGGTTGAACGCTCCCAAGCGTCAACTCGTCGCCTGGCCTGATGTCTCTACATCCATGGCGCTGCTCGCAAACCGCTTAAGGAACGGCTCTTTCAACAGTTTGCGTGCGATAGCTTCGGCTGCCTCATTATCTCTCGCGATCAGCCGGACGATGACGTTCTTATCGGTCGCGCGCACTCGCCTCTTGATCGTCAATGCCCCTTTGCACCGCCTCATCGCTCAACCGGCTGATTTCGTCCGTCGACCTCTTTGGCCCTGGCCAGCGCGGAAGCTGATCAAGGTCAGCGGTCGTGGTGTCTGCCAAATCCCGTGGGCCCTCACCTGACAAGATCGAGTTGGCGCTCATCCTTTCATCTTTAACGTAGACGAGGGTTCAGCAACTACCATCCGAGCTAACGGCAGAGCCCCAGTGCACGATAAGCGCCGTCGAGCCGGGGCTGGGCGAGCGTGCGGGCGCGGGCAGCGCCGTCGTCCAGCACCTTGTCCAGAGCCGCCGCGTCGCTTCTCAGCGCCATGAAACGATCGCGGATCGGGCGCAGGGTCTCGACCAGCCGCTCGGTGAGCGCCGGCTTGAATGCGCCGAAGCCCTGGCCGGCATATTGCCCCAGCACCTGCTCGATGCTCTCATCGCCAAGCGCCGCGTGAATCGCGACCAGGTTCCGCGCCTCCGGGCGGCCGTCCAGCTCATCAGTCAAGGCGGGCAGGGGTTCGGGGTCGGTCTTCGCCTTGCGGATTTTCTGAGCGATGGTGTCGTCGTCATCGGCCAGGTTGATCCTGGACATGTCGGACGGATCGGACTTGGACATCTTGGCCGTGCCGTCGCGCAAGGACATGATCCGCGCAGCGGCGGGCGGGATGATCGGCTCGGGCAGGGTGAAGAGTTCCACCTCGTAATCGGTGTTGAACTTGGTCGCGATGTCGCGGGCGAGTTCAAGATGCTGTTTCTGGTCTTCGCCGACCGGCACGTGCGTGGTGCCGTAGAGCAGCACGTCGGCCGCCTGCAGCACCGGATAGGCGTAGAGTCCGATGCTCGCGCCTTCGCGGTTCTTGCCTGACTTCTCCTTGAACTGCGTCATGCGGTTGAGCCAGCCGATCCGCGCCGTGCAGAAGAGCAGCCAGGCCAATTCGGCATGCGCCGGCACCCGCGCCTGGTTGAACAGGATCGCTTTCGCCGGATCGACACCCGCTGCCAGCAGGGCCGCCGCCATTTCGCGCGTGTTGGCGGTCAGCTCCTCCGGCTTGTTGTAGACGGTGATCGCGTGCAGGTCGGCCAGGAAGAACAGCGTGTCGCCGCCCTTGGCCGCATTCTCGTCCTGCATCCTCACCCAGTTGCGGATCGCGCCGAGATAGTTGCCGAGATGGAGGTTGCCGGTCGGCTGGATGCCGGAGACGATGCGCATCAGGCAGACTTCTTCTTTCTGAGCAGGACGAGAATGTCCTCGCGGTTCATGGCGCCGATCACCCAAGCGACGGAGAAGTAAACGAGGGCGCCGGTTCCGGTAATCGCGGCGACTGCGAGCAGCCGCTTGCCGGTCGAGCCGTCGAACCAGCCTTGGAACAGATGGCTGACGCCCCAGATCGCTGCGGCCATCAGCAGACCGGCGAAGAGCTGGCGGACGATCCGCCCCCACAGCCAGCCTTGCACCTGGAAATGCCCGCGCCGCGCCAGGATCACGTAGAGCGCCAGCATGTTGAACCAGGCGGTCAGCGCCGTCGTCGTCGCCAGCGCGGCAATGCCGAGGAACGGGATCAGCGCAAAGTTCAGCGCCACGCCCAGCACCAGCATCGCGACCGCGATCCAGACCGGAGTCTTCACGTCCTTGCGGGCGTAGAAACCGGGAGTGAGCACCTTGATCAGCACATAAGCGGGCAGGCCGGCGACGATGATCGACAGCACCAGCGCCGTCGTCGCTGCGTCCTCCGCCGTGAAGCGTCCGCCCTGGAACAGCGCCGCCGTCATCGGCCCCGCTGCGACGGCCAGCGCGATCGTGGCCGGCAAAGTCAGCAGCATCGACAGCTCGACTGCCTGGCTCTGGATGCGCGCCGCGTCGCGGGCGTCGCCGCGGTCCACCGCGCGGCTCACCGCCGGCAGAATCGCCGTTCCCAGCGCCGATCCGATGATCGCAAGCGGAAGCTGGTTCAGACGGTCGGCGAAGCCTAGATAGACGAGCGACCCTTCGGGCAGGCTGGTTGCGAAATAAGCGTAGAAGAACTGGCTCAGATAATAGATGCCGCCGCCCACCGTTGCGGGGAGGATCAGGATCAGCAGCTCCTTCACGCGCGGCGTCATTTTGGGGAGCCGAAGGCGGATCTTCATGCCCGCCCGGTGCGTCGCCCACCAGCAGAGCGCCAGCTGCAGCACGCCGCCGACGACCACCGCCCAGGCGGTCGCTTCCGCCGTCTCCGGCCCGCCCTCATGATGCAGGAGTAATGCGGCGATCAACGCGAAGTTGAGCAAGGTCGGCGCGAACGCGGCCGCCACGAACCGCGTCAGCGAATTCAGCACGCCGGAGAAAAGCGACACCAGGCTGATCAGCAGCAAATAAGGGAAGGTCACGCGCGATAGGTGGACAGCAAGCTGGAATTTTTCCGGATCGTCCCGCCAGCCCGCCGCCAGCAGCCAGACAAAGCCGGGCATGAAGACCATGAACACCGCGGTGATCAGCAGGAGGATCGGCATGAACACCGACAGTACCTCCTCGGCGAACACGCGCGCGTCTTCCTGGCCGTTCTCCTTGTTCAGATACTGGCTGAACAAGGGCACGAAGCCCGACGAAAAGGCGCCTTCGCCGAACAGCCGGCGGAACAGGTTCGGGATGGTGAAGGCGAGGATGAAGACGTCCGCCGCCATCCCCGCGCCCATTACTCGCGCGAAGATCATCTCGCGCGCAAAGCCGAAGATGCGGCTGACGAGCGTCAGGCCGCCGATCGTTCCCGTCGCTTGTATCAGCCTCATCGGTCAGGTCCTCGCCCGGCGAGGATGCCGGCTCAGGCCTGACCCGCCGGCTGACCTTCGCCGAGCTGCGCCGCCTGCTGCGCCTGCTGCATGTAGAGTCCGGCAAAGTCGATCGGCTCCAGCATCAGCGGCGGGAAGCCGCCGTCGCGCACCGCATCGGCCAGCACGCGGCGGGCGAAGGGGAAGATCAGGCGCGGCGCTTCGGCATAGCAGAAAGGCTGAATCTGCTCTTCCGGCACGTTGCGGATGCCGAACAGCCCAGCATAGGCAAGCTCGACCGCGAAGGCGACGCCCTGATCGCCATGGGCGCGCACATCGACCTTCAGCACCACTTCATAAACGTCGTCCGCCGCCTTGTTCGAGCTGATGTTGAACTGCACGTCGATCTGCGGCTGCACCTGCCATTGGTAGACGGCCGGCGAGTTCGGGTTCTCGAACGACAGGTCCTTCACATATTGGGAGATGATGCCGACCTGCGGCATGTTGTCGGCGCCGTTCGCGAACTGCTCGTCGCCAAGCGTGCCTGTTTCCTCAACCATATATTCGAACCTTTCTGAAGACCGTCAGGGGCTCTGCCCTTCGGTGCGGGCGGTTAGCAGCAAGGCGGCAGGCGGGCAATGCTTTGGGGGGCGGATCGGAACCCGTTCCCCAAGCATTTGAAACGAGCGCGCCGCGCGCCTATGTTGCCACGGTTGTTCTGTTCGGAGGTTTGGTGGTCGGCATCGTTTTGCTCGCTATGGTCGCCGCGTTTCTCGCGCTGCGGCTCTACATGGTGCTCGGCAAGCGGAGCGGCCATGAACAGGCGCTGCCGCCCAAGCCGGCCGAAGAGCGGCTGGCCCCCATCCTCGCACCGCGCACCCAGGCGGACCAGGCCGTCGAGCCTGTAAATCCCGCCGACAGCGTCATCGATCCGGACGCAGCTCAAGGCATGCGCGCGATCCTTTCCGCCGACCCGTCCTTCGACGTCGCCCGTTTCATCGACGGCGCCAAGTCCGCCTATCGGATGATCCTGGAAGCATTCTGGCGCGGCGACGAGGAAGAGCTGTCCTGGCTGGTGGCGCCCGAGGTGAAGGAGGCGTTCGCTGCCGCAATCGCTGAGCGCAAGGAAGCGGGCCACACGCTTGAGAACCGGCTGATCTCGATCGAGAACGCGAAGATCGTCTCGGCCCGTCTGGAGAACCGGACGGCGCTGGTCACCGTCCACTTCACCGCCGATATCGCCGCCGTCACGCGCGACGCGGATGGCAATGTCGTCGCCGGCACGCTCGAAGACGCGGTGACGACGAACGACAGCTGGACCTTCATGCGCAACCTGCGCGAGTCCGATCCCAACTGGCTGCTGGTCGAAACCGACGAGGCGGCGTGATCCGCAACCGGGGGGTATTGGCGCTGGCGCTGCTGCTCGGCGCCTGCGTTCCCAAGCCGAGTCCGCCGGTCGCGCGACCCCCGGCGCCCATGACATTGCCCACCCCTGCACCGACGCCCACTTCAACACCCGCGCCGGCTAACGCGCGCAGCCTCGGCCTGCGTGCCGGTCCGGCGATCGCCTCCCTTCCGATATCTGCGGAGGGGGCGCAGCGGGCGCTCACGGCCTTTCGTATCAGCTGCCCCAGCCTCATGCGCCGGACGGACAATTCCGGCATCGCTGCCGATTGGCGCGCTGCCTGCGAACGAGCGCGCGTTGAGGCCGACGCGCGGAGCTTCTTCACCTCGGCCTTCGAGACGGCGCAGGTCGGCGATGGCGCCGCGATGGTGACCGGCTATTATGAGCCGGAGATTGCCGCCTCTCGCGAACCCCAGCCGGGGCTCGTCCCGGTGCTGCGCATGCCGCCGGAGCTGGTCGAGCAGCAAGTGCCGGTCTGCCCGCCCGCCGTCGACCCGGCGACGCAGCAACCCAACCCCGCCGCCTGTCCGCTCCAGAAGCAGCGCGGCCGCATCGTCGATGGCCAATACATCCCCTATTATGATCGTGCCGAGATCGAGGCGGGGGCACTGAACGGACAGGGACTGGAGATTGCCTGGGCCGATCCGATCGACCTCTTCTTCCTGCAGATCCAAGGCTCTGGCCGGCTGCGTTTCGCCGACGGCAGTATCGTCCGGATCGGCTATGCCGGGCAGAACGGCCATCCTTATACCGGCATCGGCTCGCTGATGCGGCAGCGTGGGCTGCTCGGAGCGGGGCAGACGAGCATGCAGGGCATGGTCGCCTGGCTCCGCGCCAACCCGGAAGCCGGGCGCGCGCTGATGAACGAAAACCGCTCTTACGTCTTTTTCCGCGAACTGACCGGCCCCGGCCCGCTCGGCGCCATGGGCCTGCCGGTCACGCCGCAAGGCAGCGTCGCCGCCGACCCCCGCTTCGTGCCGCTGGGCGCCCCGGTCTTCATCGACGTCGAACATGCAGTCGCCGACGGTCTCTGGATCGCACAGGACACTGGCGGCGCGATCAAGGGCCCGAACCGCTTCGACACCTTCTGGGGCCCCGGCGAAGAGGCCGCTCGGATCGCGGGCGGCCTGCTCAGCCGCGGCAAGGCCTGGCTGCTGCTGCCGCTCGGCACGCTCGACCGCATCGCCCGGGAGGGCACCAGTGCAGGGGCGCCGGCTCAGCGCTGAAGAAGCGAGCCTCTGGGCTCGCGTCATCGCAACCGTCGAGCCGCTGGCGGGGAGGGGGGCGGCAGAGCCCTCACTAACTCCCGCCCTTCCAAGCTCCCCGGCGAAGGCCGGGGCCCAGATCGCCGCCAAGCCACAGAATGGACCCCGGCCTTCGCCGGGGAACAGCAAAGCCAACACCCTGGACGGCAGCTGGGACCGCAAGCTCACTCGCGGCACGGTCCAGCCGGACATCGCCGTAGACCTGCACGGCCACACGCTCGACAGCGCCTATCGCGCGCTCGATGCGGGCCTCGATCGCGCCATAGCCCAGGGCGCGCGTGTCCTGCTCCTCGTCACTGGCAAGCCGCGCGAGCCCGGCTCAGGCCGCGGCGCGATCCGGGCTGCCGTCGGCGACTGGCTCGCCGCCTCCCGCCACGCCGACGAGATTGCCGCTGTCCGCGGCGCACACCCGCGCCATGGCGGATCGGGCGCGCTCTACATCATCCTCAAGCGCGCGCGGAAATAGCGTTCCCCGGCGCAGGCCGGGGCCCAGGAGTCGTCGCCGCGAACGCCAGCGATGGACCCCGGCCTGTGCCGGGGAACACAGTTCTAGATCGCCTGGGCCGAGCGCTGCTCCTAGCCACTTCTTAACTCCTTCTCCGCCATAGTCCGCGCTTTCGCAGTTCGAGGACGCGGCGCCAGAGCGATGGAGAGATTGACGCTGAAAAGCAGGGCGATCGCGTTCGCCTTTTGCAGCGGCGCCGTCGCCTTCATCCTTGCATTGTTCGCGACCGCGCAAAGCGGCATCGAGAGCGGCGATCTCACCCGCTCCGTCATCATCGCGATCGTTTGTGCCGTGATGAGCTGGGCGTCGGCCGAACGCGCCATTGCCGGCTATGCCGAAGCAGTGGACGATTCGATCGCACGGCTCGCTCAGGCTGCCGAGGGCGATCTGACCTCCCCGACCCCGTCGCGCGTCTCGACTGTCTTGCCCGAACTCGCCTCCTCACTGGACGGGTTGTTGACCCAGGTGCGGAGCAATCTCGACCGGGTCCATACGCTGGCGATGTTCGATCCGGTCACCCAGCTGCCGAACCGCACCCATTTTCGCCGCGAGGCGGGCGAGCTGCTGGAAGCGCTGGAACCGAACGAGGTGGCGGCGCTCTTCTTCATCGATCTCGACAAATTCAAGTCGGTCAACGACACCTTCGGCCATGCCCAGGGCGACCAGCTCCTCATCAAGGTCGCCGACCGCCTTCGCTCCCTCGTGGAAAGCAGGGAGGGGCGTCTCACCTTCCAGTCGCCGCCGCTGATCGGACGGCTGGCGGGCGACGAGTTCACCATGCTTGCCTCCGGGCTCGCCTCTGCCGACGAGGCCGAACGGATAGGCGACGCGCTGCTCGACACGCTCAGCGAACCCTATGAGCTGCTCGGCAGCGAAGTGGAAGTCGGCGCGTCGATCGGCGTCGCCATCCGGCCGGACCAGGGTCATTCGCTGCACGATCTGATGCGCGCCGCCGATATCGCGATGTATCATGCGAAGGCCAATGGCCGCGCTCGCGTCCAGCTCTTCACGCCCAGCCTCGCCGCCAGACTTGCCGACAATATGCGGCTGGAAACCGAACTGCGCGAAGCGGTCGAAGGCGATCAATTCGCCTTCTTCTTCCAGCCCCAGCTCTGCCTCGCCACCGGTCGGGTAGTCGGAGCCGAGGCGGTGCTGCGCTGGCGGCATCCCGCGCTCGGCCTGCTGGCGCCCGACCGATTCCTGCCGCACGCCGAGAAGACCGGTCTGGTGCACGAAATCGGCTATTGGGCTGTGGAGGCGATCGCCGCCGCGCTCGGCCGCTGGGAGCGGCTCGGCCTGACCACTCGCATTGCCGCCAATGTCAGCGCCCGGCAAATGGCGCGGCCCGACTTTTTCGCGCAGGTGCGGCACGCGCTTGCCCGTCATCGGGCCTCGGCCGACCTGCTTGAGCTGGAGATTAGCGAATCGATTGCGATGCGCTGCGACGACATGGCGCTGGCAGGCATAGCGCGGCTGCGCGAACAGGGCGCGACCGTCGTCATCGATGAGTTCGGCAGCGGCTATTCCAGCCTGTCGCGGCTGCAGGAAATGCCAGTCGATCGCGTCAAGATCGCTGGCTCGCTGATCACCGACCTAGCTTCGTCGGAACAGGCGCGCACCATCGTCCAGTCGGTGATCGCGCTGGTCCACGGCCTCGGCTACCATGTCGCGGCGGATGGCGTTGAAAGCCGTGCCCAGCGCGCCATTCTCGAAGTCGCCGGCTGCGATCACATCCAGGGACCCGCTATTGCCGGGCCGATGGCCGAGGCCGATTTTCACGCCTGGCTGAGCGAACGCCAGGACCAGCTTCGCCGCGCCTGAAGATTTCCTCTGTCCTACAGGCCCGCCGCTGTGCCAGCATGACGGCATGAACAAGGCTCTGGCGATCGCTCCACATCCCGAGATTCACAGATTGCACGTGCAGAATGTGCGGATTGTGCGGATTGTGCGGAACGTGCGGATTGGACAGCCGGCATGACCGACACCGCCGTTAAGGGCGCCCCGGAACCCCGGCCCGGCCTGCTCGCCGCTATTCGCCCCTATGTCGAAAAGGCGCCGCTTGCCGCCTTTTTCCTCGGCATCTCGTCGGGCTTTCCTTACGCGATGATCGGCGCGACGCTGACCACGCGATTGGCGCAGGACGGCATCGACAAGAAGACGGTCACTGCCTTCACCCTCGTCTTCCTCGCCTACAACTTCAAGTTTCTGTGGGCATGGATCGTCGATGGCGTGAAGCTGCCGCTGCTCGGCCGGCTGGGGCAGCGCGTGTCCTGGATGCTGGTCATGGGCGTGCTCGTGATGGCGGCCGTGGCCAATCTCGCCATGGTCGACCCAGGTGCCGATATCGGCAGCGTGGCGACCGCGGCCATTCTGGTCGGCATTGCCGGTGCCAGCTACGACATCGTCATCGACGCATACCGGATCGAGATCCTGGAGCCGCGTCAGCTGGGCGTTGGGTCCGGCATGAATCAATATGGCTGGCGCATCGGCTCGGCGGGGGCGGGGGCGCTCGCCTTGGTCGTGGCGGCCCGCGCCGGCTGGGAAGCCGCCTATCTCGCCTGTGCCGCGCTCGCGCTGCCGGCCATGATCACAGCCCTGCTGATGGGCGAGCCGGCCCGGCGCCGTGAACCCAAGCAGCGGGCTGGCTTCGGTCGTGCCGTCGAGGCGGTGTGGCGCCCGTTCGTCGAGTTCCTGACGCGGCGCGGAGCGATGCTGGTGCTGCTCTTCATCCTGCTGCACAAGATCGGCGACACGCTCGGCCAGCTGACGCTCCGCCTGCTGCTTGACGAGCTCACCTACACCAATGACGAGATCGCCCTGTGGGACGTCGGCATCGGCTTCTGGGCCTACCTGATCGGCATCTTCGTCGGCGGTATCATGTACGCCCGCCTCGGCATGAAGCGCTCGGTGCTGATCAGCCTGATGCTGATGGCCGTGTCCAACTTCAGCTTCGCGCTGCTCGCGGCAGCTGGCAAGACGAACCTCGGCCTAGCCGGCGCGATCGGCTTCGAGAATTTCGCAAGCGGGATCGGCGGCGTGACCGTCGTCGCCTATTTCTCGGCTCTGACCGACCTGCGCTTCACCGCCGCCCAATACGCCCTCATCTCGGCCGCCGCCAGCATCGTCGGACGGTTCCTCACCGGCACTACCGCGGGCGCTCTGGTCGAGCAGATGGGCTTCGTGAATTTCTACCTGCTGACCACCGTCGCTGCTTTACCCGGAATCCTGCTCTTCTGGGCGATGATGCGGGCCGGGCTGATCGATGCGTCGGTCGGCAGTGCGGGGCGCGAACCGGCTAACCCAGATCAAAGCGACTAATCCTCACGGGAACCCGAATCGTTGCCAGTCCGTTCTACGGGGACAAACCCGCCCCTCACGGAGCCCCTCAAAAGTGGCAACAAAACTCCATGCGGCCGACACGCCGCAGTTCTTGAATAATGCCTTTCAGCGGACCCTTGCCAAGTGGAACCGCGAACGGCTCGCGCCGGGCTTTCCCGACGAGGATTGGCGTCGCGGCTTCGATCGGAACATGCAGATGCTCCGCCTTGAAGGCGCCTTTCTCGACGAACTGCGCGCCGAGGTCGCAGACGATCTCGCCCAAGTGCCGGACGAGGCCGACGCGTTCATCGCCTGGTTCGAGGCGCTGAAGGACGAGGGGCCGGGGCAGAACCACCCGCTCTTCTCCTGGCTCGCCGAGACCGCGACCGAAGGCCAAATGCGCTGGTTCCTGACTCAGGAAGCGGCCGGCGAAGCGGGTTTCGACGATCTCGTCGCCATGACGCAGGTTAAGCTGCCACACGGTCCGAAGCTGGAATTGGCCGAGAATTACTGGGACGAAATGGGCCGCGGCCAATATCGCGGCATTCACGGCCTGCTGCTGACCGAGCTTGTCGAGACGATGCAGATCAAGCCCGAAATCGACACCACGGTCTGGGAAAGCCTGGCGCTCGCCAATGCGATGACCGCGATGGCAACCACCCGCCGCTACACCTGGCTGTCGGTCGGTGCTTTGGGCGTGGTTGAGCTCACGGCGCCGTGGCGCTGCGAGCATGTCTCGGCGGGTCTCAAGCGGCTTGGCTATGGCCAGCGCCAAAGGCTCTATTACGATCTCCACGCCAAGATCGACATCAAGCACAGCGAGGGCTGGAACACCAATGCGCTGATGCCGCTGGTCGCGGAAGACCCGCGCCGCGCTCGCTTCATCGCGGAAGGCGCACTGATCCGCATGCGCTGCGCCGAACGCTGCTTCGAACGCTATTCTGAGCTGCTCGAGAACGGTGCCGAGATCTACTGAGGCGGTTCGCCGTTCAGCTCCAGCACCTGTCCGGCGAGGTAGAGGGAGCCGGCGATCAGTACGGGACTGCTGCCCTCGGCAAGAGCCGAAGGTATGTCAGCACAGGTCCGTGCAGGCAGACCAAGACGCTTGGCAAGGTTAGCCAGCGTTCCAGGTCCATGGTGCTCATGACCCTCGATCGGAACGGCGGTCACCGATCGCAGAACCGGCGCGAGGATCGACAGGAATGCCTCGGCATCCTTGTTGGCGAGCATGCCGATGACGAGGTCCAGCTTGCGCTCGCCGAGGGTCGCCGCCAGCGCCTCGGCCGCGGACGGATTGTGCCCGCCATCGAGCCAGGCTTCGCGATCTCCGACCAGCGGCCCAGGTTTCAGCCGCTGCAAGCGGGCGGGCCAGCGCGCGTCGGCTATCCCCTGCAGGATCGCGGCATTGGGAGCTCGCACCGCGTTCTGGTGCCTCAGCATCGCGACGGCGAGAGCCGCATTGTCCAGCTGATGCACCCCCGGCAGATGCAGTTCGGGCAGCTCGAGCTCGCCAAAGCGATCACGGTAGGTCCGGCCATTCCGAACCCAGTGATCTCCTTTCTTCAGCCTCACGGCACCTGAACTCGCCACAGCGGCCTCGATGCTGCGCTCCGCCTCATCCGGATAGGTAAGGGTCACGATCGGAACTCCAGCTCGCGCAATGCCGGCCTTTTCGCCCGCGATTTCGCCCAGTGTGCTCCCGAGAAAGCTCTGGTGGTCGATGCCCAGCGCCGCGATGGCGCAGCAGGCGGGGCGCGGGATCACGTTCGTCGCGTCGAGCCTCCCGCCTAAGCCCACTTCGACGATGCACGCATCGGCGGGCGCCCGGCTGAAAACCAGGAACGCTGCTGCCGTCGTAACTTCGAAAAAGCTGGCGTTCAGGCCCTCGGCGTGATCGAGCACCTCTTCCAGCACTGCCGCGAGCGCCGCGTCGTCGATCAACCGGCCGGCGACACGGAGCCGCTCGTTGAAGCGGACGAGGTGTGGGCTGGTATAGACATGCGCCGTCAGCCCCGCCCCCTCGATCGCGGCGCGGAGGAAGGCGCAGGTGGAGCCCTTTCCATTGGTGCCTGCGACATGGAAGACAGGCGGCAGCTCTCGCTCCGGATTGCCGACGCGTCCCAGCAGTGCCGTGATCCGCTCGAGCCCCAATATGTCCCGGCCGGGCGAAAGGCGGGCAAGCCGCTCCAGCTGCCGCTGCACGGCAGGATCGGCCGAGCGGGCGAAGTCCATTGGCTTAGGCGGCAGCCTTCACCGGCGCCAAATAGCCGAGCAGCCGCGCCAGTGTCGCCGGCAAGTCCTTCCGCTCCACGATCATGTCGAGCATGCCATGTTCGAGCAGATATTCGGACGTCTGGAAGCCCTCGGGCAGCTTCTCCCGGATCGTGTTCTCGATCACCCGGCGACCGGTGAAGGCGAGTGTCGCCTTGGGTTCGGCAAGATGCACGTCGCCAATCAGCGCATAGGAGGCCATGACGCCGCCCGAGGTGGGGTCGGTCAGCACCACAATATAGGGCAGGCCCGCTTCCTTCAGCTCGGCCACCGCGACTGTCATGCGCGGCATCTGCATCAGCGAGAGAATGCCTTCCTGCATGCGCGCGCCGCCCGAGGCGGTGAAGACGATGTACGGCAGCCGCTCGGCAATGGCCGCGTGGATGCCAGCAATGAAGGCCTCGCCGACGCCGACGCCCATCGACCCGCCCATGAAGGCGAAGTCTTGCACGCCGACAATGGCCTCATGGCCGCCGATGGGCCCACGCGCATTGAGCAGCGCGTCCGGCTCGTTGGTGGCCGCGCGCGCCGCCTTTAACCGGTCGACATATTTCTTTGAGTCCCGGAAACGCAGCGGGTCTTCCGGCGCCTTGGGCGCTGGCAGCAGCGTGAACTTGCCATCATCGAAGATCTGCCGGAAGCGCGTGCGCGCGCCGATGCGGCCATGATGGTCGCAGCTCGGGCAGACCGACAGATTCTCCTCGTACTCTTTGGTGAAGACCATCTGCCCGCAACCTGGGCATTTCTGCCAGAGATTGTCCGGCGTCTCATTCTTGGTGACGGACGCGATCGCGTTGCGGACGCGGTTGAGCCAACTCATGCGGCCTGCTCCTGACGGGCGCCGGCCAATGCCTGGCTCAGCGCGGAAACGAAGTGACGGACGGCGCCCGGGGCATTCGCACCCTCCGCGCCGATTAGCTCGACGATCGCCGAACCGACGACCACGCCATCCGCGACGCGCCCGATCGCGGCTGCCTGTTCGGGGCTGCGCACCCCGAACCCGACGGCGACCGGCAGGTCGGTCCCGGCGCGCAGTCGTGCTACCGCCGCCTCGATCGACTGCTGGGCCGCCTGCTGCATGCCCGTGATGCCCGCGACCGAGACGTAGTAGATGAACCCAGACGCACCGTTCAGTACGGCGGGCAACCGTGTGGGATCGGTGGTCGGGGTGGCAAGGCGGATCAGATGGAGGCCAGTCTGGCGGAGAGCAGGGCCGAGCGCATCGTCCTCCTCGGGCGGAATGTCGACGCAGATCACGCCGTCGACACCCGCCGCTGCGGCTTCGCGCCCAAACCAGTCAGCGCCGCGCGCGAGCATCGGATTGGCATAGCCCATCAGCACCAGCGGCACGTTCGGGTGCCGCTCGCGAAAACCGCGCGCGATGTCGAGCAGGTCGCGGGTGGTGGTGCCTGCGCCGAGTGAGCGCAGGTTGGCACGCTGAATGGCGGGCCCGTCCGCCATCGGATCGGTGAAGGGCATACCCAGCTCGATGATGTCCGCGCCGCCTTCAACCAGCGCGTCGAGAACTGCCGGCGTGGCCGCAGGCGAAGGGTCTCCGCCGGTGACAAAGGTGACAAGCGCGGCGCGGCCCTGCTCCCGGCAGCGCGCAAAGGCCGTAGCGAGGCGATCGTTCACAGCTTCACGCCCAGCGCGTTGGCGACGGTAAAGATATCCTTGTCGCCGCGCCCGCAGAGATTGGCGAGGATGATTTGATCCGAGCGCATTTCCCGCGACTTGCGGACCACGGCTGCAATGGCGTGCGAAGGCTCCAGCGCGGGAATAATGCCTTCGGTGCGGCAGAGCAGCTGAAATGCGTCGAGCGCCTCCCTGTCGGTAGCACTTTCATAGGTCACGCGGCCGATCTCGTGCAGCCAGCTATGTTCCGGGCCGATGCCGGGATAGTCGAGACCGGCCGAAATCGAATGCGCCTCGGTGATTTGGCCGTCTTCGTCCTGCAGCAAATAGGTCTTGTTGCCGTGGAGCACGCCGGGCCGCCCGCCCGCCAGACTGGCGGCATGAGCATCGGTATCTAGACCGTGCCCCGCTGCCTCGACGCCGAGCATCGCCACGTCATCGTCCAGAAACGGGTGGAACAGCCCGATCGCGTTGGAGCCGCCGCCGATCGCCGCCACCAGCAGGTCAGGCAAGCGGCCTTCGCGCTCCAGCATCTGCGCGCGCGCCTCGCGCCCGATCACCGACTGGAAGTCGCGGACCAGCTCCGGATAGGGATGAGGGCCGGCAGCCGTGCCGATGATGTAGAATGTGTCCTCGACGTTCGCGACCCAGTCGCGCATCGCCTCGTTCATCGCGTCCTTGAGCGTGTGCGCGCCGCTCTCCACCGGTTTCACTTCGGCGCCGAGCAGCTTCATCCGGAAGACGTTGGGGCTTTGCCGCTCCACGTCGCGCGCGCCCATATAGATGGTGCAGGGCAGGCCGAAGCGCGCCGCGACGGTCGCGGTGGCGACGCCGTGCTGGCCGGCGCCGGTCTCGGCGATGATCCGCGTCTTGCCCATGCGCCGCGCGAGTAAAATCTGGCCGATGCAGTTGTTGATCTTGTGCGCGCCGGTGTGGTTCAACTCGTCGCGCTTGAAGTAGATCTTGGGACCACCCAGCGCCTCTGTCAGCCGCTCGGCGAAATAAAGCGGACTCGGCCGGCCGACATAATGGGCGAGCAGGTCGTCGAACTCCGCCTGGAACGCCGGATCAACTTTGGCAGCGCGATAGGCGGCCTCAAGCTCAAGGATCAGCGGCATCAGCGTCTCGGCGACGTAGCGGCCGCCAAACTGGCCGAAATGCCCGCGTTCGTCGGGCTGCGTCCGGAGAGAATTTGCCAGTGTCATAAAGCGGCGACCGCTTGGAGGAAGCGGGCGATCTTGTCCACATCCTTGACGCCCGGCGCGCTTTCGACGCCCGAGGAGACGTCCACCATAGACGCACCGGTCGTGCGCACCGCTTCGGCGACGTTGTCGGGCCCGAGACCGCCGGACAGTACCCATGGGGCCGGGTGGGGAAAGCCGTCGAGTAGCTTCCAGTCAAAGCGCAGCCCCATGCCGCCGGGCAGCCCGCCTGGAGGCGTCTTCGCGTCATAGATGACGCGCTCGGCGAGCCCGCGCCATCGATGCGCCTGATCGAGGTCTGCGCGGGTGCGGACCGGCACGGCAACCCACAGAGGCAGCCGGAAGCGCGCGCGGATCGCGGCGGCACGGTCCTTCTCGACCTTGTGCATTTGGAGAGCATGAAGCCGTGCGGATGCGATGGCGCTCTCCAGAAGGTCATCATGGGGGTCGACGAACACGCCTACTCTTCCCACGCGCTCCGGCGTGCGGGCGGCGAGGCCCGACGCCTTGTCGAAATTCAGATGCCGGGGGCTCGGCGGATAGAAGACGAGGCCGACATGGCTGGCGCCCCCCGCGACAGCGGCATCGAGGGTTTCAGGGGTGGAAAGGCCACAAATCTTGGACTGGACGCGAAGCATGTCTGATCCCCCATGCCCGTTCGGGCTGAGCTTGTCGAAGCCCTCCGTTTCTGTTGGATCCCGAAGAAGGCAGGCCTTCGACAAGCTCAGGCCGAACGGGTGGAGGATTAGAGCGTTGCTTCGATTGCCCGTGCGGCCAGGTCCGGATCTTCCGCCGCGGTGATCGGACGGCCGATCACCAGGATCGACGCGCCGTCGTTCAGCGCCTGGCGGGGGGTGACGACGCGCTTCTGGTCGCCGGCATGCGCATCGGCCGGACGCACCCCGGGAACGACGAAGAAGCCGCCTGGCCAGAGCCGCTTGGCCGCCTTCACTTCGGCCCCGGAGCAGACGACGCCGTCGAGCCCCGCCTCGCGAGCCAGCGCCGTCAGTCGCTCGACCTGCGCATGCGGGTCGGCATTGAACCCGATCGACTGCAGGTCCTCGCCATCGAGGCTGGTCAGCACGGTAACGCCGACCACCTTCGTGCCGGCGGGCGCGGCGGCCTTGGCATCCTCCATCATCGCCCGCCCGCCGGCTGCGTGCACCGTCAGCACAGCGGGCTCAAGGTCGCGCAGGGATTGAACCGCCTTGGCGACGGTGTTCGGGATGTCGTGCAGCTTCAGGTCGAGGAAGATGGGCAGGCCTAGATGCGCCATTTCGCTGACGCCGGAGCGTCCGTTGGCGGCGAAGAACTCCAGGCCCAGCTTGATCCCGCCAACATGATGACGGACCCGTGTGGCGATCGTCTTGGCGCGTTCCAGATCGGGCGTGTCGAGGGCGACGAAGATCGGACCCTTCATGCGCCACCCGGCGGGACGGGTGCGATCGGGGCGGCCGAGGCGAGTGGCTCCGCTCGGATGGGGGCGGGCTGAGGCGGCGGCGCCACCACGAAACCCGTGCTGGCGTGCGCCTGGCGGCGCAGGCGGTAGCGCGCAGCCTGCCACAGCAGCAGCGGCGGAATCAGGCCCAGCAGGAAGAAGAAACCCAGCAGCAGCGGCAGCTTCGTCTCCAGGATCATGCCGTTCCACAGATTGACCGCGACCACCGTCCAATTGTTGAAGCAGAACAGCGCGACGATCACCGCCACGACGATCCAGAACAGGGTCTTCAGGAACGACATGCCGTGTTCTTAGGGCGTCGAAACGTTCAAGGCTAGCCGATCTCGGCGCGCAGCTTTTGAACCAGTCCTGGCACCGCGAGCAGCCGCGGCGCCTCTTCGTCCAGGATCGCGTGGAACAATGAGCGCTTCAGCTCCGCGGCGACGCCAGGAGGCAGGGTGCGGTGCGCGGGCAGGGTAGAAAGGATGATGTCCACCAGCCGGTCGGCCCCGTGGAGCCTGCCCCAGAGATAGTCATTCTCGCGATAGCCGCGGCTGAAAAAGGCGCCGAAGCTGTTGAAGCGAATGCCTTTCAGCGTCGCCTCGGCGCGACCGGCACGGATCGTCGTCGCGTCGTCGGGGGAGATGCGGTCGACCTTGACCGTGTCGAACTCGCCGTCGCGTTCGCCGGTAATCGAAAGCGTCGTCAGGTCGTAAAAGGCGAACCCCAGATAGGCGAAGAGCATCTCGCGCTTCTCGAACTTGGGCAGTTCGCTCAAGGCATCGGACAGCAGGCGGTCGGCATCGTCGTCGATCCGGCGCAGGTCGCGCGCGGCGCCGATCGCATCGAGCGCGGCTCCGGTGTCATCCCGGATATGGCAAGCGAGCTCACGCACCTCGTCGGAGAAAAAGCTCGCCACTTCCCGTTCAAGGTAGAGCGAGAGGATCTGGTAAATGCAGCGCTCGAACGCCTCGCAAGCGGCGGCCAGCCGTTCGTCCGATTCCTGGATGGACGCCAGCTTACGCGCCAGGAAGCGCAGCCGGCGGATCCGGAAGCCGAGATCATGTTCGCGGAAGAAATCGATCGCGGGAGGCGTCGCGCCGCCGCCCTTGGCCGTGACCCGCTCCAGACCGCGCCGTTGCAGCTCTGCCCAGATCGCTTCACGCGCCTGGGTCCGGGTGGGCCCGACTCCCTGCGGCGTGATCCGCCTAACTAAGCCGGCCAGCTCCTCGACGATGCCGGAAAGCTTCAGATGGCCATAAGCGGCATAGGCTGGGCCGGAGCGCCGTGCCGCTTCCGTCTGCGCCCGCGATCGCCAATTGGCGATGCGTGCCGGCGTCGGGCTGTCGAGGAAGAAGCTGCCGCCGAACAGCTGCACGATCGCTTCTTCGACCTCTTCCTTCAGCGCGTCGACGACACGCCTTGTGCGCCCCGATCGCTCCGAGCGCCCCTGCAGCGTCTCGAGATTGTCGCGGATCGGCTGCTCGCGCGGAATCTCGGCGAGCGCACCCAGGATGGTCGAGAAAAAGCCCGGCGTTTCGCTGCCCTTGGTCCCGCCGACACTGATGCTGCGGATACCGGGCTTGGGATCGATATAGACGAAGCGCCGGTCGATCTCGCGCCGCGCCGACCGGTTCTTGAGCGCGTCCATGGCCGGCTTGAACGGAGCATTGGCCAGCACCGAACCGTCGATCAATATGGCACGGTCGGCCATTCCCGCGGCCGCGTGGCGGGGCAGGGCGCGGGCGAGGAACGGCTCGCGCCCGTCCCAATCGACGCCGCGCTGCTTCAAGACGGCGTCGAGTTCGCCGACGGTGAACGGCGGAAAGGCACCGGGAAAGCTGGCGGTCGCGCGTGCCGCAAAGGCGAGCTCGGCCGCTGCGCCCAGATGCCGCTCCGGCCCGCCCCGGTCTGAGAAGCTGACGGTCAGCCGATGCTCGGTCTCGACCACCTCAGGCGGGCTGTTCAGCCGCAGCCGCTGCGGGTGGCCGCGAAAGTCGGTGACGGTCACGAACAGGTCGAGCGGCTGCTCGTCCGGGAGGAGGGGAGGGCCGGCCGGTGACGCCGCCATCGCGTCCAGTGCGTCGAGCAGCAGACCGGTGAAGACCTCGCCTCCGAAGGGCGGCTCGAACCAGCGCGAGCGCACGAAGCTGGACAGCTTGCGCCGCACTTCGGCGCGGGTGTCGGGATCGACGCTCTCCATCGCCTCGCCGCCACGATCAGCAAGCATGGCCAGGGGAATGGCCCAGAGCTTGGAAAGGCGCGTCGCGCGCGCCTCCGGATCGATCAGCCGTTCCACATCGGCGGCTTCCAGCCACAAATCGGTGAGCGGATCGAGCGATTGGCCGGTCGCCACCGCTTGAGCCAGAAAGATGCCGTTGATGCCGCCCGCACTCGCGCCGGCGATGATGTCGGAAAAGACGGTCAGGCGGAGACCGGCATGGGTTTCGACCCGTTCGAGCAGCTGGCGATAGACTTCCTGCGATCCGGTGCAGAAGCGGCCGTCATGAAAGGCGCGGCTGGCGCGGGCGAGGCGCCAGATCTCCTTAGTGATGCCGTGCATGTAGACGGCGAGGCTGATGCCGCCATAGCAGATCAGCGCCAGCCGAAGCTCCTTCTCCCGCATGAGACGGAGGGTGACGCAAAGCAGTCAGCCTGTCGAGGCGAAGTCGGCCCAGATCGGCAGATGGTCCGACGCCTTGCGCGACGCCGCCGACAAATGGACGCCGCAGCCGACCAGCTCCAGTCCCGCGAACATAATCCGGTCGAGCGCGGCGACCTGCCGGCGTGCGTGGAAGCTGCGGCCGGTAGGGGCAAAGGTGAAATGATGGCCGAAGTCGCGCAAACAGCCTCCCTGCGGCGTCCACTCGTTCAGGTCGCCCATCATCACGGTCGGCAGCTTGGGGCGATGTTCGACGTGGTGGATGATGGCCCGGCTCTGCCGCCGCCGCCACAATCCCGAGAGATCGAGGTGCATGCCGACGACGCGAAGCGGTGTGCCGCGCACGTCCAGCTCGGCAGCAACCGCGCCGCGCGGCTCGAGCGAGGGGATGTGCAGCGCCTCGCAATGGCTCATGCCGACGTCGCGCCGGACCAGGATGGCATTACCATGCCAGCCGATGCCGCCGGTGCGGTGGGGCAGGGTCAACGCGCGATAAGGGCTATGCTCTTCCAGCAGATGCGCCGGCAGCGCGCTCAGCCGCTCGCCGAAGCGCCGGTCCGCCTCCTGCAGCGCGATCACATCGGCGTCGATCTCGCACAGCACCTGGATGATCCGTTCGGGATTGCGCCGGCGGTCGGTGCCGATCGCCTTTCGCATGTTGTAGCTCGCCACGCGGATCATGGCCGCCGCACCTAGGGATGGAAGCGCGGTGCGGCAACGGGTTGGCGGCGGGGGCAATGATCTGACATGGCGTGCCATGGCCGAACACGCCATTCGAAGGCTCAAACTGATCGGCGCGCTGCTTGCAGTGGTGCTGGCCGGCTATGCCGTTGGCTCGCTGCTCGATCGGGCACGGCTACCGGGCGTTGACCTCGACGCGAGCTCCGTCGTCGAGCAGCTTCATGCTGATCACACCGCGCCTGCGACGGGAAGTCCGCAGGCTGCGGTCCAGGTGGTCGTCTTCACCGACTATCGATGCGGCGTGTGCCGGATCGATCATGCGGGTGTGAAGCAGGTGGCGATTGCGCGGCCCGATGTGCGCTTCGTCTTCAAGGAATGGGCGGCGCTCGGACCGACCTCGCGGCTCGCTGCCGAAACGGCGCTCGCTTCGGCTTATCAGGGTCGCTACCAAGCCGCACGCGATGCGCTGATGCGCGCGCCTTTGTTCGATGGAGCATCGGTCCAGCGAGCGCTCGCCACGGCTGGGCTGGACTTGATCTGGCTGGAGGCGGATCTTCGCCGGCACAGACGGGAGATCGACAGGGAACTCGCGCTCGCCTCGCGCCAGGCCTTTTCGCTGGGACTGCCTGGAACGCCTGCCTATCTTGTGGGGCGGCGCTTGGTCGTGGGAAGGCTGGAGCGGGGGAAGCTGGAGCGACTGATCGCCCGTGCCGAGCGCGAGCTGCTCAAAGAATGATGCGGAAGCGGGCTCCGCCCAGATTGCTTTCCTCGACATCGATGCTGCCGTCATGGGCGAGGACTATCTGCCGTGCGAGGCTCAGGCCCACGCCCGTGCCCTTGGCCTTGGTGGTGAAGAAGGGGAGGAAGATCTCGCTTCTCTTCGCCTCCGGCACGCCGGGGCCATTGTCCTCGACCAGGATGGTCGCGCCGCTGCCGCGGATAGCCTGAAAGCGCAGCGCGATCCGTGGCGTCTCGCTATGCGCCTGGGCCGCTTCCGCGCCGTTGCGCAGCAGGTTGATCAGCACCTGGGCGAGCAGGTCCGGATCCGCGTCGATCATCATCGTTTCCGGTTCGACGCTGACTTCGAGCGCTATGCGCGTTGCGGGCCAGTCCGCCTGGAACAGCCGCCTCAGCTCGCCCGCGAACGGCGCGGCGATGAAGGTCTGGCGATTGACCTGCGGCGTGCGGCTGATCTGGCGATAGCTTTCGACAAAATGCATCACGCCGTCGGCGCGCCGGGCCAAGGTCTCCACTGCCGCCCGTGCATCGGCCACAGTCTCGTTCTCGCCCGTGTCCACTTCCTTCATCAGGTCGGCGGCGGTGCGAGCGAGGGAGGTGACCGGCGTCATCGAGTTCATGATCTCATGAGTGAGCACCCGCACCAGGTCGGTCTGCGTGGCGATCTCGACCGCGTTCAGCGCCTCCTGGATGGGTTGAACCGTGATCACCCGGTGGGCGCCGCCCAAGCGGTGAACCGCGGCCGCGCGCAGCAACGCACGCTGGGTGCGGCCGCCTTCGAGGGTTAGCGTGACGAGCTGGCGCTTGCCGGCTTCCATATTGGCCAGGCAGCGCGAAAAGCCTTCGCCGAAGACGGCGTAATCGTCGACGCGTACCCCATCCAGGGCGCCGAACATGCGGCGCGCCGTTTTGCCGACCGGCTCCACCCGCAAATCCTGGTCGATCAGCAGCAACGCGACCGGCAGGTCGTCGACGATCGCCTGCAGGAAGCGGCTTTCGTCAGCCATGCGCGATCGTTCCTCGCGCAGGCTGCGGATGCCGCTATCGAGCGCCTCGCCAAGCGCCTCGAAGCCGGCTCCGGCTTGAGGCCGGGAGAAGCTCGCCGACATGTCGCCGAAGCGGATCGCCTCGACGAAGCGAGTGACTTCATGATTGGTGCGCTGAATATAGTTCCACAGCATGGCCGCGGCACCGATCACCAGCGCGGCCGCGATCACACGGGCGGCGCCGAGATTGGGGTTCGACAGGGCGCCGGCAAAAGCGGCGAGGGCCGCCAGGAGCAGCAGCATACGCAAGGCGAGGCCGAGCGCGAACCGTCCCTTGAAGCCGAGGCTGTCCATCGTCAGCGCTGGATCGCTGCGGCCTTAAAGGCCATGCTTTTCCATGCGGCGATAGAGCGAGGCGCGGGTAAGGCCAAGTTCGTTCGCGGCAAGCGAGATGTTGTACGCATTTTTCTTAAGCGCGCGCTCGATCATCTGCTTCTCGGCCTTTTCCAGGTTAAGATCGGCATCACCGGTAACCGCGACCACCGGAATATGGTCCGCCTGGCGCCGGATCGAGAAATCCTCGACCGTGAGCGGCCCGCCGTCCGACAGGATCACCGCGCGCTCCGCCGCATGACGCAAGGCGCGGACATTGCCCGGCCAGTCATAGGCTGTCAGCGCCGCCAGCACGTCGCCCGAGAGCGGCTGCACCGGCTTGTCGTACTTGCGTGCGTAAAGGCCGAGGTAATGATCGAGCAGCACCGGAATGTCCTCGCGCCGCTGGCGGAGCGCGGGCAGTTCGATCTCGACCGTGTTCAGCCGGAACAGCAGGTCGGGCCTGAAGCGCGTTTCGTCCGACAAGGCCTCGGGCGCCAGATTGGTTGCGGCGACAACGCGGACGTCGATCGGAACCGACTTGTTGGAGCCTACCGGCGTCACGCGGCGCTGTTCGAGCGCAGTCAGAAGCTTAGGCTGCAAGTGCAGCGGAAGATTGCCGATTTCATCGAGGAACAAGGTGCCGCCATCGGCTGCCTGAAGCCGGCCGACGCGGTCGGAGCGGGCGTCGGTGAAGGCGCCCTTCACATGGCCGAACAGTTCGGAATCGAACAGGCTTTCGGCGACGGCGCCCAGATCCACCGACAGCATCACCCGGTCGGCGCGTCGAGACCGACGGTGGAGTTCGCGCGCGACCAGCTCCTTGCCCGTCCCGTTCTCGCCCAGGATCAGCACATTGGCGTCGGTCGGCGCGGCCCGCTCGATCAGCTGCATGACCCGCTTCATCGCCGGCGACGCGCCGAGCAGCGGCGTCTCCGAACCGGCCGCGGGCGCCGCCGCCGCCACGACCTTCTGTCGCTCGGTGGTGACCGCCTTGCGCGACTGGCGCAAAGCGGCCGCCGTGCGCACCGTCGCCAGCAGCCGCTCGTTGGACCAGGGTTTGGAGACGAAGTCGGTCGCGCCACGCTTCATTGCTTCCACGGCAATTTGCACTCCTCCATGAGCAGTGATCATCACCACCACCGCCTCGGGATCGCGTTCGATGAAGCGGGCGAGCGCTTCAAAGCCTTCGGCCGCGTTCGTCGCGCCGCGCGCGAAGTTCGCGTCCAGCAATATCACGTCGGGGCTGCGTCCGGCGGTTTTGGCCAGCGCCTCGTCGGGCTGCTCGGCGACGATCACTTCGGCGAACAACTCGCGGAGCAACAGGCGCGCTGCGAGCAGGATATCGGGGTCGTCATCGACGACCAGGGCGAGTTCGAAAGGCTTGGCGCTCACCGCGTCCGGCTCCGCACAGTCTGTGTTCGAATCCGGACATAGGCCAGTTGCGGCGGACGTGCACCCGCCGAGTGCAGGAAAAGAGCGCCGGACCAAAAAGCCAGCATTTCCGCGGCTCCCAGCAGCTTGGCACGGCTTTCGCTGATCTTCCGACGACCGGGCATTCCGCCCGGCGAACAGGATTTGGAGAGCCGAGGGATGATCAAGATTCGCCATTCCTTCGCGTTCGCGGCCACGGTCGCCGCCGCACTGACTACATTTGTAACCGTCGCGCCGCAACCGGCCAGTGCAGGCACCATCGCCTGCATCGAAGCCGACGAGCCGGTGCGCGTCTGAATGGCTGCAGGGCTGAGCCTGTCCGGGAACGGACACTTCTGTTCGCTTCCGGACAGGAAAGGCCGGGTCGATCTGCATCTTCCCCCTCGACTACATCTGTTTTCGTGGCTGGCACGATGCTTGCTGAGCTGCCTGTGGAGACCCGTGAATGAGCGTCGTTCGAATGAACTCTGAGACCAAGTCCCCCCGCGAGCCGGTGAGCGGCGGCGCGATGGACAAGGTTGTCGAGAAGAAGGGGCTCTCGAACAAACTCAAGGCCGGCATCGCCGCCGGCGCGCTCGCGGTCGTCGGCATCGGCTTCTACACCTATGCGCCGAGCAGCAACTCGCAGACCGTCGCCGCCGAGCGGCTGACGATCTCGACCGTCGAGCGGGGCACGTTCGACGACTTCCTGCCGCTCCGTGCGCGGGTGACGCCGCTGCTGACCGTCTATCTCGACTCGATTGAGGGCGGCCGGGTCGAGCAGGTGCTCGTCGAGGACGGCGCCAACGTCCAGAAGGGGCAGATGCTGGCGGTGCTGTCCAACGCCGAGCTGCAGCTGTCTGTGCTCGCCCGCCAGACTGAGGTCACCCAGCAGATCAACTCGCTGCGCAGCCAGGAACTGGCATTGTCGCAGACCCGTCTCGCGGACGAACGCGGCATCTATGAAGCCAGGGCCGCGCTCGACAAATCGGAGCGGCAATTCGCCCGTGAGAAGGCGCTGGCCGATCGCGGCTTCGTCGCCCGCAAGCAATATGAAGACACGCGCGCCGATTACGAGGCCAATCGCGGCCGCTATGCCGTCCAGGCCCGCACCCGCGCGACCAACGAGCGGCTGCAGTCGAGCCAGCTAGCCCAGCTGCGCGAGGCGGCCCAGTCGATGAACGCAGGCCTGGCGCTCGCCCGTGCGAACCTGGACTCGCTGAACCTGCGCGCGCCGGTCTCCGGCCAGCTCTCTGGTTTCTCGATCCAGGTCGGCCAGTCACTGGCCCGCGGCGAGCGCGTTGGCCAAATCGACAGCCCCGGCTCGAACAAGCTCATCGCAGGCGTCGACGAATTTTATCTCGGCCGCGTCCAGGTCGGCCAGAAAGCGACGATCGAGCAGGGCGGCAAGACCTGGCAGATGAAGGTCACCAAGATCTACCCGCAGGTCCGCAACGGCCAGTTCGAAGTCGACCTGCAGTTCGTCGGCGGCGAGCCGCAGGGGTTGCAGCGGGGCCAGACCCTGCAGGCGAAGCTGACGCTCGGCGATCCGGCGCCGGCGCTGCTGATCCCCAATGGCAGCTTCTACAACGACACTGGCGGCTCATGGGTCTTTGTCGTCACGCCCGACGGCTCGGAAGCGGTCAAGCGCACCGTCCGGCTTGGCCGCCGCAACGCCGATTACATCGAAGTGCTCGACGGGCTTCAGCCCGGCGAGAAAGTCCTCACCTCTCCCTACACCGGTTTCGCCGACAAGGACCGGCTCGACCTCCAGAAGCAGTGAAAGGAAGCGTCACATGCTGAGCATGCGTGAACTCTCGCGGGTCTACCGCACCGACACCGTCGAGACGACCGCGCTCGACCGGATCGACCTCGAAATCGCGGACGGCGAGTTCGTCGCGATCATGGGCCCGTCCGGTTGCGGCAAGTCGACGCTGTTGAACGTAATCGGCATGCTCGACAGCCCGTCGAGCGGTTCCTACGTTTTCAACGGCCAGGAAGTTGCGGGGCTCGCCGAAAGCCAGCTCGCCGACATCCGCAAGAAGCATATCGGCTTTATCTTCCAGAGCTTCAATCTCATCGACGAGCTCTCGGTCCGCGAGAATGTAGAGCTCGCGCTGCTCTACCACGACATTCCCGCTGCCGAGCGCCGCGCGCGTGTCGATGCGGTGATGGACAAGGTCGGCATCGCCCATCGCGCCAAGCATCGTCCGAGCCAGCTCTCGGGCGGTCAGCAGCAGCGCGTCGCCGTCGCCCGCGCGGTGGTCGGCGAGCCCAAGATGATCCTGGCCGACGAGCCGACCGGCAACCTCGATACTCAGCATGGCGAAGAAGTCATGCGGATGCTTCAGAAGCTCAACGCCGAAGGTTCGACCATCGTCATGGTCACCCACTCGCCGGCCCATGCCGATTATGCCGGCCGCGTCGTCAATATGCTCGACGGCCGCGTGCTGGTGGAGCGCCGCCGCGCCGCCTGAGCGCTTTCGCCGACTGCTGCGCGAGGAGGGAGAGAAGGGGATGTGGGGCAATTATCTGACGCTGGGTTTCCGGTCGTTGATGAAGAACGGCACTTACGCCTTCATCAACATCGCCGGCTTGGCGCTTGGGCTTGCCGCGTGCCTGCTGCTGCTCCTCTATGTCCGCTACGAGACGAGCTATGACGCATGGCTGCCTGACGCAGAACGCGTCTATCAGCTGCAGTCGGTCAACACCGATCCGGAAACCGGCCGCGTTACCGTCAGCCAGGGTTCTCATGGTGTCGTCGCCGCGCCGCTGAAGAAAGACTTTCCGCAGATCGAATATGCGGTGCGGGCGGACGTGTCGCAGCTCGTGCTCACGCGCGGCGCCGACCCGGTCTTTGCCGATGTCTGGATGACGGAGCCGGACTTCTTTCAAATCCTCCGGCTTCCGTTCCTTCGCGGCGACCCCGCAACGGCGCTGAACGACGCGAATGCACTCGTGCTCAGCCGCAGTGAGGCGATCCGACTGTTCGGCAGCCTGGATGTGGTCGGGCAGACCATCACCAATGTTCGGCGCGGCAAGAAGATCGAGAAGCGTATCACCGGCGTCTTCGAGAATCTGCCAAAGAACTCTCATCTCGACATCAAGAATGTTGGCCGGATCAGCGAGGAAGCCGCCGCGGAATGCAGCTGGAGCTGTATTAACGGCGGCGTCTATGTGAAGCTGCGACCCGGCACCACCGTGGCGCCGATCCATGCCGGTCTGCCTGCCTGGGAAAAGCGCAACATCCCGCCGCAGGATGTGGGCGGACAGAAGGTCAGCGAAGGCGATCGTTTCGATTGGAAGCTCGTCAACGTGAGGGACGTGCATCTGAGCGGCGCTGAAGGCGAGCCTGAAAAGCCGACCAACGACCGCACGACGATCGTCACCTTCACCGTCATCGCGCTGCTGATCCTTGGCATCGCGTCTGCCAACTTCGTCAATCTGGCGACGGCGCGGGCTGGGCAGCGGGCCCGGGAGGTAGCGCTCCGCAAGGTGCTGGGGGCGAGCCGCAAGCAGCTGCTCGTGCAGTTCCTGGGCGAGTCGCTGCTGCTGACCGCGATCGCGATGCTGATCGCCTTGTCGCTGGCGGAGCTGGTGATGCCTTGGCTGTCGGCCTTTCTGAACGCCGACCTGAAGCTCGCCTATCTGGGTACGGAGGGCGTGCTCGCGACCGTTGTGGGCCTCTGGCTGGCCGTCGGCCTGGCCGGCGGTCTTTATCCCGCCTTCTTCCTCTCGCGCTTCCAGCCTGGTGCGGTGCTGAAGGCCAACCGCTCCAATGCCGAGCCGCCCGGAACGGGGCGGGTGCGCAGCGCACTCGTGGTCGCGCAGTTCGCCGTTTCAATCGGCCTGATCGCCTGCACCATCGTGATCTACGCCCAGACGCAGTTCGTGCGGACCAACGATGCGGGCTATCGCCGCGAGGGCCTGTTCACCGTATCCAACATGGATCGGGCGGCAGTCGTACCCGTCGCGGACACGATCATCCGCGAGGCGCAGCGCATTCCCGGTGTGCAGGCGGCGGCGGGAGCGGCGATCTTCCCGGCGAGCGGAACCACCCTCAATGCCAAGGTAATCGTCCCCGGGCGCGCCAAGCCGGCGACGATTGGCTGGTATAGCGTCTCGCCCGAATTCTTCGAGACGGTGGGCACCAAGCTGCTCGCCGGCCGTACGCTCTCGTCAAGCTTCGCCAACGATGCGGTGCGCATCTCCGACGTGATCATGGCGGAAGGCGACGCGCTTAAGCAGCGCCAGCGCGAGTTGAACGCGCGTGGCGGCAACACCGTCGTCAACCGCACCGCCGCCAGGCAGATGGGCTTTGCCGATCCGGCAAGCGCCATCGGCAAGACCGTTCGGGTTAACACCTTCCAGGACGGCGCCGGGCTGCTGCCGCTGACCATCGTCGGTGTGGTCGAAGACAGCCGCTTCCGCTCGATGCGCGAACCGCCCGAGCCGATGATGTTCTACAATGACGGCCTGTATCTGCGCCTCGTCGTCCGTTACGAGTCCGACAACCCGGAAGCGGTGCGGCAGTCGGTCGGCCGACTATGGAAGCGGCTGGCGCCCGACGTGCCTTACGAGGCCGACTATGCCGAGGCCGAGTTGGCGGAGCTCTACCGCACCGATCGCGCACGCGGCATCAGCTTCGCCGGCTTCTCGCTCCTCGCCGTCGTCATCGCTGCCTTGGGGCTGTTCGGCCTAGCGGCATTCACGGCCGACCGCCGGACCAAGGAGATCGGCATCCGCAAGGTGTTCGGCGCCACCGTCGCCGACATCGTGAGGCTGCTTGCCTGGCAATTTTCCAAGCCGGTCATCCTCGCTAACCTAATCGCATGGCCGGTCGCATGGTGGATCATGCGAGACTGGCTCAACCAGTTCGACGCTCGCATCGCGCTGACGCCGGGGCCGTTCGTTGTCGCCGGCCTCCTCGCGCTGATCATCGCGGTCGGCACCGTGTCCAGCCACGCGATCCGCATCGCCCGCACCAACCCCATCCACGCCCTCCGCTACGAGTAGGACAAGACCCCATGTGGCGCAATTATCTGACCGTCGGCATCCGTTCGCTGATGAAGAACAAGGTCTATGCCGGGATCAACATCCTGGGGCTCGCCATCGGCATGGCCGCCTGCCTGATGATCCTGCTCTTCGTTCGCTATGAGTTCAGCTACGACAAGTGGCTGCCGAACAGCGACAATGTGTACCAGTTCCAGAGCTGGTATCAGGACAAGGACACGGGCGAGCAGAACAAGCTGCAGATGACGCCCTGGCCAGCGGGCAAGGCGGCCGCCAAGGATTTCCCGCAGGTCGAAAAGGAGGTCTACGCTTTTTCCACCGAGCCGGTGATGATCGAAAAGGGCGTCGCGATCACCATCGAGGACTTCATCTATACGGACGGCAACCTGCTCGAAGTGATCGAGCTGCCGCTGCTTTCCGGCAACCGCGCCGACCTGAAGGAGCCCGGCACGGCGGCGCTCTCCCAGTCGCAGGCGATCGCCCGGTTCGGCACCGACAATGTCGTCGGACGTACGCTGACGGTGATCAGCCGCGGCAAGAGCCGCGACTTCCGGATCGTCGCCGTCTTCAAGGACCTGCCGAAGAACAGCCATATCGAAGCGAACGCAATCGCGCGGATCGACTATGTCGCGTGGAACTCGGACACGCCCGACGCGCTCGACTGCTGGGGCTGCCAAAATGGTTTCGTCTATCTGAAGCTCAAGCCCGGCACGGACCCGAAGTCGATCGAGGCACAGCTTCCCGCCTGGGAGAAGCGCAACATCCCGATCCAGCGCACCGGCGAAGCAAGCTTCGACGCCGGCGAGGAGCAGGATTGGCATCTCGTCAACCTGAAGGACATCCATCTGGGCGAGGGCCAGGACGGCGCGATGCGGCCCGGGAACGACAAGGGCACGATCACGACCTTCGCTGTCATCGCGCTGCTGATCCTCGGCATGGCGGTGGTGAACTTCACCAATCTCGCCACCGCCCGCGCCAGCCAGCGCGCCCGTGAAGTGGCGCTCCGCAAGGTGCTGGGCGCGGATCGCCGGCAGCTGATCATCCAGTTCGTCGGGGAGTCGATCCTTGTGGCCTTCCTAGCCATGCTGATCGCGCTCGCCTTGGTTGAGCTGCTCACGCCGGCCTTCTCGTCCTTCCTCGATGCAGACATCCGCGTCCGCTATTTCGGCGAAGGCGGCATCGTGCTGCCAGTGATCGGCCTAGTGCTGGTCGTCGGCATTCTCGGCGGCCTCTATCCCGCCTTCTTCCTGTCGCGCTTCCAGCCGGCATCGGTGCTGAAGGCGAACAAGTCGTCGGCCGAGACGCCCGGCACCGGCCGTCTGCGCCAGGCACTGGTCGTCTGCCAGTTCGCGGTTTCTATCGGGCTGATCATCTGCACGGGCGTCGTTTACGCGCAGACCGTCTACGCCCGCACCGTCGATCCGGGCTATAAGCGCGATCACATCCTGCAAGTCGATGAGCTCAGCCGCTATCAGTTGCTCGGGCGCGGACAGCAGATCGCCGACGCCGCCAAGCGCGTGCCCGGCGTGCAGGCGGTCGGCCGCACCGGCATCGGCGTCGCCACGCAGAACAACAGCAACACTGGCGTGATGGTGCCGGGCCAGAAGGATCCGATCACCATCGGCATCTATTCGGTCGATCACGGCTTCAAGGACGCGGTCGGCATGAGCCTGGTCGCCGGCCGCTGGTATCGCACCGATGCGCCGATGGACGAGGTGAATGCCCCTTATCCGCCCGACAAGGCGGCCGAAGCGCAGCTGACTGCCCGTGGCGCCAACCTCGTTATCAACGAGCTCGCAGCCAAGCGGCTCGGCTATCGCGATCCCAAGGCGATCATCGGCAAGACATTCCGCGTCGCCATGTTCAGCGAGGAAGCGGGGCTGATGCCGGTCACCATCATCGGCGTGGTCAAGGATGCGCGCTTCCGCTCCATCCGCGAGCCGCTAGACCCGATGATGTTCGTGAACTCATCAACGGGCGGTCACACCCACATGATCGTCCGCTTCAACGGCGACCCGGCCGCCGTGCGGAAAGGCGTTGAAAGGGCTTGGCAGTCGGTGGCCCCGGATGTGCCCTTCGATGGTCGCTTCAGCGAGGACGTGATCGAAGAACTCTACAATGCAGAGGAGGCGCGGGCCCAGATCTTCGCCGCCTTTGCCATACTCGCGGTCATCGTCGGCTGTCTCGGCCTGTTCGGCCTCGCGGCGTTCACGGCCGATCGCCGCACCAAGGAGATCGGCATCCGCAAGGTGCTCGGCGCCCGCACGCGGGACATCGTGCGGCTGCTGGTCTGGCAGTTCACCCGTCCGGTCATCATCGCCAACCTGATCGCCTGGCCGGTGGCCTGGTGGCTGATGCGGGACTGGCTGAACAAGTTCGACGATCGCATCGCGCTTGGGCCGACGCCGTTCCTCGCCGCCGGACTTCTCGCGCTGCTGATCGCGATCGGCACGATCGGCGCGCATGCGATCAAGGTCGCGAGCGCCAATCCGATCCGCGCGCTCCGCTACGAATAGAGAAGGGGGCAGGCCCATGTGGCGCAACTATCTGACGGTGGGCGTCCGCGCCCTGATGAAGAGCCGTGTCTATGCGGCGATCAACATCCTGGGTCTCGCCATCGGCATGGCGGCCTGCCTGCTGCTGCTCCTCTACGTCCGTTATGAGCGCAGCTACGATAGCTGGCTGCCGAATGCGGAGAATATCTACCAGGTGCAGAACTGGTCGCGCGATCCCGAGACCGGCGACAGCTTCAAGCTCAGGATGACGCAATATGTGTCGATCCAGGCGCTTAGGAAGGATTTCCCGCAGGTCGTCGGCACGGCCTATGCGCTGAGCGCAGGGCCGGTGGTGCTGCGCAACGGTCAGCCGCTGAGCGTCGAAGATGCGGTGCGCACCGACAGCCTGTTCTTCGACGTTTTCCGCTTCCCGATGGTCGCGGGCGATCCGAAGACCGCGCTGCAGCAGCCCGGCCGCGTTGCACTCAGCGAAAGCGAGGCCGTCCGGCTGTTCGGCCGCTCCAATCCGGTCGGCGAGACGCTGACGATGATCGAGCGCGGCAAGCATGTCGATTATAAGGTCGCAGCCGTGTTCCGCGACCTGCCGAAGAACAGTCATATGAAGCTGACCATGGTGATCCGCTTCGATCCGGTTAGCTACTTCGTCGATTATCCCACCTGGCCGACCAGTTGGGGCGAAATCTCCGGCTGGGGCTATATCGCACTGAAGCCCGGGACGGATCCGAAGACGATCACCGACCAGCTCGAGGCTTGGGAGAAGCGCAACATTCCCGACACGCTGTTCGCGGGACGCGCCGAGAACCCCGGGCGTGACCAGGATTGGAAGCTGGTGAACGTCCGCGATGTGCATCTGGGCGAGGCTCAGATGGCGGCGGCGCGACCGGGCAATGACCGGACGACGATCGTCACCTTCTCGATCGTCGCGCTGCTGATCCTTGGCGTCGCATGTGTGAACTTCATCAATCTGGCGACCGCTCGAGCAAGCCAGCGGGCGCGCGAGGTGGCGCTTCGGAAGGTGCTCGGCGCCACGCGAACCCAGCTCGTCGTGCAGTTCATCGGTGAATCGCTGCTGATCGCGACCATCGCAATGATCGTCGCCCTGGCAATGGCTGAGCTGTTCATGCCGGCGCTGGCTGCGTTCCTGGATGCCGACCTGAAGCTCAATTATTTCGGCGGGGACGGCGTCGCCCTGCCGGTCATAGCCTTGCTGATCCTGGTGGGCGCAGCAGGCGGCGTTTATCCGGCGCTCTATTTGTCCCGATACAAGCCGGCGCAGGTTTTGAAGGCCAACAAGTCTTCGTCGGAGTCAGCCGGCACAGGCCGGCTGCGCAGCATCCTGGTGGTGGCCCAGTTCGCCGTTTCGATCGGGCTGATCATCTGCACCAGCATCGTCTACGCGCAGACCGTCTTTGCGCGCACCGCCGATCCCGGCTTCAAGCGCGAAGGCCTGTTGCAGGTAAATATCGGCTATCGCAGTCTGATCCCGACCAGCGAAGCGCTGGCGCGAGCCGTCGAGCGGGTGCCCGGCGTGGTCGGCGCAGCACGCACGGCGATCGGCGTCTCGACCAACAGCACCATGGGCCGGGCCGTGAAGGTGCCCGGGCGCGAGGAGACGGTCGGCGTCGGCAACTACGCGGTTGACGAAGGCTTCTTCGACACGATGCGCATCCGCTTGATCGCCGGCCGCCTGCTCGACCGCGAGCGGGAGATGGACGTCACCTCGGTGCCCTATCCGGAGAATGATCCAGAGGCGGAGCGGGCGCTCGCGGCCCGTGGCGGCAATGTCGTCATCAACGCGCTGGCAGCCGAACGGCTCGGCTTCAAGAAGCCGGAGGACGCGATCGGTAAGGATGTGCGTGTCGCGCTGAGCCTGGACACGACCCAGCCAATGGTGCCGGTGCGGATCGTCGGCGTGGTGGCGGACTCGCGTTTCCGCGACATCCGCACGCCGGTCGAGCCGATCATGTACCGGCTGGGCAACGACTATCAGTCCGCGCTGATGGTCCGCTATGACGATCCCGACCCGGCCGCGGTTCGGGATCGCATTGCGCAGGTCTGGAAGAAGTTCGCGCCCGACTTGCCCTATGAGGCCGAGTTCAGCGAAGACATCGTCGCCGAACTCTACACCGCAGAGCAATCCCGGGCGACGATCTTCGCCGGCTTCGCGGTGCTCGCGGTGGTAATCGGCTGCCTGGGGCTGTTCGGCCTCGCCACCTTCACCGCAGAGCGGCGCACCAAGGAGATCGGCATTCGCAAGGTGTTGGGCGCGCGGACGCAGGACATCGTCCGGCTGCTGGTCTGGCAGTTCACGCGTCCGGTGATCGTCGCCAACCTGATCGCGTCGCCGATCGCCTGGTGGGTGATGCGCGATTGGCTAAACACGTTCGACACGCGCATCGATCTCGGGCCTACGCCCTTCGTGCTTGCGGGCCTGATCGCGTTGGCCATCGCCATCGTCACCGTCGGCAGCCACGCGATGCGGATCGCCCGCACCAACCCTATCCACGCCCTCCGCTACGAGTAGGCCCACTGCTCCGCCCCGGCATTGCAAGCGCCGGGGCGGAGGCTTTCCTCCCGACCTGCGCGAGCCTAAGGGCTCCCCATGCGTTGGTCTCAAAATCTCGTTTCCGCCCGAAACACTTACGTCACTCATCTCGAATGCTCGATCAGCGGCGAGCATTATGAGGCGGACAAGGTGCATGGCCTGTCGGACAAGGGCCGGCCGCTGCTCGTCCGCTACAAACTCGACGCGGTCCGTGCCGGTCTTTCCCGCGCTGATCTGGAGCGGCGGCCGAGCGACATGTGGCGGTGGCGCGAGCTGCTGCCGGTGCGCGACGTCGACAACATCGTCAGCCTGGGCGAAATCGAAACGCCGCTCGTGCCGCTGCCGAAGAGCGGCGGCGCGAACGTGCTGGTCAAGGATGAGAGCCGGTTACCCACCGGATCGTTCAAGGCACGCGGCCTCGTCATGGCGGTGTCGATGGCTAAGGCGCTCGGCATCAGGCGCATCGCGATGCCGACCAACGGCAATGCCGGCGCCGCGCTTGCTGCCTATGCCAGCCGCTGTGGCATCGAGACGATCGTCTTCTGTCCGGCCGACACGCCGGAGATCAACATCCGAGAGACGGCGCTGCAGGGTGCGCGCGTCTATCGCGTCAACGGGCTGATCGACGAATGCGGCGCTATCGTGGGGAAGGGCGCGGCGGAAGGCCGCTGGTTCGACTTTTCGACGCTGAAGGAGCCGTATCGGATCGAGGGCAAGAAGACGATGGGCCTCGAGCTTGCGGCCCAGCTCGGCTGGGAGCTGCCCGATGCGATCTTCTACCCGACCGGCGGCGGCACCGGCCTGATCGGCATGTGGAAAGCGTTCGACGAGCTGGAGGCGCTGGGCTGGATCGGCCCGAAACGGCCGAAGATGTTCGCCGTCCAGGCCGCCGGCTGCGCGCCGATCGTCAAGGCGTTCGACGACGGCGTCGAGCATGCCGAGCGCTGGGAAAATGGCCATACCGTCGCCGCCGGCATCCGCGTTCCCAAAGCCGTCGGCGACTTCCTGATCCTCCGCGCCGTCCGCGAAAGCGGGGGCAGGGCGGTTGCCGTTCCGGACGAAGCGATCCTCGGCGCCGTCGCCGATGCCGCCCGCCAGGACGGCCTGCTCCTCTGCCCGGAAGCGGGCGCGACGCTCGCCGCCTATCGCCAGGCGCTCGTCGAAGGCTGGATCGGCGAGGGTGATCAGGCGGTGCTGTTCAACTGCGCCACCGGCCTCAAATACCCGATGCCGGAAGCGGGAGCCGCCCTGAACAAGGACCAGCCGATCGACTTCGACCGGCTCTAGTAGCCGGCGTTGGTGCGGACGGCGGGACTCGAACCCGCACTCCCATAGGGAAGCGGATTTTAAGTCCGCTGCGTCTACCGATTTCGCCACGTCCGCTTGCGCCAGGCGTCTGCTTGATCGGTGCGAGTGTCGGGCGGGTCAAGCCCATGGTTGCGAGGCCGGTCCGATTGCCGCTACGCGAGCCGCATGGACCCGATCATCCGCATCGCCGGCCTCACCAAGATCTACGACTCGGGGCATCAGGCGCTGAAACCCGTCGATCTGGAGATTGGGCGAGGCGAAATCTTCGCGCTGCTTGGCCCCAATGGAGCCGGCAAGACGACGCTGATCTCGATCATCTGCGGCATCGTCCGCCCCACCTCCGGCAGCGTGATCGTCGATGGTCATGACATCATCTCCAGCTATCGGGAGAGCCGGCGCGCGATCGGGCTGGTGCCGCAGGAGCTGACCACCGATCAGTTCGAAACGGTTTGGGACACGGTCAGCTTCAGCCGGGGCCTGTTCGGCAAGGCGCGCAACCCCGCCCATATCGAGCGAACGCTGAAGCAGCTGTCGCTCTGGGACAAGCGCGACACTAAGATCAAGGAGCTGTCCGGCGGCATGAAGCGCCGGGTGATGATCGCCAAGGCTCTCAGCCATGAACCGCGCATCCTCTTCCTCGACGAGCCGACCGCCGGCGTCGATGTCGAGCTCCGCCGGAGCATGTGGGACATGGTCCGTGAGCTGCGGGAGCAGGGCGTCACCATCATCCTCACCACTCACTATATCGAGGAAGCGGAGGAGATGGCCGACCGGGTGGGCGTGATCAGCCGCGGCGATCTGATCCTGGTCGAGGAGAAGAGCGCGCTCATGGCGAAACTCGGCAAGCGCGAACTGGCGCTGACTCTCGCCGAGCCGCTCGCCGCCATTCCGCCCGAGCTCGCCGATTGGCAGCTCGAACTGAAAGGCGAGGGCAATCAGCTCGTCTACACCTTCGACGCTAATGCAGAGCGCACCGGGATCGCGTCGCTGATCCGGCGGCTGACGGACCTCGGCATCGGCTTCAAGGATCTCGCCACCCGCGAAAGCTCGCTCGAGGACATCTTCGTCAATCTCGTGCATCAGGGGAGGGCAGCATGAACCTGCGCGGCGTGCTCGCCATCTATGGCTTTGAAATGCACCGCTTCAAGCGGACGCTGTGGACCGGCCTCGCCGTGCCGGTGATAACCACTTCGCTCTACTTCATCGTGTTCGGGTCGGCGATCGGATCGCGGATGACCGAGATCGGCGGTGTGCCCTATGGCGCCTTCATCGTGCCCGGGCTGATGATGCTGTCGCTGTTCACGGAGAGCATCTTCAACGCCTCGTTCGGCATCCACATGCCGCGCTTCACTGGCACCATCTACGAGATCCTGTCCGCCCCGCTCTCCGCATTCGAGACGGTGCTCGGCTATGTCGGCGCGGCGATGACCAAGTCTGTGATCGTCGCACTCGTCATCCTGCTTACCGCCAATCTGTTCGTGCCGGTCAGGATCGAGCATCCGTTCGTGATGATCGCATTCCTGTTGCTGATCGCCGCGACCTTCTGCCTGTTCGGCTTCATTGTCGGCGTCTGGGCGAAAGGGTTCGAGCAGCTGCAGGTGGTGCCGCTGCTGATCGTCACGCCGATGACCTTCCTCGGCGGCGCCTTCTACTCGATCGACATGCTCGCGGAGCCGTGGCGGACCATCACCCTGTTCAATCCGGTGGTTTATCTCATCAATGCCTTCCGCTGGAGCTTCTACGGCACCTCGGACGTGGCGGTGGGCTTAAGCTTCGCGATCACCCTCGGCATCTTCCTACTGTGCCTCGCCATCGTCGCCTGGATCTTCCGCACCGGTTATCGCCTGAAGAGCTGATGCAACCGCAGGGGCAGGCGGGCCGTTCTGCGCCCGCATGCTCCGCCACTCTCATTTCGCCGTAGCGCTGCTTGCGGCGGCGCCGTTGCAGGCTGCGCCGCTCAGCTTCGGCGAGATCGACGGTGGCCAGGACTATTCCGATCGTACCGACCTCGCCGACTGCACCGCCGAGGGCGCTGGCTATCGATGCACCCTGACCCGCAACACGTTCGGGGACCTCCGGCTGGACCGCGGCGTCATGACACTGGATGCGCGCGGCCGGGTGCGCACCCTGCAGCTGGCGCTCGACCGGCGCGACTTCGACCGCGGCCATGCCTTGCTCGTCGGGCGCTACGGCAAGCCGACTGCGCTCCAGCCCCGGCTGGAATGGCGACGCTTCGATGATGATGGCCGCATCACCCTTACTAGGGGTCCGCAAGAGGCGCTCGTCACGTTCGATTACCCGCGGAACAACGCGACGGGTGCGGTGCTGCGCCGCGAGGCGGTACGGGGCCTCTTGCTTTTCACGCTGGCAGGGCTCGCCGTGGGCGCCGCCCTGCGGCTCAGGCGGCCGCGCAAACCGGCGCAGCCGGTCTCTATGAAGCAGACTTTGGAACGCCGCTTGAGCGAGGGCAGGGACCTGAGCTTTTAAGCCTCACACGTTCAGGCGCTGGCGCATTTCCTTGCCGGGCTTGAAGTAGGGCACGCGCTTTGCGTCGACATCGACGGTTTCGCCGGTGCGCGGATTGCGGCCGGTGCGGGCATCGCGCGCGCGGGTCGAGAAGGCGCCGAAGCCGCGCAGTTCGACGCGGCCGCCATCGGCGAGGCGCTGGCTGATCTCGTCGAAGAAGATGGAGACGATCCTGTCGATCTCCTTGATGGACAGGCCGGGATTGTCGGCTGCCAGCATCTGGACGAGTTCGGACCGGATCATGTGGCTCCCTTTCATGCCTGGCGGGCCAAAGCTGGAGCGTCATCCGAACGTCGGAGCGCTGATCCCCCACCAATCATCGACGGTCCCCCCAGACCGCCACTCGACTGATTACGCTACATTACTTGGGCAAGCATAGCGCAAGGTCCCGGCTCTTGCGAGTCACGTCGGAAAAAACCGCCACTCGTTAACGAATGGCGGTTTTCCGTGCTTGCTTGCTTTACTTGCTCTCTTCGCGCGCCTTGTTGAGCGCGGCGCCGAGGATGTCGCCGAGCGAGGCGCCCGAATCGGACGAGCCATACTGGGCGACCGCCTTCTTCTCTTCCTCGATCTGCATCGCCTTGACAGAGAAAGTCGGCTTCTTCGAACGGTCGAAACCGGTCACCATGGCGTCGAACTTCTGGCCGACCTGGAAGCGCTCCGGACGCTGCTCGTCGCGGTCGCGACCGAGATCCGAGCGCTTGAGGAAGCCCGTGGCACCATCGTCGCCGGCCTGCACTTCTAGGCCGCCATCGCGGACCTCGAGCACGGTGACGGTGACGACTTCACCCTTGCGCAGGCGCGAAGCGTCGGCGCCGGCACCCGACGGGGCGCCACGCTCGAGCTGCTTCATGCCGAGCGAGATGCGCTCCTTCTCGACATCGACGTCGAGCACGACGGCCTGAACCGTCTCGCCCTTGCGGTGCAGGTTGAGCGCGTCCTCGCCCGAAATGCCCCAGGCGATGTCCGACATGTGCACCATGCCATCCACATCGCCTTCAAGGCCGATGAACAGGCCGAATTCCGTGGCGTTCTTGACTTCGCCCTCGACCTGGCTGCCGACCGGGTGCTTCTCGGCGAAGGCTTCCCACGGATTCTGCTGCGCCTGCTTCAGGCCCAGCGAGATGCGGCGCTTCTCTTCGTCCACCTCAAGGATGATGACATCCACTTCCTGCGAGGTGCTGACGATCTTGCCCGGGTGCACGTTCTTCTTGGTCCAGCTCATCTCGGAGACGTGGACCAGGCCCTCGATGCCGGCTTCCAGTTCGACGAAGGCGCCATATTCGGTGATGTTGGTGACGCGGCCATGCAGCTTGGCCCCGATCGGATATTTAGCCGAGGCGCCTTCCCACGGATCGCTCTCGAGCTGCTTCATGCCGAGCGAAATGCGCTGCGTCTCGCGATTGATGCGGATGATCTGCACCTTCACCGTGTCGCCGATGTTCAGCACTTCGGACGGGTGGTTGACCCGCTTGTAGCTGAGGTCGGTGACGTGGAGCAGGCCGTCAATGCCGCCCAGGTCCACGAACGCGCCATAGTCGGTGATGTTCTTGACGACGCCGTCGATCACCTGGCCTTCGTGCAGGCTCTGGATCAGGCCGGTGCGCTGCTCGGCGCGGGTCTCTTCCAGCACGGCGCGGCGCGACACGACGATGTTGCCGCGGCGACGGTCCATCTTCAGCACCTGGAAGGGCTGGGGAATGTCCATCAGCGGCTGCACGTCGCGAACCGGGCGGATGTCAACCTGGCTGCCGGGCAGGAAGGCCACGGCACCGCCGAGATCGACGGTGAAGCCGCCCTTGACGCGGCCGAAGATCACGCCGTCGACGCGGTTGCCGGCAGCGAACTCGCCCTCCAGCTTGTCCCAGGCGGCTTCGCGGCGCGCGCGGTCGCGCGACAGCATCGCTTCGCCGGAATGGTTCTCGACCCGGTCGACAAACACTTCGACTTCATCGCCGACATTCAGCTCGGCCTTCTGGCCCGGCGCTGCGAACTCGCGGAGCGGCACACGGCCCTCGGACTTCAGGCCGACGTCGATGACGGCCATGTCGTTTTCGATAGCGGTGACGGTGCCCTTGACGACGCGGCCTTCAAAGCCTTCGTTCGCACCGCCCAGAGTTTCGTTGAGAAGCGCTTCGAAGTCGGAGCGCGTGGGAAAAGCCGCAGTGGCCATAGAGGGGATAACTTCCTGCTTCACAGTTGCTGGCCAGCCGGTTGGTTCCGACGGTCTATCCCCGAGAGGACAAGGCCAATCCGCCCCACCGGCCCCATGCCGGTGAAGCATCAAGCTGACCCATGCTGCAGAGGAGGTTCGACAAGAATGCCAAAAGGGCGCACCGGAACCCCGTTGCGCCTTCCTCCGCGAGACCTGGGCTCGCCGGACGCGCGCGCCTTAGTGGAAAGCGCCTGAAGAGGCAAGCGGAAGCGCCCGGCGGAACCCATCCACCATCTCGTTCATTTGACGGCAAGGAGTCGCGGGGGTAATCCGGCGGCGTAACGGAGCGTGCCCCGGTCCTCGGAGGCGCGCCCTTTGTCATTGTTTGGGGAGGATTCTCTTGGCCGAACGCGCGCCTGCTTACACCCTCGCTCACATGGGTATCGACACCGGTGCCGAGCTCCACTGGAACCTGACGACGGCGCCGCTGATCGAGCATGCGGTGCGCCGCGGCGAGGGTGTGCTGGCGAAGGACGGTCCGCTGGTCGTCGCGACCGGCAAGCACACGGGCCGATCGGCCAACGACAAGTTCATCGTCCGCGATGCCGAGACCGAGCAGACCGTCTGGTGGGGCAAGACCAACAAGGGCATGACCCCCGAGCACTTTCAGGCGTTGAAGCAGGACTTCCTCGCCCACCTGAAAACCAAGCCGACCCTTTTCGTGCAGGACCTGTTCGGCGGCTCGCAGCCCGAGCACCGGGTGCGCGTCCGCGTCATCAACGAGTTCGCCTGGCACAACCTCTTCATCCGCACGCTGCTGGTGCGCCCGGAAGAGAGCGACCTTCCCGGCTTCCAGCCCGAATACACGATCATCGACCTGCCAAGCTTCCAGGCGGATCCGGCGCGTCATGGCACGCGCTCGGAAACGGTAATCGCCGTCAATTTCAGCGAGAAGCTGATCCTGATCGGCGGCACCGCCTATGCCGGCGAGATGAAGAAGTCGGTGTTCGGCATCCTCAACTATCTGCTGCCCACCAGGGGCGTGATGCCGATGCATTGCTCGGCCAATATCGGCCCGAACGGCGACACGGCGGTGTTCTTCGGCCTCAGCGGCACCGGCAAGACTACTCTGTCGGCCGACGCCAGTCGTACGCTGATCGGCGATGACGAACATGGCTGGTCGGACACGGCGGTCTTCAACTTCGAAGGCGGCTGCTATGCCAAGATGATCCGTCTCTCGCCGGAGGCAGAGCCTGAAATCTACGCGACTACCAAGCGCTTCGGTACCGTGCTCGAGAATGTCGTCATCGATCCAGTCACTCGCGAGCTCGACTTCGACGACAACAGCCTCGCCGAAAACAGCCGCGGTGCCTATCCGATCGAGTTCATCCCGAACTGCTCCGAAAAGAATCTCGGCCCCGTCCCGCGCAACATGATCTTCTTGACGGCCGACGCCTATGGCGTGCTGCCGCCGATCGCGAAGCTGACGCCCGATCAGGCCATGTATCACTTCCTGTCCGGCTACACCGCGCGCGTGGCGGGTACGGAGATCGGCGTGACCGAGCCGGACGCGACTTTCTCCACCTGCTTCGGCGCGCCTTTCATGCCGCGCCATCCGTCCGTCTACGGCAATCTTTTGAAGGAGCGGATCGCCAAGGGCGGCGTCGATTGCTGGCTGGTCAACACCGGCTGGACCGGCGGCAAATACGGCACCGGCTCGCGCATGCCGATCAAGGCGACGCGCGCTCTCTTGAACGCAGCGCTCGACGGCTCGCTCAACAATGCCGAGTTCCGCACCGATCCGAACTTCGGCTTCAAGGTGCCGGTGAGCGTGCCCGGCGTCGATCAGGCGATCCTCGATCCGCGCAGCACCTGGGCTGACAAGGACGCGTACGATCAAACCGCGGCCAAGCTCGTCCAACAATTCATCGACAACTTCGCGCAGTTTGAAAGCCATGTCGACGAGGGGGTCCGACAAAGCGCCCCCAAGGCCGCCTAAACAGCCCGGTCACTGACGGATCGGGCACCCTGACAAGGAGCCCGATCCGGATGACCGACCATTCACCCCGCCTGTTCACCACCGCCGCCGAGGTCCGCCGCCTCGGCGAAGGGCTGATCGCCTGCGCGTTGGAGCGCGCCGAATGGACGCACGAGGCGCATCTTGGCGCCACCCTTTACTTGGTGGTCGAACGGCCCGAGCTCGATCTCGACGCGGAACTGCCCGGCTTCATCCGTCGCTTCAACGAGAGCGTCGGGGGCCGGAACAGCGACACGGAAGGCTATCACCACACCATCACCCTCACCTACCTGAACGCGATCCGGGATCATGCTGCGGAGACGAAAGGGCTGGAGCTGTGCGCGCGGACCAACAAGCTGCTGCTGAGCGAGCGCGGCCGGCGCGACTGGCCGCTGCGCTTCTACACGCCCGACCGACTCTTTTCGGTGGAAGCGCGACTGGGCTTCATCGCGCCCGACCGGTGAGAAGCAGATGTCGATTTTTTACAAGACCCGGCCGCTTGCGCGCTTTACCCTCTTCCAAGGGGCTGGGGGCTCCGCCTATGAATGGCAAGGGGTGGGCGGCTGCCTCGGGGCAGCGGCACGGTCAAGACGGCGACGGCTCGCAGGTCGAGCGCATGGCCCAGATCCTGGCTGCCGTGCTCGGCTGTCTGCGCGAGCAATTCGCCCATGATTATTTTCGCCGCTGTGCCTTTGCCGCTCGCGGTATTCGGACCCTGTTGCTCCAGCAAGGCATTCCAAACCGAGTCGTCGGGGGGCGGTTCACGGCGCTGGTCGTGGCGAAGTTCGGCTCCCGCTACGCCCTTCAAGGCTTCCAGGACGGTCCCGAACTTTATCCGCACCTTTGGATCGAGACCGACGACCGGCTGATCGATCTCGGCCCCTATCTGCTCCCCTCCGGCTCACCCTTTCCGATCGTCGCCATGCCGCCGCTGATCTGGAACCGCGCCGAGCAGCTCCCCGCCGCCCTTCGCTACGAGGCGATCGACACGGTGCCGGACGATGCGCCATTCAGCGTCGATCCTGAGGTCGACCGTCAAGGCGAGGTCTTCGCCGCGCGCTGCGTCGAGAGTTGCGAGGTGCGGGCGGCTTTCCCTTACTGGATCGCGACTGGCGACAAGGCCTTGCGGGATCAGGCCGACGATCCCTGGGTCAAAGGCGTGCGCCATTTCGAGCAGGTCGTCCGCAAGCTCCCGAACATGCCGCATTGACGGGGCGGGATCGACTGCGGTCATGATGTGTTCGTTAGTCGGGAGGACACCATGCGCTATCGTCAGCTCGGATCGAGCGATCTTCAGGTTTCGGAAATCTCGCTCGGCTCTTGGCTGACCTATGGCGTCGGCGTCGATGCGGAGAATGCCGCCGCCTGCGTGCACCGCGCGCTCGACCTGGGCATCAACCTGATCGACACCGCCAATATCTATGGCCGCGGCGCGGCGGAGAGCTTTCTCGGCGCCGTCCTCAGCGGCGTGCCGCGGAGCAAGTACATCATTGCGACCAAGCTGTTCTTCCCGATGACAGAGACGGATCGCGGCCTGTCCCGCGCTCAGGTCGAAAAACAGCTCGATGCTTCGCTCAAGCGGCTGCGGGTGGACGTGATCGATCTCTACCAATGCCACCGCCACGATCCCGACACGTCGATCGACGAGACGATGCTGGCGCTGACCGACGCGGTGAAGGCCGGCAAGGTCCGCTACTTGGGCTTTTCAGAATGGCCCGCCGACCGGGTGCGGGAGGCGATGGCGGTGGGGGGTGCGGAGAAGTTCGTCTCCAGCCAGCCTCAATATTCGCTGCTGTGGCGCCAGCCTGAGCGGGAGATCATCCCGCTCTCGCGCGACAACGGCATCTCGCAGATCGTCTGGTCGCCGCTCGCCCAGGGCGTGCTGACCGGGAAATACGCACCCGACGCGCCGCCGCCGCCCGGCACTCGCGCTACTTCGGAAGAAATGGGCGGCTGGATCGACCGCTGGATGCAGCGGCCGGTGCTGGAGGCGGTACAGCGCCTCAAGCCGCTGGCGGCCGAAGCCAGGCTGACCCTCGGCCAGCTCGCGCTCGCCTGGGTGCTGAAAGAGCCGAACGTCGCCTCCGCGATCATCGGCGCCAGCCGCCCAGCCCAGGTCGAGGAGAACGCCGCCGCGTCCGGCGCCCAGGTCGATCCGGCACTGTTTGCCGAGGCGGAACGGATCGTCGGCGAGGCGCTCGGTCGCGCGTGAAAAGAAAGGGGCGGCTCTCCCCTACAGAGCCGCCCCAGCCCTCCCGGTGGAGGAGGGTTAGCGCATGCTCATTTCCATCACGTCCGACGCCGACGGATTGGGGCGGCCGCGTTCGACCGTACGCCGGACGGCGGCCGGCGAGATGCCGAGCGCGCGGAAGCTCTGTGCGTCGCCGGCCGTGCGGATGGCCGCGCCGGCAGCGCGCATGTCGGCCACATAGTCCGGCGTCACGCCCAGCGCCTTCATGCCCGCGGCACCCTGTGGCGTCACGTCGAGCCCGGCCGCCTTGAAGCGGGCAACGTCGGCCCCTTTCACACCCAGCGCCTTCATCGAGCTCAGATCGCTTGCCTTCAGGCCGGCAAAGGCGCCGCGCATCTCGCGCGCATAGTCGGCGGTCACGCCCAGCGCGGCGAAGGACATCAGGTCGTGCGGCTGCAGCGCGCCCGCGATCAGCGGCTTCACTTCGCGCACCATCTCCGGCTGCACATCGACCGCCTTCATGCCGACATAGTCGCTTAAGCTCCCCATCGCGCCTTCGCGGCGGAGCGCGGCGATATAGTCGGTGCGCACGTCAAGCAGGGGCAAGGCGAGCAGCTGGTAGCGGCGCTCGCTCCAGTCATTGGGCACGCCCATGGCGGCGATTCGCGACCAATAGGCGGCGCTTCCGTCATAGCGCAGCGTGCCCGAGCCCTCGCCACCCCGGAAACGGCCGGAGAAGGTCATCGTGCCCGCCTCGCGCCGCAGCACGAACGTGACCGGCCTGTTGCTGTCGAGATCGGCCGCGCTCAGCCCCTCCAGCTCGGCCAGCTTCACGCCGGTGCCCAGCATCGATCCGCGCCGCTCCATCACGTTCAGCTGCAGCATGCCGGCGTCGGACTTGCTGAGCTTCGCCGTCCAGGGCGCCTCGACCGCGACATTGTTCTCAGGCGCCACGGCGGTGGCGACCGGTCGCACCTCGGCCGGCGGATTGAGCAGCATCAGCAGCGGCAGTGCAAAGGCGACTTTCATATGACCTCCGGAATATCTATCTCGCTTCCTCGCAAGAGACGGGCCAAAGCGCTCATCCAGGGATTTCCGCGGGTTTTCGACTACATACGTAATCGAAGTGTCCGCTCACGAACGATCGAGTGTCCGGAAGCGGACGCATGTGGAGGCAAAAGATGGGCTATCGGGTGGTGGTCGCCGGCGGCACCGGCAATGTCGGACGGGAGATGCTGAACATCCTCGCCGAGCGCGAATTCCCACTGGACGACCTGGCGGTGCTCGCTTCCTCGCGCAGCCAGGGCGATGAAGTGGAGTTCGGCGAGACCGGCCGCCGTTACAAGGTCCAGAATATCGAGCATTTCGATCCCAAGGGCTGGGACATCGCCCTGTTCGCGATCGGCTCGGAAGCGACCAGGATCTACGCCCCCAAGTTCGCCGCCGCCGGCTGCACGGTGATCGACAATTCGTCGCTCTACCGGATGGATCCGGACGTGCCGCTGATCGTGCCCGAAGTGAACCAGGACGCGATCAACCTCTACACCCGCAAGAACATCATCGCGAACCCGAATTGCTCGACCGCGCAGCTCGTCGTCGCGTTGAAGCCGCTGCACGACGCCGCCAGGATCAAGCGCGTCGTCGTCGCGACTTATCAGTCCGTCTCCGGCGCCGGCAAGAACGGCATGGACGAGCTGTTCGAGCAGAGCCGCAACATCTTCGTCGGTGAGCAGGCGGAGCCCAAGAAGTTCACCAAGCAGATCGCCTTCAACGTGATCCCGCACATCGACAGCTTCCTGGACGACGGCTCGACCAAGGAAGAATGGAAGATGGTGGTCGAAACCAAGAAGATCCTCGATCCCAAGGTGAAGGTGATCGCCACCTGCGTGCGCGTCCCCGTTTTCGTCGGCCACTCCGAAGCCGTCTATGTCGAAATGGAAAATGAGCTTTCGGCAGAAGACGCCCAGCGCATCCTGCGCGAGGCGCCGGGCGTGATGCTGGTCGATAAGCGCGAGGATGGCGGCTACGTCACCCCGATCGAATGCGTCGGCGAGTTCGCCACCTATGTCAGCCGCGTCCGCGAGGACCCGACGGTCGAAAACGGCCTCGCCTTCTGGTGCGTCAGCGACAACCTGAGGAAAGGCGCCGCGCTCAACGCCGTCCAGATCGCAGAGCTGCTCGGCCGGCGGCACTTGCAGAAGGCGGCATGAGTCTGAGACACGGCCAACTCATATGGTGTAGTTGAGGGAAGTGGTTCAAAGCCGCTGACATGAGCAAGCGAACGATCTGGGGCATCCACATGCCCAGAGAGCATGGCCTTACACCCGTTCAGGACGGACATGTTGCGATCGGTTGGCACCAGCTCGGTGATTTAAGTCAGATCAAGCCAACGAGAGAGGCGTTCAAAGCGGCCTATGCACGCGCGTTCCCGAATGCCAAGCCAGGCGAGATCCCTGTCGGCGCGGGACTGCTCTATAGGTTCGCCGTAGAAATGCAGCCGGGCGACCTGGTGATCTTCCCTTCCAAGCCTGACCGCATGGTAAACATTGGAGTGGTCGACAGTCCATATATTTACGACGTGTCCAAACCGCTCAATCGGCCGAACATTCGGAGGGTGGCTTGGCTAAAGCATATTCCGCGTACGTCATTCTCGCAGAGCGCTCTGAACGAAATAGGATCAGCGCTGACGCTGTTTCAGGTCAGCTCCAACGCGGATGAATTTATCGCCGCATTGGAAGGTAGGTCGCTTGAGCCAGAAGCTCTCGATGAGGCAAGCGCCGAGCGTGTCGCGGAGCAGGTGGAGGAGTCCACCGCAGACTTTATAATCAAGCGTCTCAAGACTGCGCAAACCGCGTACCAGTTTGAACACTTCGTGGCGCATCTTCTGAAGTGCATGGGTTATTTCGCTCGAGTTACTCAGGCCTCAGGTGATGGCGGCGTGGACATAATCGCACATCGCGACGAACTCGGTTTCGAGCCACCTATCATCAAGGTTCAATGCAAGCAGATCACGAGCACAGTGGGCCGACCAGAAGTCCAGCAACTTCATGGCGCGATTGAGCACGGTGAGCACGGTCTCTTTGTCACGTTAGGCGGCTTCTCCGCAGATGCCCGAACGTTTGAGCGCACGAAGCCCAATCTGCGCCTGATAGATGGAGAGGCACTTATCGATCTCATTTATGGGCATTACCATCAGTTCGAGCCGCGGTATCAAATGCTACTCCCGCTCAAGCGTTCGTACACGCCCGGCACGGTGGTCGCGACGGACTGAGCCGCGGCAAGTTAGTTAAAGACGCTTGGTCCCGAGACACTCGCAGAGCCTAGACCAGTGCTCATCGTGGCGCAGACGACCTAGAGGCGTTCTGCTGCATAGTGTGGAGAGCTTACGCCGCCGCCTTGCGCCGCTCCGCCAGCTCCTGGTTGAGCATTTCGGCCAGCAGGAACGCCAGTTCCAGGCTCTGCGCAGCGTTGAGACGCGGGTCGCAGTGCGTGTGGTAGCGGTCGGCGAGGCTCTGTTCAGTCACGTCGACCGCGCCGCCGGTGCATTCGGTGACGTTCTGGCCGGTCATCTCGGCGTGAATGCCGCCGCCGAAGCTGCCTTCGGCGCGGTGGACGGCGAAGAAGCCGCGGACTTCAGCGAGGATGCGGTCGAAGGGGCGGGTCTTGTAGCCGTTCGCCGCCTTGACGACATTGCCGTGCATCGGGTCGCAGCTCCACACGACCGGATGCCCTTCGCGGGTGACCGCGCGGACCAGCTTGGGCAGACCGGCCTCGATCTTGTCATAGCCGTAGCGAGTGATGAGCGTGATCCGGCCGGCCTCGCGGCCTGGATTGAGCGTGTCCAAGAGCCGCAGCAGCGTGTCGGGCTCAAGGCTCGGGCCGCATTTGAGGCCGATCGGATTGCCGATGCCGCGCATGAATTCGACATGGGCCGAACCCTCGAAGCGCGTCCGGTCGCCGATCCACAGCATGTGCGCGCTGGTGTCGTACCAGTCGCCGGTGAGGCTATCCTGCCGGGTCAGCGCCTGCTCATACGGGAGGAGCAAGGCCTCGTGGCTGGTGTAGAAGGTGGTGCCCTTGAGCTGCGGCACCGTGTCCGGGTTGATGCCGCACGCGGCCATGAAGTCGAGCGCTTCGCCGATGCGGTCGGCGAGGTCGGTATATTTCTTCGTCCAAGGGCTGCGGCCCATGAAATCATGGGTCCAGCGATGGACCTGGTGCAGGTTGGCGTAACCGCCCTGCGCGAAGGCGCGCAGCAGGTTCTGGGTGGCGGCGGACTGGCTGTATGCCTTGATCATCCGCCGGGGATCGGGCGCGCGGCCTTCGGGCGTGAAGGCGATGTCGTTGACATTGTCGCCGCGATAGGAAGGGAGCGAGACGCCGTCCTGCTCTTCCAGGTCGGAGGAACGCGGCTTGGCGAACTGGCCCGCCATGCGGCCGACCTTCACCACCGGCAGCTTCGATGCGAAGGTCAGGACCACAGCCATCTGCAGGATCACGCGGAAGGTGTCGCGGATGTTGTTCGGGTGGAACTCCGCGAAGCTTTCCGCGCAGTCGCCCCCCTGGAGGAGGAAGGCCTTGCCCGCCGCAACCTCGGCCAGATCCGCCTTCAGCTCGCGCGCTTCGCCGGCAAAAACGAGAGGCGGGAAGTTGCGCAGCTCCGCCTCCGCCGCTTCCAATGCGGCGGGGTCGGGGTAGGTCGGGAGCTGGCGCGCTTCGTGGCGGCGCCAGCTGTCGGGAGTCCATTTCTGCGCCATAGTGCTCCGGCAATTGCGCGCCGCAGCATGGGATTGCAACAAAGAGAAACTGCCCGGGCCATAAAGATCAGGCGCCGGGTACCCCCAGCGTCTTTGCCGCCTGGACCAGTTCGGCGCGGGAGCCCGGATTGGCGGCAATGGCCTGTTGTAGGGCCTGGCTCGCCTCGCGGCTCTGGCCGAGCATCATGCGGCTGCGGATCAGCATCATCCAGCGATCGGGCTGTTTCGGATTGGCCTGGAGCTTGGCGGCGAGGCCGTCAACCATGCCGCGCACCATCTCCTCCTGCGTTCCGGGCGGCAGCTTCGAGGCAGCGGCCATTTGCTCGCGGCTCGGCCCTGGAATCCCGTTCAATGCCGCAGCGGGTCCGGTGGGAGCGGCCGGGCGGATAGCGGCCAGGCGGGCCTTGACGTCGATCTTCTCCTTCTCCGCGACCTGTTCGATCGTCTTGCGAACGTCGGCTTCCCAAGGCGCGCCGGCGGGGGTGTCCTTCAGGAGCGCCATCCAGGTGTCGATGGCCTCGGCATGCTTGCCCGCCATGTCTTGCTCGACGCCGATGAAATAGCGGGAGCGGGGGTCCTTCGGGTCCAGCGACAGCGCCTTTTTGAAGGCGGCGGATGCGTCCTTCGGCACATCGCCCGATCCGGCCAGGACCAAAGCCTCGCCAAGCGAGGACCAGTAATCGGCATTGTCGGGCTTGAGTTGGGTCGCCTTGCGATAGGCGGTCGCCGACTCCGCGAAGCGGCCGGTTTCGAAGAAGGACCAGCCGAGCATACGCCAGCCCTCGGCGTCGTTCGGATTGGCCTTGAGCTTCGCCTCAAGCGACGAAATCATCGCGTTGACGTCCGGCTGCGCGCTGGCCGAAGCGGAAGGCGCCGGTGCAGGCGCATCGGCGGCACGATTGCGCGACACGCCCACACCCACCGCGACGATCGCCAACGCCGCCGCCCCGAACAGCGCGATCCTGGCGGCCGGGACCTTCTGTGCGGCCGTCTTCTCAATCTCAACCATCAGCACTTCCGTCGTTTTTGTGGAGGCGGTCACTAGCGCGGCGGAACGGACTTGATAAGAAGGGGCGGGGCGCATGCTGGCCGACATCGGCGATAAGCCGGGCGGCAGCGGTTGGCGTTGAAGTGGGGGAATATCGTGTCGGACATTTTCCGGATCGCGATCGTCGGATCGGGACCTGCAGGCCTGAGCGCCGCCGGGCGCGCCGCGCAGCTGGGCCTCAGCCATGTGCTGCTCGAAAAGACGGACCATCTGTCGGACACCATCTACAAATATCAAAAGGGCAAGCATGTGATGGCGACGCCATCGCAGCTGGTCCTGCGCTCCGACCTCGATTTCGAGGCCGGCAAGCGCGAAAAGGTGCTCGGCACATGGGACGAGCAGACGGCTAAGCACGGCGTCAACGTGATGCTCAATGCCGAGGTAAAAGCGATCACCGGGCAGAAGGGTGACTTCACGATTCTCCTGACAAACGGCCAGGAAGTGAAGGCCGAGAACATCATCCTGGCGATCGGCACTCAGGGCAATCCAAACCTGCTGCGCGTGCCGGGCGTCGAGCAGGCGAACGTCCAGTACACGCTCGACGATCCGGGCGAGTATGTGGACGAGCATATCACCGTCATTGGCGCGGGCGATGCCGGGATTGAGAATGCGCTGGGCCTCGGCGCCGACCCCGAGCAGCGCAATAGCGTCACCATCATCAACCGCTCCGCCGATTTCTCGACGGCGAAGGACGCGAACATCAAGGCCTTGCTCGCCGCGCGCGACGCCGGACGCATCCAGGTGCTGACCGAAACAACGACCAACCGCTTCGAGCCGGGGCACATCGTGTTCGACACGCGCGATGGCGAGCTCAAAATCCGCTGCGACCGCGTGATCGCGCGGATGGGCTCGGCCCCGCCGCGCGCCTTCGTCGAGGGCTGTTGCGCGGAGTTCGAGGACAAGGAGGACCCGCGCAACCCCGGCAAGATGATGAAGGGGGTGAAGGCGGGCACGGGTGTCCAGTTCACCAGTGCCGACCGGGTCTCCTATCCCAAGCTGTCGCCGGTGTTCGAATCGACGGTTCCCGGCATCTTCGTGATCGGCGCGCTCGCCGGCTATCCGCTGATCAAGCACTGCATGAACCAGGGCTATGACGTCGTCGAGTTCATCAACGGCAACACCGACCTGAAGCCAGCCGATGAGCCCATCCTGGAAAAGAAGTTCGCGAGCCTGCCCAAGGGCCGCAGCGTTTCCGAGTGGCTGGAATTCCTGCGCACCAACGTCAGCATCCTGGAAGGCATGTCGCCGCTCCAGATGCGCGAGTTCATGCTCGATTCCGAAGTGAAGGCCTATGGCCCCGGCGAAATCATCTTCGAGCGCAACGAGCCGGGATCGTCGCTGTTCGGCATTGCCCAGGGCTCGGTGCTGGTCGAGGTCGATCCGAACAACTCGGCCATCACCGTGCCGATCGGCACCGGCGAGATTTTCGGCGAAGTCGGCCTGATCTCCGGCCGCCGCCGCGGGGCGACGGTGCGTGCGGGCGAGCCGGCGATCGTGGTCGAAATCCCGCGCACGGCTGCGCTGCGCCTGCAGAGCCAGGTGCCGGCGGCACGGGCGGCGATCGCACGAATTTCGACCGAGCGGCAGCTGCTGCAGCTGTTCAAGTCCGGCCTGAAGAAGGAAGACGTGGCGGAAGTCGCCGCGGCTGCGCAGGTGATGACGATCAAGGCCGGCGACGCGGTGATCACCGAAGGCGAGGAGGGGAACGACATCTTCGTCATTCGCTCCGGGTCGATGATCGTCGAGAAGACGGTCGGCGGAAAGCCGGTGTTCCTTTCCTATCTGCCGGCCGGGTCGTTCGTCGGCGAAATGGCGCTGATCGGCGGCGGCCGGCGCACCGCGACGGTGCGGGCCGCGATCAAGTCGGACGTGATCCGCCTGCCGGGCGAAGCCTTTGCGCGGCTGATGGAGCGCAACGCCGAACTGGCCGAGCGGGTGCGCCGCGACATGGCCTCACGCCAGGACCTGAACGCCTTCATCGAAGCGAAGAAGGACAGCTTCTCGGGCGTGGTCGACATGTATTCGGCAACCGCCAAGTTCCTGGTCGACAACGGCATCGGCGAAGCCACCGACGTGCTGCTGATCGACGAGAATCTGTGCGTCGGCTGCGACAACTGCGAAAAGGCCTGCGCCGACAGCCATGATGGGCTAAGCCGGCTCGATCGCGAGGCAGGCAAGACCTACGCGCATCTGCACGTGCCTACCTCTTGCCGGCATTGCGAGCATCCGCATTGCATGGCCGACTGCCCGCCCAACGCGATCCACCGCGGGCCGGACGGCGAAGTGTTCATCGACGACACCTGCATCGGCTGCGGCAATTGCCAGCGCAATTGCCCTTATGGCGTGATCCGGATGGACAAGGTTCCACCCAAGAAGCCGGGCTTGCTCAGCTGGCTGTTCCTGGGGCTCGGGCCGGGCCCCGGCGAGCCGAGCCACGAATGGTCATACAAGCACGCCAAGGGGGAGGCGCCGAAAAAGGCGATCAAGTGCGACATGTGCTCAGGGATCGAAGGCGGCCCGGCCTGTGTTCGCGCCTGCCCGACCGGCGCCGCGATCCGCGTCGCGCCGGAGGAATTCCTGACCATCGCGCGGCTGGAGAAGGCGTGATGCACATGCATGATCACCGCCCGGACCCGTTCGGCCTGAGCTTGTCGAAGGCCTGCTCTTTTCATTTCGAGCCCACAAGAAGAACAGGGCTTCGACAAGCTCAGCCAAGGCGGATCGGGGAAGCCGGAGGCTCACCATGCTGATGGTCAAGAACCCGGCGATGACCAGCAAGCGCGAGCGCTCGTCCACCCACGACGGGTTCCTGCGCTACCGGAACTTCCGCTGGGCTAAGATCGCCTCGATCCTCGCGCTGGTGGCGATCGTCGCCTATCTGATGATCGACGTGCAGCCGCGGCATAATGGCGGCAGCGCCTATGGCTATGTGCTGGGCACGATCGGCGCGCTGCTGATCTTGTGGCTGACGCTGCTGGGCGTACGCAAGCGGGCGATGACGCGCGGCCGTTGGTCGCTAAAGGCCTGGACCTCCGCGCATGTCTATCTCGGTCTCTCGCTGATCGTCATCGCGACGCTGCACACTGGCTTCCAGTTCGGCTGGAACGTTCACACCCTTGCCTATGCGCTGATGATGGTCGTGATCCTGTCGGGCATTTACGGCATCTCGATGTACGCTGCGCTGCCGCGCATGCTCAGCGACAATCGCGACATGATGACCGAAGCACAGATGCTCGATGCGCTGCGGTCGATGGACCGGCAGCTGCACGACGCCGCCCAGCCGCTCGAACAGCGCCACGCCGACCTCGTTCAGGCATCGCTGGACCAGGATGCGTTCGGTGGCGGCGTTTGGGCGCGGCTGACTGGCCGTTATCCGAACTGCGCGACGCGGGCAGCCCAGGCGGAGATCCGCCGCGAGACGGCCTATCGGCCCAATGTGGGAGACGACCCGCTGGAGAAGATCGACGCGCTGCTGACCCGCAAAGAGGCGATCCTCGCGCGCGTGCGGCGGCATTTGAAAATCAAGTCGTTGCTTGAAGTGTGGCTGTACATCCACGTGCCGGTCACCTTCGCGCTGATCGCCGCGCTGTCGGCGCACATCGTTTCAGTCTTCTTCTATTGGTAAAGGGCGGCCGGGGGGCATGAGCTTCATCATTCGTCAGGTCTCGCGGACCGCCGATGGCCGCGAGATCGTTCGTCCGACAACCGTTCAGGGGCTGCAGATCAGCGTCGGCCGCCTGACCGACAATGACGTGCATCTGGCGGACCTTGCTGTCGAGCCCAAGCATGCGGTCATTTCCGAGCCCGTGCCCGGGCGGCTGGTCGTCCAGTCGGTGTCGGGCCTCGGCTTCGGCTTTGATGGCCGAACCGTGATGCGTGCCGAGATCGAGCCGGCCACCAGTGGCGCCGAGCTGCGCTTCGGCAGCCATCGGCTGACCCTTGGCCAGGAAGACGGCGCGGTAACCATTACGGTCGAGCGCGTCGAGGCATTGTCGGACGCGTCCGAGGCGAAGGACCAGCAGACCGTCTTCACTCTCCGCGGGCTGATGCCGGGCAAACGGATCAGCGCCTATGCCTTTATCGGATTAGTGCTGGCGGCGTTCCTTGCCTGGCCGGTCTATACCTATGCCACTTATCGCGGCGAGAAGATCCGGCCGAACGGCTTCCACGCCGACAAGACCTGGACCTCGGGCAAGCTCAGCAAGGCGCATGCGGAGCTGGAGAATGACTGCCAGGCCTGCCACACCGACGCATTCGTGGCAGTCCGCGACAATGCCTGCGTCGCCTGCCACACCGACTCGCACGGGCAGAAGGCCGCGGGGCTGCAGCGAGTGGCAATGAGCGGCCCAGGACGTCCTGGCCCTGCGGCATACGACCATGCGCCGCTCGACAAAATGCTCGCCTCCCGCGGAGAGTCGGATTTCGGCGGCCGGATCAAGAGCTTCTTCAAGCGCACCTTCAACGTGCCGGAAGGGCGCTGCGTCGAATGCCACACTGAACATGAAGGCGCCGGGCCGATGCCGGCGACGCAGCAGCAATTCTGCGCCGACTGCCACAACGGGCTGGGGGGACGGCTGCAGTCGGCCGGCTTCAAGTCGAGCGTCGGCGATGCCACCGATTTCGGACTCAAGCATCCGCAGTTCCGACCGGTCGTCCTGGCCGGCTATGACGAAGCTAATCCGGTGCCCTTCGAGAAGCGGGACGCGCGTGCCGGCGGCAATCCGCTACTCGGCTGGAAGATGCAGCGGACCGTCCTCGACAAGCCGCTTCGAATGGAAAACGGCCTGAAATTCACCCACGCCCAGCATGTCTCGACCACTAACGGCGTCGCGCAGATGTGGCGGCGCGTCTCGCCTGGCCAGGGCGAAGGCATGGACTGCCAGGACTGCCACAAGACCGATCCGAGCGGCACGCGCTACCAGCCGGTGCGGATGGAGACGGCGTGCCAGGCCTGCCACAGCCTGGGCCTGCAGACGGTCGGCGGCACGGTCCGCCAGCTGCCGCATGGCCAGCCGGCACAGGTGATCGCCGACATCCGTGCCTTCTACGGCTCCAGCGGCAACTTCCGCGCGACCGGGCTGCCGATCGCGCGCTACACCCGCTCGCGGCCGGGCGAAGTGAATGCGGAACGGCGCTCGATCGATCTCGCCCGGGCAGCGGCGCTGATGCCGGGCCGGGGCGATTCGCTGATCCGCGCTACCTTCGCGCCGGGCGGAGTGTGCGGCGAGTGCCACAAGGTCAGCTTCACCGGCGGCGACGGCGTGCGAATCGCTCCCGTCGCCCAGCCGGTCCGCTATCTGCACAAGGGCTGGTTCGATCATCGGGCGCACGACAATCTGGACGTGCGAGGTGCGAACGGCAGCCGGCGCTATGGCTGCCGCGACTGCCATGTGGCCGAAAAGTCAAACAATGCCAGCGATTTGCTTCTTCCGGGCCTGGCTAACTGCCAATCCTGCCACACTGGCGAAAAAGGTGCGACCAATGCGCGGCTTGTGCGTTCCGGCACAGCCTCGGGCTGCGCGATGTGTCACGACTACCACGCCGACGAGGGAGCGCCCTGGGTGCTCAAGCGTGGGGGGAGAAAAGCGGCTCCGGCGAACCAGGTGGCAAGCCTCCAGGTTCGCTGGCGCTGAGGGGTAGGTTTAACCGCTGGTTTGCCTGTGCGCTGTTAGGGGCAGTGCCGGGTGAAGGGGAGCGGTTGGACCAGAACAGGCGAGTAGCATGCTCATCGCGCAGATCACGGATATCCATCTGGGGTTCGATCCGGACAACCCCAGCGAATTCAATCGTAAGCGGCTGGATCATGTCCTGAAGGTCCTGACCGCCATGCGGCCCATGCCCGATCTGCTGCTGGCGACTGGCGACCTTGTCGATCGCGGCGATCTGGCGAGCTACAAACGGCTGCGCAATGCGCTGAGCGTCTGCCCATTCCCCGTCTGGCCGTGCCTCGGCAACCACGATCTGCGGGAGACGTTCTGCGAGGCGTTCCCCGAAATCCCGGTCGTGGACGGCTTCGTCCAGTATGAAGTGAATGCGGGGCAGATCCGGTTCCTGATCCTCGATACGCTGGAGGAAGGGCGCCACGGCGGCGCCTTTTGCGAGACCCGCGCCCGCTGGCTGCGGGCACGCCTGGCGGAGCAGCAGGACCGCGACACGATCATCGTGATGCACCACCCGCCGGTCGATGTCGGCATCGAGTGGATGGCGACCGATCCCGAAGAGCCATGGGTCGAGCTCTTCTCCCAAACTATCGCCGGCCACCCCCAGGTGAAGGGCATCATCTGCGGACACCTCCACCGCCCGATCTGCGTTGCGTGGCGCGGAACCACCATCTCCATCTGCCCCTCGACGGCGCCGCAGGTCGCGCTCGATCTCGCCCCGATCGATCCCGACCGTCCGGACAATCGCGCGATGATCATCGCCGATCCGCCCGCCTATGCGCTGCACAAATGGAATGGGCGAGAGCTGGTCAGCCACTTCGACAATGCCGACGACCATGTGATGCTGGCCAAGTTCGACGCCAACATGCAACCGCTGGTGAAGGCGCTGCTGGCGGAGCGGCCCTCGCACCAGCGGGAAGAGAAGCGCTCAGCCGCTTAAGGCGGCGCGCGCTTTCGCAAGGCGCTCGACGGCGGCGTCGAGCGTGTCGTCCTGTTTGGCGAAGCAGAGGCGGACGATGTTCGTTACCGGGTCCTCCGCGTAAAAGGCGGAGACGGGAATGCCCGCGACGCCGAACTCCTTCACCAGTCGTTCGCAGAAGGTGACATCGTCTAACGCTATGCCTGAGGCGGTCAGGTCGATGTTGAGGAAATAGGTGCCTTGGCTCGGCAGCACCGCCCAGCCGGCGGCCCTAAGGCCCGCAGCCAGTCGGTCCCGCGAGCGGGCATAGCCGGCGCGCATCTGGTCGAAATAGCCACTGTCCTTGCCGAGACCATAGGCGGCGGCCGCCTGAAGATTGGGCGGCGTGGTGAAGGTCAGGAACTGGTGCGCGCGGGAGAGCGGCACCGCCAGTTCGGGCGCGGCGCACATCCACCCTGTCTTCCAGCCGGTCAGCGAGAAGATCTTGCCCGCCGAGCCGATCTTGACAGTGCGGTCCCGCAGCTGGGGCAGGTTCATCGGCGACAAATGCCTGCGCCCGTCGAAGATTAGATGCTCCCAAACCTCATCGCTGATCAGCACGGCGCCCGCGGCGATCACGCGATCGGCAAGCAGCGTCAGCTCGGCTTCGCTGATTAAGGTGGCGGCCGGGTTCAGCGGCGTGTTCAGGATCACGGCTTTGGTGCGATCGCTGAAGACGGCATTCAGCGCTTCGGCTGTGATCGTCCAGTTCGGCGGGGCGAGGCGTACGAGGCGGGGCACGCCGCCGGCGCGGCTCACCAACGGCAGATAGGCGTCGTAGAGCGGCTGGAAGAGCACCACTTCGTCGCCCGGCGAGACAAGCGCCAGGATCGCCGCCGCCAGCGCCTCGGTCGCGCCCGAGGTGACGATCACTTCGTCGGGGGTGAGGTCGAGACCTTGGTGCCGAGCATAATGAGCCGCCACAGCTTCCCGCAGCTCTGGCAAGCCGGTGGACGGAGGATATTGGTTGGAATGTTCGACCAGCGCACGGGCCGCGGCCTCGACCACGTCCTCGGGTCCGTTCGAGTCCGGAAAACCCTGGCCCAGGTTGATCGCGCCCGTCGCTCTCGCGCGCGCCGACATATGCTCGAAGATGGTGGTCGGCATCGCAGCGTAGAGCGGGTTCATCGAGGCTCCTCGCGCCCGGCTCCGTTCGGCGCGGGCTCGTTCAACCCCTTTTTCCCGGGCTTACCGAAAAAGGGAAGGGAGGGCTTCGACAGGTTCAGCCCGAACGGGTAGTAGTGCCGTGATGAACATCCTCGTGCTCTATGGCTCATACCGGCGCGACCGCGCGGGCATTCGGCTCGCGCGCTATGCGGTGGCCGAGTTGACGGCGCGCGGGCACAAGGTTGAACTGATCGATGCGCAGGCGGTTGGCCTGCCGATGCTTGACCGCATGTTCAAGGAATATGCGCCGGGCGAGGCGCCTTCTAACATGGCCAACTTGGCAGCGAAGATCAGGGCCGCCGAGGCCTTCGTGTTCGTCGTGGGCGAATATAATTGGGGCATGCAGCCGGGTCTGAAGAACCTGACCGACCATTATCTGGAGGAGTGGTTCTGGCGGCCCGCGGCGATCCTCAGCTACTCGGCCGGGCGCCTCGCTGGCGCGCGGTCGAGCCTGGTCTGGCACGGCACCTTGTCCGAAATGGGCATGGTCGTCATCTCCAGCACGATCGGCGTAGGCCAGATCGGGCAGGCGCTGGACGAGCAGGGCACGCCCACCGGGGATGGCGGCGCCGCGCTGGCGCGGGCCTTTCCGCGCTTCGCCGCTGACCTCGAATGGTGGGGCGAGGCGGCCCTGGCGCAGCGCGAGCGGCGGGCACCGCCTTACTGATGACGATTGAGGAAGTCGAAACTGCGCTGATCGCGATCGGGCGTTACTTTCAAGCCCGCGGCTGGGCGCCCGCGACTGCCGGCAATTACTCTGCGCGGCTGCAGGACGGCCGGATCGCGATTACCGTATCGGGGGCGCACAAGGGGCGGCTCACGTCGCGAGACATCATGGTGCTTGGTTCCGGTCATCCGGGCCGCCCTTCGGCGGAGACCGCCCTCCATCTCTCCATCTACCAGGCGTTCCCGGAGGCCGGCTGTGTGCTGCACAGCCATGGCGCGGTGTTGGTCGCGCTGAGCCGGGTGCTGGGCGACGAATGGGTTATCGAGGGGCATGAGCTCGCGAAGGCGCTGCCGGGCGTGACCAGTCACGATATCCGCATCAGCGTTCCGATCGTCGAGAACAGCCAGGACATGATCGAGATCGAAGCGGCGGTCATGCCACGGCTCGGCATCGTGCCGGCTTATCTGATCCGCGGGCATGGCATCTATGGCTGGGGACGCGACACTGCGGAGGCCGAGCGCGTGATCGAAGCGCTGGAATGGCTCGCCGAGGCCGAGTTGGCAGAAAGGAGCTTGCGGGCATGTCGCGACTGACCCTGTTCACCGAAGCCGGAGAGCGGCTGCGCGACACCGACAACGCCGCCGAGATCGCGAGTGCGCTCGGCACGATCGGCGTGCGCTTCGAACGCTGGCCGCTTGAGGCCTATGAGGATCGCGTGGCGGCGCTCCGTGGGGACGGGTACACGACGACCGACACGGTCAGCGTCTCGCCCGACCATCCGGAGCGGGATGCGATGCGGGCGAAGTTCCTGTCCGAGCACCGCCATGCCGAAGACGAAGTTCGCTTCTTTCTCGCCGGAGAAGGCCTGTTCACGCTGCGCGACGGCGGGCATGTTTACGCGGTGCTATGCACGGCGGGCGACATGATCTCGGTTCCGGCCGGCATGCGCCACTGGTTCGACATGGGCCCGCAGCCGAGCTTCACCGCGATGCGCTTCTTCCGCACGCCGAAAGGGTGGGTAGGGGACTTTACCGGCGACCCGATCGCCGACCGCTTTCCGCGCCACGCACCGGCATGATCAAGGCAATCCTGACCGATATCGAAGGCACCACCAGCAGCATCGCCTTCGTTACCGAGACGCTATTCCCTTACGCCCGGGCCCGCCTCCGCGATCATCTTCGGGACCACCCGGAGCAGGCGCAGGGCATACCCGGCGATACATTGGAGCGATGGATCGACGAGGATCGCAAGGAGCCGGTGCTGAAGGCCATTCAGGGGCGCATCTGGCGGCAGGGCTATGAACGCGGCGAGTTGAAGGGGCATATCTATCCCGACGCGGCTGCGGCGCTGCACCGGTGGCACGAGCAGGGACTGCGCCTGTTCGTCTACTCGTCCGGCTCAGTCGAGGCGCAGAAGCTCATCTTCGGACACAGCGAGGCAGGGGACCTTACGACCTTGTTCGAGGGCTATTTCGATCTGGGCGTTGGTTCGAAGCTCGAAACTGTATCCTACGTCCGCATCGCTGAAGAGATTGGCGAGAAGCCTTCCGCGATCCTGTTCCTGTCCGACAATCCGGCCGAGATCGCGGCAGCGCGCGAGGCCGGGCTGCAGGTCCAGCTGATCGACCGCGGCCGCGGCGACACGTTCGAAAGCATCTGCCATTGAAGCTCGAAGGCGAATGGGTGCGGTCGGTCGCCCGAACTGAGAGCGGCATTCTCATTCTGGATCAGCGCAAATTGCCCTGGAGCGTCGATTGGGTGGAACTTCGCTCCGCGGAGGAAGCGCATCGAGCGATCCGCGAGATGTGGACTCGGGGCGCGCCGCTGATCGGAGCCGTGGCCGCTTACGGCCTGGCGATGGCCCTGCAGGACGATCCGCTGCAGTTGGACGCAACCTATGCCCGGCTTGCAGAGGCCCGCCCGACGGCGATCAATTTGCGATGGGCTTTGGATCAAGTGCGCGATGCGGTTCGCAACCTGCCGCTTACCGAACGCGCGGAAGCGGCACTCCGGCGCGCCGATGCGCTGTGCGACGAAAATGTCGCGCTCAACCGCGCGATCGGCGAGCATGGGTTGGCGCTGCTCGAAGAACTGCACGCCCGCCATCCGAACCGGCCGCTGAACATCCTGACCCACTGCAATCCGGGGTGGCTGGCCACCGTCGATTACGGCACGGCGACTGCGCCCATCTACCTGGCCCATGACAAGGGCCTGCCGCTCCATGTTTGGGTCGATGAAACGCGGCCGCGCAATCAGGGCGCGTTGCTCACTGCCTTCGAACTCTCCGGCCACGGAGTGCCGCACAGCGTCATTGCGGACAATGTCGGGGGGCTGCTGATGCAGCGCGGCCAGGTCGATCTGGTGATTGTCGGCACCGATCGCGTCACCGCCAATGGCGATGTCTGCAACAAGATCGGCACCTATCTGAAGGCGCTCGCCGCGCACGACAATGGCGTGCCCTTTTATGTGGCGCTGCCCTACACGACCATCGACCGCTCTTTGGCCTCGGGCGATCTGGTGCGGATCGAGGAGCGGGACGCGGAGGAGCTGTCCTGGCTCACCGGCCCGACGCAAGCGGGCGAACTGGCAACCGTAATGGTCACCAGCTCGCCCGCCTATAATCCGGCTTTCGACGTTACGCCCGCCCGGCTGGTCACCGGCTATATCACCGAACAGGGCGTGACCGCGCGGATTTGATCAGCGCTTCAGCGGCCCGCCCATCGCGGTCTGAATGCGGCGGATTTCCTCAAGATGTCGCTGCACGATCGGGATAGCAGCCGCCGCAGCTGCCTTCAGCCCAGGATTGTCGCCTTGGGCGGCGAACGCCTGGTGCAGCGCCAGCGCCTCTTCATGCGCCATCACCTGCTGATCGACGTAGAGCCGCTCCATCTTGGCGTGACCTGCCTCGCGCAGATCCTTGAGCATCGCGGTGTGCTTCTGATTGGGTCCACCTGGGTTGCCGATGCTTGCCTGTTTCGCCGCAGCCATAACGGACGCGCTGGTGTTCGCATGATCCGTTACCATCATCTGCGCGAAGTTGCGCACGTCCGGATTGGACGCATGCTGCAAGGCCAGCTTGCTCGACTGGACTTCGTAAGTGTCGGACGACGCCGCCATCGCGACATAGGTGGCCGAGGAGACTCTCGCCGCGAGCGGCGGGGCGGAAGGCGCGGTCTGGGCTAGGGCGGGGGCGGCGCCCGCCAACAACGCTAAGGCGATGATGCTCTTCATGATTGGTCCTCCTGCTGTTCTTGGCGACCTCAACCCCTTGGGTGGGAGGGCGGTTCCGATTTGCGGGGAACGGCGGGCGGTGCCGGAGGGTTGTTGCAGCGACGCTTTACCCAAGAGGGAGATGAATCATGGCGACCGACGCTTCCGACCGTTCGACCAGCAAACAGCGCTCGACCGATCGCTCATCGCGCGAAGAGGGCGGCATTTTTTCCGGTGCGACCGGAGCGATGATCGGCGCGGCCGCGGCGGGTGTGGCCGTCGGTCTGATGGCCAATCTCGGCCGCAAGGCGGCGGTGCAGGCGCCGACCATGATGGCGGGCGATTGGGACCAGGCGCTCGCGGCCGAGCATGCCGCGACGCTGAAGCTGTTCGATGCGCTCCAGGCAACGACCGAGAAGAATACCACCAAGCGCTCGATGCTGCTGATGCAGCTAAAGCATGCGCTGGCCAAGCACGCGCTGCAGGAGGAGAATGCGATCTATCCGGCACTGCGTGACGCCGGGCAGAAGGAGCAGGCCGATCACCTCAACCACGATCACGGCTATGTGAAGCAGTTCCTCTACGATCTGGAGAATATGCCCAAGGAGTCGCCGGCTTTCCTGACCAAGGTGGCGGAGTTCCGCGCGGCGATCGAAGAACATGCCGGCGAGGAAGAGCGGACGATCTTTCCGGCGCTCAAGGCCAAGCTGAGCCCGGACAAGAACAAGGCGCTCACTGCGCTGATGAACAAGGAAGGTTTCAAGCTGGCTTGATGCCTCCGTTCGCTTCGAGCGAAGTCGAGAAGCGTATCTCGACTTCGCTCGATACGAACGGGAAAGGAGATTACCATGGACCTGAAAGGCAATCTGTCGACCGAGCATCAGTTGGCCGGTGACGCGAAGCGGCCAGACTCGGCCACGCTCGACAAGAACCGGACGCCCGAGGACGAAGGCAGCGACCGCGGCCAGCGGCCTTTCATTGCCGGCAATGGCGAAGTGCGCGGCTCCGGCGCGGGTGCCGGCGGCGGCAATCTGCGCGAGGATTATGACGATGAGCAGGCCTCTGGCGGTGGCGACCTGACCCGCGGGTCCGGTCAGGACGAGGAGCGGCGCCAGAATCATGAAGCGGTGCACAATGGCAATCGCCTAAGCGAAGCCGGCGCACATGACGGCGTGGAAGACCAGATCCACAAGGCAGTCGACAATCAAAGCAGCGTGTCGCCGGACGATTATCCCGAAAAGAACAGCATGGGTCATGCCGACAAGGGCTGACCCATTCGGTCCCTGGTTCAGCCTTGGGCTCGACATGTGGATGCTGGGGGCCGAGGCGTCGTCGGTGATCGCGCTTCGCACCCTGAAGCTGGCTGGGGGCGGAGCCGCGGCGCGTGCCGAGGCCGAGAGGATGGTCAGCGAGAAGTTCGCCGCGGCGATGACGCTGTCGCAGCAGGCAATGCTTGGCCAGCTTGGCACAAGCATACCGGACATAGGCGCTAAGGCGGTGGCGAGCTATCGCCGCAAGGTGCGGGCTAACCGCAAGAGGTTGAGCAGGGCCTAGGCGCAGTCGTCGACGCAGGAGTGGCGAAGCAGTGCAGCCACGCCTGCGGCGCGCTGGACTGCTTCGCTTATCTCAACATCGTGTCAGGCATAGACGATGCGACCCGCGCTGCGGCGGCGGCGCATGCTTGCGCCGATCAGGCCTAGACCGCCGATCATCATCGCCCAGGTTGCGGGTTCGGGCACCGCATTGGGGTTGTTACCCGGCGCCGGGATCGTCACCGAGCCCAGCGTGAACAGCGCTGTGTCGGCGCCGGTGGTCGGATCGTTCTTGGTCGTGCGGGCATAGAATCCGTCCGACGAAACGCCGCCAAAGACCGACCGCGCGGACAGGCCTTCAATGTCAAAGGCAAGAGTCGGCCCACCCGTCGTCCGGAAGCCGCTGCCGAAATAGGTGAACACAAGGTTCGTCTTCGTCGGGTCGTCGGTGAAGCCCGGCGTCAGCGGCGCGGCGCTGACCAGCTCCGTGCTGGCAACAAGAAGCGGCGACGAAGACCCGACCGACGGCGAGATATAACCGTCGAAATCGAAAATCACGAACCGGTCGCCATTACGCAGACCCTCATTGGCATTGAGGGTAGCCTGGTAGCGGAAGGTGTAGTTGCTCGGCCCATTGGTCTGCACGGACTGAAGCGTGAGAATGGCAGCAGTCGCCGGTGTGGCGGCAGCCAGGACCGCCGCGGCGGCCGCGAACAGATACTTCATGCGAGGAACTCCCCTGTCCCGAACCACAGCCCCAATCGTACCGGTTCGGCTGAGTCGCAGACTTACCAGATTAACCATGTTCTGGTAATGGCTTTCTCACTGATTTTATTAATCTTTTCATCCCCGAAACGAAGCACTCTGCTCACCCGCAGACCGCTACGCCTTGCGTCAACACAGTTCCGACATAGCAGGGCTTGCCGAGCACGGCGTCGAGGGCGGGCCTGTGGATCAGCAGATGGCTGGCGCCGAAGACGACCAGCACGGATTTGCCGGCGTTCAGATGATCGATGATCAGGCGGTGCAGATGCGCGTCGCGTGCCCTGGAAACGGCATAAGCGATGCGGTTCGTGGCGAACCTGCCATCCGCTAGCGGGCCGACTTCTTCCGTGTCGAAGTCCTGCCCGAGCGGTTTGCCGTTGAGGCGGCGATACCAGTCGGTCCAATCTTCGTGCGTCGCGAGCACCGAACCCGGGAGCTGGAGCGCCGTTCGCCTTTTCGCCAGTTCGGCTTCGACCAGCGGTTTCAATCGGACGTCGGCGGCGTCTGCGATCTTTCGCTCGCTGATCCACTGGGGGATGCTGCGCAGGACGTAGAAGCCGAGCAGGTCCGACTCCCGCAACTTGGCGGCTAGTACGCTCTGTTTCACAGCAAGATCATCGGGCTCGCCGCCGATCAGGTTGGCGGGCTCTTGCTGTGCGCCAACTACGGTCGGCACCGTCTCGCCTTCCTCGACGAAGCCGTCCGGCCGCGGCTTGCTCGACATCGCATAGTTCAGCACGGTAGGAGGATTGGCGCCCCGGGAGGTGGCAAAGCCTTCGGCGATCACAACCTCGAAACGGAAGGACGCATAAGCGTCGCGAATGAGCCGGAAGGTCAGGCTGTCGTCGCGATTCGCATGTTTGGCGGCGACAAAGACCAGCCGACGCGGCCCAATCTTGTAGACGGCGGCGAAGGCATCCTCCGGTTGACTGTCCCGCAGCGTCGTCGTCCAGGGGGCGAGCGCTTCCGGCACCGGGCGCAATGGGGCGGTGGCGCAGCCGGCGAGGAGGAGGAAGGCCGCGAGAGAGCGTCGCATGTGACTGGACCTCCGGGGTCAATGATCAACCAGGTGGTTATAGCAACCCCATGCTCCGCATGCTCGAATGGCCGCTTGCGCCGATGATGACATGGTCATGGACCTGGATTCCCAGACGCTTGCCGGCTTCGACGATGTCGCGCGTAACGGCGATGTCCTGTTTGGAGGGGCTCGGGTCGCCGCTCGGGTGGTTGTGGACCAGGATCAGGCTGGAGGCGTGCAGATCGATGGCGCGACGTATCACCTCGCGCGCATACATGGCCGCCTCGCTGGTGGTGCCTTCGCTGAACGCCTCGTTGCGGATCAGCCCGTTCTTGGCATCGAGGAACAGCACGCGGACCCGCTCGATCGGCAGCGCCGCCATGTCGGCGCGGAGATAGTCGAGCAGCGCGTTCCAGCTGCCGAGGATCGGCCGCGCCTTGATCTGGGCGGCAAGCAGGCGCAGGGCTGCGGCATTGACGATCTTCAGCGCCGCCACTGTCGTTTCCGAAAAGCCGGCGCGCTCGATCGCCTCGGCGTCGGCGGCGAACAACCCGCCGATGCCACCGAACTCGTTCAGCAAGCGTTTCGCGAGCGATTTGGTATCGCGGCGCGGAATGACGAGGGCGAGCAGATATTCGACGATCTCATGGTCGAGCAGCGCATCCGGGCCCTGCCGCAACAGCCGCTCGCGCAGACGCGCCCGGTGCCCGGCGCCTTCGTCTTCCCCCGCCATAGCCTTGGGGCTTAAAGCCAGTCATGGCTGAGGTCGAGATGGAAGCATTGGTGCGCCGCCGCCCGCGCGCACGGCGCATCGCGCTGGCGCTGCTGCTGGTGCTCGCCATGCTAATGCTCGGCCTGTGGCTGGCGCGCAAGCCGATCGCATCCAACTTCATAGACCGCGAACTGGCGCGGCGGGGCGTGCCGGCGCGTTATGAAGTGAAGCGGATCGGCCTTCGCACCCAGCGGCTGGAAGGCCTCAGCATCGGCAACCCGCGCGCGCCGGACCTGACCGCGGAATGGGTCGAGGTGGATCTGCGCCCAACCTTCGGCACGCCGGAAGTACGGGTGATCCGCGCCCATGGGGTGCGGTTGCGTGGACGGCTCGTGAACGGCCGGCTGCGGCTTGGGGCGGTGGACCGGCTGCTGCCTGCGCCGACGGGCAAGCCCTTCCGCTTGCCCGACCTGCCGGTGGCGGTCAGCGATACGCAGCTTGCCCTCACCACGCCAGCGGGCGCGGTGCGGCTGGCGCTGGAGGGGCGTGGCAATCTCGCCAACGGCTTCGCCGGTCGCTTTGTCGCGACTGCCCCCACCTTGAATGCCGGCGGTTGCACGATCGCGGGCGGGGGATTGCAGGGCAGGGTAACCACCAGCAATGCCCGCCCGCGTCTCGCCGGTCCGCTTCAAGCGCGCGAGTTGGACTGCGGAAGCGTGGAACTGGCCGGAGTGAGCGGCGCGGTCGATGCCACCTTGGAGCCGGGGCTCGATGGCTGGCGCGGCGATTTGGCGCTGGCGGCCAGACGCTCGCTCGCCGCCGGCTGGTCGGCGAGCAGAAGTCGGGCACAGATCGACTTTGCCGGTAACGCCGAGCGGACCTCGGGCATGCTGCGCCTTGCCGCCATTGCTCCGTCAGGTTCTGCTGGGTCGGCCGCCAGCGCAACGCTCGGAGGGCGTTACACGATAGAGAGCGCGCGGGCCGAGCGGCTGGACGAGGCTGGCACGCCCAGGGCCATGAGCATCCGCTTCGAAGGCGGGCTGTCGGCCTCGGCTGTGTCGCTGACCAATGCACCGCGTCTGGACGGCTTTGCCCGGAGCGTTGCGGGGACCCCACTCGAGCCCGTCGCTCAGGCGCTTGCGCGCGGAGCGGCAGGGCTGGGCCGTTCGGCGGAGCTCCGCGCCAGCCTGAGCGCTTCGATGCGCGGCAGCCAGGGCTCGGTTCGGATCGGCAGCGCTGCTCTCAACGGGAACCGCGCGGAGCTGCGCTTTGCCGGGCGCGAGGGGGTGCGCGTTCTGTGGCCCGGGAGCGGTCAGCCGCAGGTGGACGGACGCCTGACGCTGGCCGGCGCCGGCATGCCGCGCGTGACCGCCGACCTGAGGCAGAGCGCACCGGGCGCATCTTTATCAGGCGTTGCGACAATGGAGCCGTTCGCGGCGGGTGGTTCGCGGATTGCGCTGGCGCCCGTGCGGTTCGACGCAGGGCGCTTCTCGACCGTGATCAATGCAAGCGGGCCGCTGTTCGGTGGCAGGGTCGAAGGAGCGCGGCTTGCACTTCTGGGCCGACTCGGGTCGGGCGGTCTCGTGCTCAATCCCGGCTGTGCGCCGTTGGGCTTCCAACGCCTGGCGGTCTCAAGCCTGACCCTTGACCCGGCGGCACTCAGGCTCTGCCCTGTCGGCGGCGCGCTGGTCGCGAATGGCCGGATCGCCGGTATCGTCGAAGCTCCGCGGCTGCGCGGCACATTGGGACAGAGCCCGATCACCCTCGCCGCATCCCGGCTGCGCTTCGAGGGCAGTGAGTTCCGGATCGCCGACCTGAATGCTCGCCTTGGACGGGACGATCGGATCAGCAGGCTCGAGGTCGCGAGCCTGACGGGCAGGGCGAGCAACGGCGTCGGCGGCCGTTTTGCCGGGGCTTCGGGACAGGTCGGCAAGGTGCCGCTCCTGGTCAGCGACGCGAATGGCCGCTGGCGCTTCTCTGGCGGCGTGCTCGATGTGAGCGGCGCGCTGATGGTGTCGGACGAGCCGGACCCGGCGCGCTTTCGCCCGCTCGCCTCGCGCGACTTCGCGCTCCGCATCCGCGGCAATGACCTGGCGGCGAGCGGTCACTTGCAGGAGCCCGGCAGCGGCACGCGTGTCGCGGAGGTGCAGCTGCGGCACGACCTTGGCAGCGGCATCGGCAATGCGGACTTGAACGTGGACGCGATCCGCTTCACGCCCGAAGGCCTGCAGCCCGAGCAGCTGACACGGCTTACGCTGGGCGTAATCGCCGATGTGGACGGGACGCTTGCCGGACAGGGGCGCATTGCCTGGACGCCGGAGCGGGTCACCAGCACCGGTGACTTCCGAGTCCGCGCCGCCTCACTCGCGGCGCCGTTCGGGCCGGCGACCGGCATTTCGACCGACATCCGCTTCACCGACCTGCTGGGCCTCGAAACGGCGCCGGGCCAGACGGTCACCGTCGCCACCGTCAATCCCGGTATCCTGGTCGAGGAAGGCGTGGTCCGCTACCGGATCGCGCCCGGTTTCAAGCTACAGATCGAGGAAGGACGCTGGCCCTTTGCGGGCGGCGAACTGCTGCTACGCCCGACGCTGCTCGACTTCTCAGAGGACGCCGCGCGCGAGCTCGTCTTCGACATTCGCGGGCTCAATGCGGCGCGGTTCGTCAACAAGCTCGAATTCTCGAACGTCAACGCGACCGGCATATTCGACGGCACGCTGCCGATGGTCTTCGATGCGGACGGGGGGCGGATCGTCGGCGGCGCGCTCGCGTCCCGTCCTGGCGGCGGCACCTTGTCCTATATCGGCGAGGTTTCGAATGCGAACCTCGGCATCTGGGGCGGCATCGCCTTCGATGCGCTCAAGTCGATTGCCTATGAGAATATGACGATCGGGCTCAATGGCCGCATCGACGGCGAGATGGTTAGCCAAATCCGCTTCGCCGGAGTCAGCCGCGGCACGATCGAGCCGGTCGCGACGGGACTGATCGCTCGCGTCGGCGGGCAGCTTGCGCGCGAGCTCCAGCAAATTCCGTTCGTCTTCAACATCCGGATCACGGCGCCATTCCGCGGGCTGATCGCCATGTCGCGCAGCTTCAGCGACCCCTCTTTGCTCATCGGGGACCGGCTCGGCGCCGGCTTCGAAGCCGTTCAGCCCTCCGACAGCGGGAATAAGCGATGAAGGACATGATGTTGACGCGTGGGGCAGGGGATGCGAGCCATAGGGCCATGCGAAGCCTTTCGCTCCTCCCGATCCTGATCGCCGCCTCCGGATGCGTGCAAGTGAGCGCGCCCGAGCGGCCGATCGAGATCAACCTGAACGTCAACGTCAAACAAGAAGTGCTCGTTAGGCTGCAGCGTGATGCGCAGCAGCTGATCGAGGAGAACCCGGAGTTGTTTCCGCGATGACCAAGCGTGGCAAGATCATCATTGGCTTGAGTGGCCTGGCGCTGCTCGCCTGGGGCGGCGTGGCGCTGGCGCAGAGCGGGGCGGTGAGCGCGGCGATCGCCGCCGGCCAGGTCGGCGAACGGGCGGACGGCTATCTCGGCATTCGCGGTTCCGTCGGAGCGGACGTGCGCGCGGAGGTCGAGCAGATCAACATCAAGCGCCGCGCGCTCTACACCAGCCGGGCCCAGCAGCGCGGCGTGGCCGTCGAAGCCGTGGCAGCGGCGACCGCGTGCCAGGCGATGCAGCGGGTGGGCGTCGGCCATGCTTATAACAGCGGCGGCGGCTGGGCCGTCCGCGGCGCCGGCGATCCGGCGCCCAAGCCGGGCAATTGTCCCTAAACCTTCCGGCGTCATTGCGAGCGAAGCGAAGCAATCCAGGTAGACGTTGAGCCATTTGGATTGCCGCGTCGCTGCGCTCCTCGCAATGACGGGCACAGAAAAGGGCTCCGCTCTCACATGAGAACGGAGCCCTTGTTCGTTCCAGCGGCAGCGATCAGGCGGTCGCCTGTTCGCCTTCCGGAGCGGCGGTCGCAGCGGCGATGTCGCCGGGTTCCGCATTCGGGTCGAAGGCTTCGGTGAAGCCGGCCGCGTCCTTTTCGAACATCTCGGCCATCACGTCGACGCCCTGCGCCTGCAGCTCGGCTTCTTCCGGCGAGCGGGCAACGTTGACGGTGATCGTCACCGACACTTCCGGGTGCAGCGCGACCTTGACCGTGTTGACGCCGATCGCCTTGATCGGCTTGTCGAGCACGACCTGGTTCTTCTGGACCTTGACGCCGTCAGCCTCGAGCGCCTCGACGATGTCGCGGACGGAGACCGAGCCGTAGAGCTGGCCGGTGTTCGATGCCTGACGGATCAGGGTCACCGACTTGCCGTCGACATTCTTCGACGCCTTTTCGGCGTCGGCGCGGCGGTTCGCATTGTCCGCCTCAATCTGCGCGCGATTGGCTTCGAAGACCTTGCGGTTGGCTTCGTTGGCGCGGAGCGCCTTCTTGCGCGGCAGCAGGAAGTTGCGGGCAAAGCCCGGCTTCACGGAGACGACGTCGCCGATGCCGCCCAGCTTCTCGACGCGTTCAAGCAGAATAACGTCCATGAGGGCAGTTCCTTACTTCACAATATAGGGCAGGAGGCCAAGGTGCCGCGCACGCTTGATCGCCTGGGCGAGCTCGCGCTGCTTCTTGGCCGAGACCGCAGTGATGCGGCTGGGGACGATCTTGCCGCGCTCGGACACGAAGCCCTGTAGCAGACGGACGTCCTTGTAATCGATGCGCGGCGCGTCCTTCGCGGAGAAGGGGCAGCTCTTGCGGCGGCGGAAAAACGGGCGTGCCATGGTCTTAAGCTCCCATCATCTCGTCGCGGTCGTCGCGGCGCGGACGGCGCTCGCTGCGATCGCGGTCGCTCTTGCGCATCATCACCGACGGGCCGCCTTCGTGCTCGTCGACGCGGACGGTCATGTAGCGGATCACGTCTTCGTTGATCGCGGTCTGGCGCTCAAGCTCGGCGACAGCGCCGGCAGGCGCGTCGATGTCGAGCATCACGTAGTGCGCCTTGCGGTTCTTCGCGATCCGATAGGCGAGGTTGCGGAGGCCCCAGGTCTCGGTCTTCACGACCTTGCCCTGATTGTCCTCGATGATCTTGGTGGCGGCTTCCGCCAGCGCGTCCACTTGCGCCTGTGCCAGATCCTGGCGCGCAAGGAACACATGCTCGTAAAGAGCCATGGTCTTCCTTCATATGTTGGCCGATCGCTGACGCCGCCCCGTGCGGACGCCCCTCCGGCTGTCGTCTCAATGCAAACAGGGCGGAGAGACATGGCTCCCGCCCCGCGGCGGCGCCAATGCACGAAATTGGTCCGGAGCGCAAGCGCGCCCGAGCCGTTGTGAGCGCATGACCGATCCCAACCGTCCCCTGCGCCTCGGCTTTCCCGTCAAGGTGCTCGGCAAGCCCGGCCTGAAGAGTAACGACACACGGCGCTGGCAGAAGAACCCGCATCTGAAATGCTCGCTCGAGCATGTCAGCGAGATCCTCGACTATCTGCATAAGGAGCGGCTGGACATGTACCGGCTGTCGTCGGACCTCGCGCCTTACGCCACGCATCCCGATATGCCGCAGTTCCACTCCATGGTGGCCGAGAGCGATGCCGAGCTGCGGGCGTTCGGGGCGAAGGCGCGCGAATATGACGTCCGGCTGAGCTTCCATCCCTCGCAATATGTGCTGCTGAACAGCCCCGATCCGGCGCTGACGAAGAAGAGTATCTGGGACTTCGCGTCGCAGGCCGAGATGCTCGACCGCATGGGGTGCGGCGACGAAGCGGTGATGGTGACGCATGTCGGCGGCGTCTATGACGATCACGAGGCGAGCCGCGCCCGCTGGATCGAAGGCTGGGAGCAATGCCCGGACTTTGTGAGGCGCCGGCTGGTGCTGGAGAATGACGATCTCCGCTTTTCCGCCGCGGACGTGCTATGGATTCACGAACGCACCGGCGTGCGGCTGATCTTCGACTATCAGCATTTCTGGTGCCTCAATCCCGAGCGGCTTGATATGCGCGAGACGCTGGAGCGTTTCCTCGCGACCTGGCCGGAGGGCGTGCGGCCGAAGATCCACTTCTCCTCACCGCGCACCGAGATGCGCGAAGTGAAGCGGGCGATCACGCCGAAACAGCGTGCTGCCGCCAAAGCGGGGAAGAGTGCCGGCAAAAAAGGCGAGGTCACCAAGGCGCCGGTCAAGGCGGCGGCCCGAGTCAAGACGGTGCTGCTGCCACCGGTCTGGACCGGCCATAGCGACTTCACCAACCCGTTCGAGTTCGCGACCTTCATGCGCATGGCGGAAGGCTTTGAGTTCGACGTGATGATGGAGGGCAAGTCGAAGGACATCTCGATCCTGAAGCTCAGGCCCGACCTGCTCCGCTACGCGCCCGATGTGGCGGCGCGCTTCGGCATCCATGCCGAGGATGCGGCCGAGATCTTCGCCGACGAAGCCGCGCTCGACAAGGGCGTCAGCGCCGACGCGGAGCCTGACGTGGATGAGGGAGACATGGCGCTGGCGGCAGAGTAACTCATTGCCGCATCTGCGCCGCGGCTGCGCCTGAGTAGCCATATTTCTTGACTGACCCCCATCCAAGGACCGACGCTGCGGCTTCGTTTCTTGCGGATGAACATCATGACAAACACCCCGCCTCGCATCGTCGGCTTGACGACCTCCGTCTCCTTCACTTTGCAACAGGCGCTGGCCCAGCAGCTGATCGACAGCAGCATCCAGGTCGCTGATGATGAGAGCTATGCCGGCATGGTGCTGCACGTGTCCGGCTTTGGCGAATATGTACAGGTTAGACACGAAGGCACTGGGCCGGATCAAGTCGGCATTTCGGGCAACACAATCACATATGCGGGTGCCCAAGTCGCTCAGTTCGCAGGGGGAGTGGGAACCGATCTGGCGATAACATTCTCCACATCAGATCCCGCGATCCTGACACGCGTCATCGGCAACCTTCTGTTCTTTGCGCCGGCCGCACGTGATTCCACGCGCCTGATCCACTACACTCTTTACGACGGCAGCGGCGCCCGGTTCGATCAGGATGTTCGGTTGACTCTTGGCGCCGGAACCCAGCCCTCGCCTGAGAACGACACCCTTTACGGCAGCGCAGCGAATGACCACCTGAACGGCCTGGCGGGCGACGATCTGCTCTTCGGCTTCGAAGGCGACGATGTGCTGATCGGAGACACCGGCAAGGATGTCATGGACGGCGGAGCCGGGAGCGACGTCTTTTACGTTGATAACCCCTTGGACATCGTCACCGACCCGGTTGCAGCCGGTGTCGACCGCGTCGCGACTTCCGTCAGCTATGTTTTGCCGGGAGGGGCCGACATCGAAATCTTCGAGGCGATCGACTCGACATCGGTCGCTGCCATCGATCTTGGCGGAAACAATTACGGGCAGACGATCGTCGGCAATGCCGGCAACAACCTGATCAACGGCGGGGGCGGCGATGATCTTTTGGCCGGGCTGGGGGGCGACGACACGCTGATTGGCAGTCCTGGTGCCGATCTGATGTACGGCGGTGTGGGAAACGACGTCTACTTCGTGGATGCCACGGGTGATCGGGTATACGAGACAGTTGGGGAGGGACGAGACCGGGTCGCCGTTTCGATCAGCTATGCGCTGGAACCTCAGGCCTCAGTGGAAATCCTGGAGACAACAGCGCTTGCGGGGACGAGCTCCATCGATCTGAGGGGCAGCTCAGCCAGCCAAATGATCATCGGGAACAATGGCGCGAACCGCTTTGACGGAGGCGGCGGCAATGATTGGATGATCGGCGCTGGCGGTGACGACAGTTTCAACGGCACCTATTCGGCCTCTCGCTACGAGGGCGGCGCGGGAAACGACACCTATTTCATCTATGACGGATCGGATCTGGTGGTTGAGCTCGCTGGAGGGGGCGTTGACCGTGTGGCAGTACTTCAGAGCTACCACTTGGCTGCCGGCTCCGAAGTCGAAATATTGGAGACCCTTGATATCCAACGTCTCGATAAATTTTCCCTCATTGGTAATGAGTTCGGCCAGTTGATCATCGGCAACAGAGCCGACAATTTTCTGGACGGGAAGCTTGGTTCGGACCTTCTCGTCGGCGCCGGTACCGATAATGTTTTTAACGGTGGCGATCGCTTCGCCTTCACGACTGCGCTGGGTCCCGACAACATCGACAGAGTCGAGGACTTTTCCCACGACGTAGACACGATCGTGCTCGACGACGCGATCCTGAAGGACCTGAGCCCTGGCTCATTGGACCCAAACCGCTTCGTAACTGGCCCAGCGGCTACAGATGCGGATGATCGCCTAATCTATGAGCAATCGTCTGGGACATTGATGTTCGATGCGGATGGCACCGGCACGATCCCGCCGGTGACTATCGCCATTTTCACGGGCTCGCCTGTCATCAGCCCCAGCGATTTCTTGATAATCTGAACGGCAGAGGGTGGTGGAGCTGTCCCAGGATGAAACGGTGGAACGCGTGATCCTTTGCTGATTTGATCATCGCTTTACGGCAGAACAGACCCTCGCAATCGTCTCCGGGGTGAGGGGACGGGGGTGTCGTCAGGGGGTTATGAAAATGCGGGCTTATGTTCTCGGTGCTTTCGTCGGTGCCGTTTCCGTGGCGAGCGCCAGTGCGGCGTATGCAGCAATGCCGATCCCTGCTGTGTTCAACTTCACCGTCGGCAGCAATAGCAATGTCCAGGACGGCAATGCACGGATCTTCAGCGCCACGTCGCCAAACCTTGGCACTTTCAAGGTGCGCGCGACGGCCTGGAGCCTCGAAAAGATCGGCACAAACACCTTCGTGCGCGATTCCAAGCTCATGGTCTATGACGGTGGCCTGGGCGTAATCTCTGGCGACGACGGCAATGGCGACAATAACCGCCACACTATCGACAACAGCGTGCGCAAGGACTTTATTCTTTTGCAGTTCGATGCGCCCGTGCGGCTGCTGACCGCGACCTTCAACACCTACAGCGTGTTGGGCGGCACCAAAGATAGCGACGCGACCATCAAATATGGCTGGACGCAGAATCCTTGGAACAGCAGCATGGCCCCCTTCATCAACGACAAAAACGTATCGGTGCTGAACGCGCTTTTCGCCGGCTCCTATTCGTCGCTGACCAGCCTCACCGGCAACAACACCCGTAACATCAACATCCAGAACAAATGGGGCAATCTCTGGATGATCGGGTCCGACTGGACCAACGCGGACGGACGCATCGACGGCTTCAAGCTGACGAACCTCGCCGTCGTGCCGGAACCCGCCACCTGGGCGATGATGATCACCGGCTTCGGCTTTGTCGGCGCGGCGATGCGGCGGCGTAGCCCACAGGCTGTGACGGCTTGACACTAGGCCGGCACTTGATCGGGGACCCTAGTTTATGAAGCGGCTGATCTTGGCAGCCTGACCCGGGATCAGGAGCCCTTGTTCCACGCGCCCGGGCCGCTGTGCACGCGGACCGCCTCGGATATCGCTGAGCTTATACGACCAGTAGGTGAAATAGAGAGCGCCGGGATGATCCCGCGCCTCCCCCTCGAGGATCTGGAACGGCCCCGTATTGATCCGCCCCAGCTGTGGCACCAGGTTGATGTCCAGGCCTCCGCCCAAAGTATGCGGAATGGCGTGGCCGCGATGGACATAGGTATCCCCGCCTTTGGGGCTTTGTTTCTGCCGGCTGCTGTCTCGCTTATGGTCAACCCGCCCGCCGCTGACGCCCCAGGCGGCGATCAGCCGAGAGTCGGTAACGCTGAAAAGGTAGTTGGCCTTGTCAACCGTCGTCCAAACCGAGCCGCTCGGTGAGCCGAACGTGCTGTAGTCGTACAGCCACAAGTCGACGAGTTCCTTGACGATCGGCGACCAAGCCTTGTCGTCGGCCTGGGGAGGTAACTCTGCCAGCATCTCGTCAACGAAGCTATAGTCCGGCATTGCCTCTACTCTGCCGCGATCGCCAGCGGCTCCGACTGCGGGCCGCGGATGACCTTGCCAGGTCGGGCGGGCTGGAGTTCGCCGTTCCGAAACGTGACTTCGCCCGACTTCACCGTCGCAACATAGCCACGGGCCCTTTGCAGCAGCCGGCGGCCCCCGGCTGGCAAATCCCAGGCGAGGTACGGCTTTTCGAGCGCGAGCGTGTCCAGGTCGATCACGTTCAGGTCGGCGAGATAACCGGGGCGGACCAAGCCTCGATCGTGGAGGCCGTAAAGCAAAGCCGTATCGCGGCACTGGCGCCGGACGGCGAGTTCGAGCGGGATGGTGCCCCGCTTGCGGTCGCGCACCCAATGCTGGAGCAGGAAGGTGGGCGAAGCGGCATCGCAGATCGTGCCGCAATGGGCGCCGCCATCCGACAGCGAGATGACGATATCGTCGCGGTTCAACAGCAAGTCGCGAACGAAATCGAGATTGCCGTCCGCATAGTTCAACAACGGCAGATAGATGAAACCGTTGCCCTGGTCGGCCATCAGCAGGTCATAGGCAATCTCCGCCGGATCGCGGTCCTGAGCGGAGGCGAGGGCGGCAATGCTTTCTTCAGGTGCGGGCTCATAATCCGGTATGTCGCCGAGCGGGAACTGCATGCCCCAGCCGCCAGTCACGATCATCAGCAGTGGAGCGATGTCCGGATGCTCGGGTGGCAGGTTGGCTTCGCCGAGCAGCTGCGCCTTGACAGCGGGATCGGAGAGCCGGGCATATTGCTCCGGCCAAGGCAGCTCGGCGATGGCCTGCCAGCTCGGGCGCATGCGGAACGGGTGGACCGTGCCGCGCCAGTTCATGAGAATTCCGGTGCCGCGGAGCGAAATTTGCGCAACGACATTGGCGCCATTGTCATTCGCGCCGCGCGTCGACGCCATCTGCTCGGTCCAGTGCATCGCCTTCAGCGGCGACTGGAGCATGGCGAAGGTGACGGGTAGGCCGGTTTCCTTCGACAGCGCTTCCATCCAGCCGAACTCGTTCCATTCCGGCTGCAGGTCCGACGCCATTTCGAACACGCCATGGCCGACCCTCGCCATCGCCCGGCCGATGCCGATCAGCTCCTCAGCGGTGGCGGTGGTGCCCGGGACGAGTTCGCCGTCGATCGACTTATGGATAACGGTGCGGCTGGTCGAAAAGCCGAGGGCACCGGCGCGCAGCCCTTCCTCAACGATGCGCGACATCTCGGCGATCTCCGCCTCGGTCGGGATTTCGTTGCGTGCGCCGCGCTCACCCATCACATAGGCGCGCACGGCCCCATGCGGCACGTGGCAGCCGACATCGATGGTGCGCGGCAGCTTCTCGAGCGCCGCCATATAGTCTGGGAAGCTCTCCCAGTCCCAGCTCATGCCCTCTGCGAGAGCGGTGCCGGGAATGTCCTCGACGCCTTCCATCAGGCCGATCAGCCACTGGTGCCGATCTGGTCGCGCCGGCGCGAAGCCGACGCCGCAATTGCCCATCACGACAGTGGTGACGCCGTGCCAGGACGAAGGCGCCATCTCCGGATCCCAAGTGGCCTGGCCGTCATAATGGGTGTGGATGTCGACGAAGCCCGGGATGACGATCTTGCCCGCCGCATCGATCTCCTCGCGTCCAGCGGCGGAGACCGTGCCGACAACGCTGATCAACCCACCGTCGACCGCGACATCGGCCATGAACGGCTTGCCGCCCGACCCGTCCACCACCGTCCCGCCGCGAATGACCAGATCGTGCATGGCGCCTCTCCTTCTGTTTGACGGCACAGTATCACGGAGCGGCGGCGCGCGCTAAGACGCTACGTCATGACCGCGCAGACCGTTCGACTCGCCGCCACCGACATCGATCCCGACGATCACCTGTCGCTGCCGGGCTGGCTCTATCACGATCCTGAGTTCTTCCAGGCCGAAGTCGCGCGATTCCTGCGTGCCGCTCCTCAGGTGGTGTGCCATGTGAACGAGCTGGCGCGCCCCGGCGAGTGGCGGAGCCTGGAGTATCTGGGCGAGAGCGTAATCGTCGTGCGCTGCGAGGACGGCGAGGTGCGCGCCTTTGCCAATATATGCCGCCATCGGGGCTCACGGCTGGTCGATGGCGAGGCGGGCTGCGCTAAGAAGCTCGTCTGCCCTTATCATGCCTGGACCTATGACCTGGACGGCCGGCTGTCGGGCGTGCCGATGAAGAGCGAGTATCCGGGGCTCGATCAAGGCAAGCTGGGTCTGGTGCCGATCGCGATGGAGGTGTGGCGCGGCTTCCTCTTCGTGACGCTGGAGCCGGGCGCGCCCTCTGTGGCAAAGATGATGGCGCCCTACGAGCATGAGATTGCGCCCTATCGCTTCGAGGAGCTGCAGCCGATCGGCCGGGTGACGCTGCGCCCACGCGCGCTCAACTGGAAGACGATCGCCGATAACTATTCCGATGGCTTGCACATCCCGGTCGGGCACCCGGGACTGACGCGGTTGTTCGGCCGATCCTACGCGATCGAGGCCAATGAGCATGTTGATCGCATGTCCGGACTGCTGGTCGAGCGGCCGTCTGCCAATCCGAGCGAGCGCGCCTATCAGCGGCTCCTGCCGCGCGTCGATCACCTGCCCGAAGCACAGCAGCGGCTGTGGCTCTATTACAAGCTCTGGCCGAACGTTGCCTTCGACATCTACCCGGACCAGATCGATTTCATGCAGTTCCTGCCGACGAGCGCGACTACGACCACCATCCGCGAGATCAGCTATGCGCTGCCCGACGATCGCCGCGAGATGCGGGCGGCGCGCTACCTGAACTGGCGCATCAACCGGCAGGTCAATGCCGAGGATACCAGGCTGATCGAACGCGTTCAGGCCGGCATGGCTTCCCCGAGCTATGTCGCCGGGCCTTTGGGGACAAGCGAGGTTTGCCTGCGCAGCTTCGCCCGCAAGCTGCGCCGGTTGATCCCGGAAGCGCGGCTGCCGCACTCCCCGGCATCCGGCTGGAGCAAACGCCCGCCGCTTGCATCGGCGACCTGACCTTTCTACGCGCACCCCCTTCAACAAGGGGTCAGACATGCGCGCATTCATCTTTCCGGGACAGGGCAGCCAGGCGGTCGGCATGGGCCAGGCGCTGGCTGATGCGAGCGCCGCCGCGCGGGAGGTGTTCCAGGAGGTGGACGAAGCGCTCGGCCAGAGCCTGCTTCGCCTGATGTGCGAAGGACCCGCCGACGAGCTGACGCTGACCGAAAATGCGCAACCGGCGATCATGGCGAACGCGATTGCCACCCTGCGCGTGCTGGAACGCGAAGGCGGCCTGCGGCTGGCCGACAAGGCGGAGTTCGTCGCCGGCCACTCGCTCGGCGAATATACGGCGCTCTGCGCGGCCGAAGCGCTTGACCTGACCACCACCGCCAAGCTGCTGAAGCTGCGCGGCCAGGCCATGCAGGCGGCCGTGCCGGTCGGCGAGGGTGCGATGGCCGCGATCCTGAAGCTGGACTTCAGTCAGGTGGCGGAGATCGCAGAGCAGGCGGCGCAGGGCGAGGTGTGTACCGTCGCCAACGACAATGCGCCGGGCCAAGTCGTCATATCGGGCCACAAGGCCGCTATCGAGCGCGCCTCCGAACTGGTGAAGAGCGCGGGCGGCCGCGCCATGCCGCTGCCCGTCTCTGCCCCGTTCCATTGCCCGCTGATGAAGCCAGCCGCCGATGCGATGGAAGAAGCGCTCGGCAGGGCCGATCTCCGTGCTCCGCTTGTGCCGGTGTTCGCCAATGTAACGGCAGCGCCGGTCGCCGACCCAGGCGAGATCCGCCGGCTGCTTGCCGAGCAGGTCACCGGCACCGTCCGCTGGCGCGAAAGCGTGCTCGCCATGCAGGAAGCGGGCGTGCACCACTTCGTCGAGTTTGGCGGCAAGGTCCTGGCCCCCATGATCAAACGCATCGCACCGGACGCCGAGGCCGTGAGCGTCGTCAGCATGGACGAGTTGGAGCAAGTCTCGAAGGTCTTATGAGTTCGCGCAGAGACGCAGAGGCGCAGAGAGGCCGTACCGCTTGAAGGACATCGATCTGATCAGTGGCGATGTGGTCGATGCAGCCTTTCGGCTGCATCAGGAACTTGGCCCTGGTCTCCTTGAGAGCGTCTACGAGATTGTGCTGGCAGGCTGGCTTGAACGGCGTGGCTACCTTGTAGAGCGGCAAAAGCCCATCGACATCCAGTTCGACGGGTTGCGTTTCGACGGGGCCTTCAGAATCGACCTGTTGGTCGAGGGTCGTTTACTAGTGGAGGTAAAGTCGGTCGAGAAGCTGAACGCGGCGCATGCTAAACAACTCCTCACCTATCTTCGCCTGACCCGTCCCACCTGTCGGTCTGCTGATCAACCTCGGCGGCGCGATGCTGAAGGACAATATTAGGCGGCTTGTTAATGATCACCGCCCCTCTGCGTCTCCGCGTCTCTGCGCGAATCCAACTCAGGAGTAAGACATATGTTCGATCTGTCGGGAATGACCGCCCTCGTCACGGGGGCGTCCGGGGGCATCGGGTCAGCCATCGCGGAAGCCTTGGCAGGGCAGGGCGCCCGCGTCGCGCTTTCGGGCACGCGTGAGGAGGCGCTGCGCCAGGTTGCCGGGCGGGTCGGCGGGGAGGCAGTGGTGCTGCCTTGCAACCTGTCGGACGCCGCAGCTGTGGACGCGCTGGTGCCGCAGGCGGTGGAGGCGCTCGGCGGAAAGCTCGACATCCTCGTCAACAATGCCGGCGTGACGCGCGACAACCTCATCCTGCGGATGAAGGACGAGGAATGGGACCAGGTGATCCGGGTCAACCTTGAGGCTGCGTTCCGTCTTTGCCGCGCCGCCGCCAAGCCGATGATGAAGGCTCGCTTCGGGCGGATCGTCTCGATCACTTCGGTGGTCGGAGCGACCGGCAATCCGGGCCAAGCCAACTACGCCGCGTCCAAGGGCGCGCTCACGGCCATGTCCAAGGCACTGGCGCAGGAACTGGCCAGCCGCGGAATTACCGTCAACTGCGTTGCGCCCGGGTTCATCACCTCGCCGATGACCGACGCGCTTCCCGAGGCACAGAAGGAAGCACTGACCGGCCGCATCCCTGCCGGACGCCTGGGCGAAGGAGGCGATATTGGTGCGGCGGTGGCGTATCTCGCCAGCAAGGAAGCGAGCTACGTCACCGGCCAGACGCTGCACGTCAATGGCGGCATGGCGATGATCTAGCGGGCGGCGAGCCGCTCCTCGCCGACCAGGTCCGCAACCTCCGCCTGGTCGAGCACGCGGCCGTGCAGGCCCATCATTGTCTCGACCGGCAGTTTCCGGACCTTCAGCCAGGCGAGGAAGCTGCGCGAGGTGTCGTTGAGCGGATACTCGCCTGCGTTCACCAGATCGGCCTGGTAGAGCAGTTTCTGCTTCGGGAGATAGACGACGAGCATCTGCCGCGCGTGCGGATTGGGCCCGACATCATAAACTTCGACCCGATTGGTCGCATCCTCGAACACGCGCGAACCCTGCACCGCCAGCACGTTTGCGGGACGCGGCGCCCTGGCAAGAGTGTCCGGCGTGCTGGGATGGGTCTGGGCGATCCGCTCGATCAGCGGCTTGGCTTCGGCCGAAGCGACGATGGTCGCGCCCGCCGCCACATAGCCGCGGATCCCGCCGAGATGATCCTGGTGATGATGGCTCTGGACCAGATAGCGGACGGGCTTGCCCGGCGCGAGCTTTGCAATCTCGCCGATCAGCTTTTCGGATGTGGCCGTGTCGATCGGCGCCTCCGCCACCAGCACATGATCCGCGAAGGCGACCGCGAGGACATTGTACGACCATTGCGCCTTGGTGTCGGTGACGTTCTGGAGCAGCCACACATTGTCGCCCAGCGGCTTGGCCGAGAAAGGCGGTCGCCAGCTATAGTCGCCCTTCTGAGCACCGGCCGGTAGCGCCAGTTCGGTCGTGCTTGGACCCTGTTCATCGACGTGCTTGAGCGCGAGACGGCTCGCGACCGTGCCGAAGAGGACGGAGACCTGCCGTTCCTCCACCCCACTGGGCACGGCTACTCCGCCGATGCGGCGATAGGGGCCGAAGCGCACGCTGGCATAGCGATCGCCATGGACGCTCGGCGAGGGCTTGGTGTCATAGCCGGCGAGCAGCTTGGTGCGCGCGTCGAACAGCAGCTCGCCGCCCCTGCCGTTCGGATAGGCATAGGCAATCCGCACATGCTCATCCTTCTCCGGCAGCAACTGCAGCGAGGCCGCAGTCCGCGCGACGCGTGCCAGGGTTTCGTGCGGCAGCGCCATCTCGAGCCCGGGCACAGCACCGGGCAGGTCCTCGGCCGTGCCGGTCCGCCTGTCATAGGCGAACCCTTTGTCGGCCGTTTTTGCCGCGTGAGTCTGGAAGCGGAAATCGCCCGCGATCGCCGCATCGAGATCGGAGACGCTCGCATTGGCGCTATTGTCGACGGTAATCGATAGTCGCCGCGGATAAGGTTCAAAGCCGCCGGCGACGGCGAGCGACTGGCCAGGATCGATCGAACTCCCTTCGAAAACGATGCGCGCCTTGAGCGTCTTTGCGGCGTCGGCGCCGTGCGCCCGCTGCGCGGCTTCGATCAGGGCGAGCGCTTCCGGCTGCTTGACCGGCTCGGCGGCGTTCAGCGCAAGGGCGAGCGTCAGAAACATGCGGTGGGTCTCCTTTGGCGCGGCAGCTGCGGCTCAACCGGGAGACGAGCAACGCAGTCTCGACCAAGCGTCGGAGGTTCTCGACCAAAAAATGCTGTCGGGCGCCCGGTGCCCGCCGGAAGCGGAACCGACATCCGAGCTCGTCTGGGCTCGGCCCGTCGCTGGGAACCGGTAGATCATCCTTCGACCCGCTCCCGATGGCTGGTCTGGAAACCTTGGGCGACAAGCGAAGCAATGCGCTCTGCCACCACCTCCGGCGATTTCACGCTCATCGGGTCTTCGCCGGGAAAGGCGCGCTCGCGCATTTTGGTGCGGGTGGCGCCCGGGTCGAGTATCGCGACTTTCACTTTGCCAAGATTGCGCTGTTCCTCGGCATAGCTGAGCACGAGCGTCTCGAGTGCCGCCTTGGAGGCGCCATAGGCTCCCCAATAGGCCCGGGGACTGGCGCCGACGCTGGAGGTCAGGGCAATCAGCTTGCCGGGCGCGGCGGCGCGGAGCAGCGGGTCGAAGGCGGCGATCAGTGCGGCCTGGGCACCGACATTCAGCGTCAGGAGCTTGGCAAACTCCTTTGGATCGATCGCCGGAACCGGGCCGAGCGTGCCGAGCATGGCAGCGTTCAGCACCATCGCGTCGAGCTTGTTCCAGCGGCTGGAGACGGCTGTCGCCAGGCGACCGATGCTGTCGCCATCCATCAGATCCAGCGGCGCGATCGTTGCCGTGCCGCCGGCCTGGTGAATGCGCTCCTCGATCTTTTCCAGGTCGTTGGCGGTTCGCGCGGTCAGGATGACATGGGCGCCGGCACGGGCGAGCGCTTCGGCGGCGGCGGCGCCGATGCCGCGACTGGCGCCTGTGACGAGAGCGAGTTGGTCAGCGAGGGGACGGTCGGTCATGCGGACCCCTTAGCGGGGCGTGGGCGTGGGTCCAGCCTGAACCGGTCCGCCGGCGAGTGGCGCGTCGAGCTGCGAGTCTCCGCCCAGCGTCCGGTAGAGCTGGACCAGATTCTGCGCGCGACCGAGGCGCGTCGCCACCAGCTGTCGTTCGGCGGCGTAGAGGCTCCGCTGCGCGATCAGCGTCTGCAGGAACGGGTCGATGCCACCGCGGAAACGCGCTTCGCTGAGACGGTAGTTGTCTTCGGAAGCTGCGCGGTTGGCGCGCTGGGCGCGGAGTTCCTCGTCGATCGTGCCTCGCCGGGCGAGCGCGTCGGAGACTTCGCGGAAGGCTGTCTGGATCGTGCGCTGGTAAGTGGCCAGAGCGGCGTCCCGCTGCGCTTCTGTCACGCGGACATTCGCCCGGGCGGCGCCGCCCTGGAAGATGGAATAGCTGGCGCCCGGCGCAATTGACCAGTTGAACGCGTCGCCGGAAAAGAGCGAAGACAGAGTCGAACTTGCAAAGCCCAGGGCCGCGGTCAGGCTGAAGCGGGGGAAGAGAGCGGCGCGCGCGGCGCCGATCTGGGCATTGGCGGCCCGAAGCTGATACTCGGACTGGACCACGTCCGGACGCCGGAGCAGGATGGTTGAGTCGAGGCCGGCAGGGAGCTCGGCCACCCCCTCCTCTGCATCGCCAAGCGACCCTGGCAGCAATGCCGTGTCGATCGGAGCGCCGACGAGCAACTGCAGCAGGTTCACGTCCTGCGCGAGCGACGTGCGCGCCTGAGCCGCATCGGCTCGCGCCTGCTCCAGCACCTGTTCGGCCTGGCGCAGATCCGTGCGAGGGGCGATGCCTCCCTCCAGCCGCAGGCGCGTGAGGCGCACACTCTGTCTGGCGTTGGCGACGGTGCGCTCGGCAATGGCGAGCAGGTCGCGATCCGCGGCGTAGGTGAGCCAGGCCGCGGCGATGTCGCTCACCAGCAGGAGACGAACCGAGCGGGCTGCAGCTTCGGTGGCGAAATAGCGGTTGCGCGCAGCTTCGGTGAGCGAGGCGATGCGGCCGAAGAAATCGATCTCGTAATTGGAAAGGCCCAGTTGCGTGTTGAGGAAGAGCTGACGGCCGGATGCCGCACTGCCGACGCCAGTGCCAGCACCGTTGCCGCGGTCGGTCTCCGTTGCGCTGGCGCTTGCTACGATGTTCGGGAAGAAGGCGCCACGCTGCGCCCTGAACTGCTCGCGCGCCGCCGCGATGTTGGCGGCGGCGACGGCGAGGTCCCGATTGTTGACGAGCGCGGTTTCGATCAGCTGTTGCAGCCGCTGGTCCTGGAAGATGTCGCGATAGGTGACTGTGGGGAGCGCCGCTTCCGACTGGCGGAGATAGGCGTCCCCGGCGGGCCAGGAGAGGGGGATGGGCGGCTCGGGACGTTCGTAGCGCGGGCCGAGCGTGCAGGCAGAGAGGGCCAAACTTGCAGCCACACAAAGAAGGGAGGGCTTCGACAGGCTCAGCCCGGACGGTGTTGGGGTGGGGGGCATAGTAGTCACGCCTCCGCCGGCCGCTGCCGCCGCCGCTTCAGCCATTCGCGGCCATCGCGGACGCCGCGGCGGACGAGGACGAAGAAGAGCGGGATGTAGAAGATGGCGAGAATGGTCGCCGTCAGCATGCCGCCGATCACCGAAGTGCCGATCGCGACGCGGCTCTTGGCGCCGGCGCCGGTCGAGATGGCGAGCGGGAGCACGCCGAATATGAAGGCGAGGCTGGTCATCAGGATGGGGCGCAGCCGGATGCGCGCGGCCTCCAACGCTGCGTCAATGACGCGCTTGCCGGCCTTTTCCGCCTGCTCGGCGAACTCGATCATGAGGATCGCATTTTTGGCAGCGAGGCCCATGGTGGTCAGCAGGCCGATCTGCAGGAACACGTCGTTTTGGAGGCCGCGCAGCGTCACGGCAAACACCGCGCCGACAAGGCCGAGCGGGATCACCAGCAGCACCGCGACCGGGATCGACCAGCTTTCGTAAAGTGCGGCCAGGCAGAGGAAGACGACCAGCAACGACAGGCCGTAAAGGACCGGCGCCTGGCCGGATGACAGACGCTCTTGGTAAGAGAGCCCGCTCCAGGCGACCGAGACGCCGGGGATCTGCTGGGCCAGCTCCATCATCCGGTCCATCGCCTGGCCGGAGCTGGTGCCGGGCGCGGCCTGGCCCTGGATCTCGTAGGAGGGCACGCCGCCGAAACGGCCGAGCGATACGGGGCCGACCTGCCAACTCGTCTGGGCGAAGGAGGAGAAGGGCGCCATCTGTCCGTCGCGGCCGCGCACGAACCACTGGTACAGGTCTTCGGGCGCTGCGCGGTAAGGCGCATCGCCCTGCACGAAGACGCGCTTGACGCGGCCGCGGTCGATAAAATCGTTGACGTAGCGGCCGCCCCAGGCCGTGGAGAGGGTCTGGTTCACATCGGCCTGAGTGAGGCCGAGCACGAACAATTTCTGCTGGTCCAGGTCGACGCGCAGATTGGGCGTGTCCGGCAATTCGCTCTGGCGCACGCCGGTCAGCATCGGATCGTTGCTCGCCTCTTCGACCAGTCGATCGCGCGCCGCCTTGAACTCCTCGCGCGAAAGGCCGCCCGAGTTCAGCAGCTGCATCTGGAAGCCGCTCGACTGGCCGAGACCTCGGATAGCGGGCGGCACCAGCGCGAAGATCTGCGCGTCCCGCAGGCCGCCAAAGGCGCGGCCGATTCGCTCGGTGATGCCCTCAGCGCTATTCTCCTCTCCTTCGCGCTCTTCCCAATCGGCGAGATTGATGAAGGCGTTGCCGGCGTTCTGGCCCGAAGGACCGCCGCCGCCGCCGCCTGCGACGGTGAAGAGCACGTCGACATTCTTCGCCTCGGGCCCGCGCAGCAGATAATCTTCCACCTGCTGCTGCACCTGCTGGGTGCGGGCGAGCGTCGCGCCGGCCGGCAGACGAATCTGAGCCTGGGCGAAGCCCTGATCCTCGGTCGGCAGGAAGCTGGTCGGCAGGCGCAGGAACAGGGCAGCAAGCAGCACCACGGTCAGCGCGTAAATGCCCAGGAACAGCCATTTGCGGTCGATCACCCGGCGCGCCGCGTAAGTGTAGCGGTCGACCATTTTCGCGAAGCCGCGATTGAAGCCGTTGCGGGCGCGCTCAGTCCAGGCGGCCAGGCGCGGAAAACGCGTCGACGTGATGCGGCCATTATGCTTCGGCTTGAGCAAGGTGGCGGTAAGGGCAGGGCTCAGCACCAGTGCGACCACCACCGACAGCACCATTGCCGACACGATGGTGACGGAGAATTGGCGGTAGATCACGCCCGTCGAGCCGCCGAAAAAAGCCATGGGCAGGAACACGGCGGAGAGGACGAGGGCAATGGCGATCAGCGCCGTCGAGATCTCGCTCATCGACTGGATGGTCGCGTCGCGCGGGCTCATGTCCGGATTTTCCTCGAGCAGGCGCTCGACATTCTCCACGACCACGATCGCATCGTCGACGAGCAGCCCGATGGCGAGCACCAGGCCGAACAGGGTGAGCGTGTTGATCGAGAAACCGGCGACCGCGAACACTGCGAAGGTGCCGAGCAGCACCACCGGCACGGCGATCGTCGGGATCAAGGTCGCGCGCCAGCTCTGCAGGAACACGAACATAACGATCACGACCAGGATCACCGCTTCGATGAGGGTGATCACCACTTCCTCGATCGACAGCTTGATGAAGTCGGTCGCGTCGTTCGGAAAGGCGTAGGTGTAGCCGGGCGGAAAGTTGCGCGCGACGCGGGCCACCTCCGCCTTGACCAGTTCGGCAGTCGTGAGCGCGTCCGCGCCCGGCGCCGTCGAAATGGCGAAGCCGGCGCCTGGATGCCCGTTCACGCGGCTGACCGCGTTGTAATTCTCCGAGCCGAGTTCCACCCGGGCCACGTCGCCCAGGCGAACCGTGGCGCCGGCTTGCGTGGTCTTCAGGATGATTGCGCGGAACTGCTCCGGCGTCTGCAGCCGCGACTGCGACGTGACGGTCGCGTTCAGCATCTGCGTCTGCGGCATGGGTTGGCCGCCGATTTCGCCCGCAGTGATCTCGGTATTCTGCGCCTGGATTGCCTGGACCACATCGCCCGGCATCAGCTGGTAGGAAGCGAGCCGGGCCGGATCGAGCCAGACGCGCATCGCGTATTGAGAGCCGAACACGTTGGTGTCGCCGACGCCGGGCAAGCGGCTGATCGGGTCGCGCATGTTCGATTCGAGCCAGTCGGATACGTCCCGGTTCGTCGCGCGGTCGGTCTGGTCGTAGACGGCGACGATCATGAGGAAGTCGGGGTTCGACTTGGTGACGGTCAGGCCCTGCTGCTGCACCTGCTGGGGCAGACGCGGGAGAGCCTGCTGGACGCGATTTTGGACCTGCACTTGGGCGGTGTCGGGATCAGTGCCCTTCTCGAATGTAAGGCTGATATTGACGCCGCCGCGGGCGTTCGATGTGGAACTGAAATACAGGAGCCCGTCGATACCCGACAGCTGCTGTTCGATGATCTGCGTAACGCTGTTCTCGACCGTCTCGGCGTTCGCGCCGGGATAGTTGGCGCGGACGTTCACCTGCGGCGGAGCGACGTCGGGATATTGCGCGATCGGCAGCGAGAAGAGCGCGCCGAGGCCGAGCAGCATGATCAGGATCGCGATGACCCAGGCGAAGATCGGCCGGTCGATGAAGACGCGGGACATCAACTTCTCCCCTCCCCATCAGGGGATGGGAAGGGGGTGGGGCAGGCAGGAGAGATCAGGTGATTGAGGGTATGCCCCACCTCAACCCCTCCCCTGAAGGAGAGGGGCTCAGGTCGCGAACTCGTCACTTGCCCGCTCCGCCACGCCCACCAGGCGCAGAACGGTTCGGATCGATGCGCTGGGGAGCGCTGGCTGGCACGGGCCTGACCGGCTGGCCCGGGCGGGCGCGGCCCAGTCCTTGCGTGATCACCCGGTCGCCTGGGTTCAGTCCTGCGGTAACGACCCAGAAGGCGCCTTGCGTCCGTTCCGCCCGGACTGTCCGCATCTGCGCCTTGTTGCCGGGACCGACCACCAGCACCGTAGCATTGCCCTGCGGATCGCGGCTAACCGCCTGCTGCGGCACCAGGAAGGCGCGGGTGTCGACCGCTTGGGCGAAGACGGCGCGGACGAACATGCCCGGCAGCAGCAGCCCCTGCGGATTGGGAAAGCTGGCGCGCAGCGTTACCGTGCCGGTGCCAGGATCGACCACGACCTCGGAGAACTGGATGGTGCCGGTCAGGCCATAGTCGCTGCCATCCTCCAGCTTCAGCCGGACGGCCGCGCGGGCAGGCATGACGTTGCCCTGCGACAGCAGGCGGCGGAGCGCGAGCAGCTCGCTGGTCGATTGCTGGATGTCGACGAAGATGGGGTCGAGCTGCTGGATCGTGGCGAGCGGATCGGGCTGGTTGGCGGTGACCAGCGCGCCTTGGGTGAACAGCGAACGGCCGATGCGCCCGCTGATGGGGGCCGGCACTCGGGTGAAGCCGAGATTGACCTGCGCCGTGCGGAGCGCCGCGCGTTGTTGGTTCACCGCGGCCTGGGCCTGCCGCGCCTGGGCCGCGGCGTCGGTATACTCCTGCTGGCTGACCGCCTGCATCCGGGCGAGGGGGCGCAGCCGCTCCGCGCGGAGCCGGGCCGCTTCGGCCGTCGCTTCGGCCGCGGCAACATTGGCCTGGGCCTGGGCTTGTCCTGCTTCGGTCAGGCGAGGATCAATCTGGTACAGCGTCTGTCCAGCCCGGACATAGCTGCCTTCGGTGAAGAAGCGGCGCTGGATGACGCCGGAAATCTGCGGCCGCACTTCGGAAACGGCATAGGGTGTCGTGCGGCCTGCCAGCTCAGTCGTAATCGCCACCGATGTCGGCTGGACCACGACAAAGCCGACTTCCGGCGTGCCGCCTCGGCCGCCCGGACCACCTGGACCTTTCTTGGCGCTGTCCGCCTGATCGCTGCAAGCGGAGATCAGCAGCAGTGCAGAAAGCAGGAGGGTTGGCGCTGCTTTGTTGTTCATTCGGTAGCAGCTCGCAACGAGTCGAACACCGCTGTTCCGTTAACGGCTGCAGCGGGGAAGTCGATACTGCCAAAAGTCATGGGCCGACGTTCGTCGAACGGAGCCGACGTTCAGCCGTTTTCCGGTCTTCTGCGGATCAGCCCGATCGACACCAGCGACATGACCGGTTCGTCGTGCTGGTTGAAGACGGTCGTGCGCGCCCGATAGCTGCCCATATCCGGCCGGCTGCGCGACGGAGTTTTGTCGAGCACTTCGCTCTCGGCACGCAGCTTATCCCCGGGATAGACGGGCTTCAGCCAGCGCAACTCGTCGACACCAGGTGAGCCGAGCCCGGCCTGCTGGTTATTCGCCATATTGTCGACGATCATTCGCATCAGCATCGCGCATGTGTGCCACCCGGACGCGGAGAGCCGGCCGAAATACGTCTTGGCCGCAGCCTCGTCAGACAGGTGGAAGGGTTGCGGATCGTAGCGGGAGGCAAACTCGACCACTTCCTCACGCGTCACTTCATAGCCGCCGAAGCTGGACCTGGCGCCGATTTCGATATCTTCCCAGAATTGCACCAGCCACCTCCGTCTCTTCTCCCGCCGGTAGAGCAAGGCAAAAGGCGTTCGGCAAGATCGGCGGAGGGGCGGCCCGCGTTGGGAACCATTACGACCGCCCCTCCGCCTGCCGCTCGACAGTCGTGCAGGGTCGCTTGCTGCACAACCGGCGGAGGCCGAAAGCCGGCGTCCGCTCGAGCGGCATCAAGTCATGCGAGTGATTCGACCGTGGTCCTCCGCCGCGCAAAAGCTCCGGCCGCGGCGAAGCCTGCGATCATCATTGCCCAGCTTGCCGGCTCAGGCACCGGGTTGGAGTTTTGAAAGCTGAGCGAAATCACTTGGCTCAGCTGGTAGGGATCGGTGAGATTGCCGATTTCAATAAAGCCGGACAAACCCGTGAAGCTCACTTTGCCACTCGCGCCATTGAAGAACAGCGCCGACAGGCAGTTGCTGCAACCGACGCCGAAAGGACCAGTGCCAATCCCGGCAGGGTCGGCGAACTCGATCTCGCCACTGGTGGAAGGCGGAGTACCCGTCGTATCGCCTTCGAAGTTTAGCCCGATGAACTGCTCGCCGGAGCCCGGAACGACGAAGCGATCGTCGAGCGTAACCGTGAACTCGATCCGGTCGCCAGCAACCAACTCGGCCGGGAGCGGGTCGTTGGCATCGAGCACCAGCCGACCGGTGTCATAGATCCGGTTGAACGCCGGGAAGCTCGAATATTGTGTGTTCGCAACCGTGCCGCTGAACGACAATGTATACGTCGCCGAAGTGGCGGGTACAGCCATGGTCGTGGCGAGCATGGCCGCCACCGCATATCTCAACATGATGAGGTCACCCCTGTTTTACTCGAGCCTCTGAGGCTCACTTGCGATCATGGCCGAGGCGTTACCCCGACGGCATGGGGTGGGACCGGGCGGTTGCGGGCGTTAGCGGACATCGGTGTATCGGCGGGCGACCGGGACGGATACGCGCTCGCTGGTGCTTTCGGCAGCGTCGAGAAGCCTCGCCGCACCGGACCTGTCGCCGGAGGCGGCGCGCAGCATCGCCGCTTCGATGAAGCCCGAGCCGCTGCTTCGCTGCCCTGCCTCGGCATCTTCCGCGAGGGCGGACAGCATCGCCACACTGCCTTTCTCGGCCAGCAATCGTCTCGCCCTGCCGTAGCGGGCAAGCGCAGCTTCGTCGCCGCGAAGGCGCACCCATTCACTCAGTTCGTTGATAAACCCTTGGTGGTCGCCTCGCCTGAGCGCGACCCAAGCCAGCACCCGATGTGCGCTGACGAGTCCAGGCTGCACGTCGAGGACCATGTTCGCCAGCCGATCGGCTTCGGCCACTCGGCCGGCGAAGAGCAGGTCGAATGCCTGGTCAGCCAGCACTGCCGCATTTGATGGGTCGAGCGCCCTCGCACGAGTGAATGCAGCCTGAGCCTCGACATGGCGTCCGCTCGCCGAGAGCGCGTTCGCGTACCAGAGCTGGGTCTGCGCATTGTCGGGCTTCAGCTCGGCGGCGCGCGCGAAAGTTTCGAGCGCCTCTGGATCGCCATCGTGCCAGAAGCGGACGAATGCCAGCGCACGCAGCCCGGAGGCGGAGCGGCGATCGATGCGAAGCGCCGCCTCGGCGGCCTCGCGCGCGCGGGCATAAGCGACGTCATCAGGCATGGTGCCGAACTCGCGCATCAGCAGATAGCAATCGGCGAGCTTCGCCAGCGCCTCCGACCTGCCGGGATGTTCGCGCGCCAGCCGGGCGAAGATGGCTGCGGCCTCGGCGATGCCACGCGGAGTTCGGCCGTTCCACAGGAACACGCCGCGAAGATAAAGCTCGCGGGCGGCGGGGTGCTCTGCATAGGGCTCCGCCTCGGCACGGTCAGCCTTGGCGACAACATAGAGAGTGCCGGCGAGCGGCACGCCCAGGATCAGCGCCGCGGCGCCGGCGATCTCCCGCATCGACCGACGCTTGGACGGGGATGACGGCGCCGTCGCTGGATCTGGTCCGACGTCTTCGTCTACCGCGCCGGCGCCTTGCAGCCACTGCCGGAGCTCGTCCGGATCGGCCCAGATGCGCGGACGTTCGCCGCCAGGGATGCGGTGAATCGGCAGGCCGCGCGTCGCCTCCCAGCGCCGCACGGTCCGCTCGTCACGGTTCAGGAAGACCGCGATCGCTTTCCAGCCATCCAGGCGTTTCGAGGCCACCCCACCTCCACCCCATTTAGCCGGGCCTCTACCATGACGGGCGGCAGGGCGCCACGCTTCACGTCCGTACTTGGTCGAGCAGAGACGTGGATTGGCGGATGACAGTCGCGGCCGCGGCTGGCAAAGGCGCGGCGGTTTCGAAGCAATGAGGTCGAGATGCGGAAGCTGGCGAGTCTTGCGGTGCTGGCGCTGCTGTCTGCCTGCGCAACGGTGACCGAACGACGGGCCGCGCCGGTCGAGGTCAAGATCATCGCCTTCAACGATTTTCACGGCGCGCTTGAGCCACCAAAGTGGGCAATCAACGCCACCGCTCCGGACGGGAGCGCCGTTCGCGTACCTGCCGGTGGCGCCGCCTATCTCGCCTCCGCTGTCGCCCGGTTGAAGGCCGACAATCCGAACAACGTCGTAGTGGCGGCCGGCGACCTGATCAGCGCCTCGCCGTTCGTCTCCTCCCAGTTCCTCGACGAGCCGACGATCCTGGCGATGAACCTGATCGGCCTCGACCTGAACGCGGTCGGAAATCACGAGTTCGATCGCGGGCCTGACGAGCTGCTGCGTATGCAGAAGGGCGGGTGCGCCAGGCACACCAACCGGGAGCCGTGCCGGCTGGACAAGGAGTTTCCGGGTGCCCGCTTCAGCTTCCTGGCGGCCAATGTCCGCAAGCCGGACGGGTCGACTTTGCTGCCCGCGACCTCGATCCGGAGCTTTGGGCGCGGGCGGTCGGCGGTGCGGGTCGGCTTTATTGGCCTGACGCTCAAGGACACGCCGACTTTGGTGGTGCCGTCGAGCGTTGCCGGGCTAAGCTTCGAGGAAGAAGCCGGCACGATCAACGCGTTGGTCCCCAAGCTGCGCGCTGACGGAGCGGACGCGATCGTCGTCCTGATCCATCAGGGGCTCTATACCAAGACCGGCTACAACGACAAAAGCTGCGGCGGAGTAAGCGGCGATCTGCTGCCGATCCTGGCGAAGCTCGATCCTTCTATCGACGTTGTGGTCTCCGGCCACACGCATAGCGCCTATGTCTGCGACCATGGCACGATCGACCCGAGCCGGCCCTTCCTGGTCACCAGCACAGGGCGGAGCGGCACGGTCCTGACCGACATTCGCCTCGCCATCGATCCGGTAGCCGGCCGGGTGGTGTCGAAGCAGGCGGACAATCTAATTGTGCAGGGCGAGGCTTTCACCAACCCGTCCGGCACCGTGCCGCTCAATGCTGCGTTCCCGTCCTACCCGGCCGAGCCGCGCGTCCAGGCTCTAGTCTCGCGTTATGTCGCTGCCGCCAAGCCGATCGCCGAGCGCGTGGTTGGCCGGATGAGTGGCGAAGCGCTGCGCACCACCACGCTTTCCGGCGAGTCGGTGCTCGGCAACCTGATCGCCGATGTGCAGCGCAAGGCGACCGGAGCCGATATCGGTTTCATGAACAGCGCGGGCCTCCGGGCCGACCTGGTGCCGGGAGCGGATGGGAGCGTCAGATACGGCCAGCTCTATGCCGTACAGCCCTTCGGCAACGTGGTGCAGGTAAAGGGGCTGACCGGCAGCCAGATCCGCGCAGTACTGGAGCAGCAATTCGCTAGCGGCGCCAACACGGTCGAGCGCCCCATGATGCTGCTCGTGTCGGAGGGCTTCAGCTACAGCTACGATCTGCGGCGGCCGCAAGGGCAGCGCATCCTCGACATGCTGCTGAACGGCGCTCCGATCGCTGACGACAGGCTCTATCGCGTGGCGGTCAGCAACTTCCTAGCGACAGGCGGTGACAACTTCACCGTCTTTCGCGAAGGCACCGAGATCGCGCCGAACGGGCCTGAAGACATCGACGCGTTCGAAGCCTATGTGACCGCCGCCGGCACTCTGGCTCCGCCGCTGGCAAACCGCATCCGGCGGCTCGACGCGCAGCCTTAGACATTGAAGCGGAACAGCATCACGTCGCCGTCCTGCACCACATACTCCTTGCCTTCCTGGCGCAGCTTGCCGGCCTCTCGCGCACCGCTTTCGCCGCCGAGCTTCACATAATCGTCAAAGGCGATCGTCTCGGCGCGAATGAAGCCGCGCTCGAAGTCGGAATGGATCACGCCCGCCGCCTGGGGAGCCTTCGCGCCCTTGTGCACCGTCCAGGCGCGGGCTTCCTTCGGGCCGGCGGTGAAGAAGGTGATCAGGTCGAGCAGCGAATAGCCGGCGCGGATCACGCGCGCGAGGCCGGTCTCGCTTAAGCCAAGATCGGCCAGGAAGGCGGCGCGATCTTCCGCCTCCAGCGTCGCGATCTCGGCCTCGATCGCAGCGGAAACGACCACGGCCTCGGCGCCTTCGGCCTTGGCCTTCTCGAACACGCGGGCCGAGAGCGCATTACCCTCGGCGGCATCGCCCTCGTCCACGTTGCAGACATAGAGGACTGGCTTGGACGTCAGCATCTGCGCCTGCTCGAAATGGCGGCGCTCTTCCTCGTCCTTCGGGCTCGTCAGCCGGGCAGGCTTGCCGTCACGCAACAAGTCGAGCGCCTGGCCGAGCACCGAAGCGGCGATCTTCGATTCCTTGTCGCCCTGCTGACCCTTCTTGACCAAATTGGGCACGCGCTTTTCGAGGCTTTCCAGGTCGGCGAGCATCAATTCGGTCTCGACCGTCTCGGCGTCGGCGATCGGATCGACCTTGCCTTCGACATGCGTCACATCGCCATTCTCGAAGCAGCGGAGCACGTGCACCACGGCATCGACTTCGCGGATATTGCCGAGGAACTGGTTGCCGAGGCCCTCGCCCTTGGACGCCCCGCGCACCAGCCCGGCAATGTCGACAAAGGCGAGCTGCGTCTCGATCTTTTTTGCCGAGTTCGCGATCTTCGCCAGCTGGTCCAGCCGCGGATCGGGCACGGCCACCTGGCCGACATTCGGCTCGATCGTGCAGAACGGATAATTGGCCGCCTGCGCCGCCGCCGTCTCGGTCAGTGCATTGAACAAGGTGGACTTGCCGACATTCGGCAGCCCGACAATCCCGCAACGAAAACCCATTCCTAGTCCTTGGTGTCGACGCGCCAGGGCGGGAACCGGCGGTTCTGCCCAGCGTGATAGATGCAGATTTGATTGCCGAACGGATCGGCCAAGCGCGCCTCGCGCCAAAGCCAGCTTTGGTCAACCGGCTCTTGCGTCAACGTCAGGTCCAGCCTCGCCACAAATGCATCCACATCCTCGACTTCGAAATAGACGATGGTGGAGCCGCCGGTCTCCTTGGCCAACTCGATCGAGAAGGTTTCGCCGCTGGGCGTCTCGAAGCGAGCGTAGTGCGGCGGCGCGTAAACGATCTGCCGCAGGCCCAGCTTGGTGTAGAAGCTGACGGCGGCGTCATAGTCTTGAACGCCGACCGTGACCTGGTTGAGCTTCATGCCATTCTCCTACCAGCGATAGTTGAAGCTGATGCTGATCCGCTCGGCCTTGGCTGTGCTGGGCAGCACTTCGTGGCGGAGCCAGCTTTCCCAGAGCAGGATCGTGCCGGGCCTGGGTTCGACAGTAACGAAGCTGCGCAAGGGATCGGGTGCGTCCTCTGCCCGCGGCGGGGCGGCCATCAGCAGGGGCAGGCGGGGATCCTCGAAACGGATCGCGCCCCCGCCTAGCGGAGTCTCGACGTAGACAGTGCCCGAGACGACGCTGTGCGGGTGGATGTGGCCGCTATGCGCGCCGCCCGGCTTCAGGACGTTGACCCAGATGCTGTCGAGCTTGAGCTTGCGGCCGGCCAGATCAAAGGCGCAGGCCTTGGCGAAAGCGACGACGTGCTTGTCGAGCAGGCGGGCGAGGTCGGAAAAGCGCGGATCGCGGCGCGGAAGATCGTTCAGCGACGCGTAGGAGGTGTAGCCGCGATAGCCCTTCTCTTTCGACCAAGCGCGGCCGGCACGGTCCTCGGCAGCGAGCATGCGCACGGCATCCGCGAGTTCGTCGAGGAGCGCCGGTTCGCCGAGTTCGGCTTGGTAGAGCGGGGTGGTAAAGAGGGAGCGCACTATCACGCTTCCCCCTTATCCGTTCGCTTCGAGCGAAGTCGAGAAGCGTGTCTCGACTTCGGCTCGACACGAACGGGTTAGGAAGGCTGCAGCCGCAACGCCACATCGTTCATGAACCGCGCGTCGTCGCCTTTGGCCAGCCACTCAGCCTCCGCCGCAACGGCGCCGAGCAGATCCGTCAGCGGCTCGATCTCTGCCTTGGCGAAGTTGCCGAGGACGTGGCCGGTTACCCGGTCCTTGTGGCCAGGGTGGCCGATGCCAAGCCGGACGCGGCGGAAATCCGGGCCGAGATGCGCGTCCAGCGAGCGGATGCCGTTATGGCCCGCAGTGCCGCCGCCGATCCGGACCTTGACCTTGAAGGGGGCGAGGTCGAGCTCGTCATAGAAGGCGGTCACGTCGCCGGGATTGAGCTTGTAGAAGCGCATTGCTTCACCGGCGGCCCGGCCGCTTTCGTTCATGAATGTGGCGGGCTTCAGCAGCAGGATCTTCTCGCCGCCGATGCGGCCTTCCTGCGCCCAGCCCTGAAAGGCGCGCTTGGGTGGCGCGAAATCATGGACCTCGGCGATGGCATCAACCGCCATGAAGCCGATATTGTGCCGGTGCATCGCATACTGCGCGCCCGGATTGCCGAGGCCAACCCAGATTTGCATCGAGAAAGCACGTCATGCTGAACTTGTTTCAGCACAAGGCATCCATCTGCGGAGAGACGGACGCCTTATGCCGAAACAAGTTCGGCATGACGCTTATATCAGGCGCCTTCGCCTTCGGCCGGGGTTTCGTTGTCGCCTTCGGACGACTTCAGGCCCGACGGGGCGACGATGGTCGCGATGGTGAAGTCACGGTCGGTGATCGCGGACTTGGAACCCTGCGGCAGGGTCACATGGCTCAAGTGGATGGAGTCGCCGACATCGAAGCCCTTCAGGTCGATGACGATCTCGTCCGGGATCTCGGCTGCGTCGCAGACCAGCGACAGCTCGTGGCGGACGATGTTGAGCACGCCGCCGCGCTTCAGGCCGGGAGAGGCTTCTTCATTCTCGAAGCGCACCGGCACTTCGACGGTCACGGTCGAATGCTCGCCGATGCGCAGGAAATCGACATGGAGCGGACGATCGGTGACCGGGTGGAACTGCACGTCCTTGGGTAGGGTGCGAGTGCCGTTGATCATCACGACCGAGTTCATGAAGTGGCCGGTCATGAGCGCCTTCATCAGCTCGCGTTCCTCGAGGTGAATACCCTCGGGTGCTTCGTTGTTTCCGTAAATGACGGCGGGTACGCGGCCTTGACGGCGGATAGCACGGGAGGCTCCCTTGCCAGCCCGTTCGCGCACCTCGGCCGACAGCGTCAGCGTCTCGCTCATCGCATGTCTCCAAGTAGCAGGTCAGGTTCAGTTGCTCCGCCACGCCTCCAGGGATGACCATGACGGAAGCGCGGGCGCATAGACGCGGTCGGCTGCAAAAGCAACTATTGCACCCGCTGTACCTTGAGCCGCTGCTTCTGGAGCAGGTCGATGACCGAGCCTTTGCCGGCGAGGTGGCCGGCCCCCACAGCGACGAAGACGGTGCCGGGCTTGTCCATCCGCGCCTTCAGCCACTGTGCCCAGTTTGCGTTGCGCTCGTCGATCAGTACCTTGGCGATCTCCGGGGCCTTTTTTAGTTCATCGTCGAAGGTGCGGGCGATAGCGCCGGTGTCGCCGCTGCTCCAGGCGCGGACCATCTTCTGGAAGTCCGCCTTGGCGGAGCTCGCATCGTCAAGCATGCTGACGAGCAGCTTGCGCTGCGTCTCTTCAGGCATACGGTCGAAATAGCCGAGCTGCTGGGCCGTGGTCTCGAGGCCGGACACCGGCTTGCCGCCGATGCTGGAGCGCAACGTCGTCTCGACGCCCGCGTCCGCCGAGGCGCCCATGTCCGTGTACATGGAGGCGCCCAGGGTGATCGCGACCGCCCAGGTCTCCATCGCATTCAGGGCCTTAAGCGGCAGGCCCTTCTTGGTGATGAGCGCTTCCAGCTGGGCCCGCTTCTCCGCCGGCACGCGGTCGAGCACGGGTGGCAGCCCGGGCGACTGGGCCATTTTGCGATAGGTCTCGGCGATGGCTGCCTTGTCGCCCTGATCGGCGATCTCGAGCACCAGCTCGTCAGCGCTGGCGAGCGTGTGTTCAAAGCGCGGGGTGCGCCACTTCAGGTCCGACGGCAGGACATGGACCGTACCGAACAGATAGATGGTCGTGTCCGGATCGGAGAGCTTCCACATGGCCGGTTTTGCGGGCGGCGCGGCGGGCGCGGCGCTCCCGCACGCAGACAGAGACAGGGCGAGGAGAAGGGAGGCAAGGATACGCATGGAGCGCGCTTATCGCCGCAACCATGAACGGAGGGCAACCGTTAGCGGCTGATCGCGCCCTTGCAGCCTTGGACGTCTGGCCGCGGCGCGTAATATGACGGGGTGCCACGGTGCGCGCGAACCGTACACGTCTCCGCGCGCTTGATCAGTTCGGGACGCAGGCCGGCCGGGATGCCGGGCTGCCGGGCTAGTTGCCGATAAAGGGCTTCACGCCATTCGATCTCGTTCATGCCCACCTTCCTGTGGCGGGTCCAAACGAACGGATTGCGTTCGGGATGCTTTCGTTTCGGCTGCGGTGAGAAAAAATGTTTGCCGAAGCGCTACTTGGCTCGTCTGGCGGTCGTGATAACGACGGGCTCAGCAAGATACTGGCCTTTCATCACGCCCTCGCCCTTGTTCGGGTCGGTGGGTGCGGCAAGGAGGGACTTCACCAGGTCCATGCCTTCGACGACCCGGCCAAAGGCGGCGAAACCGGAGTCGCCGCCCGGCTGCGCGTCGAGCGAAGACGTGTCGCCGACGACGATGAAAAAGTCGCCGGCGCCGGTGCCAGGCGCCGCGCGGGCGAGAGAGATGGTGCCGCTCTTGTGGCTGAGACCCGTCTTGCTCGTGGGCTCGTGCGCCACCGGAGGCAAGGTGCGCTTCGGGTCGTTGCGCGTGCCGAACTGGATCAGGCCGTAATCGGCGGCATTGGGCGCTTTGGCGGCGCGGTAGAAGGCGGCTCCGTCGAGCCTCTTCTGGTCGACATAGCGGAGGAAATTGGCCGTGGTCAGAGGCGCGCGGCTTTTCTCGAGTTCGAGCACCACCGGACCCTGGGTGGTGGTTAGAGTGACCTTAACGGTTTCGGGCGCCGGCGCGGCGGGCGGCGGGGCTTCCTGTCCGAGGGCGAGGGCGGCGAGCAGGGCGAACATCTTCATATCCCTGCCATATAGCGGCACCGCGGCGCTGGCGCGACCTTCTTGAACCAGCCTTCTGCCACCTCATATTGCTTCAGACCCGCGCAAGCGGTCCACAGCTCAAATGGTTAAGCCGGGAACAGCCCGGCACATTCGGCATTGTGGTTTCAGGAGCGGTGGCTAACATAGCCCCTGCTAGCGAGGGCCTGCGCTGAGCGGGCCGAGGGATGATGGAATGACGAAATTGAGCGGCGGGGACTCCAAGAGCACGCTCTACTGCTCCTTCTGCGGCAAGTCGCAGCACGAGGTGCGCAAGCTGATCGCGGGCCCGACCGTGTTCATCTGCGACGAATGCGTGGAGCTGTGCAACGACATCATCCGCGAGGAGACCAAGTCGGCGCTCGTGTCCAAGAAGGACGGCGGCGTGCCGACCCCGCAGGAAATCTGCGACGTTCTCGACGATTATGTGATCGGGCAGAAGCAGGCCAAGCGCGTCCTCTCGGTGGCGGTGCACAACCATTATAAGCGCCTGGCGCATGGCCAGAAGGGCGCGGATGTCGAGCTCGCCAAGTCGAACATCCTGCTGGTCGGGCCGACCGGCTGCGGCAAGACTTTGCTCGCGCAGACGCTCGCTCGCATCCTCGATGTCCCCTTCACCATGGCGGATGCGACGACGCTGACCGAGGCCGGTTATGTCGGCGAGGATGTCGAGAACATCATCCTGAAGCTGCTTCAGGCTTCCGACTATAATGTTGAGCGGGCGCAGCGCGGCATCGTGTATATCGACGAGATCGACAAGATCAGCCGCAAGGCCGAGAATCCGTCGATCACCCGCGACGTGTCGGGCGAAGGCGTGCAGCAGGCGCTGCTAAAGCTGATGGAAGGCACCACCGCTTCCGTGCCGCCCCAGGGCGGGCGCAAGCATCCGCAGCAGGAATTCCTGCAGGTCGACACGACCAACATCCTGTTCATCTGTGGCGGCGCCTTCTCGGGGCTTGAGAAGATCATCGGCGATCGCCTGCAGGGCAAGTCGATCGGCTTCGGCGCCTATGTCGCGGCGCCCGACGAGCGCCGCACCGGTGAAGTGCTGCGCCAGTGCGAGCCCGAGGATCTGCTGAAGTTCGGCCTCATCCCCGAGTTCGTCGGCCGCCTGCCGGTGATCGCGACGCTGGAAGACCTCGACATCGACGCCCTGGTCAAGATCCTCAGCGAGCCCAAGAACGCGCTGGTTAAACAATATCAGAAGCTGTTCGACATGGAGGATGTGCGCCTTTCCTTCCAAGAGGATGCGCTGACCACCATCGCGAAGAAGGCGATCGCTCGTAAGACCGGCGCGCGCGGTCTGCGGTCGATCCTCGAAGCCATCCTGCTCGACACCATGTTCGATCTGCCTTCGATGGACGGCGTCGACGAGGTGATGATCGACAAGGATGTGGTCGAAGGCCGCAAGGATCCGGTCCGCGTCTATGCGAAGAAGAAGGAAAGCGGCGCCGCCTGATCGGTCGCGCCGCAGCCTTCACCCAGCGCTGAAGCTGGCAATGCGCAGTTCGAAATAGGGGCGGCCGTTCTGATCGATCCGGATCAGGTGCGGCCATAGGATGCCGCTGACTCGCCGGTGATCGCCGAAGTGGAAGTGCTGCAATATGGTCGAGCCATCTTCGGCGCTGCGGACCTGGTTTTCGGCGCCGATCAGCGTCGCCTGCTCGTCGAAGCGGAGCAAGGTCTCAGGCGCGGCGGGGTGGCGGACGCGGAGCGTGTTGCCAGCGGCCCTGACCGCTACGCTGGGCGCCTGCAAGTCGGTCAGTCGCATCAGCCCGTAGATCGCGAATTGCTGCTGTTCGTGCGTGCGCATGCGCTCCGGCATCGGCAGCCGCACGCCGCGACGCTCCAGCCAGGCATCGGCTGGCTCCAGCACCATCGATCGACGCGATGCGGGACCTTGCTCGAGCAACCAGGAAGTGGAGCGTGCGCGCCGAAAGGGCTCGACCATCGTGTCGACGCCGATGCCGATCATCTTCCCGGCAGCGAAGATCGTGGCCGTGCCAGTCCAGCGCAGCGCACGAGCACGGCGCAGCGCCTCCCTGCCGCCGGCTCGCTCAATGGCGCGCGCCAGCAGGTCGGGTGCGGGGGCGCCTCGGAACGCGAGGAGCAGGGGCAGGGCGGCGACGAACGCCCGCCGATCAAGCATTTGGGGGCGCCACGAAGTGGAAAGGTGCATAAGCTAGCGTCCGCCTGAGTCGAGGGCGATTGATGCGTGTGGCGCCCGCCCCATATAGAAGGAAAGCGCGCGTCTTCGCGCAACCGGAGTTTGCATGAGCCAGAGTTTCCCCGTTCTCCCGCTGCGGGACATCGTCGTTTTCCCGCACATGATCGTTCCCCTGTTCGTCGGCCGCGACAAGTCCGTCGCCGCGCTCGAACAGGCGATGGCGGGCGACAAGCAGATTTTCCTGGTCGCCCAGCTCGATCCGGCGAATGACGATCCGGATCGCGACGATCTTTACGACCTGGGCGTGATCGCGACCGTGCTGCAGCTGCTGAAGCTGCCTGACGGCACTGTGCGCGTGCTCGTCGAGGGCAAGCAGCGCGCATCGCTCGATGTGCTGGAGCGCGACGGCGAGCCGATGACGGCAACCGTCACGCTGATTGAAGAGGATAAGAGCGAGAGCGTCGAGGCCAAGGCGCTGATGCGCTCGGTTGTCGAGCAGTTCGAGAATTATGCCAAGCTCAACCGGAAGCTGCCGGCCGAAACCGCGGTGCAGCTCGCCGAGATTGAGGAGCCGTCGCGGCTCGCTGATGCGGTTGCCGCCAACATCTCGGTTAAGGTCGCAGACAAGCAGTCGCTGCTGGTCGAACTCGACCCCGCGCGCCGCCTGGAGATGGTCTTCGCCTTCATGGAAGGTGAGTTGGGCGTGCTCCAGGTCGAGAAGAAGATCCGCAGCCGTGTGAAGCGGCAGATGGAGAAGACTCAGCGCGAATACTATCTGAACGAGCAGCTGAAGGCGATCCAGCGCGAGCTGGGCAATGAGCCGGAAGAGGATGGCGACGAGATCGCCGAACTCACCGCCAAAATTGCCAAGCTGAAGCTTTCGAAAGAAGCGCGCGCCAAGGCCACCTCCGAGCTCAAGAAGCTCAAGACCATGGCGCCGATGTCCGCAGAAGCGACCGTCGTGCGCAATTATCTCGACGTGCTGCTGGGACTGCCCTGGGGCAAGAAGTCGAAGCTGAAGCGCGACATTCCCGAGGCCGAGCGCATCCTCGACGAGGACCATTACGGTCTGGAGAAGGTCAAGGACCGGATCGTCGAATATCTCGCCGTCCAGGCGCGCACCAACAAGCTGAAGGGGCCGATCCTGTGCCTCGTCGGCCCGCCGGGCGTGGGCAAGACCTCGCTCGGCAAGTCGATCGCTCGGGCGACCGGCCGCGAGTTCGTACGCCAGTCGCTGGGCGGCGTTCGCGACGAGGCCGAGATTCGCGGTCACCGCCGCACCTATATCGGCTCGCTGCCGGGCAAGATCGTGACCAACCTGCGCAAGGCGGGCACGTCCAACCCGCTGTTCCTGCTCGACGAGATCGACAAGCTCGGTCAGGATTTTCGCGGCGATCCCGCATCCGCACTGCTGGAAGTGCTCGACCCGGAGCAGAACAACAAGTTCAACGACCATTATCTGGAGGTCGACGTCGATCTGTCGGACGTGATGTTTGTCACCACGGCCAACTCGCTGAACCTGCCTCAGCCGCTTCTAGACCGTATGGAGATCATCCGGCTGGAAGGTTACACCGAGGACGAGAAGGTCGAGATCGCCAAGCGCCACCTGATCGAAAAGCAGATCGAGGCGCATGGCCTTAAGCCGAACGAGTTCGTGCTGACCGAGGATGGCCTGCGCGACCTGATCCGCTACTACACGCGGGAAGCCGGTGTCCGCACGCTGGAGCGCGAGATCGCAAAGCTTGCTCGCAAGGCACTCCGCCGGATTCTCGAAGGCAAGATCGAAAAGGCGGAGATCACGCCCGAGAACCTGTCCGACTATGCCGGTGTTCGAAAGTTCCGGCACGGGGTCGGCGAAGAGGAGCATGGCATTGGCGCCGTGACCGGCCTCGCCTGGACCGAAGTCGGCGGCGAGCTGTTGACGATCGAGAGCGTCACGGTGCCCGGCAAGGGTCAAGTCAAGACCACCGGCAAGCTGGGCGAAGTGATGCAGGAGTCGGTGCAGGCCGCCTTCAGCTTCGTCCGCGCCCGCGCGCCGGCTTACGGCATCAAGCCGAGCCTGTTCGGCCGCAAGGACATCCACATCCACTTGCCTGAGGGCGCGGTACCGAAGGATGGGCCTTCGGCCGGCATCGGCATGGTCACCTCGATCGTCTCGACCCTGACCGGCGTGCCGGTGCGCAAGGATGTCGCAATGACCGGCGAAGTAACGCTGCGCGGCCGCGTGCTACCGATCGGCGGCTTGAAGGAGAAGCTGCTCGCAGCGCTGCGGGGCGGCATCAAGACCGTCTATATCCCGCAGGAGAACGAGAAGGACCTCGCTGAGATCCCGGCCAACATCAAGGAAGGCCTCGACATCCTGCCGGTCGCCCATGTCGACCAGGTGCTCGCCGGCGCTCTGACCCAGCCGCTGACCGCGATCGAGTGGACGGAAGCAGACGAATTGGCTGCCCAGCCGCCCGCAGGCCTGCCGCCGGTTCGGCCCGAAGGCGAAGCGACCGTCCGCCATTGATCACAAACGGGACAAGGGCGCTGCCATGGCCATTGACGCCGTGGCAGCGCTCCGCCTTACTGCAAGGCTGATTCACACCCGAGTCCGTAGGGGCGAGGACCGGGAGAGAGGGGCCAAGGCAGAATGAACAAGCAGGAACTGATCGGCACGGTCGCCGACAATGCGGGGCTGAGCCGTGGCGACGCGGCCAAGGCGGTCGAGGCGGTGTTCGACACCATCTCGACCGCGCTGAAGCGCGGCGACGAAGTGCGGCTGGTCGGCTTCGGCACCTTCACGGTCAGCCGACGCAAGGCGTCCACGGGCCGCAATCCGCGTACCGGCGAGCCGATGTCGATCAAGGAATCGAGCCAGCCCAAGTTCAAGGCCGGCAAGGGCCTGAAGGACGCCTGCAACGTCTAGCGGCTAGACAGGTCTGCGCCGCTCCCTTAAGGGCGGCGCTTCCCGATTTCGGGCGCGTAGCTCAGTGGTAGAGCACACCCTTCACACGGGTGGGGTCGTAGGTTCAATCCCTACCGCGCCCACCATCGCCAAAGCCCCGGACGTTACCTGACGTTCGGGGCTTTTGCGTGTTCAAGCTCTTGAATTTGCGAGCTTACATCTCATCTTCAATCGATCGTTCAACAATCGAAAGGAGGTGGTCAAATGTCTCATTGTCTTGACGCGAACATGGCGCAGCAGGTGAGCGCGGCCTCCGGAGCGGGGTTCGTGCGGGCTTGAGAGGCCATGTACGGCTGACAATGGAAAGGCCGTCCCAAAGGGGCGGCCTTTTGCTTTCGGGAAGGTACAAGTCAGGCAATGATCCAAGACATCGCGCATCTCGGCCTGGTCGATGAGCAGGAGATAGAGCTCGACGCGGCGGCGCTCGAGATCGCCGCGCTCGATCACGCCGACGTCGATCTGGAGGACTATGTCGATCTGCTCCAGGCTATGACCGACCGTCTGCTGACGCGTGCGGTGACGGCGCACAGCGCTGCCGCACAGGCGGCCGCCCTTGCAGACGTCGTTGCGGGCGAGTTCCGCTTCCATGGCGACCGCGACACCTATGATGACCCCGCCAATGCCGACCTGATCAGCGTGATCGATCGGCGCAAGGGCATGCCGATCGCGCTCTCCATCCTCTATGTCGCCGTGGGGCGCCGCATCGGCTGGACGGTGCATGCGCTCAACACGCCAGGCCATGTGCTGGTCGCCATCGGCGAGGACGAGCCCATCATCATCGATCCCTTCAACCGCGGTGCGCGCGTGGAGCCGGAGCAGCTTGTCGCCCTGCTGCAGGCGATGCTCGGCACTGCGCCGCTGCGGGACGAACATGTCGCGCCGATGTCGAATCGAGCCGCGCTGCTGCGCCTGCTAATGAACCAGGCGAGCAGGGCGGAGCGGTCGAACGATGCAGAGCGCGCGCTCGCCATTTACGAACGCATCGTCACCATCGCGCCGGCGCATAGCCAGGGCTGGTGGGAACTGGGGCGTTTGCAGATCGCCTTGGAGCAAAGCTCGGCCGCCCGCGAAAGCCTCACCTCCCTGCTGGAGACGACGCGCGATCCGTTCGTCCGCGCCCAGGCGAACAGCGCCCTGGATGCTCTGGCGACTTAGCGTGAGGCCCCTTCGCCTTCGACGTCATTGCGAGGAGCGAAGCGACGAAGCAATCCAGCGCGGGACGTGGATTGCTTCGCTGCGCTCGCAATGACGGAGAACTATGCGCCAGCCAAATGATCCCCCAACCGCAACGACAGCGCCACGATCGTGAGGGTCGGATTGGCCCAGCCGCCGGTGCTGAAGGACGAACTGCCGGCGACGTAGAGATTGTCATAGCCGTGCGCGCGGCAGTTCGGATCGACCACGCCGGTGGCGGGATCCTCGCTCATGCGGGTGCCGCCAATATGGTGGTAGCCGGCGATCGGGTGATTGCCTACCGTCGGGTCAACCGGCCATTGCGCGCCGGGTTCGAGCAGCCAGGGGCTCGGCGTCACCCAACCACGGCCGAGGCGCTGAAGCTCTTCGCCGAATATTTTTGCGAACACGCGGGCCGTGTGCTTGTCAGCGTCGAGCAGCTGCCACGACAGATCGGCGCGGCGGTGCCCAAGCGTGTCGCGTTCGTTCGATAGCAGCACGCGGCTGTCAGGATTGGGCGCCTGCTCGCCGCGGACAATCAGATACAGGTCGGTCATGCCCGCCTTAGCGCGGGCCTGCTCGATCGCGCCGCGGATGGTGCGGTGGAACCAGGCGCGGATGCCGCGATAGGCATGGTCGAGGCGCCGGCCGCCGCGGCTGGGGTTAATCGCGTGCTTGAGGTTGTGGTAGACCTTGTTGCCGATCGCGACCCCCTTGGCCGGATCGCCCTGCAGCTTGAACGTGACGATGCTGTTGAGCGCCTGCTCCCGTTCCTGTGTCGCGTCGCTCAGCCGCAGCACGGGGGCGAGGGGCGGGCCTTTGCGCATGAAGCGTTTCTGGAACAGGTCCCAGAGCTCATAGGGGCGATCCGTCTCGACCTTACCGATGCGGCCGCAGGGATGCTCCATGAAGAAGCGGCCGACCTGGTCGCGCGCATTGCCGATGCCATGCGGCTCGACGTCGTTCGAAACGAGCAGCAGCCGGCTATTCTCGATCGCTCCCGCCGCAAGCACATAGCGCCGCGCGCGGACCGGCCGGGCGGGACCGTCCAGCGACTGGATCGAGACTTGATCGATCGTGCGGCCGCTTGGGTCCGCCTGGACCTTTACCGCATTGGCGTGGAGCAGGATGCGAATGCGCGGATGCTCGAACAGGTCCTTGGTCCGGGCGGCGGCGAAGCGCTCGCTGGCCTCGTCGAAGCGCCAGAGATCGAGGCCGAGCTTGTCCGGATCGAAGCCCGGATCGCCAAGGCCAAGCGTGCCCCAGATGTCGTTTTCGTAGTTGAACTCGCCGAGTTCGAAGATGTCGTGCGCCTGCCGGTAATAAGGCATCAGCGCATGGCGCGTGATCGGCCAGCCGCTGTGCGGCACCCAGGCGCGCTTCGCGAAGTCGATCTCGTCGAGCAAGGCCGCGCGTCCGCCCCAGATCGATACGGTGCCGCCGAAGAAGCGGAGCCGCGACTCTTCCAGATCGTAATAGGGCATGCCGACATTGGCGCCCTTATAAAGCTTCTGCGTCTTTTCCTCGAAATCGAGGCCGCCGCTTTCGATCAGGATGACGCTTTGCCCGCGTTCGAGCAGGCGGCGGGCGAGGGTAACGCCCGCCGCGCCGCCGCCGACGATGCAGACGTCGGCCGGCAAATCGGCTGATTCGGGTTCTTTCCGAAAATCGATCAGCATGTCAGGCGGCCTCTTGAGCGCCGCCGCGCATCGTGTCGCGCCACCAGCATCCGAACATCGCGATCGCGTAGAGGATGCGGCCGTGGTTGGCGACACCCGCCCGGTGCTCGGCGAAGAGCTGGTCGACGGCGGCCGGCTTCAGATAGCCGCCGTGGACGGCGCCGCTGTCGTGCCAAGCCTCTTGTGCGAAGGCACTGAAGTCGCCGCGAAACCATTCGGCGAAGGGAAGCTGAAAGCCGAGCTTCTTCTTGGTGAGGGCGTTCGGCGGCAGCCACGGCTCGACCGCCTTGCGGAGTGCATATTTGCCGACCTTCCCGCGCAGCTTCATGTCCGTGGGCATGGTCAGGCTCCAGTCGACGAAATGGTGCGACAGGAACGGAACGCGGGCTTCCAGCGAGTGGGCCATGCTGCCCCGGTCGAGCCGGTTGAGCAGCGACCCGGGCATGTGGACGGCGATGTCGGCCAGCATAAATTGCTGTAGCGGGTCGAGCCGCCGCGCCTCTGCTTCAGGGAAATATTCCTGCTCCAGCCGGAGGAAGGCGTCAGGCCCGTCCTGCCGTAGCCAGAAATCATGCTCGTAGAGGCGCGCACGCGTCGCTGGAGAACTGATCTGGGTGCCCGCGAAGAAGCGCTGAAAGCTGTTGTCGAGCATGGCCGCATCGCGAAAGCGGCGGCTGTTCTGGCGCAGATAGGCAAGGCGCGTGCCGCCGAGCGCCGCGAGCTTCTCGGCGCCGCTGGCGACGGGGCTCAGCCCGCGCAGCAAAGGTGCCCAGCGGGCTGCGGCTAGCGCGGTGCGCTGGCGCTTATAGCCGGCGAAAATCTCGTCCGACCCTTCGCCGCACAGCACGACCTTGACGTGGCTGGCGGCCAGGCGGGAGAGATGCCAGATTGGGACGGCGGCGGTGGCGGCACAAGGTTCGTCGAAAGCGGCCTGGACGGCAGGGAGCAGGTCACCGGCGGCAATCGGCTCCAGCGGGAGCACGATATGCTCCAGGCCCAGGTGACCGGCGATCCGTGCGGCCGCTGCCGTTTCGTCGATCGATGTGCCGGGGAAACCGACGGTGAAGGCCTTGACCGGCGCCGTTGCCACGCGCGCCATGGAGGCCGCGATGGCGCTGGAGTCGACGCCGCCGGACAGGAAGGCGCCAACCGGCACGTCGGCGAGCATGTGATGCTCGACCGTACGCTGGACCCGTTCGCGCGTTTCCTCGATCCACGCCGCTTCCGACAGACCCTGGCGAACCTGGAAGCGCGGGCGCCAGAAGCAGCTGACCTTCGGCGCACCCTCTGGGCCGATGTGCAGCACATGCCCAGGCTCGAGGCTGTGCACCTGGGCGTAGATCGAGCGCGGCCGCTGGACATGGCCGAAGCTGAAGAAGTCGTGCACGCCGCGTTCGTCCAGGTCGAACCGGTGCTCGGGCAGCACCAGCAGCGAGCGGATCTCGGAGGCAAAGGCGACTCCGCCATGCTGCTCGGTCAGGTAGAGAGGCTTGATGCCGAGCGGATCGCGGGCCAGCGTCAGCCGCCGTTCGGCCATGTCCCAAATAGCCACGGCATACATGCCTTCCAGCTTCAGCCAGGCGTCATCGCCCCAGCGGAGGAAGCTGGCGAGCAGTGTTTCGGTATCGCTGTGAGTCGAGAAGCGAAGACCTGCGGCTTCCAGCTCAGGCCGCAGTTCCAGATGGTTGTAGATCTCGCCGTTGAAGACGATCGAATATCGGCCGTCGGGCGAGTGGATCGGCTGATGGCCGCCGGCCAGGTCGATGATGCTCAATCGCCGCATCCCAAAGCCGAAGTCGCCATCGGTGAAGTAGCCGGCATCGTCGGGCCCGCGATGCACGATGCGGTCATTCTGTGCGGCGATCACATCTTCGGCCACCGGCTTTCCGCCGCGCCTGTACCAGCCCGCAATCCCGCACACGTCGATGCACCTATCCGGTAACGAAGAACACGCCGTCCTTTAGTGCCGCCGAGCGGCTTGCCAAAGCGCAGATGTGGCGATCGCCTATTCCAGCCAGTCGCGCATGTCAGGCGCGTCCACGACCTTATACGGGATGCCGTGGGGGCCGAGGAACAGCTTCTCCATCTCCGCCCGGCTGAAGGGCCGTGAGCCCAGCCGGCCGAAAACGGCGATTTGGCCACCCTGTTCGTCCACCGCGCGGTCGCGGTCCAGGCCTTTGCTGAGCGCCAGGGCAGCCGAAGGCGTGCGCGCCCAGGCGATCAGTTCGGGCATGGGGGCCGGGCTGAAGCCGTAGAAGTTCGGCTGGCTGCCGGGACTGGTCAGCTGGATGACCTTCAGACCGTTCCGCCCATCCGCGACATAGCCGATCAGCGACGCGTTCGTGGTGCCGACGATCACGTCCTCGGCATCGTTCAGCTGCCCCCCGAACGTCTCCTTGCGGTAGATGACGGGGGCGGCCGGCCTGGTTACGTTGACGATTGCCAGTCCTTCGCCCTTGGCCGCCACATAGAGATAGGTGCGGGCGATATACATCTTGCGGGCGTCGGCCAGCGGGATGGTGCCCGACGGCACGGGGACCGGCGCGCGCATGTTGGTGACGTCGAACAGCTTCACGCCATCGCGGTCGGTCACCCAGAGATAGCGGAACTGGATCGTCGAGGCGCGGGCGTCCTGCAGCGGAACTTCCGCGGCAAGCTTGGGGTGCTTCGGATCATTGAGATCGACAACGGCGAGACCGCGCGCGGTCGTGATATAGGCGATGTGCCCGGCGAGCGTGATGTGCTTGGCGCCATTGAGCACGCCGCCCGGGTTCCAGGTCACGTTCCGTTTCAGGAAGTTGTTGCGGAACTCGCCGTCGGCCATTGTCGTCACGTCGACCAGGATCAGGCCTTCTTCGGCATCCGTCACCACCGCGTAGCTGTAGATGGGGTGGAAGGGCTGTTCCTCGTTGATCGTGCGCATCTCCGCCGTGTTCTTCAGCGGATTGATCGCCTGCATGGTCGGCAGCGCCATGCAGGTGGCGTTGCGCGTCTTCACATGCGTGTCGTGACCAAGGCTCGAGAAGGGGCCGGTGACGATCGGCTCGGAGAAGCCCTTGTTGGCGATCGAGGCCACGTCATAGACGCGGAAGCCGCCGCGCCCTTCGGCGACATACATATATTCGCCGCGGAGCTGCAGGCAGCCGACGCGTCCGCCGGCATTCTGCACGACGTTGCGGAAGATCTCCGGCGACTTGGTCTCGCCGGACAGGTCGCCGTCGAAGCGAATGCCACGCGTCCATTCCTTTAGCTCGCGGCCATTCTGATCGACATGGAGCTTGTAGAAATCGGGATAGGCATAGCGGTGCAGGTAGGAGCCGATCACCGCCTGCGGCTCGTCCCATTCGGTGACGCGGATCGCCTCGAAGGCGCCGTCAAGCCCGGTCCAGGCATTCAGCCCGACGAAGTTCACGAAGTTCGTGCCGAGCAGCAGCAGCTGCGACATGATCGCGTTGTTGTCTTCATTCGCCGACAAATGGCAGTCGGTGCAGGTCTTTGTCTCTGTCTTGCGCACCGTGTGCGGGAAGTGCGGCGCAAAGGCCTGTGACGAGAAACCAGCGGCCGAGACCGGCGGCTGCTGCACATAGATGCGTTCTCGGTTCAGGTTGGTCGAGGACAGCACCAGCGCCGACGAGGAGCGGACAGGGGCGATGATCGCACCCTTGGTGGTCTGGTGCCGGCCGAGCTGGAACATCTCGTCCCGGGCAACTTGAGGGTTGTAGGTCGCGAAGTTGCGGGTCTCCTCGCCCTCATATTTGTGGCTGGTGGTCTTCCAGTTCGCCTCGATCGGCAGGTGGCAGCCGCCGCACGAGGTGGTCCAGGACAGATGGCAGGTGAAACAGGCCATCTTGTCGTCGCCGTGCGCGCGATCGCCCAGCTTCACGCCCGAGCCGAAGGCGAATTTGCCGTCTTCGGCGCCACGGCGCGACATCAGCTTGGCGCGGGCCGCCTTGGCGTTGAAGTGAGTCGAGGCGCGGTCGACCGAGTCTTTGACGAGGCTGACCTTCCATTCGAGCTTCGGATCGACGATCGAGCGCTGGATCAGCACCCGCTGGCCGTGTTCGTCGGTGGTCCATTCGAAGCGGCGCTGGCCGTCGGCATTGCGCAGCAGCGCAAGATTGTTGCCGCTCGGCGGCGCCGCGGGCCCGGAGGTCAGCAGCGTAGGGTAAGCGTCGGCGGTACCGTGGCAGTCCTTGCAACCGATTTCGATCGCGTTCGCGACTTCGCCATAGATCAGGCCATTGCCGTGATTGTCCTGGGCAAAGTGGCAGTCGGCGCACTGCATGCCCTTTTCGGCATGGATGTCCATCATGTGGACGGTCTTGCCCGGATTGGTACCGGCCTCGACGAACTTTCCTTCGCCCTGCTTGCGCCATTTCTCCGGATCGTCCGGATCGACCTTGTTGCCGTCGGCGTCGAGCAGATTGCCTTCGCGGTCGCGCTTCAGGATCGCGCGGAAGTTCCAGCCATGGCCGTGATAGTCGGCGAACTGCGTGTCCTTCAGCAGCGGGTTGATGTCGTAAACATTGCGCAGGATCTCGAGATCGCCCCACAGGCCACGCGCCGCCGCCGCCTCGGGATTACGGTCGTTGATCGCGCGCACGGTCGCCGCGTCGGGATAATGCTGCGACTTGAACTTCTTCTTATAGTCCTCGTCGGACATGCCGTCCGGCCGCGGGAATTTGTTCTCGGGTCCGGGCCACAGGAAGGGCGCGTCGGACTCATAGTCCCACATGGTGTAGCCGAGATAGGAGTTCAGGAAGATGTTCGGCTGGTGCATGTGGCAATTCATGCACTGGGCGGTCGGGATCGCGCGCGTGAAGGCGTGCTGGATCGGGTGGCCCTTCTCCTTCGGCGCTTCCTTGGCCGCGGAGCCGTGCGCGCCATAGGCCTTTACCGCGCCATGAGCCGGCGCCTTGCCATGGCCATCGTCATGGCCGGACTTCTGCAGCTTGTTCGCGATGGTCGGATCGACGGTCGCTGTCTGGCCGTCGCGGCCATATTTGGCCCAGGTGAGGCTGTGCCGCGGCTCGCGGTCGTTCGCATAGACCACATGGCAGCCCGCGCAGCCTGAGTTGCGATAGTCGCCCGGCTGATCGTTCGTGCCCATGAACCACATGAAGGGGTCGTTGAGGCGCGTCTTGTGGATGTTGAGCGCGGGGATGGCGACGCGCAGGCCGGTGCCGGGGCCGCGGTTTGACTGCTTCAGGTCCGGGCGGCCGGGCTCGTCAAGCCGCTGGATCGATCCGGTCGAGTTGGGCAGGCCGATCTCGGCGAAGTTCGAGTTGATCGTGCGGCCCCCGCGCTCGAACACGCGGAACACGTCGGCGGGCGGGATCACTGTCCAGGCCGGCAGCGGATAGAGGACGGGCAGGGCGCCGCGCTTCTTCTGCGCATCAGTGACGGTGCCGTGCGGATTGCCGGGCGACATGATCTTCGCCGGTTCGCCGGTGCGGGTATAGGCCTCGCCGAGAACGTAATTCTTGAACGGGACGATGCCGTTGTTATAGGCAGCGCCGCCCCACAGCATCGCGCCCGAGGCCATGATCGAGCGCTCGGCCGCCTCGATCACTTCCATATGGCAGGCGCCGCACGCCTCGCGCGCCACGCGATAGTCGGACGGATTGACGAAGCGGATATATTCCGGCGCTTCCTTGTTCAGCAGCGTGTAGCCGCGCTCCGGATTGGCGGAGGACGGCCAGTGCCAGCTGTTCGGATATTTGGGCAGCACGTGCGCCTTGTCGCGCAGCGCGACGTAGCGCGGATCGTCATGCTTCCAGCTCGGGTCGATCGCGTCCTTGATCGGGGTGCCGCCATGGCAGTCGACGCAGCTGAGCGCGACGGCCTGCGACACGTGCATGGTGGGCGCGTCGCTGGCGGTGTGGCAGCCGGTGCAGCCGGCATTCTGCGCCGCCATGTCCTCCGGCGTGCGATCGCGCGGCGCGGGCGGAAAGAAGGGGTAAGTGCGCGCCACCGGCTTCTCGGCCGAGGAGGCGATAAGTTGCGGGCCGATCAGCGCTGCGATCAGCAGGGCGAGGGAGCCGAGAAGGGCGTGGATGGCGCGCATCAGTAGGTCAGGATCGCGTTGAAGAGGACGGAATAGAAGCGGCTGTCGCGCGGGCGGCTGGAGAACAGATCCTTGAAGCCGTTGCCGGGCTGCAGCATCGCGCCGGACAGGCGGAAGACAATGTTCTGATTGGCCTTGGGCCGCCAGATCGCTGCCGCCGAGAGGTCGAAGCCGATGTCCTTGGGGATAGAGCCCTCAACGCGCAGGGCGCGGAGCGTCGCCGTGTTCGCAAACCAGAGGTGATTGGCGTTGAGCGTGAATCGCGTTGTCGGCGTGATGTCGAAGTCCGCGCCCGCGCCCAGCAGCACGGTGCCGGGATTGTTGAAGTTGGACTGGCCCTGCTCCTTGGACGAGCGGAGCGTGTTCAATATGCCGTTGCGACCGTTGATCGAGACGGCGCGGCCGCCGCCTGCGAACGGAATGGTCTGACGAATCCAGTAGCTGGTGTCGGCGCCGGCGAAGATCGGGTTCTCGAAGATGGCGTCGAAGCCCGCTTCGGTATTGTTGTACGGGTCCTTGTCGCCGCTGGCGTAGAGCGCTGCGCCGCGGAGGCGGACCCAGTCGAAGTCGATTGAGGGTTCGGCGGCGAAGAAATAGCTCGCGATCTTGGCCGACCGCGACGTGAAGAAGCTGTTCCGGTCCTCGCCGAACGCGCCATAGGCGGAGACGGTCAGATTGACCCGGCCGAAATGCCCGTCGCCATTATAGCCAACATAAACAACGTCATACTCGCGTCCTCGGAGGTCGCCGAGCAGGGCCGGGCGGACCGGAAAGCCGTTATCGTCGACCTCGATCCGGTTCTGCTCCCGGTTCATATTGTAGACGACCGTGCCCTGGCTGGTGAAGCTCGGCACCGGGAAGTCCTGCACATAGACGTTGGCCGCGAAGACCCAATCGTCGCGCGGGCGCTGGACGACCGAGTTCAGGCCCGAGTTGGTGTCTTTCTCCAGCCGCCAGAAGGCCGCCAGATTATACTGAATGCGGTTATTGTCGCGGCTGCCGAACAGCCGCACGCCCAGTTGCAGGTCGTTGAACAGAAAGCCGCGAAAATCGGTCTGGAACGGCTGGATGCCGATCCGGATCGAGTCGAAATCGAACCGGTCCGAGGTGTTGCGCAGGTGCTTGTCGAAGAACAGCTCCTGCACGCCCAGGAAATGATCAAGGCGCCGCTTGCCCTTGGACGGCTCGACGAACAGCACGCGCCGTTCGGGCACCGTCACATAGTTGATGTTGTAAGCGAGGCTGACCCGATATTCGACATCGGGCGGCTTGAAGGCGGTATAGCCCTTGGTCAGCGACGCGCCGAAGATGAAGGTCTGCGACAGCACGTTCGAATAAGGCTTGCCGAACACGTCGTTGCTGTCCGGCCGCGTCGTCGTCTGGTTGCCGACCGGGATGGGGAAGCTGCGCGGCTCGACCACGGTGTCTGAGGCCGCGTTGATCGAGAAGAACCAGTCCTTGCCCTTAAGTCCCAGGAATTTGGGGGTGCGGCACTTGGGCAGCCCCTCGCGTGCGCGCCGCTCCTGCTCCTCCTCGGTCGGGATGCAGAGCGGGCGGTCGCCCTTATACGTGTTCTGGTTATAGGGATCGAGAAACCGCTCCTTGACCAGCCCGAGCGACTGGATCAGCCGCCAACGGTCGGGGATGGGGAACTCGCTCGTCGGAAAGGCTTCCGGCGGCGGCGCGCGCACGGCGCCCGGATTGTCCTGCTCAACCTTGTCCGGCAAGTCGCGCTGAGTGACGCCGGGACGCCGGCGGCCGTCGATCAGGCCGGAATCCGGTTCTTCCAACTGCTCTTCACCGTTCGGCTCCGGACTGGATCCGGAGCTGTCGAAGCCCTGCTTTTCTTCCTCGGTCATCGCCCCGGGCGGCGGCGGAGAAGAGGAAGGGAGGGCTTCGACAGGCTCAGCCCGAACGGCACTCTGTGTATCCTGCCCGGCAAGCGCCAGGGCGAAAAGAGAGGCGGACCAGAACATCATATTCCCTGGCACACATTCTGGTCGGGGGTGTCGAGGAACGGCGCGAACGGGCAGTTCACGTAACGCAGCCGCACTTCGCGGCCGCCGAGCTGCACCACGACACGGTCCGACCGGCGCTCCTGCGGCGCATGGCCGATGCCGCCAACACGCTTGCTGGCATTAGCGAGGCCCAGGAAGCTGATCATATCGTCCTGGTCGATCCCATCACCGGAGATTCCGATGGCACCAACCAACTGCGTACCGCGGTAGATCGGCACCGCGCCCGGGAAGATCTGCAGGCCATTCGCCAGCCGGTTCAGGTTCGGCAGGCTGTCGAGCAGCTTGGTGCAACGCGGCGGCGTGTCGATCGGTGCGTTGAGCGTCAGATAGGCGAGATGTTCGCGCACATTGTCGATGATCAGAGCGGACTGAAGACCGGTCGAGAATGGGTTGAACTGCTGAACCGGGCGGCCGAGCGGGCCATTAGGTCGTCCGACCTCGCCGTCGGGGAAATAGGGTCGTGCGAGCAGGCCCAGGCCGCGGTTCGAATAGGCGACATTGCCGGTCAGCGCCGCTGGATCGCCAAGGAAGTCGCGGGTGCGCTGGACAAAGGCGGGCACTTCGGCGCTGAGCGTTGTCGAGAGCTGCTGGGCCGCAACGGCGTTGGACAGGAAGGCGACGCTGCGCGCTTTCTGTAGCGACACATCGATGCCGAAGATGGGAGCGTCAGGCGAGCGGACGATGCCGAGCACCGAGCCGAACGTATCGGTGACGCTGATCGAAACCTGGATGCGGCTGTCGAGCGGGCGGCGAATCTGCGCGCGGCCGCGGCTCATGATCGTGAACGCCTCTTCCAGCACAGCGCGCACTTCGGTGGCAGTGAGCGGCTGGGCGATGGCGCTGCCGTCGGTGCCGCCGCGGATCGGATAGCGGTTCGTGCCGGAGCCGTCGGTCAGGATGAAAGCGTCGGGGTTATTGAACTCGGCTGCCGTCGCGCGCCGGATCCCCGATGCTTCACTGCCGTAAGCGACGCCGGCGCGAAGCGACAGGTCGACATAGTCGCGCACAGGCGCAAGCGAGCCCGCCGATCCGAGCAGCGTGGAGAAAGCGGGCGCGTTCGCGGGATTGCTCCGAAGCTGCGATGGGACCGCGTCGCTATAGCGAAGCGAGGTGCCGTCCACATTGATGCGGTTGGCTCGAATATCCTCGGGCGCCTCAAAGCCGAAGGTGGCGGCGAGTGCGATATATTCCTCGTCCAGTCCTTCGAAATCGGTGATGTCCGGATCGAAGTCATAGACGCCGTCGGCCATCACGCCGACGCCGCCGACCAGAACACCATTCTTGTAGAGCGGGAAGCCGCCGGCATCCGCGGCAAGCCCGAGCGGCGAGCGCTTCGGCCCGATCAGCGCACGCGGGCCGCCATTGGCAATGAAGCGAGTGTTCAGGTCCGAACAGGGCAGCTGGCTGAACTGCACGCCGAACAAGGGGCCGCTTTCCAGGCCGGCAGTGTTGGGTCCGGGCGGGAAATGCTCCTGGACGATCTGGCTCGCCGTGCGGCTGGAAAAGGCATTTCCGCCGGAGGAGAGATAGGCGCCGGTGATCGCCTTGGCGATTGCGCCGCCTTCTGCCGGAACGACCAGCCCTTGGACGTCGATCTTCTCGCCGTTGGGCGCCGAGGCGACCGTCAGATTCTGCGGCGATCCGTTCATCCGGAAAATACCGAGCACATTGCCGACCCGGTCCACGACCGCGATCACCGCCGGACGGTTGCTCGCCTGCGCCTCCGCGATGCCTTGCGCCATGATCCGCTGCACATCGGCAATAGTGAGCGATTCCTGGGCAGGCGCCGTGAAGACCGATGTGGGCGTCGGGCTCGGCGTGGGTGTGGCGGCCGGGGAAGGGCTGTTGCCTCCGCCCCCGCAAGAGGCGAGCAGCAGAGACGCGGCTGCCAGAGCCGCAACCGTTCGATGCGCGGCCATGCCGCAGGTCGAAAACAATACGCTTTTACGCATTACCTGAGGGTCCGGATCGTACGGGCCGCGCCGCCAAGGGCGCGGCGGAATTCAAGGGGCTTGTAGCTGTTCGGTTCGCGCACGGCGGCATAGGCGCGGTTGATCTCTGCCCGGATGGCACCCGCGGCATTGCCGTTCACGCCGCCGCCATTGACCAGCGCGTTCAGCAGCGTGTCCATCGCCATCACCGCCTGCACGCTGCCTTCATAATCGGTAAAGCGCGGGCTGATCGCTTCGCTTGCGATCGAGTCGATAATCGCGAACGTCTCGGTCCGGCCGAAACTGCGGCGGGAGAAGGCTTCGGCGAGCGCGCCCGCCGTCTCGCGGAGCCGGGCGGCAGCGGCCACGGCGCTGCCACGATCGCGGGCGAGCGCCGCATGGAAGGCGCGGGCGTCCGCTTCGAACCGTCGGCCGAGCTCCGGTGCCACGACGCGCGCCGCCGCCGAGAGCATGATCATATTCTCGTCGTTGAAGGCCGGCATGCCGTCCGGGATCGGCCGCCCGGGGTTGGGCACGCCCGTCGGACGTGCGCTCGGCTCGTCAGAAATGCGGCGGTGGCACGTATGGCAATCGAAGAAGTAGAATTCTGGGAAAATGCCTTCCTGACCGATGCGCGGCGTCGAAAAGAGCGACAGCGCTCGCTCCAGCGCCATGGCCTGGCCGGTCGCCCACATCCGCACATTGTCGGTGCGGCCCTTGCGCGCGGCATAGTCGGCATCTTCATTGTGATGCTGCTGCAGCGTCGAGAACAGGTCCATCTCGAACACGATGCGCGGGTGGCCCGCGGCCATGATGCGATGATTAACGAACTGTCCCGGATCGGCGCTGCCGAAATGGCAGTCGAGGCAGACGCTTGCCCGCACCTTCGGGTTTTCCAGCGGCACCATGCCTTGCGCAACGTTGCGCGCATGGCTCGCGCCGACCGTATAGTGTGACTGCAGCCAGTTCTGTGCGCCGCCATGGCAGGCCTCGCAGCCAATTGCGTCGCTCTTCTGGAAGCGGGGGCCGCGGTTCGGCGCCGGATCGGCGTGGCAGCCGAGACACATCGGCGCCTGGGTCGCGTCGCCGATGCCCAGCCTGGCGGCGATCGCCTGGCCCCGAGCAGTGCCGATCAAGCGAAGTGCGCGGCTATGCGTACCGCCAGCGGTCGATTCTTCCTGCCACAGCTTGATCTCGTCCTGGCGCACGACCTTGCCGTCGCCTTCCTGCCGGCCATGACAGGTCGAGCCGGAGCAGCTGGCCACGCCCAGATGCGCGGCGGCATCGGTCCGCGCCGACTGTGCTGTGGACGGCGAAGCACCGAATGCGATCATCAGCGCGATCGCGGCAAGCCCCAGGCACAGGCATAAGGCCAGACCGGCAGCGGCACGGGCGCGCAGGCTCGCAAAAACCCCACTCATATTCGCGCTGGCCCCCCATCGACCTGATCCGGCGTACGCGACCCGCCTTGTCTTGTTTCGGGCCGTTATGCTGGCATGCGGGGCGGCTGGCAAGCGGAAGAGCGCGGAAATACGTGGATATTGCGCGCAAATCGGTCATGGTCGAAGAAGAGACGGAGAGGGGGAGTCTACATGGAAGGCGACACCGGTTCGGGCCTCGCCTGGGCGATGGGGCATCTGCAATATCTGCTGCTGGTCGCGGCGATGCTGCCCGCGCGGCTGGTGCGAGTGCGGATCGGCGTGATCGCCTCGGCCATCGCCGGCATCCTGGCGACCGGGCTTTTCAGCTTCGAACCGGCGTTGCTGTTCTGGAACGTGGCGCTGCTGCTGGTTAACCTGGTGCTGCTCCTCCAGTTCATGCGCAGCAACGCCGCCGTGCGCTTCACGCCGGACGAAGAGCCGATGCTGAAGGCGCTGCTGAACGAACTGCCGCGCGCTCGAGCGCGGCACTTCCTCGATCAGGGACTGTGGCTCACCGGCAAGGCGGGCGAGACGCTGATCAGGCAGGGCGAGCCCGTCACCCATCTCTTCTACATCGCCGAAGGCGAGGCGGAAGTGACGAGTGGCGGCAAGGCAGTAGGCCGGGTTGGGCCGGGCGATCTGGTTGGTGAAGTAACGGTGCTCTCAGGCGACACGGCGAGTGCCACCGTCACGCTGCAGACTGCCGCCCGCATGTGGTGCGCGCCGGCACAGACGCTCCGCCTCTATCTCGATGCGCACCACGACGTGCGCCACGCGGTGGAAATGAGCTTCGCCACCGCGCTGCGCCACAAGCTTCAGGAGATGAACAAGGCCGTGGCGGAGGCGGGCGGGCTTCGCTAACGCGCGCGCCGCTGGTTCAGCACCTCATAGGCCATCACCGCCGTCGCCACCGCGGCGTTGAGGCTGTCGGCCTTGCCGCGCATCGGCATCTTCACCAGCAGATCGCATTCCCGCTCATAGGCTTGCGGCAGGCCCTGCGCTTCGTTGCCGACCAGGATGAAGGTCGGAGGCTGGTAGCGCGGCGCCTGATAGTCGGTGTCGGTGCGCAGGCTGGTTCCAACCAGCTGCCCCGGGCCGCTGCGCAGCCAGGCGACGAACTCCTCCCAGCGGGTCGCGGCGATCGCCTGGGTAAAGAGCGCGCCCATGCTGGCCCGTACCGCCTCGACCGAGAAAGGGTCGACGCAATCATCGACCAGGATCAGCCCGCCGCCGCCGATCGCGTCCGATGTGCGCAGTATCGTGCCCAGATTGCCCGGGTCCCGTAGCGCCTGGGCGACGATCCAGATGTCGGCACTCGTGCGGTCGATACCGCCCAACGGCGTCAACCGGTCCCGATAGGCTGCGACCAGCGTTTGGGCGTTCTCCTTGCCCGAAAGCTTGGACAGAATGTCCGGCGTCGTCTCGATCACCTCGCCGCCGGCCGCCTCGGTGTCGGCGATCAGCGCCTGCGCGAGCGGGTGACCGCCCCCTTCCGGCGCGAAGAACAGAAACTCCGGCAGCGCACCGGCCTCGCGCGCTTCGGTCAGGATGCGCAGTCCCTCCGCCAGGAACAGGCCCTCGCGCTTGCGGTGCTTCTTCTCCCGCAAGCTGCGCATCCGCTTGACGAGCTCGTTCGAAAAACCGGTAATCTGGCGCAGGGCCTTATTCCTCGCCGAACTTGTTCTCGACCAGCACCGCCAGCTGCTTGACCGCTTCCTCGGCACCGTCGCCCGAGGCGGTGATCTCGATCTCATCGCCCATCGCGGCACCCAGCATCATCAGACCCATGATCGACGTGCCGGTGACGCTCGCCCCGTCTTTGCGCACCTCGACCTTGGCGGGAAGGCCGCTTGCCAGCGTGACGAATTTGGCGCTGGCACGCGCGTGCAGGCCGCGCTTGTTGGTGATCTGGACGGTGCGGGAGACCTGGCTCATGCGGCCTCGCCAAGCACTTCCGATGCGACCGAGATATACTTTCGGCCAGCTTCCCGAGCAGCAGCGACGGCGTCCTTCACGTTCATCGTGCGGCGCGCGCCTTCAAGGCGGATCAGCATTGGCAGGTTGATGCCCGCGATCACCTCGACCTTGCCCGGCTGCATCAGCGAGATGGCGAGGTTGGAGGGGGTGCCGCCGAACAGGTCGGTCAGCACGATGACTCCGCGGCCGCCCTCGACGGAGCGGATCGCCTTGGAGATGTCCGCGCGGCGCATTTCCATATCGTCGTCGGGACCGATGCAGATCGCTTCCACCGCCGATTGCGGTCCCACGACATGCTCCATCGCCACGACGAATTCGGCGGCGAGCCGTCCATGGGTCACCAGCACAAGTCCGATCATTTCGTCATATTGTCCTTCAGCGAGCCCTTGGGCTCTTCCACCGCATCCCGGGGCAGGGAGGCGAGGTCGCGATGCGCGACCGTGGGCGAAAATCCCGCGCCGCGCAACCGGCCAGCGACACGTTCGGCGACATGCACGGACCGGTGTCTCCCTCCGGTACAGCCGAAGGCCACGGTCACATAGGCCTTACCCTCGGCTTCGTAGCGAGGAAGCAGGGTCAAGAGCAGCTGCTCCATCTGTCCGATTGCCGGCTCATAGGCGGGGTCTTCAGCGATATAGTCACCGACCGGCTGGTCGAGGCCGGTCATCGGCTTCAGTACTCGGTCCCAGTGCGGATTGCGTAGGAAGCGAAGATCGAACACCAGATCGGCATTGCGCGGAAGCCCACGCGAGAAACCGAAAGAGATGACCGACAGCACCATCTCGCGGCCATGTTCCTGCGGGAAACGCGCCCGAATTTCGTGCTGCAGTCCGGCGCGGCTGAGATCGGTGGTGTCGACCAGATGATCGGCCGCCTGACGCAGTGATGCGAGCAACTCGCGCTCCTCTGCGATGCCGTCGCTGGCCGGGCGATCGAGCGCCAGCGGATGCGGGCGGCGGGTCTCGTCATAGCGACGCTCCAGCTCGGCGCCGGCGCAGTCGAGAAACAGGACGGACACGTCGAACATGGCTCGCTGCCGCAGCTTCGCCAGCCGCTTGACCAGAGCATCGGCATCGAAACCCCGAGTGCGGGAGTCGATGCCGATTGCGAGCGGCCGGTGATCGCGTGAGCCGGCCTGCGGCGGCGTGTCGAGTAGCCGGTCGAGCAATGTCAGCGGCAGATTATCGACGACCTCCCAGCCTATATCCTCGAGCGTGTCGAGGGCGGTCGACTTACCGGCCCCAGACATGCCGGTGACGAGCAGCAGCCGCTCGGGATCGGTGCGGTCGCTCATCGGTGCAATCCCCAGCGTTCGAGCGCGAGTTCGACCTTGATCGGCGCCGAAGGCTCGCGCGGGTCGACGATGGCGCACGGCAGGGTCTGCCCGCAAAGCTCCCGATTGCCGGCCTCGGGCATGCGGGGCGGGGCTCCCAGCGCGATCAGGAGCGCGAGCGGCACGTCCGACTGGTGAGCCATGGACACGATGCCGATCCCGCGCACTTCGATCTTGCCGGCGATCCGCTCGGGCGCCGCCGCGCGCAAGACGCTTCCGCTGACGGATAGTGCGACTTGATCGTCGCTGACCAGCACCGCGCCGCGGTCGATCAAGCGCAGGGCGAGGTCGGACTTGCCAGCCCCCGATTCACCGGTGATCAACACCGCCCGACCGCCGATCGCAACGCAGGTCGCGTGAACCAGCATGCTCATTGCTCGTCCAGTCCCGGCAAGCGGAGAATGAAGGCGGCGCCCGTCGGCCGTTCGTCGCGGGTCTCGACCTCCAGCTTTCCGTCGTGGCCGTCAGCGATTGCTCGGGCGATGGCGAGGCCAAGCCCCGAATGCCCGCCGGAGCGATCGCCTTCCGGACGCACGCTCGTAAAGCGGCGGAAAATCGAGTCGCGCAGTTCGGCCGGGACGCCGGGACCCTGATCCTCGACCTTGACGATCACTTCGTCGCCGGTGCGGGTCGCCGTCAGCTGCACCAGCCCCTGATCAGGCGAAAAGGAGATGGCGTTGTCGAGCAGGTTCTCGATGATGCGCATCAGCCGGAACTCGTCGCCGCGAACGACGGCGGTACCGATGCGGGGGCGGGCGAATGCGACCTGCACGCCGCGCGGATTGGGGCCGCGCAGCTCCCGCGCCTTCAGCATCGACTCGATCACCTGACCCAGATCGATCCGTTGCAACCGCGCCCGTGAGAGTTCGGCATCGAGGCGGGAGGCCTCGGCGATGTCGGTGATGAGCCGGTCCAGCCGCCGGACATCGTCCTGTATGATCTCCAGCAATTGAGCGCGCTGCTGTTCATCCTGAACCTTGGGCATCGCGTCGATCGCCGAGCGCAGCGAGGCGAGGGGGTTCTTCAGCTCGTGCGTCACGTCGGCGGCGAAAGCGTCCGTGGCGTCGATGCGCTGGCGCAGCGCCTGACTCATATCGGCGAGCGCCTGGGCAAGCGAGCCGATCTCATCCCTGCGGCCATGCAGGCGCGGTACGGTCACTTCGCGCGCGCGGCCAAGCCGCACCCGCACAGCCGCGCGGGCGAGTTTGCGCAGCGGCTTCACGATGGTGCGGGCGAGGAACATCGACAGCCACACCGACAGAATGGTCACCCCCAGCAGCATCAGTGCGAGCCGCAGCCGTTCCGCGCGCACGATCCGAGTGACGTCCCGCGCATTGGTCGTCATCAGCAGCGCGCCGCCCCCCATCGGCGCCGCCGCAGTGATCATGAAGGTGCGGTCCGGCGCGAAGCTGTCATCCGCAATTCCCTTGCGCTCGGCGAGGGCTGTCCGAATCTCGGGCCAGGCCGTGGCGTGGTCCGGCACCGGCTCTATGTAGTTCCGCGGCCGCTTGGCGCGGGTGACGAAGTCGACCACGCGATCGAGGAAGCGGGCGACCTGACGCTGCCAGGCCTCCTCGTCAGGGTCGCGCAGCGTGTAATTGGGTGCAGCGATCCGCCAGGTGTCGAGCTGCAGCCGGCCATCGGGCCCATAGACGCGCAGCCGGCTCCTGGTGCGCTCGGCCATCCGCGCCAGCAGCGACGGCACCTGTGCCGGCGGCGCGGACTCCAGCGCGTCATGGATCAGGCCGAGCTCTCTGACGGCACGGTCCGCGCGAAAGTCGATCAGCCGCGCGCGATAGCTCTGCAGATAGAAGAAGGCGCCCGCCAACAGCGCCAGCGCGAAGACGTTGACCGCCAGTATGCGGGTCGTGAGCGAGACCCGCCCCGACCAGCGCAAAGGCGGATCGATCGCCTCAGGACTCGGCGAGTCGATATCCGGCGCCATACAGGGTCTCGATGCCGTCGAACTGCGGGTCGGTTTGGCGGAACTTGCGCCGCAGACGCTTGATATGGCTGTCGATGGTGCGGTCATCGACATAGACGTCGTCCTGATAGGCGGCGTCCATCAGCTGGTTACGCGATTTGACCACTCCCGGCCGCTGGGCAAGCGACTCCAGGATCAGGAACTCGGTGACGGTCAGCGTCACGTCCTTGCCCTTCCAGGTCACTTTGTGCCGGGCCGGGTCCATCCGCAGCTCGCCGCGCACCAGCGGTTCTGCGGCGGGCTCGGCATTGGCGGATAGCGGTTTGCTGAGAAGTTCGACCCGCCGCAGGATCGCTTTGATGCGGGCGATCAGCAACCGCTGAGAGAAGGGCTTGGCGATATAATCGTCGGCTCCGAGCGCGAGTCCCAATGCCTCGTCCAGCTCGTCATTCTTGGAGGTCAGGAAGATGACGGGCAGAGCGCTTTTCTCGCGCAGCCGGCGCAGCAGTTCGAGCCCGTCCATCCGCGGCATCTTGATGTCGCACACGGCAATATCGGGCGGATTGTCGAGCAGAGCCTTCAGCGCCGCCTCGCCGTCCGAATAGAGGCGCGTGACGAACCCCTCCGACTGAAGGGCGATGGACAGCGATGTCAGGATGTTCCGGTCGTCGTCGACCAGGGCGATCGTGGCGGCCATCAGGGCTGGCTAGTCGAACCCGCCTGGTCGGGCAATGACGTGGGTTGCCGGACGACGAGCGCGCCGTCCTCGATACCGATGACGCGGAGGCAGGTGCCGGCGGGCGCATCGGGGCCGCGGACATTCCATTCGCTGTCGCCGACCCGCGCCCGGCCGCGGCCGTTCACGATCGGGCTGGTCAGCTCGACCGTCTCGCCGACCAGCCGCGCAGCGCGGTCGTTGAGCAGGGGATCAGCCGAGGGCACCGGCCGCGAAACATACCACTTCCGCCCGGCCCAGGTCGCAATCAGCGCCAGCCCTGCGAAGATCGTGAACTGCAAGGCGACCGGCGGTCCCGCGACGAGGGTCACCAGCGCCGTGATTGCCGCCGCCGCCGCGATCCAGATCAGGAACACGCCCGGCACCAGAATTTCTGCCGCGCCGAGTACGACTGCAACGATCATCCAATACCAGTAAGCGTCGACATCGAGGCTCATTTGGGCTGCTCGCCGCGGTTCAGTGCATCGCGCGCCAGTTCGCCGATGCCGCCGAGCGTGCCGATCAACTGAGTGGCCTCGACCGGGAAGAGGATGGTCTTGGCATTGGGTGAGGTCGCGAAGTTGCTGATCGCCTCTACATATTTCTGCGCAACGAAGTAGTTGATCGCCTGAGTGCTGCCGGTCTCGATTGCCTGGCTGACAGCGCGGGTCGCGTTCGCTTCCGCCTCGGCTGAGCGCTCGCGGGCCTCTGCGTCGCGGAAAGCGGCTTCCTTGCGGCCCTCCGCCTCTAGAATCTGGGCCTGCTTGGCACCCTCCGCGCGCAGAATTTCAGACGCGCGCATGCCTTCGGACTCCAGGATGGCGGCGCGCTTCTCGCGCTCCGCCTTCATCTGCCGCGCCATCGCGTTTGAGATATCCGCAGGGGGGCGGATGTCCTTGATCTCGACTCGGGTGATCTTGACGCCCCAGGGGCTGGTCGCGTGATCGACGACCGCAAGCAGCCGCGCGTTAATCTCGTCGCGCTTGGACAGCAGCTCGTCCAGATCCATCGAGCCCATCACGGTGCGCAGGTTGGTCGTGGTGAGCTGCATGATGGCGATGTAGAGGTCCGACACTTCGTATGCGGCCTTGGCCGGGTCCAGCACCTGGAAGAACACGACGCCGTCGACCGCGACCATCGCATTGTCCTTGGTGATGATCTCCTGGCCCGGAATGTCGAGCACCTGCTCCATCATGTTCACCTTGCGGCCGACGCGGTAGAAGAAGGCCGGATAGAAGTTGAAGCCGGGCTTCGCGACCGTCACGAACCTGCCGAAATATTCGATCGTATATTCATAACCTTGTCGGACGACCTTCACGCTCGCTGCAAGGTAGATGATGACGAGGACAAGGATGAAGAAAGTGGCTGTCTCGGCCATGCGGCGCTCCCCCCAGAGATGATCCGGTTATGCGGCTAGCGCGGCGTGCAAGCAATGATTACATGGCCCGCCAATCTTCGACTCAAGGGCATTGGCGCGCATGGACATCGAACTCGGTCTCACTTTCGACGATGTCCTGCTGAAACCTGCCGAATCCGAAGTCCTGCCGAGCCAGGCCGACACCCGCACCCGCCTAACCCGCGACATCTCATTAAACATCCCGATCCTGTCCTCGGCGATGGATACGGTCACCGAGGCCGAGATGGCGATCGTGATGGCGCAGCTGGGCGGCATCGGCGTGCTCCACCGCAACTTGTCTGTCGAGGAACAGGCGGCGGCGGTGCGGCAGGTGAAAAGGTTTGAAAGCGGGATGGTCGTCAATCCGATCACCATCGCCCCGACCGCGACGCTCGCCGAAGCACAGGCGCTGATGGCCGAGAACCGGATCTCCGGAATTCCCGTCGTCGAGAGTTCGGGCCGATTGGTCGGCATCCTGACCAATCGCGACGTTCGGTTTGCAGGTAACCCGAACCAGCCCGTCTCTGAGCTGATGACCAGCGAGGATCTGGCAACGGTCCCCTCGGACGTGAGCCAGGCCGAGGCCCGCCGGATCCTCCACCAGCGGCGTATCGAGAAGCTGCTGGTCGTCGACAAGGATTATCGCTGCGTCGGCCTGATCACCGTCAAGGATATCGAAAAGGCGGTGCTCCACCCGAACGCGACCAAGGACGCATCGGGGCGGCTGCGCGTCGCGGGCGCGACTACGGTGGGCGACAAGGGCTTCGAACGCACCGAGGCGCTGCTCGATGCAGAGTGCGACCTGATCGTGATCGACACCGCGCACGGCCATTCGAAGATGGTGGCGGAGTCCGTGGCTCGCGTGCGCAAGATCTCCAACTCGGTGCAGATCGTGGCCGGCAATGTGGCAACGGGCGAGGCCACGCGCGCCTTGATCGACGCCGGTGCCGATGCTGTGAAGGTCGGCATCGGCCCTGGTTCCATCTGCACCACCCGCGTCGTCGCAGGGGTTGGTGTGCCGCAGCTGACCGCGATCATGGACTCGGCGCGAGAAGCGTCCAAGTCGGGCGTGCCGGTGATCGCCGATGGCGGGCTGCGCACCTCGGGCGACATCGCCAAGGCGATCGCCGCGGGCGCTTCGTGCGTAATGGTCGGCTCTCTGCTCGCCGGCACCGAGGAAGCACCCGGTGAGACCTTCCTCTATCAGGGGCGGGCGTACAAATCCTACCGCGGCATGGGCTCGGTCGGCGCGATGGCGCGCGGGTCGGCCGACCGCTATTTTCAACAGGATATCAAGGACCAGCTGAAGCTTGTTCCTGAAGGCATTGAAGGCCAGGTGCCCTATAAGGGTCCGGCCAAGGACGTGATCCACCAGCTGGTCGGCGGCGTGAAGGCGGCGATGGGCTATACCGGCGCGCGCAGCATCGAAGAGCTGCAGCAGCGCGCCCGCTTCGTCCGCATCACCAATGCGGGCCTGCGCGAAAGCCATGTCCACGACGTGACCATCACCCGGGAAGCGCCAAACTATCCGACGCGTTAAGCTTGCCGCATATGGTTGTTCCTGATATGTTCCGACGATCAGCGGAGGATGCGATGATCGGCTATGTGACCTTGGGAACAAACGACCTGGAGCGTGGCGCCCCCTTCTACGACGCCATAGCGGCGGAGCTTGGTACGAAGCGCATGATGGAGTGGCCGAACGCGATCGCCTGGGGCACGCCCGGTGGATTGGCCGGCCTCGGCCTGACCAAGCCTTTCGACGGCAATGTGGCGACCGTCGGCAATGGCGTGATGGTGGCGCTGGAGGCCAAGTCGCGCGAGCAGGTGGGCCGCATCCACGCGTTGGCGCTCGAGCAGGGAGGGACGTGCGCGGGACCTCCGGGCGAACGTGGATCCGGCTTTTACGCTGCCTATTTCCGCGATCTGGACGGCAACAAGCTGAACGCGTTTGTGATGGAAACGCCGTCCGCTTAGCCTTAGGCGGGCTCATGACTCCCCCGGCCCGCGTTCAGTCTGCGATCGAGCTGCTCGACTTGATCATCGCCGCCGCGCGCGATGCCGGGCCGGCGGCGGACAGGGTCATTGCGAGCTACTTCAAAACGCGGCGCTATGCCGGCTCGAAGGACCGGCGCGCTGTGCGCGAGCTTGTCTATGGTGCGATCCGGCGTACGGGCGAGCGGCCGGAGAGCGGCCGAGCGGCGATTCTGGGATTGGCCGAGGAGCAGCCGGAGCTTCAAGCTCTGTTCGATGGCTCTTCGCATGGGCCTGAACCGCGGTCCGCCGACGAACCCGTCGCCCCGGCCTCAATCGTCCCAGGATGGCTCGCGCCGAAGCTTGCGCATGTCGATGCGACAGCCCTGCTGGGTAGAGCGCCGCTCGACTTGCGAGTGAACCTGCTCAAGGCGACACGCGAGGAAGTTTTGCCGCAACTTCCTGGCGCCGAGCCTGGCCGCGTTACGCCATATGGCTTGCGGCTAGCGAACCACATCGCCGTCGAGCAGCATCCGCTGTGGCAAGAAGGCAAAATCGAGGTTCAGGACGAAGGGAGCCAGTTGATCGCGCTTGCTTGCCGCGCATTGCCTGGCGAAGTCGTTATTGACCTCTGCGCCGGCGCAGGTGGGAAGACGCTCGCTCTTGCCGCGGACATGCACGGCGAGGGCCGGCTGATCGCATGCGACGCCGACCGCTCTCGCCTGTCGCGGCTCCCCGACCGGGCCGCAAGAGCCGGTGCCTTCAATATTGAAACGCGGCTGCTCAATCCCAATCGGGAACTGGAAGCGCTGGATGATTTGGCCGAGGCCACCGATGCGGTGCTGATCGACGCGCCCTGTTCGGGCACAGGCACCTGGCGGCGCAACCCGGAGGCGCGTTGGCGGCTGACGCCGGAGCGGCTGGGGCGCCTGACGGTGCTGCAGGCGCGATTGATCGAGGTCGGCGCCCGGCTTGTGCGCCCTGGCGGCAGGCTTATCTACGCCGTGTGCTCGCTTCTGGACGAAGAAGGCGCGGAGCAGGCGGCCAGCTTCCTTGGCGCTCATCCAGGCTGGCGTTCGCAACGCCCCTTCGAGAGCGCGGGAACCGGACGCGGTGCCGGGGTCTTGCTCTCTCCGGGCCAGGACGGCACCGATGGGTTTTTCGTCGCGCGTTTCGAGCGGCCATGTTAGGACGCCGCCCGACGAAGTTGGAGAGGTCTATGCGTTTGGTTCCCGTTGCCCTTGCCGCCGCGCTTGGTGTGGCCGCGCTTTCCACCGCCGTGCAGGGGCAGAAGCCGGATGCACAGATCGATGCGCGCTCCGTGGCTTTGGCAGACCAGGCACGCACCGCGCGAGCGGCGGGCAATCTCGACCAGGCAACCGATTTGCTGGAAAGCGCGCTGGTCGTCGATCCGAAGAACCGCAAGGCGTTTCTCGAGTTGGCCGAGATCGCCAAAGCACAGGGGCTGCCAGGCAAGGCGATCCGCTTTTATCGCGAAGCCCTGGAGCTGGAGCCGAACGATGTCGCGGCGCTCGCCGGCCAAGGCGATGCTTTGGTTCAGAAGGGCGCGATCGTGAAGGCGCGGGAGAATTTGGCCAAGGTCCAGCGCCTCTGCGCGAACAACTGCCCCGAACAGGCCCGGCTTGCGGCGCTGATCGCGAAGGGGCCGCCGCCGGCCGTGCTCTCCGCCCAGGCCACGACCAAGGTTCCGGCACCGGGCGCCGAAGACCAGACCCGCAAGCCGCAATAAGAACCGCGCACCCATGGCGACCCGTGCCGGCCCGGCCTTGCTGAGCAACGGCCGTTCGGAGACTGGCGGCAGCATGACCGTGTTGGTCGCCGTCGGTGCGGCTGCACTGGCCACGGGACTGCTCGTTTTTCTGCTGCTGGGTCACTGGCTGGTCGCCGCAGGCTTCGTGGCAGGGGCGGTTGCTGTCGGCGTTGCGCTCAGCGTCATGCTCCGCCGCCAGGCGCCGGCGGCCGCTTTTGCCCGCAGCGCCCATGACTGGTCGCTGATCCGTGCCGCCATCGACGATGACTCGATGGCCATGGCGGTGACAAACCGGCGTGGTGGATTGGTCTGTGCCAATGATTGTTACGCTCGTTGGTTCGACGGCTATGCCGCGCCGGCCGAACTGCCGCTGGGCGATGCCTCTGCCGGCCGGCTGCGTGAGGCCGAACAGAATGCTTGGCGGGATGGCGCGGCGCGGATCGACGGGTTGCGGCGGGATGCCGGCACGCTCGCCGCCGAACTGACCCGGGTCGGGGCCGAGGAAGACCATCTGCTCTGGCGCTTCCGCCCGGTCGCGAGCATGAACCTGCTCAGCGAAGCACGGCGCATGATCGGCTCGGAGGCAGGCGAGCGGCTGGGCGAAGCGGGCATCATGGGCGTGCTGATCGCCGCTGACGGCCGGATCGGCGGCGCCAACCGCGCCTTCGCTCTCCGCGCGACCGGTTCTGCGGATGCGGCGATCGGCGGCCGCGACCTCGGCACGCTCCTCACCATCGACAAGCGCGGACTGATCCGCTTCGAGCGCGAAGGGCCGACCGGCGGGCCGGTGAGGCTCTTGCAGGTGCCGCTGGATCCGAATGACCGCAATGGCGCGACGCTCATCTTCCTGATCGACGATGACGGCGCGCCGCGGCTGGGCGAGGGGAGCGCCTCCAGCCACATCCAGACCCTGCTTTCGATGCTGCCGCTGGGCTTTGCGCTTGCGGACCGCGACGGGCGCTTCCTGTTCCTGAACGACGCCTTCGCGCGCGTCGCCGGCATCGATCCGGGATCGAAGCCTGTCTACCCCAGCGACCTGGTCGTGCGCGAAGACAAGGCGGCAGTGGCGGATACGGTGCGCCGTTTCGCCTCTGGTCCGCCCATGTCGGGCGACATCGCCATCCGGCTGCAGTCTCGCCCAGACGATCCGGTGGCGCTGTCGATCGCCGGCGCGCGAGGGCTCGGCGAGGCGGCCGTGCTGCTCTCCTTGAAAGACAATGCCGAGGAGTCGCGGCTGAAGCGGCAGGTGGCGCAGGCGACCAAGATGCAGGCAGTCGGCCAGCTCGCCGGCGGCGTCGCGCACGACTTCAACAACATATTGACCGCGATCATCGGCCATTGCGACCTGATGCTGATGCGCCACACGCCAGGCGACAGCGACTATGACGATATCCAGCAGATCCGCGCCAACTCGAATCGCGCGGCGAGCCTGACGCGGCAGCTGCTCGCTTTCTCACGCCAGCAGACTTTACGGCCACAGGTGCTGCAGCTGCCCGATGTCGTCTCGGACGTGTTCAATTTGCTCAAACGACTGCTCGGCGAAACGGTGACGCTGAACGTCAAGCATGGCCGCAATCTTGGTTCGGTGCGCGCCGACCCCGGCCAGCTGGAGCAGGTGATCGTCAATCTGGCCGTGAATGCGCGCGATGCGATGCCGGAAGGCGGCGTGCTGACGCTGCAGACTTACGCCGTCTCCGCCGCCGATGTGCGCCGGATGAAGAGCGAGATCATGCCGATCGTCGACTATACGGCGATCAGCATAACCGACACGGGCACCGGCATCCCGCCCGACGTGCTGCCCAAGATCTTCGAGCCCTTCTTCACCACCAAGGAAGTCGGCAAGGGAACGGGCCTCGGCCTCTCCACCGTCTACGGTATCGTCAAACAGTCGAACGGCTTCATCTTCGCCGATTCGGTGCTGGGGCAGGGGACGAGCTTCGTCATCTACCTGCCCGTACACAAGGCAGAGCCGGTGGCCGAACCTGCCACGCCCCAGCCCAAGGAGCGGCCCGCCGAACTGTGGGGCAGCGGGACCATATTGCTCGTCGAAGACGAAGCGATGGTGCGCGCCGTGGCCGAGCGTGCCCTCACGCGCCAAGGTTATAAGGTCGTCACTGCCGGCAATGGCGAGGAAGCCCTGGAGTGTTTGGAAGCAGGCGAGAGCTTCGACCTGCTGATCTCCGACGTGGTCATGCCGACGATGGACGGGCCGACATTGGTGCGCCACGCCCGGGCTAAATACCCGGAACTGCCGATCCTCTTCATGTCCGGTTACGCCGAGGAGCAGTTGCGCAAATCGATCGATATCGAGAATGTCGCTTTTCTGCCTAAACCCTTCTCTGTCCAGCAACTTGCCGAAGCCGCGCGGGCGGCACTGGCAGCCAAGTGATTTTCTTTTGCGTTGAACCTTTTGGTTCAGTATCGGGCGCGCAATGACCGAGGCTCCCGCCATCCTGATCGTCGAGGACGAACCGCTCATCTCGATGATGCTCGAGGATTTCCTCGACGCACTCGGCTATCGTCTCGCCGGCTGTGTGGATCGCGTCGATGATGCGCTAGATCATGTCGCGCGCGGCGGCTTCTCGGCGGCGTTGCTTGATGTGAATCTGCGTGACGGCGAGACGTCCTGGCCGGTTGCCGATGCGCTCAGCGACCGTGGTCAGCCGTCGTGCTGGCAACGGGCGGCGGCAATGACGCGGTGCCCGAACGGCATGCGAATGTGCCCGTGCTCAGCAAGCCTTACACGCTCGACGGCGTGCGCGACGCCTTCACCGCGCTCCTGAACAAATAAGTTGTTCTCCTCTTGTTCTAGCGGAACGGATGCGGTACGAAGCATGCGTTGAACGCGGTTCGCGTTTTCGCTTAGGGAGGCTTGGACATGGCAGCGCAGCTGAAGGTCGTCGAATCCGACAAGTTGGGGAATATGGACAGGCAAAAGGCTCTCGAAGCGGCGCTGGCGCAGATTGATCGCGCGTTCGGCAAGGGCTCGGCGATGAAGCTGGGCTCGAAGGAAGCGATGCAGGTAGAGGCGATCTCGACCGGGTCGCTGGGACTGGACATTGCATTGGGTGTCGGCGGCTTGCCGCGCGGCCGCGTGATCGAAGTCTATGGCCCTGAGTCGTCGGGCAAGACGACGCTTGCCCTGCACGTGATCGCCGAAGCGCAGCGCAATGGCGGCACCGCGGCCTTCGTGGATGCCGAGCATGCGCTCGATCCGGTTTATGCCAAGAAGCTGGGCGTCGACATCGACGAACTGATCGTGTCGCAGCCGGACACGGGAGAGCAGGCGCTGGAGATCACCGACACGCTCGTGCGGTCGAATGCGATCGACGTGCTGGTGGTCGACTCCGTGGCCGCCCTGGTGCCGCGCGCGGAGATCGAGGGTGAGATGGGTGACAGCCATGTCGGCCTACAGGCGCGGCTGATGTCGCAGTCGCTGCGCAAGCTCACCGGATCGATCAGCCGCTCGCGCTGCATGGTGATCTTCATCAACCAGCTGCGCATGAAGATCGGCGTGATGTACGGGAATCCGGAGACCACGACCGGCGGCAATGCGCTGAAGTTCTACGCGTCCGTCCGTCTCGACATCCGCCGCACGGGGCAGATCAAGGATCGGGACGATATCGTCGGCAACACCACCCGGGTGAAGGTCGTCAAGAACAAGGTCGCGCCGCCGTTCAAGCAGGTCGAGTTCGACATCATGTATGGCGAGGGTATCTCCAAGATCGGCGAGATACTGGACCTCGGCGTCAAGGCCGGGCTGGTCGAGAAGTCCGGCGCCTGGTTCAGCTATGACTCGGTGCGGATCGGCCAGGGCCGCGAGAACGCGAAGACCTATCTGCGTGAGAACCCCGAAATGGCGGCGCGCCTCGAAAAGGCGATCCGCGGCAAGACCGACGATGTCGCCGAAGCCCTGATGGTCAGCCCCGGCGCCGAGGACCTGGACGATATGTAGAGGGGGAGGGGACTTTCCCTCTGAACGTCACCCCGGCCTTGGGCCGGGGGCCCGCGTTTGTTGTTCTCACAACGATCACAAAGATCACGAAGAGGTCCGGTGCTCCTCCTTTGTGCCCTTCGTATCCTTTGTGAGAACATTCCTGTTCTGAGTGCCTATCGCTTCGTCGCTCTCTTCTCCCGGTCGTAACGCTGCGCTAACGTCCGGCGATGGACAGTAGTGAATGGTCCGGCCGTGTCGGTGACGTCTGGGCCGAAGAGTGGCGCCGCACCGATCGCAGTTTCGTGCCCGTCGATGCCGCGTTGGTGGATGCGGCTGTCGCACGTGTCTCGACGCTGGAGGCGCCTCGCATCGTCGACGTGGGCTGCGGCGCAGGGACGACCAGTCTCTCGCTCGCTGCGCGCCTGCCGGCCGCCAACATCGTCGGCGTGGACCTGTCGCAGGCTCTGATCGCCGTTGCCCGCTCCCGCGTTCCGCCGGACGGCCCAGTGTGCTTCGAGCAAGGGGATGCCTCGACCTGGGCAGGGCAGACGGGCGTCGATCTGCTTGTCTCCCGGCACGGCGTCATGTTCTTCGCCGATCCGGTCGGCGCCTTCTCGCACCTGCGCAGCCTTGTGCGTTCGGGAGGAGGCATCGTCTTCTCCTGCTTCCGCTCCCCGGCGCTGAACGTCTGGGCCTCGGGCCTGGCCCATCTGATGCCCAAAGCATCAGGCGACCCGCACGCTCCCGGGCCGTTCGCCTTCGCCGATCGGGACCATGTCGCGCGCATCCTGAACCGCGCCGGCTGGCGTGACGCAGAGGCACAGGCGCTCGATGTCGATTATGTCGCCGGCAGCGGCGCTGACCCGGTCACCGACGCCATCGACTATTTCCGCCGCATCGGCCCCGTCGCCCGCGCCCTCAGGGACTTGGACGAATCCGGCCGCAGCCGGCTCGAACAGGGCCTGGCCGATCTGGTCCGTCAGCACCGCGATGGCGACCGGGTCAGCTTTCCCGCCGCCATCTGGATCTGGAGCGCCACCGCATGACCATTATCGTTCATCATCTCGAAAACAGCCGCTCGCAGCGCATCCTCTGGATGCTGGAGGAACTGGACCTGCCCTATGAAGTGAAGCGCTACGAGCGGAACAAGAAGACGATGCTTGCCCCGCCCGAGCTCCGCCAAGTGCACCCGCTCGGCAAGTCCCCGGTGATCCAGGACGGCGACACGGTCGTCGCGGAGACCGGCGCCATCATCGAATATCTGGTCGAGAAGGCTGACGGCCGGCTCGGCCCGCCGCCGCACCGTGACGCCATCCTGCGTTATCGCTTCTTCCTCCATTATGCCGAGGGTTCGCTGATGCCGCCGCTGCTGGTGAAGCTGGTGCTGAGCCGCGTGCCCATTTTCGGCAAGCGCGCGCAGACGCGCATCCAGCCTATGATCGACGTGCATCTCGATTATCTGGAGCGCGAGCTGTCCGGCCGCGACTGGTTCGTCGGCGACGAACTCACCGCCGCCGACATCATGCTGAGCTTCCCGCTCGAAGCTGCCCGCCAGCGCGCCGGGCTCGGCGCCTCTCGCCCTAACCTGACAGCCTGGCTCGACCGCATTCACGCGCGCCCCGCCTATGACCGAGCGCTGGAGCGGGGCGGACCCTATGCCTATGCCTGAGGCTTGCCCAGGCTGACCTCGTCCGACCGGTTCTCGCGGAAGTTATCGACATCCACCGCCGGCCCATGCTCCGAAGGCGCATGCGGCGGCTCGATATCGGCGGGCTCGACAGGGTCGAGGTCGCCCTCCCATTTGGCGACGACGGCGCTCGCCACCGCATTGCCGACGACGTTGGTCGCCGAACGGCCCATGTCGAGGAAGTGATCGACAGCCAGGATCAGCAACAGCCCGGCCTCGGGGATGTTGAACTGGGCGAGCGTCGCCGTGATCACCACCAGGCTGGCGCGCGGCACGCCGGCCACGCCCTTGGACGTGATCATCAGCGTCAGCAGCATCAGCACCTGCTGCCCGAGGGTCAGGTCGATGCCATAGGCCTGCGCGATGAAGATCGTCGCGAAGGTCATGTACATCATCGAGCCATCGAGATTGAACGAATAGCCGAGCGGCAGGACGAAGCTGGCGATGCGCGGCGGCACGCCGAACCGGTCGAGCGCCTCCAGGGTACGGGGATAGGCCGCCTCGGACGACGCCGTCGAGAAAGCGAGCACGATCGGGTCGCGGATATAGCGCACCAGGAGCCCCGTCCGGCCGCCGATGAACAGGAAACAGGCGCCGATCAGCAGCAGCCAGAGCGCGATGAGCCCGAGATAGAAGGTGCCCATGAAATAGCCATAGGTGCCAAGGATCGACAGGCCGCGCTGCGCAATCGTGGCGGTGACCGCCGCGAACACGGCGACGGGCGCGAACCGCATCACATAGTCGGTGATCTGCAGCATCACCTTGACCAGCGATTCCGTCGCGCGAACGAGCGGCTTGGCCGGCTCGCCGACCGCGGTGATGGCGACGCCCACGAACAACGAAAAGACGACGATCTGCAATATGTCGTTCGACGCCATCGCGCCGATCATCGACTCGGGGAAGATGTGCGCCACGAACTTGGCGAAATCGAAGGCGGAGCGGTCCACGCCAGCGCTCGCGTCCGCAGGCGGCAGCGGCAGGTTCAGGCCCACTCCCGGCTGGAACACGGTGACGAGCAGCAGGCCGAGGCTCAGGGAGATCAGGCTCGCGGTCACGAACCAGCCGACCGCCTTGGCGCCGACCCGGCCCAGCGCCGCCGTGTCGCCCATATGCGCGATGCCTACCACCAGGGTCGAAAACACCAGCGGCGCGATGATCATCTTGATCAGGTGCAGAAAGATCGTCGTCAGGATCGAGAAATAGCCGGCGATCGTCTTCAGCCGCTCCGGATCGCCGATCGAGGCGTTCAGCGCCCAGCCCACGAAGATGCCGAGCACTAGTCCGGCAAGGATGTAATAGGTCAGGCGTTTGGCCACGTTCAGCTTCCTCTTCCCCGCCGCAACAAGGCGATATCGGCTGAACCGTCAAGCGGGGCGTGGGCGGGCGACTTATCGTTGTCATCGATTGGTGCTTCCCGTTACGACGAGAAGGGCATCAAAGGGGGGCGTTGCAGGGTTGGTCGTGCGTTCCGCTTGCCGCAGCTTTGCTTATTACCGCGGTGCCGGTTTCGGCGCAGCTGGCCCCCGAAGCCGAGCGTGAAGGCGACATCATCGTCTATGGCCGGGCGCTGCCGCAAATCGGGATCGCGATCAGCGGGTCGCAAGGCGTGGTCGGCTATCGAGACTTCGAGGATAAGCCGCTAAGTCGTGTGGGCGAGCTGGTCGAGAATGTTCCGGCGATGATTGCGACTCAGCATCGCCACCTCCAGCCGCCTTGCAGCACCCATTGCCGAGGCAACGATCGGCAGCTTCGGCCATTATCGGGGCCTGGTCGCCGGGAGCAGCGAAGTCGGTGACGGCGACCTGCTGCTGGCGCTGGAAGGCACGCATTCAAACGGACCGTGGCAACTGGACGAGAATCTCCGGAAGCTGAACGGTTTTGCCAAGCTGTCCGGTGCAAACTGGAGCATAGGCCTGACCGGCTACCATGCCCGCTGGAGCGCCACCGATCAGGTGCCTCAACGCGCCATTGACGCTGGGCTGATCGACCGGTTCGGCAATGTCGACCCCGATCTGGGCGGTCGCACCACGCGCTTCGGCCTGACCGGTCAGGCGAAGATCGGCGGCACAGAGCTGCGCCTGTTCGCGGTCCGCTATCTTTTCCGGCTCACCTCCAACTTCACTTATTTTCTTGGCGACCCGGCAAATGGCGACCAGTTTCAGCCGCGGGATCGGCGCACCGTTTTCGGCGGGTCACTCCGGCACACTGTGCCGGTCGCTGTCGCAGACCGGCCGATCAGCCTGAGCTTCGGCGCCGATGCGCGATGGGATCACATCGATACGATCGGGCTCTACCCCTCCGTCGCCGGACGCAGGACCGGCGTGGTCCGCGAGGACGGCGTCGATGAATATAGCGGCGCGCTTTTACTGGAGGGAAGCGCTGCGCTCACTGATCGCCTGCGGCTGACGCTCGGGGCCCGTGGCGACCTATATGGCTATACAGTCGACGCCGCAGCAATCCCCTCAACTCCGGCAGGGGCACTGACGCGATCCTCAGTCCGAAAGCGGCGCTGGCCTGGAGAGCCGGCGACGGCGTCGAGTTGTACGCAAATTTTGGGGAAAGCTTCCATTCGAACGACGTACGCGGTGCGTCGATTCGCGTTGACCCTCTGACCGGCGAAACCGTGGATCGCGTCCAGGTCTTGGTTAAGGCACGCGGCTCGGAGCTTGGCGCGCGGATCGAGCGGCCGAACTTTACGGCGTTTCTGGTCGGCTACCATCTTTCTTTGGGATCCGAGCTGGTCTTTGTCGGCGATGGCGGCGCGACCGATCCGCATGATGCCACGCGGCGTATCGGAGCAGAAGCGACCTTGTTCTGGCGGCCGCTATCCTGGCTTGCCCTGGATGCTGCCGGAGGGATCACCCGCGCACGTTTCCGCAATCTTCCAGCGGGGCAGAGACGCATCCCCAACTCCGTATCCCGTGTGATGTCCGGCGGCGCCGAAGCCACCTTGGGGAGTGGCATGTCGACGGCGCTCCGCATCCGCCACTTTGCCGCGGCGCCGCTGATCGAGGATGGCAGCGCCCGCTCGCGACCAACGACGCTCTTCAATCTCGGCGCTTATTGGCGGCGCGGGCCTGCGAAGATTGGGCTCGACGTGTTGAACCTATTAAACGCGAAAGAGGCCGACATCACCTATTTCTACGCTTCACGATTGCCGGGAGAACCGGCAGAGGGCGTGGAGGATTATCATCTTCATCTTGTCGAACCACGCCAGGTGCGCGCCTCGCTGAGGCTGAGCCTCTAGAGAAACTCTAGAACCGCTTCTCGAGTCTCGACACCTGGACTCGCTGGCAGCTACGGTTCGGACATGAACCGTCGTGAGCTCCTCATGTCAGCCGGCCTGGTCGGTCTTTCGGCCTTGTTCCCGAACCCCGCTTTGGCTGCCGAGATCGACACGTCCGACCTGCAGCCAATCACCCGCGACGTGGTACCGATCGGGCGGGAGGAGCGGGCACGAAGGGTCGCGAGGGCGCAGGAGCTGATGCGGCGGCACGGCATTGGCGCAGTGCTGATCGAGCCCGGCTCCTCGCTCGTCTATTTCACCGGCGTGCGCTGGAGCCGCAGCGAGCGGCTGACCGCGGCGGTGCTGCCGGTCACCGGCGAACCGCTGATCGTCACGCCCTATTTTGAGAAGCCGTCAGTCGAGGAGTCGCTCGGCATTCCAGCCGAGATCCGCGTCTGGCAGGAAGATGAGAGCCCAGTCGCGCTGATCGCTGCCTGCCTAAAGGAGCGGCGGCTCGACCGAGGCACCATCGGCATCGAGGAGACGGTGCGCTTCTTCGCAAGCGACGGCCTCGCACGGGCCGTTCCGGGCGCCCGCATTGTCTCCGCCAACCCGGTCGTGCGCGGGTCACGCATGATCAAGACGCCGGCCGAGATCGCGCTGATGCAGAAGGCGGCGGACGTGACGGTCGCTGCCTATCGCTGGACGGTGCCGCGCATCCGCGAGGGCATGACGCCGGCGGAGATCGGCGCGCTGATGAACGCGGCCACGACGAAACTCGGCGGCAGGCCGGAGTTCGCGCTCGTTCTGCTCGGAGAAGCGGCGGCCTATCCCCATGGCACCGGCAAGCCGCAGCGGGTGCGCGAAGGCGAAGTCGTGCTGATGGACTGCGGCTGCACCGTCGAAGGCTATCAGTCGGATATCAGCCGCACCTTCGTGCCCGGCCGCGCACCCGACGAGGTCCGCAGAGTGTGGGAGCTGATGCGCGAAGGCCAGAATGTCGCCATGCGCACCGCCCGGATCGGCATGCCCGCCGGCGCGGTCGACGATGCCGTGCGTGCCTTCTACGAGCGCCAGGGCTTCGGCCCCCGCTACAAGCTGCCCGGTCTGTCGCACCGCACCGGCCACGGCATCGGTATGGACGGACATGAGCCCGTCAACCTGGTCCATGGCGAGACGACCCCGCTGGCGCCCGGCATGTGCTTCTCGAACGAACCCGGCATCTACCTGCCGGGCAAGTTCGGTGTACGGCTGGAGGATTGCTTTCACATGACGCCGGCGGGCCCGCGCTGGTTCTCCGAACCGCCGCCGAGCCTCGACCGGCCCGTCTGACGGCCGACAGCACATATCAGGAAAGTGGAGGCCCGACCGGGAATCGAACCCGGGTGCAAGGATTTGCAGTCCTCTGCGTCACCACTCCGCCATCGGGCCAAGTGACTGGACTTTGCCGGAAAAATCGCGCCGGTCCGAGTGGCCCGACACGCTTTCCGCAGCTGCGTCCGCGGTCGCGTGCGGCCTTAGAGGCCGGTTTCCGTCTTGGCAATGCCAGCCTTAGCGACAACAAGGCCACGAGCGTTGGCGAGGAGCGTCGGTGACGATCGAAACCATCTCCAGCTGGCGCAGCCATGGCGCAGCGTCGGGAGAGCTTGACGCTCCTGTTACTAAAATCAGCACTTCGAAACGGTTCAACTAACGTTACTGTGAACTTGTTGCGCCTAGCTGCCTTGAGGGGCAGAAAGCATCCACGCTCTCCTTACCATGTACCAAAGGTAAGCTATTGCAGATACACCAAACACGACAGCGAAGAATGTGCGAACTTCTTGGTATGCAACAGCAATTCCGAACGAGCAACCAATAATCGCACCAAGAACTAACTCTACTGCCGAAACTCTCCAAAACTCTTTAGTTAATCTTCTTTCCATCGTGAATAGAAATATTGTTGCGTTGACCCAGAATAGAGTTTTCGACGCAAATGGCGCCGCCACAGTTACAAATATTAGGCTAGCTGCATCGGTCATTTCAAGACCTCACAAGCACTAGCCTCAGCCGCCTTAGACGAAAGTATTTTTAATCCCAACTGAGACACCTTAGAGAACCCTTGCGTGGCGCCGAGGACGCCTAAACCAACTTTCACTCCAACCGCGGCGCCGCCGCCGGTAAACGACCCTATGCCGGACGCAATCGCGCCCCCCACGTCGCCATCAATCAGCTTCAAAGTCGTCCCGAGCACCCCTGCACCGGCACTAACGACCCTGGCTCAGGCTGCAAGGCTCCCCTACCTCGGTCGTCACCCTAACCAGTCGCGAGCGCAGCGGCCGCAACCCAATCTCGCGGTGAAGCGCGGCGCCCAGCGCCGATCCGTCACAGAGGCCCTCGCGATTCATGAGGCCACGGCGCCGCCACGCGGCCATCCACCGTCCCGGCGAAAGCCCTTCGAGCAGGCCCGGGCGCCGGGCGAGGCGGTCCGAGGTCGCGAGCCACTGCTCGAGTTCAGCGTCCTCCATTAGACGTGCGACCTCGAGGGCGTCAGTCGGGGCGTCGTCCGCCGGAAGGGCCAGCATCGCGCGCTCGAGTTCCGCCAGCTCGACCGGAGCCGCCGTCGAACCAGGCTCGCGCCCGGCGGCGCCCGCGAAGCGATCAAGCCAGCGCGCGAGGCGCTCCCGCTGCACGACGTCCAGGCCGAGCAGGGTCCTGCCGTGCGCGGTTGCCCATGCGCGATATGGCTCGGGATCCTCAATCGCCAGCGCGTCGGGCGTCCGCTCCAGGACCTCTCCCCGCGACGCCTCGGCGGCGTGGAATGCGCGCAGGTCGCCTCCAAACGTCTTGGCGCTCCCGTCGTCAGTACCGAAGGCCCGCGTCTCCGCAAGTGGGCTGCCTTCCCAGCGCGCTGGCAGCCAGAGCCGCGCCGTAGGCGCGCAGATCTCCTGCAGCACCGCCAGTCTGCCGGGATCGAGCGCCGGCCAGCGTGTGGCGGAGCGAAGGCAGGGCGGGCCCACCCGAGCGAAGTCACGGGCACGGATATGGTGTTTCCCGTGTTCGTGCCCGACCATGCGGAAGGCGCAAGGCTGCCCGTGATCTGGTATCTTTCGGGGCCTGACCTGCACGTACGCGAACGTCACCGAAACGGACGAGCATCGCGCCGCCTGTGCGGAGTTGGGGCTGATCTTCGTCGCGCCAGACATGAGCCCGCGGGGGTGATGGCGTGGCCACGGCGGGCGTGTAGCCGATCTGCTCGTGGACCAGGGGGAGCCGGACAAATTTCTGGCCGAGCAGCTTCGCCCCGAGCTGCTGAAGGCCGTGTGCGATAGGGCCGGCATTCCGCTCACCCTTCGGATGCAGCCTGGCTACGACCATAGCTATTACTTTATCTCCAGCTTCATGGCCGATCATCTGCGCTGGCATGCGGAGCGGCTGACGAGGTGAACGGGGCCGACCTGGACGCGCGTCGAACGCCATGCGGCACGCGAGGGATCACTGCTGTCGATCCTGCACGGCGTCCAGGCTGCCCAATGCTGGTCACCGTGTCCGCGCCCATGTCGTTTTCGCTCGAATGTGCTGCTGGAGCCGGGCTTGAACTGATCTCGCTCGCCCACTCAGATTCTTTCCTCCTATCAGGCTAGCCTGTCCGCCCGCGAACAGACCCTGTTCGTTTTCGGACGCTTGCCGCTGCTCCGGCCTGCGCTTCGCAGAGGGGCAGAGCGCTGGCACGGGCTTTGCTGAAGAAGGGGCATGTCGCGCTTGGCGTCCCTTTCTCCTGCCGATAAGACGCAGCTGGTGTGCAAGTGTATTGCGCAACTAAGACAGTTATGCGAAGAGGCAGCCCGATGACCGAGCAGAATTTCGAAGCGATGCGCCGCGCGATGGTCGAAAGCCAGCTGCGCACGACCGGGGTGAACGATCCTCGCGTGATCGCCGTGATGGCTGCCGTCCCGCGGGAACGCTTCGTGCCTGAGGAGTGGCGCACGCTCGCTTATATGGATCGCCCGGTGCCGGTCGGGGGCGGCCGTGAGCTCAACATGCCGGAAGCGACCGGCCTGTTGCTCACCCACGCGGCCGTGACTCGGCTGGACCGGGTGCTGCTTGTCGGCGCTGCCACCGGCTATACGGCTGCCCTGCTGGCGGAACTTGCCGGCGAGGTGGTGGCGCTTGAAGAAAACGCCGCTCTCGCCGCTGAAGCAGTCCACATCGCCAATGTCGAATGGGTGCAGGGTCCGCTCAGCCAAGGCTGGGCAGCGGGTGCGCCTTATGACCTGATCTTCATTGACGGCGCCGTCGAGCAGCTGCCGGACGCGCTTCTCGCGCAGCTGAAGGAAGGCGGCCGCCTTGCCGCAGCCATTCACGAGAAGGGCGCCACCCGTCTCGGCATCGGCCGCAAGTCCGGCAACGGCTTTGGCATGGATCTCTTCGCCGATTGCGAGGCGGTGCGGCTGCCCGGCTTTGAACGGCCCAAAAGCTTCGTCTTTTAACCAGAGAGTGAACCCAAGAGCATGCGCCTGACTGTTTCCGTCCTGATCACCTCCGTGGCCGCGCTGGCGCTTGCCGGGCCGTCGGCAGCGGAGACGCTACAAGGCGCGCTCGCCAAGGCCTATAACGCCAACCCGACCCTCACCGGCGCCCGTGCCCAACAGCGCGCGACCGACGAGACGGTCGTCATTCAGCGCGCGCAGGGATTGCCCAGCCTTCAGGCGAACAGCACCTTCGCGGAAAACGTGCTCATCCCGCCGGGACAGGTCACGACTGTCGGACGCACTCTTCAGAACCAGCTTCAGCTGAACGTCCCCATCTATCAGGGCGGCTTGGTGAAAAACAATGTGCGTGCCGCCAACCAGCGCGTGCTCGCCGGGCAAGAGACGCTGCGCGCGACGGAGAGCAGCGTCTTCAGCCAGGTCGTCGCCGCATATAACGACGTCATCCGCGACCAAGCGATCGTGGAGCTGAACCGCGCCAATGTGCGTCAGCTGGACGTCAATCTGACTGCAACGCGCGACCGGTTCGAGGTCGGCGATCTGACCCGCACCGACGTTGCCCAGTCCGAAGCGAGGCTGCAGCTCGCGCGCGGCGATCTGCGCACGGCGGAGTCGAACCTGATCGCAAGCCGGGAGCGCTATGTGGCGCTGGTCGGCGACATCCCCAATGATCTGGCGCCGCCTCCGCCCTTGCCGAACCTGCCGGGAACGCCGGAGCAGGCGATCGCTGTGGCCGTGCGCGAGAATCCCGATCTCCAGGCCGCTGCCCGCAATCGTCAGGCAGCCCGTTTCGACGTGTTTGCGGCCGACGCGTCGCGTCTGCCCCGGCTGTCTGGATATGCGCAGGGCGCGAGCAACAACTTTCTCGGCTCGGTTCAGTCCTCCATTCCCGGGCTGAACCTGCCGAACCAGCAGACATCGGCCTCGCTGGGCTTGCAGGCATCGTTCCCGCTCTACCAGGGCGGCGGGCCTTCGGCGCAGGTGCGTCAGGCTCAGGCAAGACAAAGCCAAGCGTTCGAGCGTGAGATCGAAGTCGAAAGGTCGGTTGTGCAGCAGGTGCGCGCAGCCTTTGCCAGCTGGCGCGCGAGCCAGGATGTCATCCGCTCGGCCGAGGCCGCCGTATCCGCCAACCGGCTGTCGCTCGAAGGCGTCCGCGCCGAGAACAGCGTCGGCAATCGCACGATCATCGAGATCCTGAACGCGGAGCAGGAACTGCTCAATGCCCAGGTCCAGCTCGTAACCGCCCGACGCAACGCCTATGTCGCGGCCTTCACCCTGCTTGCCGCAATGGGCCAGGCCGAAGCGCGCGACCTCAATCTCGACGGCGTCGCGCTCTACGATCCGACGCGCAATTACCGGCGCGTGAAGAGCATCTTCGTCGATTGGGACAGCGATCCGACGCCGCGTCCGGTCGCGACGCGCACCGTTGACACGCCCGCGCTCAATCCGGAGAACATCGTCGGCCCGAAATAGCCGAACGGGGTTTGAGCGTGTCCAAAGAGCCGTCGATGGAGGAGATTCTATCTTCCATCAAACGCATCATCGCCGAAGAAGGGGAGGCGCCGTCCTCCCGTGCCGTGCGCGCGGAGCCCGAGGAAGAGCCGGAGGTGCTGGAGCTGACGCAAAGCTTTGCCGAGCCGGAGACGATGCAGCCGGTCGAGACCACGCCAGAGCCGATCAGCGCAGAGGAAGCCCCCGCGATCGCCACCGCGCCCGTTGCGCCGCCTGCGCGGCCGTTCGTCACGCCTGCCGCACCGTCGCCCGCGTCTCCGGCCGAAACCCTGATCTCGCCCCAGGCAGCAGACGCGACCCGCCAGGCGCTGGCGTCGCTTTCTCACCTGATCGTGAAACCCGAAGACCCCGCCGCCGACAACACGCTCGAAGGCCTGGTCCGCGAGATGCTGCGGCCGATGCTGAAGGAGTGGCTCGACGCGAACCTGCCGGGCATCGTGCAAGCGACGGTCGACCGCGAGGTCGCCCGCATCAGCGGCCGCACGCTTTAGCACTCCCGTCATCCCGAACTTGATTCGGGATAAGGCATTCGTCACTCGTGCACCGGCGCTATCCGCCGAACCTCCCGCAACACCACCCTTATCCCGAAACAAGTTCGGGATGACGATCTTGGGGGAACTTGGCGTCGCGCGCATCCCTCGTCTAAGGCCCCGCGCATGAGCGAGTTGCCGAAGACCTTCGACCCGAGCGCGATCGAGGCGCGCTGGTATCCCTATTGGGAGCAGAACAGCCTGTTCCGCCCCGAACGGCCGGACGCCGAGCCCTTTACCATCGTCATCCCGCCGCCCAATGTCACCGGCTCGCTGCACATCGGCCACGCGCTCGACAACACGCTACAGGACATCCTCATCCGCCATGCGCGGCTAAAGGGCAGGGATGCTCTTTGGGTCGTCGGCACCGACCATGCCGGCATCGCCACGCAGATGGTCGTGGAGCGCAACCTCAACAGCCAGGGCGTCAAGCGCACCGACATGCCGCGGGAGGCGTTCGTCGAGCATGTCTGGGAGTGGAAGGCGCAGTCGGGCGGCCAGATCACCCGTCAGCTCCGCCGCCTCGGCGCCTCCTGCGACTGGGCGAACGAGCGCTTCACCATGGACGAGGGCTTCAGCCGCGCCGTGCTGAAGGTTTTCGTCGAGCTCTACCGCCAGGGCCTGCTCTACCGCGACAAGCGCCTGGTCAATTGGGACCCGAAGCTCGGCACGGCTATATCGGACCTGGAGGTGGAGACCAAGGAAGTGCAGGGCCAGTTCTGGCACTTCCGCTATCCGTTGGCGGACGGCTCCGGCCGCATCTCGGTTGCGACCACCCGGCCAGAGACCATGCTCGCCGACATGGCCGTGGCGGTGAACCCGGACGACGAGCGCTACAAGCACCTGATCGGCGCCCAGGTGCGGCTGCCGATTACCGGCCGGCTAGTGCCGATCGTCGCCGACGAACATGCCGATCCGGAACTCGGCTCCGGCGCCGTCAAGATCACGCCCGGGCATGATTTCAACGACTTCGAGGTCGGTGTTCGAGCCGGGTTCAAAGCCGGCGAGATGCTCAACATGCTCGACGCCCAAGCGCGGGTCGTGCAGACGCAGGATGGGTTGGTGCCTGAGGCGCTGCTCGGGCTCGATCGTCTCGACGCGCGCAAGCAGGTGGTGGCGCTGATCGAAGCGGAAGGGCTGCTGGAGAAGGTCGAGGATCGCACCATTCAAACGCCGTTCGGCGACCGCTCCGGCGTGGTGATCGAGCCGTGGCTGACCGACCAATGGTATGTCGACGCGAAGACGCTGGCAGGTCCGGCGATCGAGGCGGTGCGTTCGGGCACGATCAAGGTCGTGCCGGAAAGCTGGACCAAGACCTATTACAACTGGATGGAGAATATCCAGCCCTGGTGCGTCTCGCGCCAGCTCTGGTGGGGGCACCGCATCCCGGCCTGGTATGCCGAGGATGGCCGGGTTTTCGTCGCTGAGACCGAGGAGGAGGCACAGCGAGAGGCCGGCAACGTCCCGCTCCGCCGGGACGAGGACGTGCTCGACACCTGGTTCAGCTCCGCGCTGTGGCCATTCGGGACATTGGGTTGGCCGGAAGCAACGGGGGCACTCACCCGCCACTACCCCAATGACGTTCTGATCTCCGGCTTCGACATCCTGTTCTTCTGGGATGCGCGGATGATCATGCAGGGTTTGCACTTCATGAAGGAAGTGCCGTTCAAGACCCTGTATCTACACGGACTTGTCCGTGCTGCCGACGGCTCAAAAATGTCCAAGTCCAAGGGCAATACGGTCGATCCGCTTGGCCTGATCGACAAGTACGGCGCGGACGCGTTGCGCTTCACGCTGGCCGCGATGGAAAGCCAGGGCCGCGACGTGAAGCTCGATGAGCGCCGCGTCGAGGGCTATCGCAATTTCGCGACCAAGTTGTGGAACGCGACCCGCTTCGCCCAGTCGAACGGCATCGGCGCGTCTTACTCGCTGGAGCCGCCTGCCGCCACGCTGCCGGTCAACCGCTGGATCGTCGGCGAGACGATCCGGACCGTGCAAAAGCTCGACCTCGCGCTCGCCGACCTGCGCTACGACGAGGCGGCGAACACCATCTATCAGTTTGTCTGGAGCCAGTTCTGCGATTGGTATCTGGAGCTGATCAAGCCGGTGCTTGCCCTTGGCGAGCCGCTCCCCGGCGGAGGCCGGGGCCCAGGCAGCGCCGAAGCTGGACCCCGGCCTGCGCCGGGGAGCGTGGACGAGACGAGGCAGGTCGCCGGCTGGGTGCTCGACCAGATCCTCGTCATGCTCCACCCGTTCATGCCCTTCATCACCGAAGAGCTGTGGCATGCGCTGGGCGAGCGGCCGTACGACCTGATCGTCGCCAAATGGCCGATCGCGGATGCTCGCGCGATTGATCCGGAGGCGGCGAAGGAGATTGACTGGCTGATCCGTCTGGTGAGCGAGGTCCGCACGGCCCGCACGGAGCTGAACGTCCCGCCCGGTGCCCGCGTGCCTTTCTCCGTCGCGGATGCGAGCGGCGAAACGGAGCGGCGACTGGCTGCCCATGCCGCAGCCATTGCGCGCCTCGCCCGCATCGAGCCGAGTGCCACGCCGGGCGGACAGGCCCAGATCATTGTCGATGAAGCGACCTATGCGCTTCAGCTCGGCGACGTGATTGACCTCGAAGCCGAGCGGGCGCGCCTCGCCAAGGCGATTGCGGCGGCGGAGAAGGAGCGAGACTCGCTCGCGGGGCGCCTAGGCAACCCGAGCTTCGTCGAACGTGCCAAGCTCGAAGCTGTCGAAAAGGCGCGCGCCGACCATGCCGACAAGGCGGCGGAAGCGGAGCGGCTGACAGCGGCATTGAAGCGTTTGGGCTGATCGTGGCCCCCGACGCGTTCTGAGCGGAATGGCCGCCTCTCAGCAAAGACGAGACCTGACGCAGGGACCGATCGGCAGCGCCTTGCTGATGTTCGCGTTGCCGACGCTTGGCTCCAGCGTGCTCCAGTCGCTGAACGGTTCGATCAATACCTTCTGGGTCGGGCACTTCCTGGGCGAGGAGGCGCTGGCCGCCACGTCCAATGCCAACATGATCATGTTTTTGATGAACGCCTTCGTTTTCGGCTTCGGCATGGCCGCGACGGTGCTGATCGGGCAGAGCTATGGCCGTCGCGACATCGACGCCGTGCGCCGGACGATCGGGACGGCCGTCGGCGCCTTCGTGCCGATGACGATCCTCATCGCCGTTCTGGGATGGGTCTTTGCGCCGCACATCCTCGACCTGCTCAGCACGCCCCCGGGTGCGTGGCAGCTGGCGCTCGACTATCTGCGGGTGATCTTCATCGCCATTCCGCTGTCGCTGATTATCGTCCTGCTAATGATGGGGCTGCGCGGCGTCGGCGATTCGATGACGCCACTCTATTTCATGATCGTAGCGGTGGTGCTGGACAGCGGCTTGAACCCGGTCTTCATCGTCGGACTGGGGCCGTTCCCGGCGATGGGCATTGCCGGCGCGGCAATGGCGACAGTAATCGCCAATCTTGTCGGCCTGATCGCGATGGTCGCCTTCATCTATATGCGCGACTTGCCGCTGCGGCTGCGCGGGGCCGAGTTGCGCTATCTGCGTCCGGAGTCCGCCATGCTGCGGACGATCACGGCAAAGGGCTTTCCGATGGGCCTGCAGATGATCGTCATCTCGGTCGCCGCCCTGGTGATGATCGGCCTCGTCAATGAGGAAGGCGTGGACACGGCTGCGGCGTTCGGCGTGGCCCAGCAGCTCTGGACCTATGTGCAGATGCCGGCGATGGCGCTCGGCGCGGCAGTGAGCGCGATGGCGGCGCAAAATATCGGCGCCGGCAGATGGGACCGTGTGTCGCGCATCATGCGCTCGGGTCTGACCTTAAACGTGGTGATGACCGGCGGGCTGGTGATCGCGCTGATCCTGCTCGACCGGCCAGCTCTCGCCATATTCCTCGACCCCGACAGCCCCGCCACGGCGATCGCGCGGCATATCCAGATGATCGCGACCTGGAACTTCGTGCTGTTCGGCATGACGATGGTCTTTTTCGGCATCGTCCGGGCGAATGGGGCGGTGTTCGCGCCGCTGATCATCCTGTTCGTCGCGATGTTCCCGGTGCGGCTGACCTTCATCGCTCTGGCTCGACCCGCGCTCGGCGCGGATGCGCTGTGGCTGAGCTTCCCGCTCGCTTCCATCGTCACCGTCGTGCTTGCAGGGCTCTACTATCGCTTCGGAGGCTGGCGCGAGGCGAGGATGACGGTACCGCCCAGCAAGGAGGAATGCGTCGAGGAGGCGCTCGGCACCTCCGAACCGGCCGGACGCCTCAATCCGGCGGCGTAGAGCGCGGCGCGGCCACTTCGATAATTCCGGGGGCAACATGAGCGGTGACCGGGGTATGGGCGAGCACTTCGCCATCGATCGAGATCGGCAGCGGCGGATCGGTGGAAATGCGCAGTTCCACCCCGTGAAACTCGCGCACGTTCCGCTCGCGACCCTTGAGCTTTAGGATGCTAGCGGCCCAGCTCCACAGCAGGCGGTGGCGAGCGTCGCCGAGCACAGCCTGCACGATGATCTCTCCGCTATCGACTTCGGCGTCCTCGACCAGCTCGGTGCCGCCATGATAGCGTCCGTTGGCGATGCGCACTTCCACCGCATCCACCGTCTCGTTGCCGACGGTCAGCTTGAACGGGCGGAAGCGGGTGAACTGCCATGCCGCCCAGCCGAAATAGCCGACGCGGCCAAGCCAGCGCTTCAGATTGTGCGGCACTGTCTCGGCGATCAGAGGCGACATGCCGATGGCGGCGCAATTGGCGAAATAATCCTTGTCGATCATGCCGAGATCGATCCGCCGCCGCTCGCCGGTGGCGATCACCTCGACGGCGCCTTCCAGGTCGAGCGGAATGCCCAGCGTGCGCGCGAAGCTGTTGGCGGTGCCGAGCGGAAGCAGCGCGAACACCGTTTCGTGCGGCACGAAATCGTCGACGGTGGAGGAAAGCGTGCCGTCGCCGCCGCCGACGATGATCATCGGTGGATCACTTTCCAGCAGCCGCTGGATGGTCGGACGCAGCTGTGCCGGATCGCGCACACCCTCAGTGGCGATCAGTTCGATGCCGTTCTGGATCAGCAGCGCCTGGGCACGTTGATAAAGGTCGCGGCCTTTGCGCGACTTGGCGTTGACGACCAAGGCTGCGCGCTTGGGAAGTGGTTTCACTGGCGTCCTAACGCGGCTTCAGGCTAGTCGGGCCCCATGCATAGCGCCGCTTATCCCGCGCTGCGACTCCGTCGCACCCGCTCCTCAGCCTGGAGCCGCGCCCTCCACGCCGAAACCGTCCTGACGCCTGCCGACCTGATCTGGCCGCTCTTCATTGTCGAAGGGGAGGGGGTCGAGCAGCCAATCCCGACCATGCCCGGCGTGTCGCGCTGGTCGGTCGACCGCATCGTCGAACGCGCGCGCGATGCTGCCTCGCTAGGCATTCCCTGCCTCGCCCTGTTCCCCAACACGCCCGAGGGGCTGCGCACCGACGATGGGGGCGAAGCGCTCAATCCCGACAATCTGATGTGCCGGGCCATTCGGGCCATCAAGGACGCGGTGCCGCAGATCGGCGTGCTGACCGATGTGGCGCTCGATCCTTACACCGCGCACGGCCATGACGGGCTGGTCGACGAGCGCGGCTATGTGCTGAACGATGCGACCAAGGATGTGCTCGTCCGTCAGGCGCTGAATCAGGCTAGTGCCGGCGCCGACATTATCGCGCCGTCCGACATGATGGACGGGCGCGTGGCCGCCATCCGTGAGGGCCTCGAAGCCGATGGCCATGTCAACGTGCAGATCATGGCCTATGCCGCAAAATACGCCTCGGCCTTTTACGGCCCGTTCCGCGACGCAGTCGGCTCCCGCGGGCGGCTGCAGGGCGACAAGAAGACTTATCAGATGGACCCCGGCAATGCCGAGGAAGCGCTGCGCGAAGTCGAGATGGACCTGGCCGAGGGCGCCGACACGGTGATGGTGAAGCCGGGTTTGCCCTATCTCGATATCATTCGACGCGTGAAGGAACGATTCGAAGTGCCGGTTTTTGCTTATGCCGTGTCCGGCGAATATGCGATGATCGAGGCCGCCGCCGCCGCGGGCGCCGGCGACCGCGACGCGCTGGTGCTGGAGAGCCTCACAGCGCTCAAGCGCGCCGGCTGTTCGGGTGTGCTGACCTATCACGCCCCACTGGCCGCACGGCTGCTCGGCCGCTGATGGCCACCGCTGCGGCGAGCTTGGTCGAGGATCAGGCACAGGAAGGTCGGCGGGATCTCGGGCCGCTGTTTATCGGCACCATCTTCGTCGGCTCGTTCCTGCTGTTCCTGGTGCAGCCGATGATCGCCCGCATGGCATTGCCCCGGCTGGGCGGCGCGCCGGCGGTGTGGAACAGCGCGATGCTGGTCTATCAGGCGCTGCTGCTTGGCGGCTATGCCTATGCCCATGCGTTGTCGCGGCTGAACGTCCGCAACCAATCCTTCGTCCATCTGCTGCTGCTCGCTTCGGCGGCGCTGCTGCTGCCGATCGGCTTGATCGGCCAGGTGCCGCCGCCGAACGCCTCGCCGGCCCTCTGGGTGCTGTGGCTGCTGCTGGTCTCTATCGGGCCGCTCTTCCTTGCCGTTTCGGCGCAGGCGCCGATGATCCAGCGCTGGTATGCTGCGGCGAGCGGGGGCAGGGACCCTTATCCGCTCTACGCCGCGTCCAATCTCGGCAGCTTCACCGGCCTGCTGAGCTATCCCCTGCTGGTCGAGCCGCGGCTCAGCCTGGGCCAGCAGAGTACGCTCTGGACAATTGGTTACGTTATCCTTTTCGTCCTGACGCTCGCCTGCGCGGCGGTGCTGCCCCGCGCCGGAGTCGATACGTCGGACGCTGGCTACACGGCAGAGCGGCGTCCTGCCCTCGGGCGGCGGCTCTGGTGGGTGGTGCTGGCGGCGGTCCCGTCGGGGCTGATGCTGTCGACGACCACCTACCTGACCACCGACATCGTTGCCATGCCGATGCTGTGGGTGATCCCGCTCGGCCTCTATCTGCTGAGCTTCACCTTGGCGTTCGGCGAGGAGCGCGGCGCGGTGGTGTCGCTCTGTCGCCTTTCGCCCCTGATTGTCCTGGCATTCGGCGGCATGGCGATCCGGCACGCGCCCGGCCAGCCCTTCTTCATGGCGATGGTGGAGCTGCTGCTGCTCTTCACCATCGCCGTGACGCTCCATGCCGAAATGTACCGGACCCGACCGGCGCCGATCCATCTCACTAGCTTCTACCTCTGCATGTCGATCGGCGGAGCGCTGGGCGGCGTCTTCTCGGGCCTGCTCGCGCCCGTCCTGTTCGACTGGACCTATGAGCATCCGCTGCTGATCCTCGCCGCCGCCGCGCTGCTGCCGCAGCATTATCTATTCGGCTGGATCGAGCGGCTATGGTCGAGCAGGTCGCGCGCGATGGTCCTGACGGCCGCCATGCTGGTCCTGACCATTGCCCTGGTCACCATCACCCTGGAGCAGCCCTGGCGCTGGATGTGGGGCCGCTCGACATGGATCGGCGCCGGTGCCATCGGCGTGCTCACCTTCTTCTGCATCGGCAGGCGCTTGCCTTTTCTGATCGGCGTCGCGGGCATGATGCTGGTCTTTGGCGGCTATGACTCGCTGCGGCTATCGCTGACGCCCGAGGCGCGCTCGCGCAGCTATTTCGGCGTTTATACCATCCGGGACGAAGATGACGTCCGCACGCTTGCCCATGGCACCACCTCGCACGGCATCCAGATCCTGACCAAGGGTCGCGAGCGGGAGCTGACCAGCTATTACAGCGCTTTCTCCGGCGTGGGTCAGGCGCTGTTCAAGCTGCCCGCGGTCGCTGGACCCGATGCGCGGGTTGGCTCGGTCGGCTTGGGCACCGGAACGCTCGCCTGCTACACGCGGCCAGGCCAGAGCTGGCGCATCTACGAGATCGACCCGACCGTCATTCAGATCGCCCGTTATTCCGGCAAGTTCACCTACCTGTCGCGGTGCAACCCGCAGGCGCAGATCGTGCTCGGCGACGCCCGCCTCAGCCTGCAGCGGGAGCCGAGCCAAAGCCTCGATTTCCTCTCGCTCGACGCTTTCTCCTCTGATGCGGTGCCGATGCACCTGCTCACGCGCGAGGCGTTCCGTATCTATGGCCGGGTGCTGGCGCCCAAGGGCATGCTGCTGGTTCACATTTCCAACCGTTTCCTGCAGCTGGAGCCGGTGGTCGCCGCCGCCGCGCGGGAGGGTGGCTGGCATGCCGCGCGCTATGACGACACGATCCCGGCCAACTCGGAATATTACGACTATATCAACAGCTCGAGCTGGGTGCTGATGACCCGCGATCCCTCGGTGCTGCGGCGCATCACCAGCGATCCTCCGCCATCCGGCAAATGGCGCCCCTTGCGCGAAGATTCTGACTTTGCCGGCTGGTCCGACGATTATGGCAGCATCCTGCCGCTGCTGAAGGTGCTGCGTTGAGATCGCGACGGCAAACGCTATAGCCGGGCCATGAGCTACACGCGTCTTTTCATCCAGGTGAAATGCGAGCCCGGTTTCGCGGACGAGGTCGGGGCGCAGATCGTCGATCAGATCGACGAAGTGCTGGAAGTTTATTCGACCACCGGCAACTACGACCTGCTGGTCAAGGCCAAGCTGGCCGACGTGCAGAAGATGGCGCCGATCGTGCAGGGCAAGCTGCACAAGATCGGGCACATTCGCGAGACGAACACCTTTCTAAGCTTCAGCGTCTTCGGCCGCGACATCGGCGAGTTCGTTTCCTGAGCGAAACCGGCGCGGCCGCACCCCCAGCCGATTCCCACCTGCCGCTCAGCCACGCGCTGTTGGCCCTGGCCGTGGTCGCGGTCTGGGGCACCAACTTCGTCGTGATCAAGGTCGCGCTCGATGCGCTGCCGCCGATGACCTTCGCGACGCTCCGCTACATCTTCGCATTGCTGCCGGCCGTGCTGTTCATCCGGCGCCCGCAAGTGCCGTGGCGAAGCCTGGCGCTTTACGGCGTGGCGATCGGCTTCGGCCAGTTCGGGCTGTTGTTCATCGCGATGGACGGGCTGATCTCGCCAGGCCTCGCTTCGCTCGTTGTCCAGATGCAGATCTTCTTCACCATCGGCCTGTCCGTTTGGTTTACGGGCGAACGGCTGAACGCTTTCAGCTGGGCGGCCTCGCCCTGGCGACCGGCGGGCTGGGAGTGATCCTGGCTCATACCGACGCGACGACCACGCCGCTTGGGCTCGCGCTGGTGCTGGCCGCAGCGCTGAGCTGGGGCATCGGCAATCACGTCGCAAAGGTCAGCGGCACGCGCGACATGCTCGGCTTCGTCGTCTGGGCGAGCCTCTTTTCGATCCCGCCGCTGCTGATCGGAGCCCTGATCGCCGATGGACCAGAGCGGATCGCCGCGAGCGTCTCTGCAGCCGGCTGGCAAACCTGGGCGGCCGTGCTCTGGCAGTCCGTCGGCAACACGCTGTTCGGCTATTCGGCCTGGGGCTGGCTGCTGTCGCGCCATCCCGCCTCGACCGTTTCCCCTCTTTCGATGCTGGTACCAGTATTCGGGATGACGGCTTCAGCACTGCTGCTGGCGGAACCGCTCCAGGACTGGAAACTACTGGCCGGCGCGCTGGTGATGGGCGGCCTCGCGCTGAACCTGCTCTGGCCGCAGCTTCGCCGCTTGCGGGGAACCGCCGCATAAGGCACTCTCCACGCGAAGGGACGCGGGGACGATGAAGCATTACCGGGTGAACAAGCTCACCAAGCCGGGCGGGCAAGTCGTGAAGAAGAAAGACATTCTCGCGAACAACGAACAGCAGGCGCTCGCCACGGCCGAGCAGGACGACGACTGCCCCGTGTGTGACGTGTGGCAGGGCGGCAAAAAGGTCGGCTCCATCACCTGAGCCGTGAAGCGGGCGCTGAGGCCCGCCTGCCGCTACTGATCCAGGAAGCTCCGCATTTTCCGGCTGCGACTCGGATGCTTCAGTTTGCGCAGCGCCTTTGCCTCGATCTGACGGATGCGTTCGCGGGTCACGCTGAACTGCTGGCCGACTTCCTCGAGCGTGTGGTCGGTGTTCATGCCGATGCCGAAGCGCATGCGCAGTACGCGCTCCTCACGCGGCGTGAGCGAAGCGAGAACACGGGTGACCGTTTCCTTCAGGTTCGCCTGAATGGCGGCGTCCACCGGGATGACCGCGTTCTTGTCCTCGATGAAGTCGCCGAGGTGCGAGTCCTCCTCGTCGCCGATCGGCGTCTCGAGAGAAATCGGCTCCTTGGCGATCTTCATCACCTTGCGCACCTTCTCCAGAGGCATGGAGAGGCGCTCGGCCATTTCCTCAGGCGTCGGCTCGCGGCCCTGCTCGTGGAGGAACTGGCGGGAGGTGCGGACCAGCTTGTTGATCGTCTCGATCATATGGACCGGAATGCGGATCGTCCGCGCCTGGTCGGCGATCGAGCGGGTGATCGCCTGCCTGATCCACCAAGTGGCGTAAGTGCTGAACTTATAGCCGCGGCGATATTCAAACTTATCGACGGCTTTCATCAGGCCGATATTGCCTTCCTGGATCAGGTCCAGAAACTGCAGGCCGCGGTTGGTGTATTTCTTGGCAATCGAGATCACGAGGCGGAGATTGGCCTCGACCATCTCCTTCTTCGCGATCCGCGCCTCGCGCTCGCCCTTTTGCACCATGTTCACGATGCGCCGGAACTCAGGCAGCGCCATGCCGGTCGCCTGGGCGATTTCGGCAATCTCGGAGCGAATCCGTTCGACCGCGTCTGCTTCGTTGGCCGAGAAAGCGGCCCATTTCTTGTCGACGCCCTTGACCGTCTCCAGCCAGCCCTCGTCGAGCTCGCGGTTCACATAGCGGTCGAGAAAATCCTTGCGCGGAACCTTGTGGCGCTCGGCCAGGCGCAGCATCTGACCGCCGAGCGCAGTCAGGCGGCGATTATAGCTGTAGAGCTGATCGACGAGATATTCGATCTTGGCATTGTGGAACTGCACGCTCTCGACCTCAGCGGTGAGGTCTTCGCGCAGCTTCTGATACTTCTTCTCGTCGGCCGGGGAGAAGGGGGCCCCGCCGCCCATCGCGTCGAGACGCGCGGCCTGCAGCTTCGAAAACTTTTTGAACAGCGCCGTGATGCTGGCAAATTTCTCCAGCGCGGCCGGCTTCAGCTGCTCTTCCATCTGCGCGAGCGAGAGAGTGTTGTCCTCCTCTTCATCGTCGCTGGGACGCGGCGCGCGCCGTTCGGTCATCGACTCTTCGTCTTCGTCGACGGCCTGGGCTTCCTCGACCTCTTCCTCTTCCTTGAAGGAAGGGCCGGCAGTCTTTTCAGAAATCTCACCGTCACCGCCTTCTTCCTCGTCGGTGAGGTTTTCGGGCGCCGGATCCTTGTTCAGCATGGCATCGAGATCGAGGATCTCGCGCAGCTGCATCGTGCCTTCGTTCAAGGCGTTCGACCAGCCAATAATCGCGTTGAACGTGATTGGGCTTTCGCACAGCCCCAGAATCATCGTGTCGCGGCCGGCCTCGATCCGCTTGGCGATCGCGATCTCGCCCTCGCGGCTGAGCAGCTCGACGGCGCCCATCTCACGCAGATACATGCGCACCGGATCGTCGGTGCGGTCGACCGTCTCTTTCTTCTTCTCGATCGCCGGCGAGGAGAAGCCGTCGCCACCTTCGGCCGCGACATCGGTGTCGTCGTCCTCGGGCTCCTTGTCCACCTCGCCGTCCTCGCCCGCCTCGTCATTCTCGACGATGTTGACGCCCATGTCGTTGAGCGCGGACATGATGTCCTCGATCTGCTCGGATGACATCTGATCCTGCGGCAGCGCCTCGTTCAGCTCGTCATAGGTGATCACGCCGCGCTTCTTGGCGCGGGCGATCAGCTTTTTGATCGAGGCTTCGTTGAGGTCGATCAGCGGGGCATCGCCGCCCTCGGGCTTTTCGACCTGTTCTTCCATCTGCTTCGCCATTCAACCGCCCGAACGTAAATCAGTTTGCGCCTTCGTCGTCCTGCATCAGATTTGCAAGCCGCCGATCGATATCCACCCGCATTTCCAAGAGCCGTTGCTGCTCCTCGTAAGTCGTCTCGTCGAACGACTCCTTAAGCCGCGCCGTGGCCGCGGCGAGCGCCGCATCGAGTTCCGGCCGCTCGACCATCACCTGGATGGCCTCCGCCAACTCGGCCCGGGCACGATCCGGCTCCGCATCCTTCCGCGTGAAGGAGAAGGGAAGGCTGTCGGCCCGCAACAGGTCTCTGGCGAGCCCGTCGAACTCGCTTGCGCGCAATATGGTGGCGAGTCGCTCGGTATCAAGCGCCTGCTCGTGCAGCGCCAGATCGACGAGCGAGTCGATCAGCCGTGCGACCAGCGGATCGGCCAACTGCAGCGCGTGCAGCGCCTCTGCGTGGCGGGCCAGCATATCAGGGAAACGAAGCAGCCCGGTGACCACGCCTTTGACGAGCACCCGGTCGATGCCGGTTGCGCCAACCATCTTGGTCTCCGCCTGTGCCGAAGCGGGCGGAGGCGGCTGCCAGCGCGCACCGGGTCGATAAGCCGCGCGGAATCCTGGCTGAAAGGGTCGGCGAGAAACGTTTTTCCGCTGGAGGAAGTTCGTCTCGAAACGCTCGCGGAACTCGGCCTGATATTGCTGGCGGACGTGCGGGTCGCCGATCGCGGAAGCCAGCTCGTTCAGCCGCTTGCGCAGCCCTGCCTTCTGCTCTGGTGTGGCGAGCGGCTCCGCGGCGACTTCGTGGTTCCAAAGCCGGTCGACCAGAGGCTCTGCGGCCAGCGCCTCTAACGCCGCCGCGCCCCCGGAGCGGACGAGATCGTCCGGATCCTGCCCCTCCGGGAGGGTCAGGAAGGCGAGCGATCGACCGGGGGCAAGGCCCGGCAGGGCGCGCGTCGCAGCCCGAAATGCCGCTTTTTGTCCCGCCGCATCGCCATCGAAGCAGAGCAGGGGGGCGTCGACTTGGCGCCACAGCCGCTCGATCTGGTGTTCGGTCAGAGCGGTTCCGAGCGGGGCCACAGCCTCATCAATGCCCGCCTCAGCGAGCGCGATCACATCGAGATAGCCCTCGACCACGATCATGCGGCCAGCCTTACGAGCAGCGGGAGCGGCACGGTCGAGATTGTAGAGAGTGCGGCCCTTGTCGAAGAGCGGCGTGTCGGGGGAGTTCAGATATTTCGGCTCGCCCTGGCCGATGATCCGGCCACCGAAGGCGATGATGCGCCCGCGCGGGTCCCGGATCGGGATCATCAGCCGGTCGCGGAAGCGGTCATAAGGCTCCTTGCCCTCGACTTCGATCAGCAGCCCCGCCTCGACCAGCATGGCGTCGCCGAAGGTGGCGAGGGCGCGGCGAAGCCCGTTCTTGCCGTCGGGCGCGTAGCCCAGGCCGAACGCCTTCCGCGTCGCCTCCTTGATGCCGCGCTTCTCGACATAAGCGCGGGCAGCCGCGCCGGAGAGACCTGCATATTGCTCCTCGAACCAGGCAGCGGCCGCAGCCATGACATCGTGCAGCGACTTGGCCCGCTCCGCCCGCGCCGCCTCCCGCGCATCGGGCGCCGGCAGCTCCAGATTGGCGGCCTGGGCCAGCTCCTTCACCGCTTCCATGAACGGCAGCCCGCGCTGGTCCGTCATCCACCTTATCGCATCGCCATGGGCCCCGCAGCCGAAGCAATGGTAGAAGCCCTTCTCGTCATTGACGTAGAAACTGGGCGTCTTCTCATTGTGGAACGGACAGCAGGCAGCGAACTCGCGGCCCTTTCTGGTGAGTTTCAGCGTCTTGGAGACGAGCGCCGACAGCAAAGTGCGCGCGCGGAGTTCGTCAAGAAAGGCGGGGGAGAGGGTCATGCGTCTGAGCCGCGCCCTTCGACTTCGCTCAGGACGAGCGGAGTTGCTTGGCTGTAACCCTTGTCGCTCGTCCCGAGCGAAGTCGAGGGGCGCTCGTGGGGAGACCGGGCGTAATGACCCACCAACGACCAGTCACCCGCAATCAGAGCTTCTTTTTTGGCACGCGACCAGTTCTTGATCCGCCGCTCGAATGCAAACGCATCATCGCGGCTATCGCACGCAGCGCACCAGACCAGTTCGACTGGCCTGCGCCGCCTGGTCCAGTCGGTAGCAAGCCCCTGTTGATGTTCCCACAACCGCTTGTCGAGATTGTCGGTATGCCCAGCATAGTAGGAGTCGTCCGAGCACCGGAGCATATAGACCCAATAGTGCTGCATTGACTCCGTGCCAGCGCCCCTCGACTTCGCTCGGGACGAGCGATTCTGTTGAGCTGCAAACCTAAACGTTCGTCCCGAGCGAAGTCGAGGGGCGTGGCTCCGAGCCCCTAAGAGAGCGCCGCCTTCACCGCTGCACTCGCCTTGCTCATGTCGAGCTTGCCGGCATGCCGCGTCTTCAGTTCGGCCATGACGCGGCCCATGTCTTTCACGCTGGAGGCCCCGATCTCAACCTTGATGGCTTCGATTGCCGCGGCCGTCTCCGCCTCGTCCATCATCCGTGGCAGGAAGCGTTCGATCACCGCCACTTCCGCCGCTTCCGCTGCGGCGAGCTCCGGCCGGTTGCCCTGTTCGTAGAGCGCGATCGATTCGCGGCGCTGCTTGACCATCTTCTGCAGCACTTCGCTAACCAGCACATCGTCGTCGTCCGGCGCCTTTCCGGTGCGCAGCTCGATGTCGCGGTTCTTGATGGCGGCCTGGATCAGGCGGATGGTGGCAGTGGTCTCCTTGTCGCCGCCCTTCATGGCGGTGACGAGGGCGGTCTTGATGTCGTCTCGAATCATTTCCGCCGTCTAGCAGGTTGACCGGGCGCGTCACCTTCCCTAGCTGCGGAGCCTTAGCGACATTGCTGCCAAACCATCTGAAGGAGCCTGCCAGACATGGCCGACGCCACCCTCACGCGCGCACCTGAAGGAGCCACGGGGGTATTGGTCCTGGCGTCCGGCGATGTGATCTGGGGCCGCGGCTTCGGCGCGGAAGGCGAGGCGGTGGGCGAGGTGTGCTTCCACACCGCCATCACCGGCTATCAGGAGATCATGACCGATCCGTCCTTCGAAGGGCAGATCATCACCTTCACCTTTCCGCATATCGGCAATGTCGGCGCGAACCATGAGGACGTGGAGGCGAACCACGCCCATGCGCTCGGCTGCATCGTCCGCGAGGATGTGACCGCGCCCTCCAACTTCCGTGCGGCTGAGGGGTTCGACGCCTGGCTGAAGGCGCGCGGCAAGATCGGGCTTGCGGGCGTGGACACGCGCGCTTTGACGCGCCGGATTCGGGTCGGCGGCGCGCCCAATGGGGTGATCGCGCATTCGGCCTCGGGCTCGTTCGATGTGGAGGCGCTGCTTGAAAAGGCGCGGGCGTGGCCGGGGCTGGAGGGGATGGACCTTGCTAAGCAGGTGTCGTGCGAGGCGCATCATCTTTGGGAAGGCGGAGTTTGGAAACTGGGGTTTGGGTATGAGGGTGCGGAGAAGCGCCCCTCGACTTCGCTCGGGACGAGCGGAGATTCATCCGGAGAGGGCTCGCTCGTCCCGAGCGAAGTCGAGGGGCGTAGCTTCAAGCCCCATATCGTCGCCATCGACTACGGCTCCAAGCACAACATTTTCCGCAACCTGGTGAAGGCCGGCGCCAAGGTCACCGTCCTCCCCGCCACCGCGACCTTCGACGAGGTCATGGCGCATCAGCCCGACGGCTTCTTCCTGTCGAACGGTCCGGGCGACCCGGCCGCGACCGCTGAATATGCCGTGCCCGTGATCCGGCAGATGCTGGAGACGGGCAAGCCGCTGTTCGGCATCTGCCTCGGCCACCAGCTGCTCGCGCTCGCAATCGGAGCGAAGACGACCAAGATGTTCCAGGGCCATCGCGGCGCCAACCATCCGGTCAAAAGGCTGGCGGACGGCCGCGTCGAGATCACCAGCATGAACCACGGCTTCGCGGTCGAACGCGACAGCCTGCCCCCGAACGCTCGCGAGACGCACGTTTCCCTGTTCGACAACTCCAACTGCGGCCTCGAACTCACCGACTGCCCCGCCTTCAGCGTCCAGCACCACCCTGAGGCGAGCCCCGGGCCCATGGACAGCATGTATCTGTTCGAGAAGTTCGTTGGGCAGCTGCGGGCATGAAGCGTGCTTTTGCGATCCTCGCGTTCTCGCCAGTCGCTTGCGCCGCCCAAGCGCCGTCGGATGAGGAGTTGCAAAGAGCCTGCCAAGTTCCTGCAGTCGAGGTCCGCAAGGCGCTGAAGTTGGCTGAGACTAAGCCGGTGAATGAGCCGGTGAAAGTCGGCCGCTGTCACATAGAAAAAGGCGACGATGGACGGGTTCGGCTCGGCTTCATCGGCGAACTGCCTTCCGAGAGCAAGTAATGCCCAAACGCACCGACATTTCCTCCATCCTCATCATCGGCGCGGGTCCGATCGTGATCGGGCAGGCAGCGGAGTTCGATTACTCCGGCACGCAGGCGGCCAAGGCGCTGAAGGCGGAGGGGTATCGGATCGTGCTGGTCAACTCCAATCCGGCGTCGATCATGACCGATCCGGAGTTTGCGGACGCAACCTATATCGAGCCGATCACGCCCGAGATCGTCGCCAAGATCATCGAGAAGGAGCGGCCCGACGCGATCCTGCCGACGATGGGCGGGCAGACCGCGCTGAACACCGCGCTCGCTCTGTTCCACGACGGCACGCTCGACAAGTTCGGCGTCACCATGATCGGCGCCGATGCCGAGGCGATCGATAAGGCCGAGGACCGGCAGAAATTCCGCGTCGCGATGGACAAGATCGGGCTCGAGTCCGCGCGCTCGGCCATCGCGCATTCGGTTGAGGAGGCGCTGGCGGGGCTGGAAAAGACCGGGCTGCCGGCGATCATCCGGCCGAGCTTCACGCTGGGCGGCACCGGCGGCGGGATCGCCTATAACCGCGACGAATTTCTTGAGATCGTGAAGAAGGGTCTCGATGCCTCACCCACCAACGAGGTGCTGATCGAGGAATCGCTGCTCGGTTGGAAAGAATATGAGATGGAGGTCGTCCGGGACCGGAACGACAATGCCATTATCGTCTGCTCGATCGAGAATGTGGACCCGATGGGGGTGCACACCGGCGACTCGATCACCGTCGCGCCGGCGCTGACGCTGACCGACAAGGAATATCAGATCATGCGCAACGCCAGCATCGCTGTCTTGCGCGAAATCGGTGTGGAAACAGGCGGTTCGAACGTTCAGTTCGCAGTCAATCCTAAGGACGGGCGGCTGATCGTCATCGAGATGAACCCGCGTGTGTCGCGATCCTCGGCGCTCGCCTCCAAGGCGACTGGGTTTCCGATCGCCAAGGTCGCGGCGCGGCTGGCGGTCGGCTACACGCTGGACGAAATCCAGAACGACATCACCGGCGTCACCCCGGCCAGCTTCGAGCCGACGATCGACTATGTCGTCACCAAAATCCCCCGCTTTGCCTTCGAAAAGTTCAAGGGATCGGACCCGCATCTCTCGACCATGATGAAGTCGGTCGGCGAGGTGATGGCGATCGGCCGCAACATTCATGAGAGCCTGCAAAAGGCGCTGCGGGGGCTGGAGACCGGCCTAGCCGGCCTGAACGAAGTCGAGAATCTCGCCGGCGCGCCCAAGGACGAGATCCTGGCTGCGCTTGCCAAGCCGACGCCGGACCGGCTGCTGGTCGCCGCGCAGGCGCTGCGCGAAGGGCTGAGCGTCGCGGAAGTCCATGCCGTTGCCAAATACGATCCCTGGTTCCTGGAGCGGCTGGCGGAGATCGTCGCGGCAGAGGAACAGGTGAAGCGCGAAGGGCTGCCACGCGAGGCGGCCGAGATGCGCCGCCTTAAGGCAATGGGCTTTTCCGACCGGCGGCTCGCCTGGCTGGCGCTGCAGTCCGCGCACTTGCAGCCGGGCACGCGGCGTGCGTTCGGCCGCAGCTCCGGCCTGATCGGGGAAGCGGTCAAGGCGATGACCGGCGGCACGACCGAAGACGATGTGCGCGCGCTGCGCCACAAGCTCGGGGTGCGGCCGGTGTTCAAGCGCATCGACACCTGCGCGGCGGAGTTCGAGGCGAAGACGCCCTACATGTACTCGACTTACGAAGCACCAAGCTTCGGCGAGCCAGAGGACGAGTCCGCGCCCACAAGCCGGCGCAAGGTCGTCATCCTGGGCGGCGGGCCAAACCGGATCGGGCAGGGGATCGAGTTCGACTATTGCTGCGTCCATGCCTGTTTTGCGCTGCGCGAGGCGGGCTTCGAGACGATTATGATCAACTGCAATCCGGAGACGGTTTCGACCGACTACGACACGTCGGACCGGCTCTATTTCGAGCCGCTGACTGCGGAGGACGTGCTCGAGATCCTGCATGTCGAGCAGAGCCGCGGCGAGCTGGTCGGCGTGATCGTGCAGTTCGGCGGTCAGACCCCGCTGAAGCTCGCCCAGGCGCTGGCGGACGCCGGCATTCCGATCCTCGGCACCAGCCCCGACGCGATCGACCTGGCGGAGGACCGCGAACGCTTTGCCAAGCTGGTCAACAAGCTAAAGCTCAAGCAGCCCGAAAACGGCATCGCCCGCAGCCGCGACGAGGCGATCGCGGTCGCTAACCGCATCGGCTATCCGGTGCTGATCCGGCCCAGCTATGTGCTTGGCGGCCGGGCGATGGAGATCGTTGACGGTCCGCAGCAGCTCGACGCCTATATCGCGACTGCGGTGCAGGTCTCGGGCGACTCGCCGGTGCTGATCGACCGCTATCTGCGCGACGCAATCGAGGTGGACGTGGACGCGCTCGCCGACGGCGAGCAGGTCGTCGTCACCGGCGTGATGCAGCATATCGAGGAAGCGGGCGTGCATTCGGGCGACAGCGCCTGTTCGCTGCCGCCTTATTCGCTCTCCACCGAGATCGTGGCCGAGATCGAGCGCCAGACGGAGGCGCTCGCCCGCGCGCTGAAGGTCGTCGGGCTGATGAACGTCCAGTTCGCGGTAAAGGATGGTCAGGTCTATCTGATCGAGGTCAATCCGCGCGCGAGCCGCACTGTGCCGTTCGTCGCCAAGGCAGTCGGCACGCCCATCGCGAAGATGGCGGCTTTGGTGATGGCGGGCGAGAAGATCGCCAATCTGCCGCCGGTCAATCGAACTCCCAAGCATATCGCGGTCAAGGAAGCGGTGTTCCCCTTCGCCAAATTCCCCGGCATCGATCCGATTCTCTCTCCTGAGATGAAGAGCACCGGCGAAGTGATGGGAATCGATGACGATTTTCCTACCGCCTTCGCCAAGGCGCAGATCGGCGCCGGGACCAAGCTGCCGTCATCCGGTTGCCTGTTCGTCTCGGTGAAGGACGGCGACAAGGCCGCGATCGTCCAGCCGGTGCGGGAACTGATCGGCCTCGGCTATCGCGTGATCGCGACGGGCGGCACGGCGCGCTTTCTCCAAAGCCAGGGGCTGGATGTCGAGCAGGTCAACAAGGTCGCGGAAGGGCGGCCGCACATCGTCGACAAGATCAAGGACGGCGAAATCGCGCTGATCTTCAATACGACGGAAGGCTGGCAGAGCCTCAAGGACTCGCAGTCGATCCGTGCCTCGGCCCTCAACGCAAAGGTTCCCTACTTCACCACGGCGGCGGCGAGTGCGGCCGCGGTGCAGGCAATAAAGGCCTTGCGCGAACGCCCTCTTGCGGTGCGCTCGCTCCAATCCTACTATTCGGCCCCGCACGCCTGACCTCCCGACATCGCGATCGAGTGGGAGGCGGTCCAGACAATGGGCCGCCGGGCGAAGCAGTTTTGACGAAGAGGACATGATGGCAACCGTCGACAAGATGCCGATGCTGCAAGAGGGCTATGAGAAGCTCCAGGCGGACCTGAAGCGTCTGAAAGAGGAACGGCCGCAGATCGTCGACGCGATCGAGGAAGCGCGCGCCCATGGCGACCTCTCCGAAAACGCCGAATATCATGCCGCGAAGGAGCGTCAGGGCCAGATCGAGGCGTCGATTGCGCAGCTGGAAGATCGGCTAAGCCGCGCCCAGATCATCGATCCCAAGGATTTGTCCGGCGACAAGATCGTGTTCGGCGCGACCGTCACCTTGCTAGACGATGAAGACAAGCCGGTCCGCTACCAGATCGTGGGCGAGACCGAGGCGGACGCCAAGGTGGGGCGGATCAGCTTCAACTCGCCCCTCGGCCGCGCGCTGATCGGGCGCAAGAAGGGCGATGAGGTCGAAGTGACGGTGCCGTCGGGCGACCGCTACTATCTCGTCGACAAGATCGAGTTCGTTTGAGTGATCGCCTGTTCCCCGGCGCAGGCCGGGGCCCAGCGCCTGGTCATGGTTCCCGGGCTTCGCCGGGGAACGACCTATGGTTGAACTCCCTCCCGGTAAGGTGACGCAGAGCATCGTGATCGCCACGATCGCGGCGTTTCTGCTGGTTGCGATCGCCGGTTGGGGAGCAAGCGCGAGCCTTTATGGCGGCTTCATTCCCGCGCGGGTGAGCGGATTGCTGCAGGTGCCGGGCGCATTGCCGGTATGGTTGACGCCGCTTTCTGCGACCTTGCTGCATGCAGGGCTGATGCACATCGCCTTCAACATGCTGATGTTCCTGTACATCGGCCGCTTCACCGAAAATGTGATCGGCGGAGCAGCGAGCGCCGTGCTCTACGTTGCAGGCGCCTATGCCGCCGCCCTGCTTCACTGGGCGATCGATCCGCTGCAGACGGTGCCGATGGTGGGTGCGAGCGGCGCGATCTCCGCGACTTTCGGCGCTTATGCCGTGTTCTACGGTCGCGACCGGACCCGAGGCGTCGGACCGCTTTCCGGCTATGCCGTGCGGATTATCTGGCTCGCTTCGGCCTGGATCTTCGTCCAGTCGCTGATCGGGATTGCGGCGTTCGGCGGCGGCCAAGTCGCGATCTTCGCGCACATCGGCGGCTTCATCATCGGGCTCGCTCTGGCCCGGCCGCTCCTGCTCTGGCGCTATCGAAAGGCGTAACCGGCCCGACCTCTCCCGTTCGCTTCGAGCGAAGTCGAGAAGCGTATCTCGACTTCGCTCGATACGAACGGATGAAAGTTACTGAGTTGGCAGTTCCGGCTCCAGCAGCCGGTGCAGGTGCACCACGACATACTTCATCTCGGCATCGTCCACG
>NZ_DASZBC010000004.1:0-25910 GCF_035944535.1 Sphingomonas sp.
CTCCTTACGTATGGATACGTGAAGGACATACAGACAGACTTGGCTTTAACCGATTACCCGACGCCTAGAAGCCGCCAGAAACCGGAGCCGCCGCCCACATGTCCCTTCATCATACATCAACAATGTCAAAGAGCCGAAAACAGGGACGCCTTGAGGCCTCCTCCTTTTACCGAGGTTGCCGGGCGTCCTAGCTTTCTTGCAACCGCATCAGTGGGAGCCCGAAGACCCGCGTCGCTGCGGTGAGGGGGCGATATATGAGGGGCGTTACGCCCCGTCAACAGCCATTTTGCAATTTTTCGAGGCGCTTGCCCGGAAGACCGTATAGCGCCTGCGAGAATGGCAATATGGATGCGAACGCCCCGGCCTTCAAGGCCCCCGCGTCAGGCGGTCTGGATATAGTCCCGCATCGCCGCTGCTTCGGCCTCGATCTTGTCGATCCGGTACTTGACCAGATCGCCAATCGAAACGAAACCGACCAGCCGATCGCCCTCGACCACGGGCAGGTGCCGGAAGCGGCGCTCGGTCATCAGCGACAGGGCGCCGAGCACGCTCTGGCCCGGCTCGACGGTCAATGCGGGCGAGGTCATCACGTCCGAGACGCGCTTGGGCAGCGCATCCGCGCCGGCCTTGGCCAGACAATAGATTACGTCGCGTTCGGAGAAGATACCGACCACCCGGTCGCCTTCGACCACCGGAAGTGCGCCGATGCGCTTGTCGGCGAGCAGGGCGATAGCCTCGGTGACGCTGCGGTCGCCCGAGATGCTGATCACCTGGCCCTCCCGCCCTTTCAGAACCGCCGCGATGGTCATGGCCGGGACTCCTTCAAAGCTGGAGCCTCACCATTGATGTTCCGGCGCGCCCGCCGCAAGGGGGAATGCATGGCCCGCCCAGACCTTTCCGACCCGGACTATGCCCGCTTCGCCTGGGCCCGGTACAAAAGACTGATGTGGTGGATGGCTTTAGTGTCGCTCGCCACGACCGCGATCGGGCTCGGCATTCTCTGGCAGACCCGCGGGCCATTGCCGCTTCTCTTCCTGATCTTCACCGCAGGCGGCATCTTCTTCTCGGTGCTGCTCGCCGCCGCTTTGATGGGGCTGGTTTTCCTGAGCTCAGGCACCGGCCATGACGACCACATCCAGGACTTCTCAAGGCATGACGATGACGATCTCTGAACCCATTTTGCGCGTGGCACCGCGCCCCGGCGACATCAACTCGAACGGCCATATCTTCGGCGGCTGGGTGCTTTCCCAAATGGACATCGCCGGCGGCATCGTCGCCGGGCGAACGGCGAAGGGGCCGACCGCAACGATCGCCATCGAGGCGATGAAGTTCATCGCGCCCGTGCTCTTACAGGACATTATTTCGGTCTATGCTCATGTCGAGCGGCGCGGCCGCACCTCCATGGGCATCCGCATCGAAGTCATCGCCGACCGCGGACGGGGCGCGGCACAGGTCAAGGTCACCGAGGGCCTGTTCACCTTTGTCGCCCTGGACGACCAGCAGCGGCCGCGCCCGATCGCCTGGGAGGACTAGATCTCCACCACCGGCGTGAAGCCGCCATAGATCATCCGCTTGCCGTCGAACGGCATTGGATTGGTCGCCGGATCCATGCGCGGATCCTTGTTGTTGGGGTCCATCATCTTGGCATAGGCGGCGTCGCGCGTCGCCTTGTCCGGCCATTCGATCCACGAGAAGCAGACATGCTCGCCGTCCTGCGCCTGGACCGCTCGGCGGAAGTCCGTGACCTTGCCGTCGGGCACATCGTCCTGCCAGCATTCGACGATGCGGATCGCGCCCATTTCCTTGAACATCGCGTCGGCGGTGTTGGCGTGATCGATGAACTTCTGCCTGTTCTCGGCAGGCACCGCGAGTACGAACCCGTCAATATAGGACATTTCAGCTCTCCTTCTCACTCTGAGGTCAGTCCCGGTCGGGCGCGCCGAGCGGGAAATAGCTGCGATAGGGGCGGGCTTCGTCGACGGCCCGGGCGACGCTGGGCCGGGCGAGCAGGCGCGCGCGATAGGCCTTGAGCGCGGTCAGCTCGGGCGCGATCGGGTGCACCCAATCAGCGTAGAAGAGCGCGGGCGCGGCGGCGCAATCCGCAAGGCTGAATCGGCCGGCCGCGGCCCATTCGCGGCTCTCCATCCAACTCTCGAGCCAGCGATAGACCCTCTCGAGCGCGGCTTTCGCTTGCTCCACCTCGACGGCATCGCGCCGCTCCGGGGGGCGGAGGGCGTCGTTCACCACCCGCTGCATGTTCGCCATCACATGGTTGTCGAACACCCGGTCCATGAAGCGGACTTCGAGTGCTGCGTCGTTATCATTTGGGATCAGCCGCACCGGCCCTGGATGGTGCAGTTGCAGATACTCGATGATCACGCTGGACTCGGCGACGGGCCGGCCCCGATCGACCAGCAGCGGGAATTTGCCGAGCGGCCAATGCCGGACGAGTTCCGGGCCGTTCTCGGGAAAGGCCGGGTCGACGTTGCGATAGTCGAAGGGGATGCCGTTCTCCCACAGCGGGATCAGCACCTTCCAGCAATAGGAGGAGAAGGGGTGGGCGAAGAGCTCCACCCTCAGCGCCTTGGCCCGACGAGCCCGAAGGCGGCGCCCTGGGGATCGGACCCGTTGATCGAAAACTCGCCGCCTGGAATCTCCATCGGGTCCATGAACAGCGTGCCGCCATTCGCCTTTATGTAGCCGGCCGCTGCGTCGATATCGGCGACCCGGAAATAGAAGCTCCAGGCGGAGACCGGCATTTGCGGCATCCGCGGCATGATCGCGCCGAGCATATGATTGCCGTGGCGGATGAACTCGTACTTGCCGAGTTCGCCCATATCCATGTCGCCGTCCTTCACCCAGCCGAACAGGCCACCATAGAAGGTCCAGGCCGCGGTCGGATCGTCCGACGACAGTTCGTTCCAGGCGCAGTGGCCGAGCATCGGACGATCGGCGGCAAAGGCGTTGCTGGGCTCCTCCGGGCGATCGGCCGGCGGCGTCGGGTGCATCACATAGAAGGGCGCGCCCTGCGGATCGGTGACCATCGCCATGCGGCCGACATTCTCCATGTCGCGTGCCGGCATCAGTACCCGGCCACCCTGCGCCTCGATGGTCGCGACGGTGCGGTCGACATCCGCAACATCGATATAGGCGACCCAGGCGGGACGCGCGCCGCCGCTCGTCATTTCCGGGGTCAGCGGGAGCAGGCCGCCGACCATCCCCTCGCTGGCGGTGATGTGCCGATAATGGGGATCACCGTCGAACGTCCAGCCGAGCAGGCCGGAGTAAAAGCCCTCCGCCGCCGAAGCATCGGTGGTCATCAACTCGTACCAGATGAAATTGCCTTGTGCGGTGGTCATCCTGCGCCTCCTCTTCTCGAGTCCTTTACCAGCTGCTCTCGGCGATGCGCCGCTGCCGTTCGGTTTCGCGCGGGCTCGTCGTCTGCGGTCCGGCCCAGCCATGCTCGGGCTCGCCGGCAAGTTCGTAGGTCGCGATCACGGCGCCGCTCGGCGTGACCTTGCTCTCGGTCATGCGCAGCGTGCGCGCAGGCGTGCCCTCGCCGAACAGCTTCTTGCCCTGGCCGAGCACGACCGGGAAGGTCATGACGGTCAGCCGGTCGATCAGCCCTTCGGCGAGCAGCTGGGGATAGAGCGTGCTGCTGCCCTGGATCAGCAGATCGGGGCCGTCGCCCTCTTTCACCCCGCGCAGGGCCGCCATCCCCTCCAGCCGGTAGCTGTTCGCCCAGCCGAGATCGGGGGAGCCGCGGGTCAGGACATATTTGTCGGCACGGGTGAACGCCTCGCCCATGGCAATCGCGTCTGCTTCCCCGGCATCGCTTCCGGCACGTTCGAACGTCCCGCCCATGTCGGTCGTCTCGCGGCTGATATAGGGCCAATAGGCGGCGAATATGTCGTAGGTGCGCCGGCCGAGCAGCAGGGCATAGGGCCGGTCGAACAGACGGTCGATGGCCTGGCCGACTTGCTCGTCGAAGAATTGCGGCAGCCAGCCGCCGTGCCGGAAGCCGCCGGTCGGGTCCTCGGTCGGTCCGCCCGGTGCCTGGATCACGCCGTCCAGCGACTGGAACACGCCGCCGATGATCTTACGCATGATGGTCTCCTGATTGAGCAGGCCTGCGAAACTCTTCGGGCACTTCGTCGATCAGGCCTGCGCGCAGCGCTTCCAGCGCGCGTCCAAACGCCGGTCGTGCTTCGCCCCGCGCGACATAGGCGACGAGGTTGGGGAAGGCCGTCAGGAGTTCCGAGCGGCCGAGGTGCCGGAGCACGGCGATCATCAACAGGTCGCCGGCGCTGAACTCACCCTCCAGGTAATCCTTGTCGCCGAGCCAGGCAGACAGTTCCTGCAATCTTTCGCGCACACGCTCGTCGACGCTGGGCAGCCGCGCTTTCGGCCAGGGCTGATCGCGCTCGAAAAAGCCTGTGACCACCCGATCCCAGATCACCGGTTCGACCGTGTTCAGCGCCGCGAACATCCAGGCGATGCCGCGCGCCCGGCCAGGACCGTCCTCGGGGAGCAGGCCGGGGCGGCTCTGGGCGATGTGAAGCACGATCGCGCCCGATTCGAACAGGACCAGACCGTCTTCCTCATAGGCCGGCACTTGTCCGAACGGGTTGCGGGCGCGGTGCGCGGTTTCCTTCTGCTCGCCCCAGTTTAATAGCCGCACCTCATAAGCCTGGCCGACTTCCTCCAAGGCCCAGCGCACGCGCATGTCGCGCACCAGCCCGCGGCCCTCGTCGGGAGCCCAGTTATAGGCGGTGACGGTCGGGGTCATGGCTCAGGCAGCCGCCGCGCGTTCGATCTCGGCGATGTCGATCTTGCGCATGGTCATCATCGACTCCATCGCGCGCTTCGCCTTCTGCGTGTCCGGATCGGTGGTCAGTTCGAGCAGGCGGCGCGGAGTCACTTGCCACGACACGCCCCATTTGTCCTTGCACCAGCCACAGGCGCTTTCCTGACCGCCATCGCCGACGATTGTGTTCCACAGCCGGTCGGTCTCCTCCTGGTCCTCGGTCAGGATCATGAAGGAGACGGCCTCGGTCTGCGGGAAGATCGGCCCGCCGTTCAGCAGGCAGAAGCACTGGCCGGCGATGGTCATGATAACGGTCAGCACCTGGCCGGCGGGACCGGACGGCGTCTCGACTGGCGAGCGGTTGACCTGCTCGATCCGGCTGTCGGACAGCAGCGACTCGTAGAAGGCTGCCTGTTCCTCAGCTGTATGGTTTGACCAGATGGTGGTGATGATCTTCTGCATGATCCCTCTCCTCAGGCGAACGGCAGCAGAGCGCGCAGGCGCGCGTCGCGCAGCCACAGGCCGCCCCAGGCGAGCAGGCCCAGATAGACGGCGAACAATGTGTGCGTGGCGAGCGGACTGCCGACCCGCAAATGAGTCGCGACCGCGCCGCCCAAATATGCGGTGAGCAGAATCGCGCCCAGGAAGCTGGTCCGCTTCCAGGCATAAAGCAGCGTGGAGATGGCCAGGATGGCGCCGAGAAGCCGCATGAAGGCTGCAGTTTCGGGAAGACCCAGCGGCGGGCTGTTGGCGATCATCAGCTCCGGCACCGCGAGCTTGCCGCCAGCGTCCATTGCGCAGAACAGGATGACGATCCCGCTCATCGCCCAGCCGGCCCAACGGGCCTTTCCGACCCGCGGCATGGTCTGTTCGACTGTCGTATCCATGATGCCTCTCCTCAGGCGAATGGCGTCGTGCCGGCGGCAAGGCTGTGGCCGATCAGGGCCGCGGCGGTGACCAGATAGCCGGCCAGCCCGATCAGGATGGTGCGTGCGTTGGTCATCACCGCCTCCATATTTCTCAAGCTGCTTGGGCCTGGTTCATGGCCCCGACGTCCATCCACATCGGCTCGAACACATGACCATCCGGATCCTCGAAGGCGCGGCCATACATGAAGCTCATGTCCTGCGCCGGGCGCGGCTCGCGGCCTCCTGCGGCGAGCGCTGCCTGCGTAATCGCGTCCACTTCGGCGCGACTGTCGCGCGACAGGCAGAGCAGTACCTCGCTGGTCGTATGGGCGTCGGCGATCTGCTTCGCTGTGAAGGTGCGGTAGAAATCGTGGGTCAGCAGCATGAAGCTGATCGTGTCCGACCAGGTCAGCATCGCCGCCTGCTCGTTGGAAAACTGCTCATTCTTCTCGCAGCCGATAGCCTCGTAAAAGCGGATCGAGCGCCCGAGGTCACTGACCGGCAGGTTCACGAAAATCATCTTCGGCATCACGTCTCTCCCTTGGTGCTGTGCGAATCACCTGTTGATGTTTGTGCGGTATCAGGTTATAAAAAGCAACTATGCAGTTAGAAAAAAGAACCGACGGGCCGAAGCTTCCGCGCGAACGCTGGTATGACGATGCTTGCGGAACGGCGATGGCGCTGGAGCTGGTCGGTGAGCGTTGGTCGCTGCTGATCGTGCGCGAACTGATGTTCGGCCCGCGGCGCTTCAACGAGCTCAAGTCCGGCCTGCCGGGCGTCAGCGCCAATGTGCTGACGCAGCGGCTGGAGGGGCTGGAGAGTTCAGGCGTCCTTACGCGTCGCAAGCTGCCGCCTCCCGCTTCGGTGCAGGTTTATGAGCTGACACCGCTCGGTTACGCGGCGGAGACGGTGATCAAGGAACTTGGGCGCTGGGCGGCCCAGTCTCCGCTCCACGACCCGATGCTGCCGCTCTCCGCCGCATCGATCATGCTCTCCTTCCGCACCATGCTGGATGCGAAGCGGGCCGAGGGACTAAATGCCGTGATCGGCTTTCGATTCGGCGAGGAGGCTTTTCGAGCGCATCTCGCTCAGCGCGAGATCCGGATCACGCGCGGTGAAGCGCAGGACGCCGTCCTGACTTTCACCGGCACGCCGCGCACTTTGGCCGCCGCAGTCTATGGCGGTCAGCCGCTCGATGCGCTCCATGCATCGGGCGAGCTGAGGATCGATGGAGACCGGGCGCTTGCGGAACGTTTCATCACCTTGTTTCCGCTGCCGGCCAAGCTCATCTGACGGTGACCTTGCGGGGGCGGGCTCCCGCCCCTAACGACGAGCCGTCATGACCGACATCGCCAATACCCAGCCCGACAGCCGCGACAGCACCCTTCTCGCCGCCCCCGACAAACAGGTGAGCGTGCGCGAACTGTTCGGCATCGACACCGACATGATGTGCCCGGCCTTCAGCGAGCCGGACGAGCGGGTGCCGGACCTCGACCCCGCTTATGTGTTCGATCCGGACACGACGCTCGCGATCCTGGCGGGCTTTGCTCACAATCGCCGCGTGATGGTCCAGGGCTATCACGGCACCGGCAAGTCGACCCATATCGAGCAGGTCGCGGCGCGGCTGAATTGGCCATGCATCCGCATCAATCTGGACGCGCATATCAGCCGTATCGACTTGGTCGGACGCGACGCGATCGTGCTGCGCGACGGCCGGCAGGTGACGGAATTCCGCGAAGGCCTGCTGCCCTGGGCGTTGCAGCATCCGGTTGCGCTCGTCTTCGATGAATATGACGCGGGCCGCCCGGACGTGATGTTCGTGATCCAGCGCGTGCTGGAGACGGAGGGCAAGCTCACCCTGCTCGACCAGAACCGGGTCATCCGCCCGAACCACCATTTCCGCCTGTTCGCGACCGCGAACACCGTCGGCCTCGGCGACACCACCGGCCTCTATCACGGCACCCAGCAGATCAATCAGGGCCAGATGGATCGCTGGAATATCGTGGTCACGCTCAATTACCTGCCGGCGCAGGTCGAGGCGCAGATCGTGATGGCCAAGTCCGGCGAATATGACCTGCCCGAAGGCAAGAAGCAGGTCGACAACATGGTCAAGGTCGCCGAGCTGACCCGCCAGGGCTTCATCAACGGCGACATTTCGACCGTCATGAGCCCGCGCACCGTGATCACCTGGGCGCAGAACACGCTGATCTTCGGCGATGTCGGCTTTGCCTTCCGCCTGTCCTTCCTCAACAAATGCGACGAGGCGGAACGGTCGCTGGTCGCGGAATATTATCAGCGTGTCTTCGGCAAGGACCTGCCCGAAAGCGTGGTCGGGAAGGCGTAACTCAACTGCTTGTCATTGCGGGGAGCGGAGCGACGAAGCAATCCAACGGCTCAGCTTGATGGTTGCTTCGCTACTCTCGTAATGACGAGTCAGGCGAACGCCACTCGCTTCCGGCGCCGCAGCGCCGCGCCGGTCCCGCTAAAGCCCAGGATCATCAGCGCCCAGCTTGCGGGTTCGGGCACCGAGGTGTCGACAAAGCTTTGGAAGCCTGCGTCGAAGCGGCTAGGCGTCGTGTTGAAGACGCCGTTCGTGAAGCCGAACAGCTGCCCGCCGGCATAGTCGGTCGAGTAGAATGTCGGCTGCTGACCCGGCACCGGCGCCGTCGCGGTGCCGACAACGATGCCGGCGAAATTCAGACCCGGAGCCACCTCCGCCTCGAACAGCACCGAATAGCGCGTACCCGCGGCGACCACGAAGCCCGCGTCGAGCGTATCGAACGACACGGTTGTTCCGGCACGTGCGGCAGGTGAGCTGGGGAGCGCCGGGAAGGGGGTATATTGGACCGCAAGCACCGATCGCGCGCCGGCCGCATAGTCGCCGTCGATCAGCGACAGCTTCAAGGCGCCAAGCTGCGGACTCATGTTGAAGGCCTGAAACTCGATACGCGCCAACCTTCCGGCGGTGCCCGCGGTGAAGGTCTGCACGCCGCCTAAGTATGTTTCGGGCTGGTTCGGTGGCGACACGCGGCCGACCCGCTGCACCACGTTTGCGGGTCCGGTCGGCTGGACCAGAAAGGACTGGTCGAGCACCACCGCGGCCGCCGTCGGCGCCGCCGCAGCGATCAGCGCGGCCGAGATCATCATTGCTTTGAACATCTTAACACCCCTTCTTTCGTCGCCTCTGCCCGCAGGCGGCCGGAGTGACAACAAGGAAAAGGGGCGGCGAGTCGCCTCGCCGCCCCTTCCCTGCGCCCGGCCTTACTTCGTCAGGCGAAGCGCACCCCCTTCACGCGACGAGCGCGGCGTAGAGCTACGCCCGCGGCGCCGAAGCCAAGGATGAGCATGGTCCATGTTTTCAGTTCGGGAACGGCGGTGACCTGGCCGACGCTTACGTCGTCGAACACGGCATTGCCGCTCGACTGCACGAAGCGGACCTCGTCGAACGCCGTGTCGCTGAAGAAGTTGACATAGGTGAAACCGGTGTCGGGGTTCGGGCCGGAAAAGCCCGCCTGCTCGGGCGAGCCGACCAGGTTGTATGTGCCCAGGCTCTTGCTGTCCGAAAGCAGCTCGACCGTGTTGTTGCCGTCCAGCTGGTCGGCGCGATAGCCGAAATATTTGACCTTGCGGCTGAGCTTCAGCCCGGCCTCGCCGGCACCCAGCGCCGACGCGCCGCCCGCAAAGCTGAAGCCGCTGAATACTCCGGTCACGTCCGAGCCGCCGAAGCTGGAGTTGAAGCTGCCCGGCGTTGCCGCCTCGAAGGACTCGACGAAGGCGCCCTGGCCGATCATCGCCTGGGTCGCCGCGGACCGCTCGACATGGACGGTCACATACGCCGCCTGAGCCGCACTCGAGAGGCAGAGCGCCGCCGCCAGAAGAACCCATTTACGCATGCAACCAACCCTTGAGAAACGACTCTGTCACCGACCTGATGGCTCAGGCCGGCGCCCACTGGGAAGGTTGATTCAGGGTTAAGGAAAGGTGGCGGCGATTGCCCCCGCGCTTGCAACCCGCGGCGCCTCCGCCAATTGGGAGGAGCAATGGCCGATTCACCGCTCGATCGCTTCCGCTCCGTCCTGTCCGGCGCCGCCCGGGCGATCTCGCACGAGCAGGAAGTCGAGCTCGCCTTCACGGCCGACGCGCCGAGCCAGTCCGGCAAGAATATGCGCGTGCCGATGCCCGCGCGCTCGCTGCCGCCCGAGCAGGTCGCCGAAGCGCGCGGCTTCGCCGACAGCTTCGCGCTCCGCCTGCGCCACCATGACGCGGCGCTGCATGCCAGGGGTGCCCCGTTCGAGGCGGTCGCCCGCGCCGTCTTCGATGCGGTCGAGACCGCGCGCGTCGAGGCGCTTGGGTCGAAGGGCATGGCCGGCGTGCAGGCCAATCTCAGCCATGCGCTCGACCTTCGCATGCGCTCCGACCCGATCACCCGCGCCCGCTCCGCCGACGAAGTGCCGCTGTCGACCGCGCTGCAGCTGATCGTGCGCGAGCGGCTGACCGGCCAGGCGCCGCCCGAGGCGGCCGCGTCCGGACTCGCTCTGGTCCGCGAATGGATCGAGAGCAAGGCCGGCAGCGACCTCGACGCGCTGGCGCTCGCGCTCGACGACCAGAATGCCTTTGCCAAGCTCGCCACCCGGCTGCTCGAGGATCTGGAGCTGGTCGATGCCGAGGCCGAGCCGACCGAAGATTCGGAAGCGGGCGAAGAGGGCGAAGGCGAAGAGCCGGACGAAGGCGAGGAAGGCGAGGACGAGGATCAGGGCTCGTCCGGCGCCGACGGCGAGATCCAGGCGCGCGCTGAGCAGCAGGACGGCGACGATCCGGAGAATGAAAGCGGCGAATCGGACGAGGATTACGAGGCCGAGGGCGACGCCCAGGCCGGCGACGATGGCGACGAGGGCATGCTGCCGGTCCGCCCCAACCGGCCGCTGTCCGACCTGTCGCCGCAGTTCGACTATAGGGTGTGGACGACGCGCTTCGACGAAGTGATCGAGGCGGGCGAGCTGTGCGACGAAGACGAGCTCGGCCGGCTGCGCGCCTATCTCGACCAGCAGCTGGTGCACCTACAGGGCGCCGTCACCAAGCTCGCCAACCGGCTGCAGCGGCGGCTGATGGCGCAGCAGTCGCGCAGCTGGGACTTCGACCAGGAGGAAGGGCTGCTCGACGCGGCCCGGCTCGCCCGGGTGATCGTCAATCCGGCCCATTCGCTCAGCTACAAGATCGAGAAGGACACGGAGTTCAAGGACACGGTCGTCACCCTGCTGCTCGACAATTCGGGGTCGATGCGTGGACGCCCGATCTCCATTGCCGCGATCTCCGCCGACATCATGGCGCGGACGCTCGAGCGGGTGGGCGTCAAGACCGAGATTCTCGGCTTCACCACCCGCGCCTGGAAGGGCGGCCAGGCGCGCGAGGACTGGCTGGCGCAAGGCCGTCCTCCCCAGCCCGGCCGCCTTAACGACCTCCGTCACATCGTCTACAAGCGCGCCGACGAGCCCTGGCGCCGCGCCCGCAAGTCGCTCGGCCTGATGATGCGCGAGGGGCTGCTCAAGGAGAATATCGACGGCGAGGCCCTGCTCTGGGCGCATAACCGGCTGATCGGGCGCGCCGAGGAGCGCAAGATCCTGATGGTGATCTCGGACGGCGCGCCGGTGGACGATTCGACGCTGTCGGTAAACAGCGGCTCATATCTCGAAAAGCATCTGCGACAGGTCATCGCCTGGATCGAGAATCGCTCACCCGTCGAACTGGTCGCGATCGGCATCGGCCATGACGTCACCCGCTATTATGCGCGGGCCGTGACGATCATGGACGCGGAACAGCTTGGCGGGACGATGGTCGAACAGTTGGCGGGATTGTTCGACCAGGCGTGAGGAACGCGTAAAACTTATCCGTTCTTACTGGCCCAGCCTTTCCAGCAACCTCGCCTCCACCCCCGCCCACTCATTCCGCAGCACAGAAAACACGACCGTGCTCCGCACCCGCCCGGTCCAGGTCACGAAATTGTCGCGGAGTATGCCTTCCTGCACCGCGCCCAGCTTCAGCACCGCCGCGCGCGAACGGGCGTTGATCGCGTCGACGCGGAACGCAACCCTCCGGGCGCCGCTGGCGAAGGCGTGACCGAGCAGCAGGTATTTCGCCGCCGGGTTCACCACGCCGCCCCGCACATCCGGACGGTAGTAGGTGCCGCCTATCTCCACCGCCCCGGCGTGCGGCTCGATCGTGTAATAGTTGCTGATGCCGACGCATTTGCCATCGAGACACACCGCGAAGGGCATGCGATCGCCGGCGGCCTGCCGCTCCATCAGCTTCGTCCAGAATCCGTCGAAATGCTCGCCCGCCATGGAATAGGGGTAGATGGCCCAGATGTCGGCGTCCGCATTGGCAGCGTCGCGCAGCGCCTCGCGGTGGCGCTCCTCCATCGGCTCCAGCGTAACCGGGCCCCAGCTCAGCCGTTCCGCTCTCAACTCCATGCCGCCCCTCCCTGAACACCGCTCGTCCCCATGCGTTTGGCGGTGAAATCCAGCAGGAGTGAGGCAATGTCGGAGACAGAAACCATCGGCATGATCCATGAAGACCCGCTGCCGGGGCACGAGTCCGAGCTCGAGCCCAAGCCCGACTGGGAGCCGCGCTATCCCGGCTCGGGCCGGCTGCAGGGCAAGGTGGCGCTGATCACCGGCGCCGATTCGGGCATTGGCCGCGCCGTCGCCGCCCTGTTCGCGCGCGAAGGCGCCGATATCGCAGTCGCCTATCTGTGCGAGCATGATGATGCGCAGAAGACGTGCGAGATCGTCGAGCGCGAAGGCCGCCGCGCCATCCGCATTGCCGGCGATGTCGGCGACAAGGATTTCTGCACCCAGGCGGTGGAGCGCACCGTCGCCGAGCTCGGCGGGCTCGATATCCTCGTCAACAATGCCGGCGAGCAGCACCCCGACAAGAATATCGAGGACATCACGGAAGAGCAGCTGAAGCGCACCTTCCAGACCAACATCTTCGGCATGTTCTATCTGGTGCAGGCGGCGCGAAGGCACCTGTCCGCAGGGTCGGCCATCATCAACTGCACCAGTGTGACGATGTACAAGGGCTCGTCGGAGCTGCTCGATTATTCGGCGACCAAGGGCGCGATCACCGCCTTCACCCGGTCATTGTCCGAGAATCTGATCAAGGACGGCATTCGTGTGAACGCCGTCGCTCCGGGTCCGATCTGGACGCCGCTCAACCCGATGGGCGGCGCGACGCCCGAGAAGCTCAAGGATTTCGGCAAGTCGACGCCGATCGGCCGCCCCGGCCAGCCGAACGAAGTCGCGCCGAGCTTCCTGTTCCTGGCTTGCGAGGACTCAAGCTATATGTCGGGCCAGGTGCTGCACCCGAATGGCGGCGAGATCGTGAACGGGTGACCGATCCCCCTCTCCCGCGCGCGGGAGAGGGAGGGGCCCGCTCGCGAAGAGAGTGGGAGGGTGAAGGTCTGCCTCGAGACCCGACGCCCTCACCCTGGCTGCTGCGCAGCCGTCCCTCTCCCGCAAGCGGGAGAGGGTTGCAGAATCACCCCGGCAGCTTTTCGGTCAGTTCCGGCACGACCTTGAACAGGTCGCCGACCAGACCGATGTCGGCCACCTGGAAAATCGGTGCGTCCTCGTCCTTGTTGATGGCGATGATGGTCTTGGAGTCCTTCATGCCCGCGAGATGCTGGATCGCGCCTGAGATGCCGACGGCGATATAGACTTCGGGCGCCACGATCTTGCCGGTCTGGCCCACCTGATAGTCATTGGGCACATAGCCGGCGTCGACCGCGGCGCGGCTGGCGCCGACAGCGGCCTTCAGCTTATCCGCGAGCGGCTCGATCAGCGCGTGGAAATTCTCGCCATTCTGCAGCGCGCGGCCGCCCGAGACGATGATCTTGGCGCTGGTCAGCTCCGGACGCTCCGACTTGGAGAGCTCGGCGCCGACAAAGCTCGACAGGCCGGCATCGCCAGTCGTGCCGATCTTTTCGACCTGTGCCGAACCGCCGGTCTTCTCGGCCTTGGCGAAGGCGGTGCCGCGCACGGTGATCACCTTCTTGGCGTCGGTGGACTGCACGGTCGCGATTGCATTGCCGGCGTAGATGGGCCGAGTGAAGGTGTCGTCGCTTTCGACCGACAGGATGTCCGAGATCTGCATCACGTCAAGCAGCGCGGCGACGCGCGGCGCGACATTCTTGCCGGTGGAAGTCGCCGGCGCCAGGAACGCGTCGCGATCGGCCATCAGGTTGACGATCAGCGGCGCGACATTCTCGGCCAGCTCATGCTCGTATGCCGCGTCTTCGGCGAGCAACACGAGGCTGACGCCGGCGACCTGCGCGGCTTGGTTCGCCACCGCCTCACAGTTTGCGCCGGCGACCAGCACATGCACGTCGCCGAGCTTCGACGCGGCGGTCACCACCGCCAGCGTCGCGTCCTTCAGGTTCTGGTTGTCGTGATCGGCAAGAACGAGCGTCTTCATGCGACAACTCCGAGGCTGGTGAGCTTGGTGATCAGTTCATCCACATCGGCGACCTTGACGCCCGCCGAGCGCTTGGCGGGTTCGACCACTTTCAGCGTCTTCAGCCGCGACGCGGTGTCCACGCCATAGTCGGCCGGCGCCTTGGTCGCGAGCGGCTTGGACTTGGCCTTCATGATGTTCGGCAGCGACGCATAGCGCGGCTCGTTGAGGCGAAGATCGGTGGTGATGATGGCGGGCGTCTTGAGCGTGATCGTCTCCAGGCCGCCATCGACCTCACGGGTAACGGTCACCGTGTCGCCGGACACCTCGACCTTGGACGCGAAGGTCCCCTGCGGCCGGTTCATCAGTGCGGCGAGCATCTGGCCGGTCTGGTTGGAGTCATCGTCAATCGCCTGCTTGCCGAGGATGACGAGACCGGGCTGTTCCTCTTCCGCGACCTTGGCGAGTAGCTTGGCCACGGCGAGCGGCTCGACCTCGTCGTCGGTCTGGATCAGGATCGCGCGGTCGGCACCCATGGCCAGCGCCGTGCGCAGCGTTTCCTGCGCCTTGGCCGGCCCGATCGAGACTGCGACGATCTCGGTCGCGGCGCCCTTCTCCTTCAGCCGAATCGCTTCTTCGACCGCGATCTCGTCGAACGGGTTCATCGACATCTTTACGTTCGCCAGGTCGATGCCGCTGCCGTCGGCCTTCACCCGCGGCTTCACATTGTAATCGATCACCCGCTTCACGGGGACGAGAATTTTCATCGGTTCACCCTTTCAGTTCGGGAAAGTCAGGCCGCTTTCGCCACTTCCGCCACGATCTTGCGCGCGGCATCACCCAGGTCGTTGGCGGGCACGATCGCGAGGCCGCTTTCGGCCAGGATCTTCTTGCCCTGCTCGACATTGGTACCTTCGAGACGGACGACCAGCGGCACCTTCAGGTCCACTTCCTTCGCCGCGGCGACGATGCCGTCGGCGATGATGTCGCACTTCATGATGCCGCCGAAGATGTTGACGAGGATGCCTTTGACGGCCGGATCGGCGAGGATGATCTTGAACGCCGCCGTCACCTTCTCCTTGGAGGCGCCTCCGCCCACGTCGAGGAAGTTGGCGGGAAAGGCGCCGTTCAGCTTGATGATGTCCATCGTCGCCATGGCGAGCCCGGCGCCGTTGACCATGCAGCCGATATCGCCGTCGAGCTTGATGTAAGCGAGATCGTATTTCGACGCCTCCACTTCCATCTCGTCTTCTTCGGTCAGGTCGCGCAGCTCGGCCAGATCTTTGTGGCGGAACATCGCATTCGAATCGAAGCCGACCTTGGCGTCCAGCACCATCAGCTTGCCGTCGCCTGTGATGGCGAGCGGATTGATCTCGATCTGCGACGCGTCGGTGCCCAGAAAGGCATCATACAGCTTCGACGCGACGCTCGCCGCCTGCTTGGCGAGATCGCCGGTTAGCCCCAGCGCCGCCGCGACCGCGCGGCCGTGATGCGGCATGAATCCGGTCGCCGGATCGATGTCGAGCGTGTGAATCTTCTCCGGCGTGTCATGCGCCACCGTTTCGATGTCCATGCCGCCTTCGGTGGAGACGACCATGGCGATTCGCCCGGAGCCGCGGTCGACCAGCAGCGCCAGGTAGAATTCCTTTTCGATGTCGACGCCGTCGGTGACGTAGAGGCGGTTGACCTGCTTGCCGGCCTCGCCTGTCTGGATCGTCACCAGTGTGTTGCCGAGCATCTCGGTGGCGGCCGCGCGGACCTCGTCGAGCGTCTTCGCCAGCCGCACGCCGCCCTTGGCGTCGGGGCCGAGTTCCTTGAACTTGCCCTTGCCGCGGCCGCCGGCATGGATTTGCGCCTTCACGACATAGAGGGGGCCGGGCAGCTGCTCCGCTGCCTTCACCGCTTCCTCGACGCTCATCGCGGCGTGTCCGGCGGGCACGGGCACGCCGAACTCCGCGAGCAATTCCTTGGCCTGATATTCGTGAATGTTCATGGGCAGCCTTCGCAGTTGCGGCAAAGGCCTAAAGCATGGGCGGGCGCGCTTGCCAAGGTCGCTAAAGGCCGAGCCCGCAAACCGCCAGTGATGAGGTGGTGACGCTCAGTATTTCAGGGTCGCGCAGCGCTCGGACCTTGCGCATGAATTCCGCTGCGGAACGCGGACGATCCTCGCTGAGGCTGCCGAGCGACCTAAGCTTCAGCAGCTGAGTAAGGGAGAGCCGATCGACCATCCGGTCCGCCATGCACTCGGATGTGTTCTTACCGAGACCGGCGCGCTGCAACCCGCTCGCCAGCTGCGATTCGGGCGTCGCGCAGGATGCGAGGAAGCAGAACAGGAAGAGGCAGAACCGCTTCATTCTCGTCATCCCGAACTTGTTTCGGGATAAGCTATCCGCCGCTTCAGCCCTGACAAGCTTATCCTGAACCAAGTTCAGGATGACGAACGGTGATGTGCGGCACTATATCCAGCCCATGCCCGGCCCTGTCCTCTTCCTGTTCACCGTGATCGGCATGGAAGCCGTCGCCTATGCCGCGCACCGCTGGCTGATGCACGGGCCCGGCTGGTTCCTGCACAAGAGCCACCATCGCCCCCGCACCGGCCGGTTCGAGCTCAACGACCTGTATGGCGTGGTCTTCGCCGGGCCCTCGATCGCGCTGATCTTCGGCGGTCTCCATTGGGGCTGGGGCAGCTGGGCGGTCTGGGTCGGCGCCGGCATCGCCGCCTATGGCGCCATCTATTTCGGCTTTCACGACCTGATCGTGCACAAGCGCCTCAACCACCGCTACGTGCCCCGCTCCGACTATATGAAGCGGATCGTCCAGGCGCACCGGCTGCACCATGCGGTGGAGACGAAGGAAGGCACGGTCAGCTTCGGCTTCCTCGTCGCACCCCGGCCTGAAACGCTGAAGGCCGAACTCGCGCGCCGCGAGCGCAAGGGCGTCAGAGCGCCTGCGCCAACGCCCTGAACACCCAGCCGACCTTGGCCGCCCGGCTCGTCACCACCCGCCGGTCGAGCGCCCCCTCCCCGCGCCGCGCCACTTCGCGCGCGATGTCGCCATAGATGCCGGCGGCGGCGAGCACCGCCCAGCGCGAGCGGAACGGCAGCCGCCGGGCGCCGATCCGAGCGCTGGCTTCATATTGTCCCGCGAGGTCAGCGAGACGGCGGGTGAGAAGCGGCACCTTTTCCTTCTCTCCATTCGCTTCGAGCGAAGTCGAGAAGCGGTGCTGGACGTCTGGCTCGTTTCTCGACTTCGCTCGAAACGAACGGAGTTGGAGTTCTTCGATCCACTCCTCCGGCAGATAGCACCTGCCCCCTTCCGCATCCTCCCGCACGTCGCGTGCGATGTTGGCGAGCTGGAAAGCGATGCCGAGATCGTCGGCCCGCTTCATCATATCCGTGTCCTCAGGTGCAACGCCCATGACGACGGCCATCATCTCTCCGACCGCGCCGGCGACATGGTGGCAATAGCGGATCAGCTCGGCTTCCGTCTGCGGCCGCCAGCCTTCCGCATCGAGCGCAAAGCCGGCGATATGATCCTCGATCAGCGCACGCGGGATTGGCACCTCGGCACAGAGGAGCCGCAGCCCGTCGAACGACGCTTCGCCGACCCATTCCCCGGCGAGGGCGCGATCAGTCAGGTCGCGGATCGCCGCGACATCGCCGCCCTTGCCCAGCGCACCCCCCATCACCTGCCCGTCGGCCAGATCGTCGCACGCCCGGCACCAGGCATAGAGAAGCCATGCCCGCTCCCGCGTGCGGCGGTCGAACAGCTTGCTCGCAAGGTTGAAGCTCTTCGATCCCCGCGCGATGGTCTCGCGCCCGGTTGCGACGATCGCGTTTCGTGTCGGGTGGCTAGAGCTCATCCCGCGTCATGCGGAAGATGGTCTGGTGCGGCTCGTACGCCGCCATGCGGTCGAGCAGCGCGCCGAGTTCGTCGCCCACGATCATGATGCCGCGATGCTGCGGCCGGACGAAGCCGACCTCGGCCATATGCGCGTTGAAGGCGATCAGATGATCGTAAAAGCCGCCGGCGTTAAGCAGCCCGACCGGCTTTTCATGATAGCCGAGCTGCGCCCAGCTAATCGCTTCCCACAGCTCGTCCATCGTGCCGACCCCGCCCGGCAGGGTCAGGAACCCGTCCGAAAGGTCGGTAAACAAGGCTTTGCGCTGGTGCATGGTCTGGACGGTGTGGAGCTCAGTGAGCCCCCGATGCGCGACCTCGGCATTGACCAGCGCCTCCGGAATCACGCCGATCACTTCGCCCCCGACCTCAAGCGCGGAATCGGCAATCGCGCCCATCAGGCCAAGCTTTCCGCCGCCATAGACGACGCCGATGCCGCGTTCGGCAAGCGTCCGGCCGACGGTCCATGCCAGGTCCATGTAGAAGGGATCGGCAGGCGTCGCCGAGCCGCAATATACTGCCAGTCTTTGCACCAAATCTCCGTTCGTTTCGAGCGCAGTCGAGAAACCGTGTCTCGACTTCGCTCGACACGAACGGGTCTCCTTGGTCAAGCAGGTGCCAGCTGCTCCAACATCAACCCCGCCGTCGCCTTGGCACTCCCGACCACGCCCGGGATCCCTGCCCCCGGATGCGTGCCCGCGCCGACAAAGTACAGATTGCCGATCACGTCATCCCGGTTGTGCGTCCGGAACCAGGCGGATTGGGTGAGGATCGGCTCCAGGCTGAAGGCCGAGCCCAGATGCGCGTTGAGGTCCGCGGCGAAGTCGGTCGGCGCATAATGGAAACGCGTGACGATCCGCTCCTGCAGGTCCGGAATGCCAAGTCGCTCTGCCACGGCGTCCAGGATGCGCTCGGCGAAGCGCTCGCCTTCCACGTCCCAGTCGATCTTGCCCTTGCCCATGTGCGGCACCGGCGCGAGCGCGTAGAAAGTCGCGTGGCCCGCCGGCGCCATGGCCGGATCGGTCGCGGTCGGATGATGGAGATAAAGCGAGAAGTCGTCCGCCAGCGCGCCATTCTTGTAGATGTCGTCGAGCAGCCCCTTGTAGCGCGGCCCGAACAGGATCGAGTGGTGCGGCACCTCCGGAAAAGTCCCACGGACGCCGAAATGCACCACGAACAGCGACGGCGAAAAGCGCTTCCGGGCGAGGCCGCGCGCCGCCTTGCGCCCGCGCGCCGAGCCGCCGAGCAAGTCACGATAGCTGTGAACCACGTCGGCATTGGAGGCGACCGCATCCGCCTCGCCGCGCCAGCCGCTGCGGGTGCGTACCGCCGCCACGCGGTCACCGCGCGTCTCGATCTCCCCGACGGGGTCGCCCAGTCGCAGCGTCCCGCCGATTCGCTCGAAGTGCCGTACCATGCCGGCGACCAGCCGGTTGGTGCCGCCCTTGGCGAACCAGACGCCGCCATCCTTTTCGAGCTTGTGGATCAGCGCATAGATCGAGCTGGTCGCCATCGGATTGCCGCCGACCAGCAAAGTGTGGAAGCTCAATGCCTCGCGCAATTTCTCGTTCTGCACATAGCCGGACACGATCGAATAGACCGAGCGCCAAGCCTGGTATCGCGCCAGCGCGGGCGCGGCCTTCAGCATCGAGGTGAAGTCGAGGAAGGGCACCGCGCCAAGCTTCAGATAGCCCTCGCGATACACGCCGGCCGAATAGTCGAGGAACCGCCGATAGCCCTCCACATCGCGGGTGTTCAGCTTGGCGATCTCGGCGTTCAGCGCCGGCTCGTCATTCGAATAGTCGAACACCGTACCGTCGGGCCAGCTCAGGCGGTAAAAGGGCGAGACCGGCACCAGCTCGACATCCTCGGCGATGTCGTGGCCCGACAGCGCCCACAGTTCCTTCAAACAGTCCGGATCGGTGATGACGGTCGGCCCCGCATCGAAGGTGAAGCCGTCCCGCTCCCAATAGTAAGCCCGTCCGCCAGGCTTGTCGCGGCTCTCGACGACCGTGGTCGCGACCCCGGCGGACTGCAGCCGGATGGCGAGCGCCAGGCCGCCAAAGCCGGCGCCGATCACGATCGCTGTCTTCACTTCCGTCCCTTCAGGATCGCCCGCACCGCCCGGCCGATGGGCACCGGCGGCTTGCCGGTCAAGATGCGGAGCTTGTCAAAGCCGGTGCTTTCGGCGGCATAGAAGCGGCCGATCAGCGGCTCCGGCAGGCGGTAGAAGCGCTCCAGCACCTTGTACCGCTGCGCCGGCTCGGCCGCCCGGAACAGCATGGCGTCAAGCATGCGGTAGAATCCGCGCCGCTTCCATGCCTGCTCCGCATGCGTCCGGGTCAGCCGCGCAAGCGCCTGCGGCGACAGATCGGGCGCTCGCGCGATGGCAGAGGCGAGCCGCACCGCGTCCGGCAGCGAATAGCCGGTGATTGGATGAGACAGCCCCGCCCGCATCCCCGCCTTCGCCCGGCTCTCACCCGTCGAGCGCCAGTAAGCATCGAAATCGCCGCCGATGATGACGGGCAGCACGCCGGTCTCGACCCGGTTGGCCGGCACGCCAGGCCAGCCCTGCCGATCCGCATAGGCCAGGATGCGCTCCCGCAGCACGGCGACGTCCAGCTCGGGCGTGTCACTGTAATAAGTTTCCTCGATGAACAGCCGCGTCGAGCCGAACGGCAGCACATAGACGAACCGATAGCCGTCCAGCTGATCGACCGTCGCGTCCATCACGATCGGCCAGGTCAGGCCGTGCGGCCGATCGGTCTCGATGGTCATCCCCATGAATTTCTGCCAGCCGAGATCGAGCGCCGACAGGTCGCCCGTCCCCCGCGCGTCTATGTCGCCCAGCTCCGCGGCCTCGCTCAACCGGACGCAAGGAAGCCGCTCTCGCAACACCTGGTCGAACCGTTCGGACTCGATCGAGTTATAGCCCGCCGCGATCGTCCGCCGGTGCGCCGGGAACCGCACTTCATAGCCGTCCCAGCGGTGCGACACGAACGGCGCGACGAGCCAGCGATCCTCGTCGGCGATGTCGCTATCGAAAAACGACCAGACATGATTGCCGCCCAGCCGGTCACCTGCCTCGACCAGCTCCACCGCCACCTCCGGCCGCCGCTCAGCCAGGGCGAAAGCGATCAGCCCGCCCGCGAGGCCGCCGCCCAATATCCTCACCGCCTGACCGCGCTCCGCCACCTCACGCGCCTAGCCCGGAACCCGCCCCGATCAAATCGAAACTCCGCAAGCGGTGGAAGTGACATCCGCTGCTACGATGTTGCGCTCCAAAACGGATTGTCGACAGCACGAGTCCTGCCGTTAAACTTGTGCCTTTCACGATCGGGTGGGGCATCGTGCGCAAAGCTCATGACATCGGATGCTGCGGGTCGTCCGCTGAACGCACCCTTGGTTCAGAAGGAGGTTGCCGATGAGCGGGAACGTTCTGCTTGTATTTCTCCTAGCCTCTGGAGCAGCGCAAGCGCTCGTCGCACCGGCTGATGTTTCACCTGATTGGGACACAGGCTTGGTCTTCTCGAGCAGCGAATCGGCGGAAGCCGAACGCGCGTCTATTGAAGCCGCGCTCCCTGGACTGGGGCAATGGCGCGGCAGGCTCAACGATCCGGCCGCGATACGGGCTGCTCTCGATGCACGTTCGGCGATGCGTGCTCGCGTGGCGCGCATCTCTATGTGGGCCAACATGCGCGTAACTCGGAACGGAGCAGACAGCGTGGCCGCCGCCGATCTCGCCACCGCGGGTGCGCTGTGGGCGAAGCTGGAGGCCGCGACCGCCTATATGGAACCTGAACTGGTAGGGCTTGGTGAAGGCAGACTGAAGAGTCTCGCCGAGAGCGCGGCGCTCAAACTGCACAAGCTTACGCTCGATCGGCTGCGCGCGCGCGGCCCCCGGGTGCTGCCGACCGAACAGGAATCGCTGATCGCCGGGCTTAAGCCTCTGTTGGGCGCCCCCACGATCGTCCGCGACGTTTTCACCAATGTGGAGATGCCCTGGCCGTCGATCACGGTGAAAGGCGAGAACCGCCGGCTCAGCCCTGGAGCCTATGGCCGTACGCTCGCCGACCCCGATCGAGGGACGCGCAAGGCGGCCTGGGAAGCATTTGCCGGTACTCAACGCTCGTTCAAGGGAACGCACGCGGCTCTCCTGTCAGCTTATCTGTCCAACGCGGCCTGGGAGGCAAAGCTACGCGGCTGGCCGAGCCAAGTGGACATGCTCACTGCCGACGATCCGCTCCCTGCAGGCGCATTCCAAGCTCTAACCATAGAAGCTGAGACGGCCGCTCGAGGGCCGCTGGAACGATATGCCGCCCTGAAGGCCCGAATTCTTGGTCTTCCGGCCCTTGCTAGCTTCGACCTGGCAGCGCCGATTTCAGCCGACAACAAGCAATATTCAATTGATGAGGCCAAGGCGTTGACACTGGCCGCAGTGACGCCGCTCGGAGAGGAATACCGTGCGCGGCTCGCGAAAGGGCTGGCCGGGAGATGGATGGATTGGCGCCCCGGGCCTGCGAAAGCGCCAGGCGGCACCACCTTCTATGTGAGCCCGGAAATGCCGGCGTTTCTTGCGCTGAGCTTCACGGGGAACTTCCAGAGCGTCTCGCTTCTTGCCCATGAATGGGGCCATTGGATGCACTGGGACTATGCCCGAACCTCAGGGCAGCCGTTCGAGCTTCTGCTTCCCCCTACATCCTTAGGCGACACCGCGCCCTTTGTGCACGAGATGCTGCTCGCCGATCGTATGATCGCTACCGCGCCTGATCGCGAGGCCCGTATCGTCGCCATCGCGAATGCAATCGAGCGGCTGCGCACCACTTACTATGCCGTCATCGCGCAGGCGAGCTTCGACTTGGCGCTGCGCCAGGCCGCCGATCGGTCAGAGCCGATGGACTCGGACCGGATTTCCGAACTTTATTGCGTTGCGCGCAAGCGGTTCTCGCCCCCCTCCATCGCTTGGGATGCGCGCGATTGCCTGAACTGGGTAACGGAACCGTACGTGTACTTCGACCTGTATTTCTACAGGTATCTGCTCGCCACCAGCGCCTCCGCCTTCGTCGCTGAGGAGGTCGCGCGCGGCAGCGCGGTCAAAGCTCAACGGTTCAAAGATCTGCTTCGGTCGGGAGGTTCGAATAGCGCAGCGACGCTGCTTGCCACGGTGGGTTTCGACGCATCCAGGGCTCAATCTTACAGCGCGATGACGCGCAGGATGACACGACTCGTGGACTCACTTGCGCGTGAACTGGAAGCAAGGAACAAGTAAGCGCGCCCGCAAGGTGGCGAGAGGCTGGCCTAGGCGATGCCACGCACGTCAATCGAGCCACCCCCGCGCAAGGCCTTCTTGAAGCGACAGCTAGCTCGAGCGATCGGCTGCGTTCACCCAAATGCCTGCACTGGTCCGAGCGGACATTCGCGACAACCCGTTTGGCGCGACGCTGATCAGGGGGAAGCGCCGGCCGTTCCGTTCCCGCCGGCTTTGATCTAAGCGGGTCCTGTGGCCCTTGCCCTGCTCTCCGCCGTGCTGATGACGCTGATCGTCGGCGTGCGCTACCTGCTGACCAGCGGCGCCTTCGCCTGCCTGACGCGGCGGGTGCGGCCGGGGCTTTATGCGGGTCTCAACCCGCAGATGCGACGGGAGATCGGCTGGTCGCTCGCCTCCGCCGCCATCTACGGCGCGCCGGCCGGCGTGGTGGCCTGGGGCTGGCGCGAACATGGCTGGACTCAGGTCTATACCGACGTTGCGGCTTATCCGCTCTGGTGGCTGCCCGTCTCCGTCCTCCTCTACCTGCTCGCGCACGACGCCTGGTTTTATTGGACACACCGCTGGATGCACGCGCCCAGGCCCTTCCGCCTTGCGCACGCCGTGCACCATGCCAGCCGCCCGCCGACGGCCTGGGCGGCGATGAGCTTTCATCCCTGGGAAGCGATTACCGGCGCTGTTGTAATTCCGACACTCGTCTTCCTGATTCCGATCCATGTCGCGGCACTCGGCTTGGTGCTGGCGGTGATGACCTTTATGGGCGTGACCAATCATATGGGGTGGGAGGTGTTCCCTCGGGCGCTCGTTCACGGTCCGGCAGGCAGATGGCTGATAACGGCCAGCCATCACCAGCGTCACCACGCTGAATATAGGTGCAACTATGGGCTCTATTTCCGCTTCTGGGATCGGCTGTGCGGCACGGATCGGGGGCTTGGCGCTTTCGAGCATGCTGCTGATCGGCGCGGCGGAGCCGGGGGCGGTTGAGCTCGACATCGCCGGCCTGCGCTCCGCCAAAGGGGTGGTGCAGGTCTGCCTGACTCGCGATCCGGTGAACTTTCCCGGCTGCACCAACGATGCATTCGCAACTCGGCGTAAAGTCCCTGCCCGCACCACGCACCTGAGCTTCGACGGCCTGCCGAGCGGCGCTTATGCCGCCGCGCTCATCCACGACGAGAATGCGAACGATCGGCTGGATACGATGCTCGGCATCCCGCGCGAGGGTTTTGGCTTTTCCCGAAATCCGGTGATTGCCTTCGGTCCGCCGAAATTCGCGGCGGCACGCTTTCCGGTCGGGAGCGGGGCGACTGAGCAGCGGGTGCAGATCAAGTATCTGCTCTAGCCGTTGGACGTCATCCCGTCCTGAACTGGATTCAGGATTGTTTCGGGACAAGGGCCGGCAGCGGGTAGCCCGACGCTGCACTCCGCACCACGAGCAACACCACCCTGATCCTGAACCAAGTTCAGGATGACGGGCAGGGTTTCCCACGCTACAACCCCGCCATTCCCCGGGGGGACGCTGACCGGCGTCTGAGAGGCGGCTACGAAGCCGCGACCCGCCGAACCTGATCCGGTTGAGACCGGCGGAGGGAGGGAGCGGCCGACATCCGCACTCCGTCCGACCTTTGGAGAGCGAAGACATGGCCGATATCCCCGCCCGCACCGAACTGAAGGTCACCACCGGCGCCATTCGTGGCAGTCGCAAGGTGCATGTGGGCCCGCTCGGCGTGGCAATGCGCGAGATCGATCTGGAGCCTTCAGCCGGCGAACCGCCGCTTCGAGTTTACGACACCTCCGGCCCTTACACCGACCCGAATGCGCGCACCGACATCATGGCCGGCCTGCCCGAGCTCCGCCGCGACTGGATCCGCGGCCGCGGCGATGTCGAGGAAGTGACCCAGCGTGAGGTCCGGCCGGAGGATAATGGCCAGCTCGGCCCCGACCGCTCCGGCGGCGTCCAGCCCTTTCCGAATGTCCGACGCAAGGTGCTGCGCGCGCGTGCCGGCGCGAACGTCAGCCAGATGCACTATGCCCGCCGAGGGATCATCACGCCGGAAATGGTGTATGTGGCCGAGCGCGAGAATCTCGGCCGCGAAAAAATGGGGACTGTCCCTGTTTTTCGAGACGGCGAGAGCTTCGGCGCTGCCATCCCCGACTATGTCACGCCCGAGTTCGTGCGCGACGAGGTCGCGCGGGGCCGCGCGATCATCCCGTCGAACATCAACCATCCGGAAAGCGAGCCGATGGCGATCGGCCGCAACTTCCTGGTCAAGATCAACGCCAATATCGGCAACTCCGCCGTAGCGTCCGACGTCGCGAGCGAAGTCGACAAGATGGTATGGGCGATCCGCTGGGGCGCCGACACGGTCATGGACCTGTCGACCGGCCGCAACATTCACGACACGCGCGAATGGATCATCCGCAATTCGCCGGTGCCGATCGGCACCGTTCCCATCTACCAGGCGCTCGAAAAGGTCGGCGGCATTGCCGAGGAGCTGACCTGGGAGATTTTCCGCGACACGTTGATCGAGCAGGCCGAGCAGGGCGTCGACTATTTCACCATCCATGCGGGCGTCCGGCT
>NZ_DASZBC010000005.1:0-261334 GCF_035944535.1 Sphingomonas sp.
ATGATCCGCTGCGCCAAACTCGCCCGCGACCGCGGCATGGCCGGCGCCATCCTCCCCGCTTCTGCCTGGTTCTGCAAACACCCGCCCGTCCAGATGACCGACGATGAAGCTTTCTCCGCCGTGGAAGCGTTCATCGGCTGAAGGGTCAGTTCCGACCCTTGCTTTTCACGGGTCGGTCGCAAGGCATGAAGATCGGGGTTCTGACGTTTCATCGCTGCATCAATTATGGGTCTTATTGGCAGGCGCGCTGTTTGGTGGAGGGTCTGCGCGCGCAGGGTCATGACGCCGAGTTGCTCGACCATGACGCGCCAGAGGTACGCCGCGCGGAGTGGCGCTGTGCCTTTCAGCCGCTGCTGCCGGTCCGCACCTCGCGCGGGGACATAAGGCGCTATGCCACCAAGGCTCGTGGCTTCCTCAAGGCGTTCGACCAGCTGCCGCAGTCGCGGCGCTTCCATCTGCACGAGCCCGAAGCCGCCGGACGTTATGACGCGGTGCTGGTCGGAAGCGACGAAGTGTGGAATTTCGCGCACCCCTGGTATGGCTGGAAGCCGATCTTTTTCGGCGAGCGGCTGCAGGCGGGGCGGCTGATCTCCTATGCGGCAAGCTTCGGCAACCACGATGCAGAACGCGGCATCCATCCCGACTGGGCCAGCAAATTGCGCCGCTTCGACGCAATCTCGGTCCGCGACGAGAATAGCCGCAAGCTGGTCCGCGACGGCTTGGCTCGCGAGCCGGAGATCGTGCTCGATCCCTGTCTTCAGTTCCCGCCACCGGAGATAAAGTCGAAGGAAGAACCGCCTTACCTTGCGCTCTACGGCCACGGCTTTCCCGACTGGTTCGCCGCTGCCGTGAAGAAATGGGCACGAGCGAACGATCGCCGCATCGTCAGCATCGGCTATCGCAACGACTGGGCGGACGAGCAGCGCATCGAGGCTGGTCCTGAAGAATTTTCGAGCCTGATCGCTGGCGCCGATGCCGTCGCGACCAACTTCTTCCACGGCTGCGTCTTTGCGCTGCACCATGGTCGGCCCTTCGTTTCAGCGCCGTCGGCCTACCGGTTCAACAAGGTGCGCGACCTGACCCACAGCCTGGCTGCGGAACGGCACCTGGTTACGGAAGAGACCAGTGCAGACACCTATGAAGAGCTGCTCGGCACTCAGCTCGACCCGTTGATCGCCGCTCGCATTGCCGAGCAGCGCGCGCGCTCCAGCGCCTATCTGGCCGCCGTCCTTGGCTGAGCCGGCGCTTGCCCCCAAGGACGTTGTCCGCGCGGGCCTGTGCATCGGCTGCGGCGCGTGCGGACCGGGCAAGGGCGCCCTCGTTTGGGATGAGATCGGATTCCTCAAGCCGAGCGGCAAGTGGGCGGAGAAAGCTTCCGCCGGCTTCTCGCGCATCTGCCCCTTCTCGCCCGAGGCGCGCAACGAAGACGAGATCGCGGCGGAGCGTTTCCCTCTCCCGGCCGAGCGCGATGCTCTGATCGGCAGCTTCGAGAGCGCCTATGTCGGTCATGTCGCGGAAGGAGATGTTCGCGCTCAGGGCAGCTCAGGAGGCATGGTCAGCTGGGTCGCGGCCGAGCTGCTCCGGCGCGGACTGGCTGACGGCGTTGCGCATGTCGCGCCGGCCGACCCGCAGGCCGATGGGCGCTTCTTCGGCTACCGGATCAGCCGCACCGTCGAGGAGATCGGGCAAGGCGCCAAGTCGCGTTATTATCCGGTCGAACTTTCCGGAGTGCTGGCCGAAATCAGGACGACGCCAGGCCGCTATGCCGTGGTCGGTGTGCCCTGCTTCATCAAGGCAGTGAACCTGCTCCGCGCCAGAGAGCCGCTGCTGAAGGAGCGGATTGCCTATACGCTTGGCCTGTTCTGCGGCCATATGAAGAGCGCGCGGATGGTCGACAGCTTCGCCTGGCAGCTAGGCGCGCCGATGGATCAGGTGCGCGCGGTTGAATATCGGCGCAAGGACCCGGGCCGCCCCGCTAACTGGTACACCGCGCACCTGACCCTCGCCGATGGGAGCGCGCGCTGGCAGGACTGGTGGCATCTGGTGGACGGCGATTGGGGCGCCGGCTTCTTCCAGAACAGCCCCTGCAACTATTGCGACGACGTGGTCGCCGAGACGGCAGACATTGCCTTTGGTGACGCCTGGGTGGAACCCTATTCCTCGGACGGTCGCGGCACCAACGTCGTCATCGTCCGCGCGCCGGAGCTGCAGGGGATCGTCGGAGAGGCCGTGGCTGCCGAACGGCTGGCGCTCAAGCCGGTGGACGCAGCCTTCATCGCAGAGACTCAGGCTGCTGGTTTCCGCCAGCGGCGTGAGGGCCTTGCCTATCGTCTCCGCATCGGCCCTCCCCGCCTGCCGCTGCGCAAGCGGGTCGCCCCGGGAGGTTATGAACTGACGCTTCGCCGTAAGTTGGTCTATCGCAGCCGCAAATGGATCAGCGCCTTGAGCCACCGCTTGGCGAGAGCCTCGCGGCGAAGCGGCTGGCATGCACTCTATCTCAAATGGGCGAAAGCCGCGCTGCGCACCTACGAAGGCTTCGCCTATCTTCGCGGTCCCGTCGGCAAGCTGATGCAGCGGATCGAAGGACCACAGCGCCAGCCCTGATCGTCACAGGTCGACCGCCAGCGTCGCCGGCGTTGGTGCAGTGCCGGAGGTCGCCCGTCGAATTCATGACTTTCAGCATATGGTCAGGCGGCTCGGCTTGAGGCAGGAATCGCCGCATGATCGTGCATCTGAGACATTGGCAAAGCTGGATGGTTGCGTCGCTGTCAGCGTTGCTACTGGGTGCCGCCGCGCACGCGCAGCTGCCCCAGCCAGGCAAGAACGCGATCAAGGCCAGCCTCCTAGCGGAATCGCCGGTCGTCGTCCCCGGCCAGACGGTCACGCTCGCGCTGGTGATGCGGCCGGACAAGGGCTGGCATGGCTATTGGAAGAACCCCGGCGACAGCGGCATGGAAACGCAGATCGCGTGGTCGCTGCCGGCGGGGCTCACGGCTGGGCCGATCCAGTATCCGGTGCCGGAGCGGCTGATCGTCGCGGGGCTGATGAACTATGTCTATGAAGGCGAATATGCGCAGCTGATCGACGTGCAGGTGCCCGCGAACGTCTCGCCGGGCACCAAGCTGCCGCTCCGCGCAAAGGTCGACTATCTCGCTTGCACCAAGGAAGTGTGCGTGCCTGAGGTGGCCAATGTCGCCGTCGATTTGGAGGCGGGCACGGCAGCGTCGCAGGCGAACCGCGCGATGTTCGACCGCTTCCGTCAGGCCTTGCCCCGGCCGCTCGGCAGCGAAGCGCGTTTCGAGCGCACCGGCAACCGCTTCCGGCTGGCCGTTCCGGTGCCCGCGGCACTAGAGCTGCAAGAGCCCTATTTCTACCCGCTGACGGACGGCGCCTTGTCCTATCCGGCGGTGCAGACCTTCTCCCGCTCCGGCGACATGCTGATCGTCGAGACGGAGGCGCCTTCGAACGGCGCCAGCCTCGCTGCGGTCGAAGGCGTGCTGAAGCTGAGCGACGGCAATGGCGTGTCGCTAAAGGCCGTGCCGGGCACCGTTCCGGCTGCAGGCGAACCGCTCGCCCAGCAAGCGGAGCAGCCGGCGGCCGGTGCCGCGGCGGTGCTCACGGCGCTGTTCGGCGCCGTCCTGGGCGGGCTGCTGCTCAACATCATGCCCTGCGTCTTCCCGATCCTGAGTCTCAAGGCACTGAGCCTCGCCAAGGCGGGCGGCGACGAGCGATCGGCCAAGCGCGAGGCGCTCGCCTATACCGCCGGTGCGGTGCTGATCTGCCTGGCGCTGGGCGGCGCCCTGCTAGCCCTGCGCGCGGGCGGCGCGGCGGCGGGCTGGGCCTTCCAGCTGCAGGACCCGCGAGTGATCATGACCCTGCTGCTGCTGATGACGGCGGTCGCGCTCAACCTCGCCGGCCTGTTCGAGCTTCCTGCGCTCACCGGCGGCGGACGCCTCGCCGAGGGCGGGGGGACGAGCGGCGCTTTTTGGACGGGTGCGCTCGCTGCCTTTGTCGCCACGCCCTGCACCGGCCCGTTCATGGGCGCCGCACTGGGCGCCGCGCTCGTCCTGCCTACAGCCGTGGCCCTGGCGATCTTCGCGGGCCTGGGGTTTGGCCTCGCCCTCCCCTTCCTGCTGCTCGGGTTCGTGCCGGCGCTGCGCCGCCGCATGCCGAAGCCGGGCCCCTGGATGGCGCGCTTCCGCCACATCATGTCGGTGCCGATGTTCCTGACCGCGCTTGCGCTCGCCTGGATCCTTGGGCGGCAAGCGGGTGTCGACGGCATGGCGATCGGCCTCGCCGCGGCGCTGCTGCTGGGACTCGCTCTCTGGTGGGTCGGGCAGCGCCAGGGGCATGGCCGTCCTTGGCTGCCCCTTGTGCCGGCGGCCCTTGCCGCGATCGCCGCCGTGGTGCTGGTCCCGACCGCTGCGACCGAGCCCGCGATGGCTGCCACCAAGGGTACGCTCAACTCCGAGCCATTCACTGAGACGCGCCTCGCCGCCTTGCAACAAGAAGGCCGTCCGGTGTTCGTCTATTTCACTGCCGATTGGTGCGTGACCTGCAAGGTCAATGAAAAGGGCGCGTTGGAGCGCGAGCAGGTCGCCAAGGCATTTGCCGACAAGCAGGTCGCGGTGCTGGTCGGCGACTGGACGCGGGGCGACGCGGCGATCGGCCGCTTCCTCCAGAAACACGGCCGCTCCGGCGTGCCACTCTATCTCTATTACGAACCGGGCAAACCGGTCGAAATCCTGCCGCAGGTGCTGACACCCTCGCGGCTTGTGTCGATGGTCAGCTGAAGAAGGAGTATCAGGATGAAGCAGATGCTTACCGCTTTCGCCGCTCTTGCCGTCATCGCCGCGCCTGGCTCCGCGGCCCCGGTGGTCGGCCAGCCAGCGCCCGATTTCAAACTGGCCGATGTGAACGGCAAACCGGTCACCCTCTCCGGCTTCCGCGGCAAGACCGTGGTGCTCGAATGGAACAACCCCGGCTGCCCGTTCGTGCAGAAGCATTACAAGAGCAACAACATGCAGAAGGCGCAGGCCGCGGCTGCCAAGGACGGCGTCGTCTGGCTGTCGATCAACTCCAGCGCGCCCGGCAAGCAGGGACATATGGACGGCGCTGCCGCCAAGGCCTTCCTGGCGCAGAGCGGCGCCAAGCCAACCGCCTATCTTCTCGACCCGCGCGGAGTCGTCGGCCAGGCCTATGACGCCAAGACCACGCCGCACATGTACGTCGTCAACAAGGCAGGCACGCTCGTCTATGCCGGCGGCATCGACGACAAGCCGACCGCCAATCCGGCGGACGTGAACGGCGCGCGCAATCACGTGCTGGCGGCTCTCTCGGAGCTGAAGGCCGGCAAGGGCGTGTCGGTCGCGAGCACGCGCCCCTATGGCTGCTCGGTCAAATATGCGGGCACCTGATCGCGCAAATCTGGTATGAACAAGGGCCGAAGGTCGCGGCGCTCGTGACCTTCGGCCCTGTAACAGCGAAGCTCAGGCTATGGCAGGATCCATCCCAATGACCGGCGAAGTCCGCTACCCCCATCACTGGATGTTCGGCGTCGCAGCCCTGGCGGTGTGGCTCGCGCTCGGCTGGCCGGTGCTTGAGCGGATCAACAGCGGAGAGCTGATCAGGGGCGCGCCCGTTTCGCCGACATGGTTTCTGCCCTTCGGCCTGTTCGGCGGCGCTGTGCTCGCGGCGATGACGCTCAAGGTGCGCCGAGAGCAGCATTGGGCGCTGATCGGCGTCGAGCTTGGCGCGGTGGTCTCAATGGCGCTGATCCTGCCTTGGGCCGGAATGTCGGAATTCCTGGTCATCATCGCGTGGCAGGTCGCAATGGCGACCACGCCTGCGCGGGCGCTCGGCTGGGCGGTCTTCCAGACCCTCGCGGTTATTGTCGCCCTGGCGCAGGCGCTTAATCCCGACCTCTGCTGGGTGATCACCAAGTCTTTCGCGGTGCAGCTGGCGCTCGTCTTCACGGGCCAGGCGCTGCGCCGGGAGGCCGAGACCGCTCGGGAGCTGGAGCAGACCAACCGCGAACTCCGCTCCGCCCAGGCGATCATCGCCAACCGGGTGCGCGACGCGGAGCGGCTGCGCATTTCGCGCGAGCTGCACGATGCCTGGGGCCATGATCTGACCGCGCTCGGCTTGCAGCTCGAGATCGCCAGCCATGTCACGGAACCGGCCAAGGCCAATGACCATGTCGTGCGCGCCAAGAGTCTCGCCAGCGATCTTCTCAGCAAGGTGCGCGACGTCGTCTCCACCCTGCGCGATGCGGAGCGGGGCGATCTGGAAGGCGCTCTCAAGGCATTGGCGCAGAGCGTGCCCACGCCCGCTGTGCATGTCGATGTCGCACCCGGCATCCGCGTCAGCCCAGACCAGGCGCATGCCCTGATGCGGTGCGCCCAGGAAGCCATCACCAATGCGGTCAAGCATTCCGGCGCTGCCAATCTGTGGTTGCAGGTGACCTCGGACGGTGAAGGCGTCCGCCTCGTCGCTCGCGATGACGGGAATGCTCGTCCCGCCCCCTCCATGTCCGGCTCAGGCCTGCTCGGCATGCGTGAGCGGGTGGAGACGCTCGGCGGCCGGCTGGCGGTGCGGCCCGGTCCGGCTTCGGGCTTCACCGTCGATGCCTGGCTGCCCCTGCGATCACCGCACGCCGCATGATCCGCGTCGTTCTGGTCGACGATCAGACGCTCGTCCGCCAGGGCGTGCGTGGCCTGCTCGAGCTGGTGCCTGATATAGAAGTGGTTGGCGAAGCGAGCGACGGCGAGGAAGCGCTCGCCAAGGTGCCGGAACTGAAGCCCGACGTGCTCCTCCTGGACATCCGCATGCCGCGGATGAACGGCATCGCCGTGCTGGAGGCACTGCGCGACGCCAGCCAGCTGCCGCCGACGCTCGTGCTGACGACCTTCGATGACGGCGAGGCCGCCATTGCCGCCATCAAGGCCGGTGCGAAGGGTTTGATGCTGAAGGACGTGTCGCTGCAGGATCTGACCGGCGCGATCCGCGCACTGGCCGACAACAAGACTGCCTATCAGCCTGCGATGACCGAAAGCCTGATGGCGGCGATCCGGCGCACCCCGGCTGAGCCGGTGGAGGGCTCAGCGACCGAATCGCTGACCCCGCGGGAGCGCGAAGTGCTGCATCTGATCTGCGCCGGCTATAGCAACAAGGAAATAGCCGACCTGCTCGCGCTGGCGGAAGGCACGGTCAAGAACCATGTCTCGAACCTGTTGCTGAAGCTCGACGCTCGCGACCGCACCCGCGCGGCCCTGAAGGCACTGCAGCAGGGGCACCTCGGCTAGGGGGTGATCACCTCAGCTTTCCTCCGCTAAGTGCGTCGGCCCCGAACTTGTTCCGGGCCTTGGCTTCTTCAGCGATAACGTTGGCGGCCTTCAACAGGAAAAGCCTAGCCCCGGGTCAAGCCCGGGGCGACGAACAAAGATGGTCTAAGACTGATCATGCTCTAGCTGTCACGCCAGCAGTGCGTGGCGCGTGGCTCCTGCACCCCATTCAAGCGGCGCTTCTCCAGCAATGCCAGCAGCCCCAGAAAGGCGAGATACAGCAATACCGCAAGTCCGTGAATCAGCATCGCTCGCCCCTTCCGATGTGGAGCGAGTAGCTGCTCGCTGCTTGCGAGAGAAACGATCAACCGCCGTCACTCTGATCGACTTCGGCGATCAACAAAAAGGCCGGAGAGCGATGCTCCCCGGCCTCCTCGTACCTCGGTGCGCGCGCTTATTCGGCGGCTTCGGCGGTCGCCTGCGGACGGGTGTCGCGCCGCTCGGCGATGCGGGCCGACTTGCCGGTGCGGCCACGCAAATAATAGAGCTTGGCGCGGCGGACGACGCCCTTGCGGACCACGTCGATCGACTCGATGTTGGGCGAATAGAGCGGGAAAACGCGCTCGACGCCTTCGCCGAAGCTGATCTTGCGGACAGTGAAGCTGGAGCCCATGCCCTTATTGGCGCGGGCGATGCAGACGCCTTCATAGGCCTGAACCCGGGTGCGGTCGCCTTCGACAACCTTCACACCCACGCGCAGCGTGTCGCCGGGGCGGAATTCGGGGATCTTCTTCGCTTCGTTGAACTTGGCGATCTGCTCGGCCTCGAGCTGCTGAATCAGGTTCATTGGTCTTCGTCCCGTGTTCGTCGCCGCGCGCCAGAGGGCGACCCGACCCGAGCGCCCTCATGGCGCTCCCAAAGGTCCGGCCGCCTTAGCCGTGTATCGGTCTCCGCCTGAAGCTTGCGCCAGGCGGCGATCCTCGCATGATCCCCCGATCGCAGCACCTCGGGGATCGTGCGCCCTTCCCAGTCGACTGGTCGGGTATAATGCGGATATTCGAGAAGGCCGCTTTCGAAGCTTTCCTCGACACCGCTGGAAGCGGCGCCCATTACGCCCGGAAGCAGCCGAATGCAAGCATCGAGCAGCACCATCGCGCCGAGTTCTCCGCCGGACAGAACATAGTCGCCGATCGACACCGGCTCCACGTCGCGCCCCTCGAAGATGCGTTCGTCGAACCCTTCGAAGCGACCGCAAAGGATGGTGACGCCCGGCCCCGCCGCGAGCGCGCGCACCCGCTCCTGGGTAAGCGGCGCCCCGCGCGGGCTCATTGCCAGCACCGGCGCTTCGGGTGACCCGGCGCGGGCATGGTCGATCGCCGCCCCGAGCACATCCGCCCTCAGCACCATTCCCGCCCCGCCGCCGGCCGGCGTGTCGTCGACGGTCCTGTGCTTGTCGGCCGCAAAGTCGCGGATGTGCACCGTGTCGAGCGACCACACGCCCTCCGCTAAGGCCCGCCCCGCCAGGCTCGCACCGAGCGGGCCTGGAAACATATCTGGATAGAGAGTGAGAACCGTCGCGGCGAAGGTCATGGGAGCCTGAGCCAATTCTGCACCGAGAGGCCTGGAACTGACGAAAAGTCGCTCAGGTTATCGGTCACCAGCGTCAAATCGAGGGACAGCGCATGAGCGGCGATCAAGTGATCAAAGCTGGCTCGCCTGAATGGGAGACGCGCATACGCTTCGCTCGCGGCAAGGTCGAACGGGAGAACAGGCACTTCCTCGATGAAGAGTTCAAGCCTGTCGAGCGGCGGCGGCTTGCCCCGCATCGATCCAAGCGCGACTTCCGAAAACACGATTGCCGAAGTCACCAGGTCGCCTTCGTCGCAGGCCTCCATACGCTGACGCAGCCCGACCCCTACGCCCAGCGATGCTGCAATCACGATGTTGGAGTCGAGGAGGAACCTCACTCGTCGGCTTCGCTTTGATGCCTAGCCATCCATTCCGGATCTTCCCACAAGAGAGTCCGGTGCCTGAAAACCCGATCCTCTGGCTTGATGTAGCGCAGGCCTGATCCCGCGGCACAGCCCCATACCTTGGCGATATTGAACTTGCGCTTAGGCTGCTCCGACCGCTTGACCGCGAAATCTCCGTTTTCACCCGGGATTATCTTCGCGACCTCGCCCGGCTTCACCCCGAGGGCCTTTGGAAGCCGCAGCGCGACGGAGTTGCCCGACTGAAACGTTTTGGCCGTATATTCCTCGCTCATAGCAGCTCCGTAGATACTTGACGTATATACGAGGTGATGCACGTCAACTCAAGGCGCCGCCACCGCATAGCTCAGCGCCTGGATAGTCACCTGAGGCGTCGGCGCGCGCTGGACGCGGCCGCGGATTCGGCCGGTTTCGCAGATCCAGGTGAAGAAGCCCTCCATAGCCGAAATAGGCTCGATCTCTTCGCTTGCGACGCAGGTGCCGACCTCGCGCTTCACGCGTGCGATCTCGGCTTTCCAGCGGTCAGCATCGCGATCGAGCAGGAAGTTGTTGGCGAGGGGGGCGCCGGTCACATCGCCTCGCTGCCAGATAGACCGCGCCTGCTGATAGGCTTGGGCGAGCCCCGCGGAGACCGGCGCGGGCCGGCCAGGCAGCGCTTCGGCCGCGTTCAGTGCCATCAATGCCCGCCACGCGCCAGCCGAGGGGGCGCTGTAGGTGCGGTTCGAGAAGGCGAAGATGCCGACACCCTTGTCGGGCAGCAGATAGACGATCGAGCCATAGCCGGGATAGCCGCCGCTGTGCGTCACCACGCGGCCGAGGTCGCAATCGTCGATCACGCGCCAGCCCATGCCGTAGGTCACCGCCTGACGGCACGGCGCCCCGCCAAAGCTGGCGTTCCGCATCACACCTTGCGGCATGTTCGCGCCTTCGACGATTTCGCGCACCGTCGCGCGTTTGACGGGTCCGTTGTCGGCGCCGTCGCGGGCGGGCCAGGCGGACAGAATGAAGGCGACCCACTTCGCATAATCGTTCGCGCTGGTCTCGACCCCGCCCATGGCGCCAAAGCTGCCATCTGCCATGTCCGGCTCGCGCACCCAGGCGCCATCCTGCCAACGATAGCCGATCGTCCGCCGCTCGGCCGGTGACTTGAAGATGTCGAAGGTCGTCGATGCCATGCCGAGCGGATGGAAGAGCGAGCGGGTGATAAAAGCTTGGTAGCTCTTCCCCGAGACATTCCTCACGATGCGGCCAAGCGTGGCATAGCCGAAGTTCGAATACTCCATCGCCAGGCCCGGCCCGCGCGACCAGGGCACGCCCTGCCTTAGTACGGAGGTGAACTCCGCTTCCGGCATGGGCTGCTGGCGGTCACCCCAGGGGTTATCCTCCACGAAGCCGGCGGTGTGGGTAATGAGATCGCGCACGGTGATCCGCGGGCTGTCCGTGGTCGGATAGCGCCAGGCCTTCATCTCCGGCACATAGCGCTCGGCCGGATCGTCGAGGCGCAGTTTGCCTTCGTCGCGCAGCTTCAGGATCGCCATGGCCGTGAAGGCTTTCGACATAGAGGCGATACGAAACAGGCTGTCGGCGGAAACCGGTGTCCGGGTAGCCGGGTCCTGCACGCCGAAGCCGCGGACATGGACAAGGCGGCCGTCCTTGACGATGCCATAGACCATGCCCGGCTGAGGCGCTGTCTGCTGATAGTCACCCATGATCCTGTCGAGGGTCGGGATCATCTCCTCTATCGTTGCAGCCTGCGCAGGAGCGGAGAGAAGGGCAAGAGCGAGCCAGCTTTTCATGGGAACTCCATCAACCGAGGCCGGGATGCGGGAACTTCGCGCCCCGCGCAACTTTGAGCCGCGATGAGCAACTTCGACTATGACTGTCTGATCGTCGGCGGCGGCCCGGCCGGTCTGACTGCCGCCATCTATCTCACCCGCTTTCACCTGCGCATTCGGCTGATCGATGCAGGGAACAGCCGGGCGAGCTGGATCCCCTGCTCGCACAACCATGCAGGTTATCCCGAAGGCATCAACGGCAAGGAACTGATCCGATTGATGACTGAGCAGGCGCAGAAATATGGCGCCAAGATCGAGTGCGCGCGAGTCACGCGGCTGGAGCGGATCGAGGGCGGTTTCGAGGCGGATTGGGGTTCAGGGCTTGAGACGGCGCAGACGGTGCTGTTGGCGACCGGCGTCACCAATCGGCGCCCGCCTATGGACGAGGACCTGCATGACGAGGCGCTGGCTCGGGGCCTGATCCGCTATTGCCCGATCTGCGACGGTTATGAAGTCACGGACAAGCGAGTCGGCATCATCGGCGACGACAGCCATGGCGTGGCGGAGGCCATGTTCCTGCGCAGCTACACGCGGGAGGTGACGCTGATCGCGCCGCATGGCGATCACCGCAAGCTCGACGCGCAGGACTGGTCCAGGCTGGGGGGCTGCGGCATCGCGGCGGTCGACGGCCCCGTCACCGACATACGGGTCGAAGGCGACGAGATTGTGCTGGCAACGGCGGCAGGCGAGCAGCGTTTCGACAGCGTTTATCCGGCACTCGGCTCCGACGTCCATTCGTCGCTTGCCGGGATGGTAGGCGTCGAACTCGCCGGCGATGGCTGTATCGGTGTGGACGATCACCAGCGAACGTCGGTGCCCGGGCTTTATGCGGCGGGCGACGTGGTGAAGGGCCTGGACCAGATCAGCCATGCGATGGGCGAAGGCGGGGTAGCCGCAACGACCATCCGCAACGATCTTGCAAAGCAAGGCCCGCTACTGCGCTAGCCACGCACGTCATCCGGAACTTGGTTCGGGATAAGGCGTCCGGCTCGGGTGGTCGAACAACCCTTGTTCCGAAACAAGTTCGGGATGACGGCCGCTGGGTCGACCAAAGCGACACCTGCAGCGACCAAGCCGCAGGCGTTGTGCAGTGCAGCACTCCTGCGCCCAAGCACATCCGTCATCTCCGCCCCAAGAGCTGCCCCGGGTCGCACCGGCTATGCTTTTGGAGATGATTGATGCCCCGCGTGACCCGTTCACCCCGTTCCGTGCTTTTCGCCAGCGCCGCCTCCATGGCTGCGGCCTTTCTGGCAACCGCGCCCACCCGTCCCCTCGCCGCTCCGGCAGCGGCCAGCGTCCAGGCGCCCGCCGTCCAACTCGGCCGCTGGCCGGCCAACGCTGGACATGCGCTGCTTCAGGAGATCGCTGCCGCCGAGGCCGAGGGCCTTGATCCCGCCGACTATCAGCTGGCGGCCCTTACCGAGGAACTGAAGCGCAGCGGTGGCGGCCCGACGTTCGATAGGATGGCCGATGCGGCGGCGCTGAAGCTGGCGCACGATTATCTGCTCGGCGCCATTGCTAACAAGGCCGCCTATGACTGGCATATCGAGCGAAAGGATGGCGAGCCTTCGCAGCTCGCCATGCAGCTGCAGCACGCCGTGGCGAGCGGCAAGGTGCAGCCTTGGCTCCGTTCGCTGCTGCCGCAGGACAGCCGTTATGCGGCGCTCCGCACCGCCTACGCCGAGACGCCGGAGACGAACTTCGTCACCCGCGGCCGACTTAAGGCCAATCTGGAGCGCTGGCGCTGGATGCCGCGCGATTTGGGCGCCGACCACATCTATGTGAACGTGCCGAGCTACACGCTGCAGCTGGTCGATAATGGCCGGCAGGTCGCCGAGCATGTTGTCGTGGTCGGTGCCCGCGCGACGCCGACGCCCGCGATCAGCTATGCCGCGGAAGCCGTGGTGCTCAACCCGTGGTGGACGCCGCCCAAGAGCATCAAGGTGTCGGGCAAGGGCTTCGTCAACTCGGGCGGCACGCTGCGCCAGCCGCCGGGCCCGAAGAATGCGCTGGGGCGGATCAAGATTGACCTGCCCAACCCGCACGCCATCTACCTGCACGACACGCCGGCAAACAGTATTTCGCCAAGGCATCGCGCGCCTATAGCCATGGCTGCATCCGCGTGCAGGACGCGGACCGGCTGGCGGAAGAACTGGTCAGGCTGGACCAGGGCAGTGGCGATGCGGTGGAACGGGGCCTGCGCACCTATGCGACCCAACGGCTGAAGCTAAAGCAGGCGCGGCCGGTATGGCTGGTCTATTTTACCGCCGATGTGGGACCCGACGGCAAGCTGCGGCTGCTCGACGATCCGTACAACCGCGATACCAGGCTGATCGCGCGGCTCGATACACCGGTGCGGCTGGCGATGCGTTAGCCCCCTCTCTCATCGTCATTCCCGCGAAAGCGGGAAGCCAGAGGAGGGCGGGGAGCACGCTTATTTTCTGGGTCCGCGCTTTCGCGGGGATGACGAAAGGACCGGTTAGTGCGTGCCGTTGAGCGCGGCGACTTCGCGGCTGGCTGCGAGCACGCGGCGGGCCGTCTCGATCGGCGCGGCGAAGGACGTGCCGGTGCCGGTCACTTCGAGGCCGGCGGCCGAAATGGTCGGCACATCGACGCCGCGCCGCCAGACGTAGAGGTAATCGTCGGCGTCGGGGCGGTTGGTGCCGCGCCAGGGATTTCCCGCAGGATCGGTCGCCCCCACCAGCACGGCGCGGGGGAAGCCGGCGCGGGCCATCGCGATATTGTCCGGATGGTCGCGACCATTATTGCCAGCGGCCATCACGACGATGATGCCCTTGGCGGATGCGCGGCGCACAGCCTCCGTGATGCCTGGATCGTTGGCAAGGGCGAGCGACAGATTGATCGCAGTGACGCCCAGCTCGACCGCCTTGTCGATCGCCTGGACGATTGGCCGGGACGAAGGCTGGCACGGCGGCGAACGATCGGCGGGGCAGCCAGCCGGATCGTCGATGCGGATCGAAACGATGTCGACCGCGCCCTTGGCTTCGCGGTCCAGGATCGTCGCGACCATCGTGCCGTGATCGTAGCGTGGGCTGAACGCCGGACGCTTGCCGGCCAGATCATATTCGCCGACCAGCACCTGGGCGAGTTGCGGAGTTCTCGCCACGCCACTGTCGACCACGGCGACGAGCGGGCGGGCGGTGGCGGAGACGGAGGCCATCAGGCCGATCAGGAAAAGCAACAAACGCAAAGTTACCGGCCCCCGGACCGAGTTAAACTTCACGAATCCCCCCGGACTCGCGACATCAATATGTGCAACCCTGCTACTTCACGGAAGTGAAAATCGAGCTAATCGCGACGAACGGTTGGGCGCAAAGGAGACCAAGGTTGAGCAACATCGAAACGATCATGCGCCTCGCGCCCGTCATTCCCGTGCTGGTGCTCGACGAACCGGAACAAGCCGTCGCGATCGGCACCGCCTTGGTGAAGGGCGGCCTGCCTGTGCTCGAAGTCACGTTGCGCACGCCACGGGCCCTGGAGGTCATGGCGGCGATGACGTCGATCGAAGGAGCAGTGGTCGGCGCGGGCACGGTGCTCGATGCGGCGCAACTGGATCAAGCCCTGGACGCCGGCGCGCGTTTCATCGTCAGCCCGGGCCTGACCGACAAGCTGGCGAAGGCGGCGGCGGCGCGGCGGGCCTGCTTCCTGCCGGGCGTCGCCAACGCCTCCGACATCATGCGCGGGCTCGATCTGGGCCTAAATCGCTTCAAATTTTTCCCAGCGGAAGCGAGCGGTGGGTTGAAGGCGCTCAAGGCCCTGGCCGGCCCGTTCGGCGATGTCCGCTTCTGCCCAACGGGCGGCATCACGCTCGACAGCGCGCCCGATTGGCTGGCGGAGGAAGCCGTGCTTTGCGTCGGCGGGAGTTGGCTGGTGAAGCCGGGCATGAGCGTGGATGAGATCGAAGCTGCCGCGCGGCAGGCGGCTGCGCTCAAGCGCTAACCTCTCGCAAACAGGAATAGCCAGACCGGCCATGCCGCCACGGCGAGCAAGGCACCCAAAGGGAGGGACGTGGTCGCGCTGATCGCCTCACCCCTCGCGCGTGCCAGCAGCGCGGAGCCGATGCCAGCAAGGCCAGCGAGCAAGAAGACAGTCGGCAAGGCCGCCCAGCCGAGCCAGGCACCGATTGCGCCGAACAGCTTGGGGTCGCCGCCCCCCAGCCCCTCGCGCTTGCGGACCAGGCGATATGCTCGGCCGATCAGCCACAGGCTGAGAAATCCGGCCGCCATGCCGATCAGCCGGTCGTTCGGGAAAGGCGCGGCGCCGGCGGCTCCGAAGGCGATCGCGAGAAGGGTGAGCGTGCCGGTCGCGCGGTCGGGAAGCCAGAAATGCTCCACATCGAGCACCGCCAGCAGCAGCAGCCCCCAGCCGAACACCGCGCCGCCGACACCGGCTAGGCCGGGCGCGAGGGAGAAGGACAATCCTCCGATCGCTGCCGATGCAATCTCGATCAGCAGATGCTTACGGTCGATGGCCTTACCACACGAGGCGCAGCGGCCGCGCCGGACCAGGAATGAGACGATCGGAATTAGATCGAACGGTGAAAGGGTACGCCGGCAATGGTCGCAACGGGACCGGCCGCTCGCCGCCTGCTCTCCCGCAGGCCAGCGGATGGCTGCCGTGGCAAGGAAGCTGCCGACGATCGCGCCGAACAAGAAGCCGATGACACCCCACATTCCCCTCCCCTGCCGTTCGCTTCGAGCGAAGTCGAGAAGGGTATCTCGACTTCGCTCGATACGAACGGATAAGGGGCGATCCGTTCAATACGAGGTGCCCATGACCGCCGATCCGATCGTCATCCTGTCCTATGCCCGCACACCGATGGGTGGCTTCCAGGGGGCGCTCGCCGGCGCGAGTGCCACCGACCTTGGCGCGACGGCGGTCGGCGCCGCGGTGGACCGGGCCGGCGTGGCGAAGGAAGCGGTGGAACGCATCTATATGGGCTGCGTGCTCCCGGCGGGCCTCGGCCAGGCGCCGGCGAGGCAGGCGGCGATCAAAGCCGGGCTGCCTGTTTCGGTCGAGGCGACCACGGTCAACAAGATGTGCGGCTCCGGCATGCAGGCGGCGATCATGGGTGCCGAGGCGCTGGCTGCCGGCTCGGTCGACCTGCTCGTCGCCGGCGGCATGGAGAGCATGACCAATGCGCCCTATCTGATGACCAAGCACCGCGGCGGCGCGCGCATCGGGCATGATCGCATGTTCGACTCCATGTATCTCGACGGTCTCGAAGATGCGTATGAGCCCGGCAAGCTGATGGGCGCCTTTGCGGAGGATACGGCGCGCGAATATCAGTTCACGCGGGAGCAACAAGACGACTATGCCGTCGCGTCGTTGACCCGTGCGCGGAAGGCGCAGCAGGACGGCAGCTTCGACCGCGAGATCGTCCCTGTTACCGTCGCCGGCCGCAAGGGCGACGTGACGATCAGCGAGGACGAGCAACCGGCCAAGGGCGATGTCACCAAGATCCCGACCTTGCGGCCCGCCTTTTCAAAGGACGGCACAATCACCGCCGCCAACGCGTCATCCATCTCCGATGGCGCAGCTGCCCTGGTGATGACGCGGGCGAGCGTTGCCGAGCGGCTGGGCGTCACGCCGGTGGCGCGGATCGTCGGGCATGCCGCCCACGCGCACCTGCCGGCCAAGTTCACGACCGCGCCGGTATTCGCGATGCAGAAGGCGCTTGGCCGCGCCGGCTGGGCGATTGGCGATATCGACCTGTTCGAGGTGAACGAAGCGTTCGCGGTGGTGGCGATGATCGCCATGCGTGAGCTGTCGATCCCGCACGAGGTGCTGAACGTCCATGGCGGCGCCACTGCACTGGGCCACCCGATCGGCGCGAGCGGCGCGCGCGTGATGGCGACTTTGCTGTCGGCGCTGGAGAAGAATGGTCAGAAGCGCGGCCTCGCCTCGCTCTGTATCGGCGGCGGCGAAGCAACGGCTGTGGCGGTAGAACTGATGAACTAGCCTGAGGAGCGTCGGCGGCGCTCGTCAGGCTCTCAGACTGCTGACCCGCCCCAACTCCGATTTGAGGCGCTGGGCATCGAACGCGTGCTGCTCGAACTCGCCGCCCCGCTCGACCCAGAACAGGAAAAGGTGCGCGGACCATTTGTTCGGGTTGGGCTGGGTCCGGCCGTGGCGGAGATTGATGCCGCGATACAGGACCGCATCTCCAGGCTCCATGGCGACTGAAGCGAAGGGCTCATCCCCGAAATCGTCGAAGCAGGGGCCCTCCTCCGTCACCTGCCGCGAGCCGACTTCGAGCGGCCAGGCAATGCCGTCGCTATAGGCGAGCGTCAGCGACACGCTGTGCTCGCAGGACGGCCGGTCCGAATGGACCCGGCAAATATCGTCCTGCTGGTAGATCCGGAAATAGTCGTAGCTCGGCAGCAGGTCCGCTCCGGTGAGCTGGCACATGATCGGCGTCATGCCCCACAGAAAGGTAGTCAGCGGCCGGTAGAAATGGCCTGAAATGTCCACGGATTGCCGCTTGGAGAGATTGTTCTGCTTGGCGAAGGTCTGGAAGGACTTACCCGAAGCCGCGAGATCGATCTCGATCTGCTTGAACAGATATCCCGCCACTTCGGGCGGGACCAAGCTCCGGATGGCCGCATAACCGTCCCGATGATAGTCGCCCTCGATACGCATTTTGGGTGGCTTGTCCCGTTCTGGATTCACGCGCGATTTCGCAGACCCGGCTCTGGTCCGCAATGGCTCGGAGTGAGTCGCTCCGATCAATCCTCGACCGTTTCGTTCGGCGCCACGCCCCACAGGCTTGTCGCCGCGATCCAGCCGCGTCGACCCTTGACGTCGAAATCGCACCAACCTTCGCGGCAGCCGCGCAGTTTACCGACCACGCCCGGCGCCGCGCGCCAGACGACCGGCGCGCCACCATCCGGCCGCGCCCGCATCGGCGCGATGTCTCCGCGCACCATTCCCGTGCGCGCTTCAGAGAGCATGTTCGCCTGCATCCAGCCCTGGGCGCCGTCGGGATCTTGAACCTTGCGCCAGGCGGGAAACGTCGCGACGACCCTGACCGGCAGACCGGCCCGGCGAAACTGCCAGATGGCGGGGAAGTTGCGGCCGGGGCCGGTGCGGATATTTGCTTCGTTCGGCACGACAGAGGCCCAGTAAGGCGGCTTGCGGTCTTGCGCGGCGGCTGCAGTGGCGAAACAGGACAGGGCGAACATGGCGCCCACCAACGGCTTGAACATGGCGCCTGTGTTGCCGCAGTCGAACTCCGCCTTCAAGCGCGCTTGACGCGGCTCGGCAGCACTGCCTAGCTGCTGGCAATGGCCCAACGCCCCCGCATCCTCGTCACCCGAAAGCTGCCCGAGGCTGTGGAGACGCGCATGCGGGAGCTGTTCGACTTTACCGACGATCTCGCTCAGGCCGATGTGCTGGTGCCTACCATCGTCGATACGGTCGACGCGGCCCTGATCGGGAGCGCGGGTGAGCGGCTGAAGCTGATCGCAAACTACGGCAACGGCGTCGATCATATCGACCTGAAGGCGGCGCGGGCGCGCGGCATCATCGTCACCAACACGCCGGGCGTGTTGACCGAGGACGCCGCCGATATGGCGATGGCTTTGATACTCGCGGTCGCGCGCCGGCTTTCCGAAGGCGAAAGGCTGGTCCGCTCCGGCACATGGAGCGGCTGGGGGCCGACCACGATGCTTGGCCACCGCGTCAACGGCAAGGCGCTCGGCATCCTGGGCATGGGCCGTATCGGCCAGGCGATCGCGATGCGCGCTCAAGGCTTTGGCCTCAGCATCCACTACCACAATCGCCGGCGCTTGCCGGATGTGGTCGAGCGAGCGGTCGGCGCCGTCTGGCATCCTGAGCTGGACGACATGCTGACCGAGATCGATTTTCTGTCGATCAACTGCCCGCACAATGCCACTACCCATCACCTGATCGATGCCGGCCGATTGGAGCTCCTGGGCCCCCGCGGCTATCTGATCAACATCGCACGCGGCGAGATCGTCGACGAACCCGCGCTGATCGACGCGCTGGAGAATGGCGGAATAGCGGGCGCGGGCCTCGACGTGTTCGAGCATGAGCCTGCGGTCGATCCCCGCCTGCTCGCGCTCGATAATGTCGTCATGCTGCCGCACATGGCCTCCGCCACCGTCGAGGCGCGCCAGGCGACCGGCGAGAAGGTGATCGCCAATATCCGCATGTGGGCCGACGGCCACCGCCCGCCCGACCAGGTGCTTGAGGGCTGGGCCTGAGGCTTGGACCAGGCGCTGCTCGAAGCCGCGGTCGCGCGGATGCTCGGGCCCGGCGGCGATGTGCAAGGGCTGAAACGCCTCACCGGCGGCGCAAATATGGAAAGCTGGTCTTTCGATCGCGACGGCCAAGGCTATGTGCTGCGCCGCGCACCAAGCGCCGAGATGATGGCGGGCCGCGCCTATAGCCATGACGTGGAGGCCGCGCTCATTCGCCTGGCGCATTCGCACGGCGTCATGGCGCCGGAGGTGCTGGGCGAGCTGGAGCCCAGTGACGGACTCGGCAGCGGATATCTGATGCGGCGCGTAGAAGGCACGGCCGATCCCCGCATCCTGCTCGACGGGCCAGCGCCGGAGCTGCTCGATCAACTCGCGCGGGAACTGGCCCGCATCCACGAGATCCCGTTAACCGACCTCCCTTCCGGTCTGCCGCAAAGCGACGCCGGCGAGCTGGTCGAAGCCCTGGCGGCGCGGTTCGAAGCTCATGGTGGAGACCGGCCGGTGATGGCGCTGGCGTTGCGATGGCTGCGGGATCACCTGCCCTCGCCCGCTCAGAGGGTGCTGCTGCACGGCGACTTCCGCATCGGCAACTTGATGGCGGACGATCGCGGCCTCACCGCCGTGCTCGATTGGGAACTCGCCCATATAGGCGACCGGCACCAGGACCTGGCCTATGGCTGCATCAACAGCTGGCGCTTCGGCCGGATCGATCGGCCGGCCTTCGGCATGGGGCAGTTTGAAGAGCTATTTGTGGCTTACGAGCGGGAGAGCAGGATTGCCGTGGAGCCGGCGCGCTTCCGCTTCTGGCTCGTCTATTCGACCCTCTGGTGGGGCCTCACCTGCCTCGAGATGGCTGAGATCTGGCGTTCCGGCCGCGACCGAAGCCTGGAGCGCGTGGTGATCGGCCGCCGCGCGTCCGAGACTGAGGCCGACCTTCTGATGCTGCTGGAGGAGGACGCGCCGGAGAGCGAGCGGAGGGCAGTCGACCTGCCTCAATCCCCGATTGTCCGTCGTCAGGGCGAGCCCAGCCAAGAAGAACTGTTCGAAGCTGTTTCCGAATGGATCGAGCAGGACCTGAAGCCCCAACTCAGCGGCCGCGACCGCTTCCAGGCCAATGTCGCTCTGAATGCGCTCGGCATGCTGAAGCGCGAAGGCGCCCTGCCCTTCGATCGCACCCTCAGCGACGATCTGCTCGCCGGCCGCGCGACGCTCGCCACGCCCGGCCTGCTGGCGCGCCTCAAACGCGAAACACTCGCCAAGCTGGCTGCGGACCAGCCCAAATACAGCGCGCTCCACGCGGCGCGAGCACGATGGAGCGCCTGATGCTGTTCGAGATACCGCAGGAAATCACAGCCTATCTGGCGGAACTCGACAGCTTCATCGATCGCGAGATCAGGCCCCTGGAACAGGCGGACGATAATATTCGCTTCTTCGACCATCGGCGCGAACATGCGCGGACCGATTGGGATCGGGGCGGATTGCCTCGGCACGAGTGGGAGGCTTTGCTGGCTGAGATGCGGCGGCGGGCGGATGCGGCAGGGCATTACCGCTTCGCCATACCGGCTGAATATGGCGGCAAGGGCGGATCGAACCTCGCCATGGCGGTGATCCGCCACCACCTGGCCGCCAAGGGGCTAGGCCTGCACAACGACCTGCAGAATGAAAGCTCGATTGTCGGCAATCTGGTGCAGGTGCTGATGCTCCGCGACTTCGGCACCGACGAGCAGAAACGCGCCTTCATTCCGCCGATGCTCGAAGGCGAGATGCGCTGGGCCTTCGGTTTGACCGAGGAAGCGCATGGCTCCGACGCCACCCATATGGACACGCGCGCCGTCCCGGAAGCGCGGGATGGCGTCGCCGGTTACCGCATCGACGGCGAGAAGATGTGGATCACCGGCGTTCATGTTGCGACGCACGTGATGACCTTTGCCCGCACTTCGGGCGAGGACGGCAAAGCGCGCGGCATAACCTGCTTTGTGGTGCCGACCGACGCGCCCGGCTTCCAAATCGGCGAGTATCTGTGGACGTTCAACATGCCGACCGACCATCCGCGGCTTCGCTTTGAGGGCGTGTGGGTGCCGGAGAGCGCAATCCTGGGCCAACTGGATCAGGGCCTCGCCGTTGCCCAGCATTTCGTCCACGAGAACCGCATCCGCCAGGCGGCAAGCTCCGTCGGCGCAGCGCAATATTGCATCGACGAAGCGGTGAAATATGCGCGGGAACGCAAGCCCTTTGGAAAGCCGCTCGCCGTCAATCAGGCAATCCAATTTCCGCTGGTCGAGCTCGCCACGGAAGCCGAGATGCTACGTCTGCTGATCTACAAGACCGCGGCCGAAATGGACACCATGTCCAAGCCCGAAGTCGCGCTACGTCTCTCCGATAAGGTCAGCATGTGCAACTACCGCGCAAACCGCCTCGTCTGCCAGGCCGCCGACTTCGCGATGCAGGTCCATGGCGGCATCGGCTATTCGCGGCACAAGCCGTTCGAGCACATCTACCGCCATCACCGCCGCTACCGGATCACGGAAGGCTCGGAGGAGATCCAGATGCGCAAGGTGGCGGGCCATCTGTTCGGCTTCATGAGCGGCTAGATTTCGATCAGAAACTCGCCGAAACGTTGAGCGACAGATAGCGCGTCCAGCGCTTGGGCGGCGCGTTCGGCGCTTCGGTCAGGAAGCGACCCTTACGCAGCAGCACGGCGTCCGCCTCCAGCGTCAGCCATGGCGAGACCCGACGGCGGATGCGGCTGTCGACCTGGTGCCCGGCAAAGCGCCCTGACCGGCCACTCGCATCCCGCACGCCAGTGGACGAGAAGCTGTCGAAGCGTGAGGCGAGCCACATCGGCCGGTAGCTGACGAACCAGTCGGTCTTCTTGTCTGGCACGGCCTCGAGCCTGACACCGGGGCTGATCAGGTTGGTCCGCGCAATGGCGTTGTAGAGCCCGGCGGGCGCCAGGTCGGCGCGGCGCATGCCGAACAGCGTGTCGAACCGGCCGAAGCGCCCGCCGCGACCGTCGCCGCTCGCATGATCATAGTCGAAGGAAAGTCGCGGCTTCCAGGCGCCGCGAAAGGTGTAGCCGGCGTCCGCGTGGAAGAACCAGGCGCGGACCGACTGCAGAGCGGCATTCGGTGCAAGGCTGGTGGCCACCTCGCCACGCTGCACGAAACCTTCAAATTCCAGGTCGAACTTGCCTATCGCGGGCTCACGCAGCACGCGCCCGCCGAACGTGTCGAGCGAACGGTTGCGGGTCGGCCGGCTTGGCCGATCACGTTCTCCCAAATGAATATAGGTGCCCTCGAGAGCGACCTCGCCAATCACGCGCGCCTTGCTGACCGTGCCGCCCCACAGCACAAGGTCGAAGCCTTCGTGATCGGGGCTAGTCTTGTTGTCCAACAAGGCATCGAGCCTATCGGGACGCCGCTGCTGCGGCAGCGTGTAGATGGCCGTCGCCTGCCAGCCGGCTTTGTTCGCGTAGTCGACGCGCAGACCCGTATAGCCGTTTGTGGTGTTCCGATAGTCGTCTGCGGCCACCAGTCGACGCGAGCCGAGGTTCAGCATCAAGCGGCCGATCTGCACGCTGGTCCGGCTGTTCGCACCCAGCCCTTCGCCCAAGTCAGCCTTCAGAAAGACCTGTACCAGTTCGAGCGTATTCACTTCGTTGGTGGAGACTGGGGTTCGGCGATCCGCTCCAAAAACGCGGCTGTCCCAAAGCTCGGCAGCTAGCTGGACCGGTCCCGAGCCGTATTCGGCCAGCAAAGTCGTACGGAAGTTCAACAGCGTATCGCTGCTGTTGAAACCGGCGCGGGCCTGGCCGGAAATGGTTTCGACGCGCACCCGCTCGGTGCCGCTCAGCCGGATACCGGCCGCGGCGGGAGCCGCTAGAAGGGTAAGCGCTGAAACTGCGGAGCCAATGCGCATGCGCCTGAGCTATGCTGCTCAGGAGCTCCGTTCGACGGAGCTTTGCTTTCGTAGGCGCAACGGCGCCTTGGGCGGTCAGCGCAGCTTCGCGATGCTCAGCCCGTCCGCCTTGGCGCGGTCCTTGACCGACTCCTCGCTGCGGGTCAGCGCCTTGGCGATCGCCTTCAGCGCCATGCCCTTCTTCGCCAGAGTGTGCAGCTTCTGCACCTCGTCCGGGCGCCAGGGTTGACGATGACGTTCGAACTTCTCGGCCATGCTGCTCCCTGCCTCCCTGCGTTCGACATTGCGAGGAGCGGAGCGACGAAGCAATCCACGTCACGCACTCTGGATTGCTTCGCTTCGCTCGCAACGAGGGTCCGGGCTAGCCATTGCCCCAGGACATTGCCGATCCGCTCCCGCCGGCTTCGCGGCCTTGGGCGCTGTAACGGCTCATCTCTTCCTGGTAGCGGCTGCGGAGCACCTGCTGGCGATCGGACAGCATTTCGCGTTCCAAGGTGATCAACCAGCTGCTTTCTTCCTGGTACATATGGTGGAGCACCGCGCCCCGAATATGCTCCAGCTTGTCCAGATATTCCTGCGTCATCGGTTCCAACTTGCCGAGCAGGCCCAGCTGCACCTTGGTCATGGCCTGCTCCTCATAGCCCATCATCGCATGGCCCTTCTGGTCGGTGTCGGCCATTTCGGGATAGACGACGGCTTCTTCGGCGGCGGCATGGCCGTTGAGCAGGGTCGAAAGTTCCAGCTCGGCCCGACGCTGCGCCGCCGCGTCGGGGGCTGCCCTCACGGCGTCGAACGCCCGCTCGATCCGCTCGTGATCGTCGATGATCAGCTGCACCCAGCCATTGGGCGCGGCCTGGGTGCGGGCATTGTGCCGCGCCTCCCTGCGGGTCTCGTCGCTCTCCGGCGGAGCGACCTTGGCGACGAACTTGTCCAGCAACGACATGTGGCATCTCCTTGTGACCTCTCAACAAGCGCAAGCAAGGCATGGAGGTTCCCGCAGCCGTTTCAGGAGTTTGCGCGTTGTCTCTTCGATGCGAGACGAAGCGCGACCGCTCGAACGTGCTAGCTGGCTGCTGATCGCAGCGATGCTGGCGCTGTTCATAGCGCTACAACTGCGGTCGCCCTTTGCCTTAGCTCCTCTCGGGCTGGCTGTGGCGACCCTTACGCTGGGGCTGCTCGCTTGCGGCTGGCGTCGTACGGCAGGGCGGGGACAGTCTTGCGCTGCGGCCGGCGCCGTGGCGCTGATCCAGATGACTCTGTTCACGCTGCTGGGTGTCGCCATCACCTATATGCTGACGGCGCAGGCTGGAGCCCTCTGGGACGAACACTTCGCGCAAGCCGATCGCGCGCTCGGCCTTAACTGGCCGGCGGTCCGCGCGGTGCTCGATAAAAGGCCGCTGGTCGTCACCGCCCTCGGCTTCAGCTATCACAGCCTGGCGCTTCAGATGGTCGCCGCGATTTGCGCCCTGAGCGCTGCCGGCCGGCTCGACATCCTCCGCATCACCGTCTTTGCGGCCCTCTCTTCGGGGCTGCTGACGGTGCTGCTCTCAGGACTCTTCCCCGCCAACGGCAACATCTTCGAGCCGGCAGATTATCGCCACCTCTGGCCGTCGATCCCGTGGCAGCAGATCGAGTTGCTCCACGGCCTGCGCAGTGGCGCCATCCGCACGATCGACTTGCTTCAGCTGGAAGGCATCGTCACCTTCCCCTCCTACCATGCGACGCTGAGCGTGCTGTTCGCCTGGAGCTTCCGCTCCGTGCCGGGGCTGAGAATCGCGGGCCCGGTCTGGGCTAGCCTCACGCTGTTGGCGACGCCGATATTTGGCGGCCATTATATGGTCGACGTGCTCGCCGGCGCGCTGCTCGGCATCGTCAGTCTGGTCGCTGGCATCGGACTGGCATCTGACCGATATGCGGCGACAATGCCACGTCAACGCCTAAGTATCTGATTTGGGTGGTGACCCCTACGGGACTCGAACCCGTGTTTTCGCCGTGAGAGGGCGACGTCCTAGACCGCTAGACGAAGGGGCCGTATCGGCAAGAGGCGCGACCTATGGTCGGGGCGCGGCGGTGTCAAGCGCGGCTTCGACCGGGTGAGCCAAAACGGTTTGGGCGCGTTAAGGGGAGCATGGGGCGCCTGATCTACTCTGCCGAAGTGACGAAGAGCGGCGAGCTGATCGTCTCTGGTCCGGCGGCTGATGGCAGGGCGACCGAGCGCCGCATCCCGCTCGGCGATCGCCAGCATGGCGACTGGCTCGATGCCTTCAATGGGCTCGCGGCGACCTTCGGAACCCGCCTGCCGCGCAACCGGCAAAGTTGGCAGCCGCAAGGCACCTGCCCTGCCATCGAGCCGCTGCTGACCCGCAACATCGCGCCCGGCATCCGCGACGGTTATGGCGATCCGGCGGTGATCCGCACGGAGCATGGCTATCATCTGGTCGCCACATCGAACGACGCGCCCGAGGCTTTTCCGATCCTGCGCTCGCCGGACCTGAAGCGCTGGGAACATGCCGGCTTCGTCTTCCCCGCCGGCACGGCGCCGCACTGGGCGATCACGGGCGAGAATGTCGCCGATTTCTGGGCGCCCGAGTTGCACCGGGTCGGCGATGGCTATCTGCTCTGCTTCATGGCCCGGGACGCGGCGCGCTCGCTGTGCATTGGCCTTGCCCGCGCGGAGAGCCCCGACGGACCGTTCATGCCCGATCCCGAGCCTCTGCTGACCGGCGGCGTCATCGACCCGCATCTGCTCGTCTGCAGAGGACGCACTCTGCTTTTCTGGAAGGAAGACACGAATGCGATCTGGCCGCGCGGGCTTGCCGAGCTCCTTCGCGAGCAGCCCGGGCTTGCCGATGAACTCTTCGATCACGAGGCGGACCGGCGCACGGCGCATCTGTGCGCCGCTTTATGGGGCTGGGCGCGGAACGCCTCGCCGATGGAGCAATTCTTTGCGCTCCAGCCGCTGATCGAGGCAGGAGTCGCCCATTACGACCTTCTCCGCGCATCCTTGCAGGACCATGCGGAGGTGATCGTCGCGACGCGCACGCCGGTCTATGCGCAGGAACTGGCGCCGGACGGGCGGTCTCTGATCGGCAAGCGGCGGGTCGTGCTGGTCAACGACCTCGCCTGGGAAGGGCACCTGATCGAAGGCAATTGGGTGACGCACCAGGACGGCCGTTACTACCTCTTCTATTCGGGTAATGATTTCTCGACACCCGACTACGGCATCGGCGTCGGCATCGCCGAGGACCCGTTCGGTCCTTACACGAAGATGCCGGAGCCGCTGCTCCGCACCAACGCCGAGTGGTGGGGGCCGGGTCATCCCTCAGTCGCGACGGGGCCGGACGGCGTTCCCCGCCTCTTCTTTCACGCCTTTCCGCCCGGGACCGGCGGCTACAAGCAGTTCCGCGCACTGCTGAGCGCAAGGCTGGCTTTTCACCCTGACCGGGTCGAGCTTCTCCCCGCCCTCAATAAGCGGGCGTAAGCAGGCCTTCGATCGTGTGGTGCTGCACGATCGGCTCGAGCCGCTCGGCGACTCGATAGGTCAAATGATCGCGCACCCGCGACGGCAGCGAGTCTAGATAGACGCGCGTCACCTGCAGGTCGTGGTGCAGAGCGTTGGTCGCGTCCGGCGCGTCGACTCCGACGACCAGCACCGGCCGCGGCTCGTCCGAGCGGTTGGCGGTGCCGCGATGCACCGTCAGCGCCGACCGTACGGAGATATCGCCCATTTGCGGCATCTTCTGCTCGGCACGCTCGATATAGCGCGGCCAGAGTTCGCGCGGCGGGAACATGCCCTTGGGGCATCCTTCAAATTGGTCCCATTGCGTGCCCGGCGCGACCTCGAAAGGACCATGTTCCGGTCGTGTGTCCACCGCTGTCAGGTTGAAGGCGAGCGAATTCAGGCGCCGGCCCTTCGTGGTCGCCTCCGGCACCGCGAAGTCTCGGTGCCAAGGCTGGTCGGCGGCGCCAGGAAAGGGGATGTCGAACCCCACTTCCACGATCTTATAGTCGGGGCCGAGCACCGCTTCGCACACGGCGACGACCCACGGGTGTGTGGCGATATCGACAAAGCCGCGGATGCGTTCGGGATGCACCTCGACATACCAGCGCTCTGGCCCGCGCGGCAGGGCGCCGCCGGGTACGTCCTTCACTTCATTCCAGATGGCCCAGATGTCCTCCGCCATGCGCGCGGTCCATTCGCGCGAAAAGGCGCCCTTCAGGCCGGTGATGCCCGGCCCGTAGAGCGCCCCCATGATCTCGGCGACGTCGTAGCGCTGGTCCATGCCGCTATAACTTTCGACCGCCGCGGCGGCTCCGTCAGGCCTTGGGCCGGTGCAGGCCGCAGAGCTTGTTGCCGTCGGGATCGCGCAGATATGCGAGGTAGAGCTTGCCGAAGCTGCCCTCGCGATAACCCGGCGGGTCCTCGCAGCTGGTGCCGCCCGCCTCGCACCCGGCCTTGTGCCAGGCATCGGCCTGTTCGGGCGTGTCCATCGCAAATCCGATCGTCCCGCCATTGGCGTGAGTCGCCGGTTCGCCGTTGATTGGCGGCGTGACCATGAAAATGCCGCCCTTGTGCATGTACATCAGTCGGCCCTTCTCATCCTGCATGCCGGGCTTTCCGCCCATGGCGCCGAACAGGGCGTCGTAGAACTTCTTGGACTTCGCGGTGTCGTTCGTCCCGACCATCATGTGACTGTACATCGTTCCTCCTCCCTTACTCCGCCGCCTGGCGGAGCGGTTCGATCAGTTCCTCTTCGCGCGACCGGAACACCCATACCCGCGCCGGCGGCAGGTTTCGCCAGACCTTGTCGGCCAATGCTACCTCCACGTCGTGCGAACGCGGCAGCGGCGGACGCACGCCATAGGAATATTGGACGAACGGCGCGCCGGGCGGCAGCAGACGCAGCAAAGCGAGAACGAGCCCGACGCGCTCATGCGCCGGAAAGTTGAGCAGCGGCAGGCTTGAGATAATCCCGTTGAACGGCCCGAGGGATTCGATCCGCCCGGCATCCGTGGCATCGCCTTCGATGACCTGAAGCCGGGGGAAGCGGGTGCGGAGCATGCGGGCGAAGGTCGGGTCGGCCTCGACTGCGAGCACCCGCTCCGGTCCGAGGCCGCGCCGGATCAGCGCCTTGGTGATGGCGCCGGTGCCGGGCCCTAGCTCCAGCACGCGGCCAGGCAAGGAGAAGTCGATCTGCGCCGCCATGGCTTCGGCGAGCGCCGGACTGGCAGGGCTGATTGCTCCGACCGCGCGCGGATTGCGCGCCATGCGCTCGACGAAGCTCAGCCAATCCTTCAAAGGTCCGGGCACCGGCGTGCCATGGCGTTTCGGCTGGCGGAGCGCAACGGCCTAAGTCGGTGTTTTGCATGGGCATGGACGAACCAGGCTGCTGGCTGTGCGGGCGCCCGCTGGGGCGGAGGGTCGAATATCATCATCCGCACCCGAAGAGCCGCGGCGGGCGCGAGACAGTGCCCGTCCATCCAATCTGCCACCGCACCATTCATGCGCGATTTTCGAACATGGAACTGGCGCGCAGTCCGAGTGCGGAGACACTGCGGGCCGATGCGGAGATCGCCCGCTTCTTGGAATGGGTGGCCGGCAAGCCCCCCGACTTCCACGCACCGACGCGCCGCCGCAGGAGCTAGGGCCTGTTTTACGCGGCGTTTACTCCTCCGGCGGCACTATGCCCCGTCAAAGGTCAAGGGAATGGGCGATGGACGCGGGCTACGGCTTCGAGCGTGACGAGGATCCGGCCGAGGAAGTGATCATCGAGGCACCGCCTCCGGTGATCGGCGGCGCGGAGCGGCGGCTGCATGTGCGCGCTTATGAACATTGGGCGTCGCTGCTCTGCGGCCGCGCTTTCCCGAGCATCGACGATCTCGATTTTGCCGCCATCGACGAGTTCGAAGCACGGTCGGTGCTGATCGACTATACAGGCGACGTGACCGCGCCCAAGATCGCGCGCATCGGCGCGACGCTGCGCGACGAATGCGGCGCCGCTGCCGGCATCAAGGCGGTATCGGATGTGCCCAGGGGTTCGCTGCTGTCCCGCCTGACCGACCATTATCTGGAGATTATCGGCACCCGCGCGCCGATCGGCTTCGAGGCCGAGTTCACCAACAATGAAGGGCTGCCGACCCTCTATCGCGGCATCCTGATGCCTTTCTCCGCCGATGGCGAGACGATCGACCATGTGCTGGGCGTGATCAATTGGAAGCACGCCCCCTCCCCCGATCTGAACGACGCCCTGCAGCGAGAGATGGCGAAGCTCGCCGGTTCCAGCAGCACGCGTCACTGAACCGGCCGGGGTTGAGATCGGAGCGCGCCCGGCGCATAGCGCCCGCTTGAGAGCCCGCGTTCGACGGGCACCAATCGCAGGCGGAGTTTCATGGCGACGGCCACGCGCAACCGGCAAGGCACGCCGGACCAACAGCTTATCAGCGACCTTTCCCAAGCCTTGATCAAGGGCGCCCTGCCGGGCGAGCTGGACGATTTCGACGAGCAGGCGCGGCTGGACGCGGCGACCTTCGTCGCCGAAGCCGCCGCTGAACGGACGCCGGGGCAGCCTTCGATCAAGTTGGAGTCGGTCGCTCATGGCCGCCGGTTCATGCGGCTCGCCATTGTCAATGACGACATGCCCTTCCTGGTCGATTCGGTCGCCGGAACGGTTAGCGCGCACGACCTGTCGATCGACCGCGTTCTCCATCCCGTGCTCTGCATTCGCCGCGACGAGGCGGGTCAGCTGATCGGCCTGCTCCCCAGCGGCGAAAGCGGCGCCCGGCGGGAGTCGATGATCTATATGGAAGTCGAACGCGCCGACGCGCGCGAACGACGCGCCTTGCTGGCAGAGCTCGAGGCCGTGCTCGGCGATGTGCGGGCCGCGGTCGAGGACTGGCCGCTGATGCAGCGCGCGCTCAAAGCGGATGCCGACCGGCTGCCGGACGGCGAAGGCGCGGCGCTGCTGCGCTGGTTCCTCGACGCGCATTTTACCCAGCTTGGGCACGAGATACGCGACCGCGAGAATGTCCGGCGCGATCCGCTCGGCATGTCGCGCGCGGGGGGCCAGGAGTATATCGCCCGTGGTTCGCTCGACCGGGCGTTCGAGTATTTCAACGTGGGCGGCGAGGCGCCGCTGCTGATCAAGTCGAACCTGATCGCAACCGTCCACCGCCGTGCGCCGCTCGACCTGATCCTTTTGCCCGTTCGCGAGGGCGGCGCTATTAATGCCCTTTCGATCCACGCGGGGCTGTGGACCAGCAGCGCTCTCGGCACGCCGCCCAACAAGATCCCGATCCTGCGCGCGCGCCTTTCGGCGCTGCAGGAGAAATACGGGTTCGACCCCGCGGGCCATGCCGGCAAGGCGCTGACTCACGCGCTTGCCGCCTTGCCCCATGACCTGCTGATCGCCTTCGCGCCGGCAGAACTGGAAAAGCTGGCCCTGACCTTCATGTCGCTGGCCGACCGGCCGCGGCCCAAGCTGGTGACGGTCACCGGCGCGCTCGGCCGTCACGTCTTCGCCTTTGTCTGGCTGCCGCGGGATGAACTGACCACCGCGCGCCGCCTGACGATCGGCCGCCTCCTCGCCGAGTCCGCCAACGCGAAGATCCTCAACTGGGGCGTGGCGCTGGAAAGCGGCGACTTGGCGCTGATCCGCTACACGCTCGACATCCGCGAAGGCCGGGTGCCGGACACGGAAGCGCTCGACCGGCGCATCGCCGAGATGGTGCGCGGTTGGGCGCCGGGCATCGAGGCGACGCTCGCCGAGCATGTCGATCCGGGCCGGGCGGCCCGTTTGCGGCTCCGCTACGCGCAAAGCTTCCCTGCCTATTATCGAGGCCGATATACGGCAGCCGAAGCTGCGCTGGACGTGCTGCGCCTGTCGCAGCTGGAAGGCGCGCAAGCACGCGACGTCCGGCTGCACCGGTTCGAGCGGGACAATGAACGTCAGCTGCGACTGAAAATCTTCAACGTGGGCGGATCGGTGCCATTGTCAGCCGCGGTCCCTACACTTGAGAATTTCGGCTTCCGTGTCATCGAAGAAATGCCGGCGACACTCGAAGACCGGCTCGGCAGCATCCACGACTTCCTGCTGGAAGTTGAAGACGGACAGCAGGCGCAGGCCCTGCTCGCCCGCGCGGACGTGATCGAACCGGCGGTCGCCGCAGTGTTGTCCGGCACGGCGGAGAATGACGCGTTCAACAGGCTGATCGTGACCAACGCGATGCTGCCGCGCGAAGTGATGCTGTTCCGCGCCTGGTTCCGCTATCTTCGTCAGACCGGCCTGTCCTACGGCCTGATGACCGTGGTGGAGGCGCTGCGTCGCGCGCCTTCCGTCGCACGCGGCATCATCGACCTGTTCGACGCCCGCCACGATCCGGCTCGCGCATCCGAGTCGGACGCCGACAAGGCGCTGCGGGCGATCGATGCCGGGCTGAGCCAGGTGCAGGCCGCGGACGACGATCGCATTCTGCGGATGATCCGCAGCGTCGTGTCTGCGACCCTGCGCACCAACGCTTTCTCCCCCGCTGCGACCGAAGCGCTCGCCTTCAAGCTGGACAGCGCCGCGATTCCGGGACTGCCTGCGCCGCTGCCCTGGCGCGAAATCTGGGTGTACAGCCCGCGCGTCGAGGGCATTCACTTGCGCGCGGGTCCCGTCGCCCGCGGCGGCCTGCGCTGGTCCGACCGGCGCGACGATTTCCGCACCGAGATCCTGGGCCTGATGAAGGCACAGCGGGTGAAGAACGCCGTCATCGTCCCGACAGGCGCCAAGGGCGGCTTTTTTCCGAAACAGCTGCCGCCCGCGGCCAACCGCGACGCCTGGCTGGCGGAAGGCACGGAATCCTACCGCGTCTTCATCCGCTCGCTACTGTCGGTCACTGACAATATCGTCGCGGGCAAGGTCGTGCATCCGGAGCAGGTGGTCGCGCGCGATGGCGACGACCCCTATTTCGTCGTCGCGGCCGACAAGGGCACTGCCACCTTCTCAGACGTGGCTAACGCCATCGCGCTGGAGCGCGGCTTCTGGCTGGGCGACGCATTCGCGAGCGGAGGCAGCCAGGGCTATGACCACAAGGCGATGGGCATCACCGCCAAGGGCGCCTGGGTCTCGGTCCAGCGCCATTTCGCGGAACAGGGTATAGACGTCCAGACGCAGACGATCCGCATCGTCGGCTGCGGCGACATGTCCGGCGACGTGTTCGGCAATGGCTTGCTTCTCTCCAAAGCGGTGAAGCTGGTTGCCGCTTTCGACCACCGCCACATCTTCATTGATCCAGATCCCGATCCGGCAGCGAGCTGGGCGGAGCGCGAGCGGCTCTTCGCCCTGCCCCGCTCCAGCTGGGCGGACTATGACGAGAAGCTGATCTCCAAGGGCGGCGGCGTCTTCCCGCGCACCGCCAAGACGATCACCCTGTCCGAAGAAGCGCAGGCCGCGCTTGGCATCACCGAAGCGGAGCTGGAACCGGCGGCGGTGATCTCGGCGATCCTGAAGAGCCCGGCCGACCTGATCTGGTTCGGCGGCATCGGCACCTATGTGAAGTCGCGCACGGAGTCGAACGGCGAAGTCGGCGATCCGGCCAATGACGCACTGCGCGTCAATGCCGAGGAACTGCGCGCGCGTGCGATCGGCGAAGGTGCCAATCTCGGCGTCACCCAGGCCGCGCGCATTGCTTTCTCGCAGCTGGGCGGTCGTATCAACACGGACTTCATCGACAATTCGGCGGGCGTCGATTGCTCGGACAATGAGGTCAACATCAAGATCGCGCTCAACCGCGAGATGAACGAAGGCCGGCTGTCGTTCGAGGACCGGAACGCGCTCCTCGCACGAATGACCGACGATGTCTCCGAGCTGGTGCTGGACGACAACCGCCACCAGACGCTGGCGCTGTCCGTCGCGGAGTCAGGCGCGACCACCGGCCTGCGCTCCTATGTGCGGCTGATCGAGACTTTCGAGGCTGCGGGCCGCCTGGATCGTGCCGTCGAGGGTATCGCCGGCAATGACGAACTGCTGCGGCGGGCGCAGGAGAATCGGGGATTGACCCGGCCCGAGCTGTCGGTGCTGCTCTCCACCGCCAAGCTGGCGCTCCAGGATGCGATCGAGGCGAGCCGGCTCAGCGAGGACTCGAGCCTCGACGCCGACCTGCTTGCGGCCTTTCCGCCCGAGATGCGCGAGAAGTTCGCGGAGCCGATCACTCAGCATCAGTTGCGGCGTGAGATCCTCGCAACCAAGATCGCCAACCGGATGGTCAATCGCCTGGGCATGATCCATCCGTACGAGCTTGCGGAAGAGGAAGGCGCGGCGCTCGGCGACATCGCCTCGATGTTCGTCGCGGCCGAGCGGCTCTTCGGCCTGCCGCAGCTCTGGAACGCGATCGACCATGCGGGGATGAGCGAAGCGGCGCGGATCGCCCTGCTAGACGCCATTGCAGTCGGCGTGCGGGCGCAGATGGCGGACCTGCTCCGCGCGACGGACCCCGGCACACTGCCCGGCGAGCTGGTCGCGCGGCTTGGGCCGGGCATCGGCCGGCTCGACGCGCAACTCGAGGCGCTGCTCGAGGAAGAGGCGCAAGCTTCCTCCGCCACGCTGTCGCGGCGACTACTCGAGTTCGGCGCGCCGCCTGAATGCGTACGCCGCGTCGCCCGGCTTTACGAGATGGATGGCGCGGTCGGGCTCGCGACCCTCGGCGTCGAGACGAACACAGACGAGGTCGTGCTCACCCGCGCTTTCACCGGCGTCGGCGAGGCTTTGGGGCTCGACTGGGCGCAGGCGACCGCCGCGCGGCTCGCCCCGTCCGACCCGTGGGAGCGGCTGCTCACCGCCGGCCTGGCTCGCGACTTCCAGCAGATGCGGCTGGACTTCCTCGCCCGCGCCGGCGGCAAGGACCCTCAGGCCTTCACCGCCGAATGGCTCGACCGCCAGTCCGGCCGTGTGGCGCAGTTCCGCGACCTGATCCATCGGGCGCGGGCCACCACCGCGCCCAATGCGGCGATGCTAGCCCAGATCGCCGGCCAGGCGCGGGTGCTGCTCGGGAGATAAAGAGCTTGGCGTGCGACCCGAACACCGTCTCCTTCCTCCTCGACCAGCTGAGCGCGGGCGGGGTGGAGGTGACGGCCAAGAAGATGTTCGGCGAATACGGCCTTTACCTCGACGGCAAGATGGTCGCTCTGGTGTGCGACGATCAGCTGTTCGTGAAACGCACGATTGGCGGCGCTGCCTTCACCGGCCCGATCGAGGAAGCGCCGCCTTATCCGCAGGCCAAGCCGCACCCGCTGATCGACGCCGATCGCTGGGATGATGGCGACTGGCTGGCGGAGCTGTTGCGGATCACGGCCCGCGAGCTGCCGGCGCCGAAGGCCAAGAAGGCCACAAAGACCTGCTCGTCCCGAGCGTAGTCGAGGGGCGCTTCTCCGAACTCTCTACCTCCGCCGCTCGACTTCGCTCGGGACGAGCGGAAATCAGCGATCCTCGTCGCGGATGTCATGAACCTCCCAGGTGTGGTTTTGGACGATGGTGGCGGGTGCAGGCCTGCCCTGCGGATCGCGCGAGGGCTCGTAGCGGAAACGCTCCTGAATTAATCGGCAGGTGACGTCGTCCAGGATCGGGCTGCCGCTGGAGCGGGTGATGTCGCAGCGCGCGACCCGGCCTTCGGTGTCGACGACGAAGCGTACGCCGACCGTGCCGCCAATCCCCTCCTCCCCCGCGGCGCGAGGATAGTCGGAATCACGGATGCGGCCCTTGCGCAGGCGCGGCGGTGTCCAGACACCGCCCGCTCCGTCGCCATCGCCGAGGCCGCCGGCGCCGCGACCATTACCGAAGCCTCCCGCGCCATAGCCCGGGCCGGGAATGTCGGCCGAGCCGGCCGAGGGCGCATTGCCGACGCCGGCGATCGGCGCAACAGGCACCGGGTTTGGCGACCGCACCGGGATCTTGGGCGGCGGCAGCACGATCTGCGTGGGCTCGGCCCGCAGGTTCGGCGGCGAGGCTTCGCCTTCGGGGCGCTCCGACTTTACCTTGTGCGGGGTCTTGGTCTCGGGCTTGGGCGGATCGGCCGGCGGCAGCACGTCGATCAGCTTGAGCTCTTCGCTGACACGGCGCGGCAACTCGAACTTAAGGCCGGCAATCAGCGCATAGCCGAGCAGCGCGTGCACGAGCGCCACGCCTATAGCCGATGCGGCCCTTTCCTTGCTCCAGCCTCGATCCGCGTACATGCTAGCCTCGCATCCTCAACGCGCGAGGTGCGGACTCTGCATCAGTCCGGCTGAACCGCGTCGGTGCGGACCGTTCGTCAGCGGTTCAGATAGTGCAGCGGCAATCCGGGCCGCGGCCAGTCCACGCTCACCAGCCGGCCTGTGCCTGACAGGGTGATGTATGCGGTGCGCAGGTCCGGCCCGCCCCAACAGATGTTGGTCGTGAACGGGTCGCCGGTCGACACAAAGTCCACCAGCTCGCCGGCAGGCGAGATCACCGAAATGCCGCCATTGCCGATGGTAGCGACGCAGATATTGCCGTCGCTGTCGACGCCCAGACTGTCGAACCAGCTATAGCCGCCCGCGCCATACACGAACTGCCCTCCAGAGCCGGTCAGGCTCTCGCCCTTCGCAAGCTTGCCGGGCGCTTCGATATCGAAGGCCCAGAGCTTGGCGGTGAAGGTCTCGGCGACATAAAGCCTTTTGCCGTCAGGCGAGAGGCCGATGCCGTTCGGATTCTCCAAGGGGAAGATCGCTTCCTCGATATGGCTGCCGTCGGCCTTCGCGTAGAAGACCCCGACCACGTCGCGGGACCGCTCGAAGGTCTTGCCGTGATCGGTGAACCAGAAGCCGCCCGCATCGTCGAAGACGATGTCATTGGGGCCGCGCAGCTGCACATCGCCGGCATGGGTGTAGAGGGTTTCGACACGGCCGTTGTTCGGGTCGATTCGCTGGATCGATCCGCCGCTCCAGCTCTTAGCCGCGCCATGTGGGATCAAAAGTCCCTGCGCTTCGATATATTCGAAGCCACCATTGTTGCAGAGATAGAGCATGCCGTCGGGACCGAGGGCGAGCCCGTTCGGCCCGCCACCAGGCACGGCAATGGTCTCCGACTTGCCGTGGCCCCAGCAGCGGGTGATGCGCCCGGCCTCGATCTCGACCAGAATGACGCTGCCATCCGGCATAGCGACAGGGCCTTCGGGGAAGCGGAGCCCCCTCGCAATCTCGGTAAACTGGTTCATCGTCCCCTCCGTTCGGGCTGAGCTTGTCGAAGCCCTGTTCTTGTTTCTAGGGTCGGTAGGGAGAAAAGCAGGGTTTCGACAAGCTCAGCCCGACGGAGTAGGTGGATATGCAAGCGCAGTACGACGCAGACCTGAAGCTGTTCGTGAACGGAGCGTGGCGCGCGAGCGAGGATCGGCAGGCGGTCCTCAACCCGGCGACCGGCCAGGCCCAGGCGGAAGTCCCGCTGGCCAGCGCCGCCGATCTCGACGAGGCACTCGCAGCTGCGGATCGCGGCTTCAAGCTGTGGAAGGCGACTGACGTGGAGGCGCGCGCTGTTATTCTTCACAAGGCGGCGGATCTGATCCGTGAGCGCGCCTACCGGATCGCGACGCTGCTGACCCTTGAGCAGGGCAAACCGATCGGCGAGGCCAAGGGAGAGGTGATCGGCGCCGCGCAGCTGTTCGACTATTATGCCGAGGAGGCGAAGCGGGCTTATGGCCGCGTGCTGGTGCGGCCGACGGGGCAGCGCTCGATCGTCATCAAGCAGCCGGTCGGGCCGGTCGCTTCGTTCACGCCCTGGAACTTCCCTGTCTATCTGATGGCGAAGAAGCTGGCGGCCGCGCTCGCCGCCGGCTGTTCCGTCATCGCCAAGCCACCGGAGGAAACGCCCGGCTGCACTTCTGCGGTGATGCGGGCGCTCGCCGATGCCGGGCTGCCCGTCGAGGTCGCGCAGCTCGTCTTCGGCGTACCGGACACGGTGAGCCGCCACCTGCTCGCCTCGCCCGTGATCCGCAAGGTGAGCTTCACCGGCTCGGTGCCGGTCGGCAAGCACCTGATGCGGCTCGCGGCCGATGGGTTGAAGCGGGTGACGATGGAGCTGGGCGGCCACGCCCCGGTGCTGATCTTCGACGACTGCGATCTCGAGCGCACGCTGGACATGCTCGTGCCGCAGAAGTTCCGGAACGCGGGCCAGGTCTGCGTCTCCCCCACCCGCTTTTATGTGCAGCAAGGCGTATATGACCGCTTCGTTGAAGGCTTTGCCGCGCGCACCAGCGGCTATCAGGTCGGCAACGGCCTGGATCCGGCGAGCAAGATGGGGCCGCTCGCCAATGGCCGGCGCCCAGACGCGATCGCGGCTCTGGTCGACGATGCAGTAGCCAAAGGCGCCAAGCTCGCGGCGGGGGGCGAGCGGTTCGGCGACGGCTTTTTCTACAAACCGACGCTGCTTGCCGACGTACCCCTCGACGCGCGGATCATGAACGAGGAGCCGTTCGGCCCGGTCGGCGTCGCTCGGCCGTTTGAGACCGAAGAAGAAGCGGTCGAACAGGCCAATCGCCTGCCCTTCGGCCTTGCCGCCTTCGCCTTCACCGAGAATGGCCGCCGGGCGAACCGGCTGGGCGACCTGATCGAGGCGGGCATGGTCGGCCTCAACACTTTCGCGATCTCGGGCGCCGACACGCCGTTCGGCGGAGTGAAGGACTCGGGCTTCGGCAGCGAAGGCGGTCCGGAAGGCCTCGACAGCTATATGGTCGTGAAGGCGATCCATCAGGCCTAGCAGCAAACCGTCATCCCGAACTTGTTTCGGGATAAGGGTGGTGTCAGTTCCGTGCGTATCCGCCGAGCACCTCGCCTGCGGACAGCTTGTCCCGAAACAAGTTCGGGATGACTAAGGAAGAATATGGGCGAACTCAGAACCGGCGGGCGCATCCTGGTCGACAATCTCGTCGCGCAGGGGACGGACCGCATCTTCACCGTGCCGGGCGAAAGCTTCCTCGCCGTGCTCGACGCGCTGCATGACACGCCCAGCATAGAGGTCGTCGTCTGCCGGCAGGAAGGCGGCGTCGGCTTCATGGCCTGCGCGGACGGCAAGCTGACTGGGCGGCCGGGTGTCGCCTTCGTGACCCGCGGGCCGGGCGCGACCAACGCTTCGATCGGCGTGCATGTCGCGATGCAGGATTCGTTGCCGATGATCCTGTTCGTCGGCGACGTGGCGCGCGGCGACCGCGACCGCGAGGCGTTCCAGGAAATCGATTTCGGCCAGATGTTCGGGCCGCTCTGCAAGAAGGTCCTCCGCATTGATCGGGCGGAGCGTATCCCGGAATACACCGCCCGCGCCTATGCCACGGCAATGTCGGGGCGTCCGGGACCGGTCGTCGTGGTGCTGCCGGAAGACATGCTGCTCGACGAGGTCGAGGCCGTGGATCGGCCGCGCGTCGTAGCCCCACTTCAAGCGCCCGACCTCGGCGATCTCGCGATTTTGCAGGACCTTTTCCGTGATGCGAAGGCCCCGCTGGCGATCGTTGGCGGAGCGGGCTGGAGCTCGGACGCAGGCGCCGCCTTTGGCGCGTGGGCCGAGCGGACTGGCGTGCCTGTGACGGCGGGATTCCGACGCCAGGACTCGATCCCGAACAGCTCGCCTGCCTGGGCCGGCAATCTCGGTTACGGCCCCAATGCCAAGCTGGTGCAGAGGGTGAAAGATGCGGACCTGCTGCTCGTCCTCGGCGCCCGGCTGGGCGAGGCTACGACCGATGGCTATGCGCTCATCACGCCCGACCACCCCGGACAGAAGCTCGTGCACGTCCATCCTGACCCGGAAGAGCTGAACAGTGTCTATCGCGCCGATCTTGCCATTTGCGCGGGCATGACGGCTTTCGCCGAGATGCTGGACGCGGTGGAGGTGAGCTTCGAGAGTGAGGCGCATGCAGACTGGCTCGATTGGTCAGCGCCTAAGCCACGTGAAGGCGCGCGCCTCGATCTCGGTCAGTGCGTGCTGGCGATGCGGGAAGCGATGCCGGCGGATACGATCATCTGCAACGGCGCCGGCAACTTCTCCGGCTGGTGGCACCGCTACTGGCGCTACGAGGGCTATGGCACTCAGCTGGCGCCGACTGCCGGTGCGATGGGCTTCGGCGTACCCGCGGCGGTGGCGGCATGCCTGAGGCGGCCGGAGCAGAAAGTCGTCGCGGTCGCTGGCGATGGCGATTTCCTGATGAACGGGCAGGAACTGGCAACGGCGGTTGCTTATGGCTGCGACCTGCTGGTGATTGTCGTCGACAATGGCTGGTACGGCACCATCCGCATGCATCAGGAGCGGGAATATCCCGGCCGCGTCTCCGGCACCCAGCTCCACAATCCCGACTTTGCCGCGCTGGCGCGGGCATTCGGTGGCTGGGCGGAGACGGTCGAGACCACCGAGGAGTTCGCCCCTGCCCTTGCTCGCGCGCTCGCGCAGGAGGGCGTCAAGCTGTTGCACCTGAAGACCGATGTCGAACAGATCAGCCCGGCGGTGACGATCAGCCAGTTGCGGGCACGCTGACACTGGAGAAGCCAATGCGCCTGATGATGTTGAGCCTGCTGGCTCTTACCGCCTGCTCCAAATCAGCCGAGCCCGAGCAGCAGGCACCAACGGCCGAAACGCCTGCGGCCGCGCCCAAGGCTTTTGCCGAGCTAAAGGGCGATCCGGCTGCCGGCGAGAAGACCTACGTCCAATGCCGCGTCTGCCACGCCGTCGAGCCGAACAAGGGCGGCGTCGGTCCGACGTTGCATCAGGTGGTCGGCCGCGCCGCCGGCTCGCTGCCCGGCTATGCCTATTCCTCGGCGATGAAGCAGAGCGGCCTCACCTGGCACGGCGAGACGCTCTACCGCTTCCTCGAAGTGCCGATGGCGGTCGTTCCCGGCACCAAGATGGCCTATGCCGGCATGAAGGACCCGCAGAAGCGCGCGGACGTGATCGCCTATCTGGAGACGCTCAAGTGATGCGCGCCTTGCTGCTGGGCGTGCTGCTGTCGGCGACGGCAGTTGCCGCCCCGGCACCGCAGCGTGACCTGAACCCGGCACCCGCGCGCAGCGAAGGCCGCGGCCCCTTCCCCAAGCTCGTCATCCGCGGTGTGACGCTGATCGACGGCACCGGCTCGCCGCCGCTCGGGCCGGTTGATATCGTCATCGAGAACAATCGGGTCGCCGACATCCTGATCGCCGGAACGCCTGGGCTGCCGCTGAAGGACAGGCGCCCGCCCGAAGGCGCCGAAGAGCTGGACGCCACGGGCATGTATGTGCTGCCCGGCTTCGTCGACACGCACGTCCATGGCGGCGACCCGACCAAGGCGCCGGATCTCGAATATGCCTATAAACTCTGGTTGGCCCATGGCGTGACGACCGTGCGGGGCGTGCCGCTGGCCGGCCCCGCGGTGTCCGCCAGCGAGAAGGGCCGGAGCGCGCGCAACGAGATCGCGGCGCCGCGGATCTGGAACTATCAGACCCTGGGCAGCGGCTGGGGCAAGGTCGACAACCCTACCAAGGCACGTGAATGGGTGCGCTGGGCGGCGAAGAACAACATCGACGGTATCAAGCTGTTCAACCGGGGCGAAGAGACGCCCGAAGTCATCGCCGCGACGATCGACGAAGCGAAGAAGCAAGGCCTCGGCACCGTCGCGCACCTCTCGCAAACCGGTGTCGCGCAGCTGGATGCACTGGAAGCGGGGCGGCTAGGCCTGGGCTCGGTCACCCACTTCTACGGCCATTTCGAAAGCCTGCTGAAAGACGCGACAATCCAAGCTTTCCCGACCGACTATAATTATCTGAACGAATATGATCGGTTCGGGCAGGTGGCCGCGATCGCCGTGCAGAGCGTCGAGCCGGGCGCGCCCGAATGGTGGGCCTATCTGGAGGAGCAGAAGAAGAACGGCGTCGTTTTCGATCCAACCTTCACCATCTACAACGCCAATCGCGACCTGATGAAGGCGCGCACTGCCGACTGGCACCGCGATTATACGCTGCCGGCGCTGTGGAATTTCTACCAGGCGAGCCGCGAGAATCACGGCTCCTATTTCTTCGACTGGACCACCGCCGACGAAGTCCGCTGGCGGCAATTCTATCAGAAGTTCCTCCGCCTGGTCGGCGATTATCGGAAGATCGGCGGGCGTGTGACCACAGGCTCGGATTCCGGCTTCATCTACCAGCTATACGGCTTCGGCTATGTGCAGGAGCTTGAGATCCTCCAGGAAGCTGGCTTCACGCCGCTGGAGGTGGTGCAGGCGGCGACGCTGAACGGCGCCCGGACGCTGAACGAACCCAAGGCCCAAGCCCCGCAATTCGGCACCGTCCGGCGCGGCATGCTCGCGGACCTGGTGGTCGTGCCTGAGAACCCGCTCGCGAACCTGAAGGTGCTCTACGGCACCGGACGGCTGCGTTTGCACCCCACCACCGGCAAGCAGGAACGCGCCGGCGGCGTGCGCTGGACCATCAAGGACGGCATCATCTACGACGCCCCCGCCCTGCTCGCCCGCGTGCGGCAGATCGTCGCGGCGGCGGAGAAGGATAACCCGAAGGTGGTGCCGTAGGGAGTTTCGTTGCTCCCGGCGGAGGCCGGGGAACTCAGCCCCCGAAAGTGTAGGTCAAGCCCAGCCCGCCCGAGAACTGGTCGCGCGTTCCGAACTGGCGAACGACGGGAGAGTCGGCCGCGTCACTGACCAGCCGGTCATAACGCACATAGCTCATCACACCCCAGCGGCGCGTGAACTGATAGGTGAGCCCCGCCGTCCCGCCGACCGACTGCAACCCGCCTTTCGGCGTGAACCGCGGCAGGCCGGTGGCGGCAGATTGCGCTGCATCGACACCGAGATAGGCGCGCTGGTACTTTGCATTGCTGAGCACCACACGTGGACCGATCGAGAAGACATAACGATCGCCGTCGCGCGCAATGAAGTCGGCGCTTGCCTCGCCGACAAAACCGTCATGCCCGCCCAGGCCCCGGCGCAGCTCTGCCCGCACGCGGAAGTTGGACGAAAGGAACGCGTGAACGAAGCCGCCGGCTTCGACAGTGGTCTTCACCTTGCCAATCGGCGCGCCGACGTCCGAGTTCTTGCGGCTGCCTTGCACGTTCAGCGACGGCCCGAACCCAATCCCGTTCGTGTTGATGACGGGAAAACCGAAACTCTCGTCCTGCGCCTCGAAGGCGAACGGCGTGTCGCCGCGCGCGACGTCGACGTTGACGTAAGGACCGAACCGCACCTCATCGGCGCCGGGGTAAGCGGGGCTCACCTGCGGTCCCAGCCCGACCCGGACGCGCCGGGGCTGCTTTTCCTGCGCCAATGCCGGCGCGGCGACGAGAGCGAGGAGCGCAAGGGCGCCGGAAGCACGGATCAGCATCATGCCCGTAACGGTCGGCTCCTCGCTTTGTTGCGTCAAGCCTTCTCCGCCGCCACGTAGCGGTTCACCACGCCGTCGAGCACCGTCATCGGCACGGGGCCGCCCAGCACCAGCGCATCGTTGAAGCCGCGGAAGTCGAAGCGCTCGTCGAGTTCGCCCTTGGCTCGGTCACGCAAGCGATTGATATAGCTGTGCCCGACCTTGTAGCCGCACGCCTGGCCCGGCCAGGAGCAATAGCGGTCGACCTCGCCCGCCACTTCCTCGACCGAGGAGCCGTTGCTGGTCGCGAACCAGTCAATCGCCTGTTGCCGGGTCCAGCGCTTGGCGTGCAGGCCGGTGTCGACGACCAGCCGGCAGGCGCGGAAAGCGAGGCTCTGCAGATAGCCGAGCCGCTCCACGGGATTGTCGCGATAGACGCCGAGCTCGTCCGCCAGCTGCTCGGAATAGAGCGCCCAACCTTCCGAATAGGCGTTGAAGGCAAGAAGCGACCGGATCAGCGGCAGCTTGAATGTGTACTCGCCCTGCCAGCCATGGCCGGGGATCGCCTCGTGATAGGCGAGCGTCGGCAGCGAAAAGCGGTTGTGCAGCTTGGTCGTGCGCAGGTTGATCCAGAAGCGGCTGGGGATGGTGCCGTCGATCGATCCGGCTCCGCCGAACGCTCCGGGCGCCCCGGGCTCTTCGGCCAGCGGCAGGCGCTTTACCTCGACATTGCCGCGCACCAGCGTGTGGAAAGCCTGCGGCATCAAGGCCTTCATCGACGCGATGCGGGTGTTGAGCAGCTCCATGATCTGCGCCCGGCCGGCATCGTTATCCGGGAATCCGAAGCGAGGGTCTTCGCCCAAGGCCGTCATGCGAGCGCCGACCGTGCCTGGCGTATAGCCGAGGCTGCGCAGGATCGGGTCCATCTGGCGCTGCAGGTCAGCAAGCTCGTCCTGCCCCATCTGATGCACTTCGTCGGGCGTCAGCCGCGTTGTTGTCGCGGCGCGCAGCGTCCAGGCGTAATATTCGTCGCCGCGCGGCAGCTTCCAGACGCCGGCGCGGCTGTCCGCACGGGCGCGGTGCAGCTGCAGTTCGGCAATTTGGCGAGCGAGCGCCGGGGCGACCCGCGTGCGGGCGATGGTCGCTGCGCGGCCGGCGAAGTCGCCCTTCATCTGCGCGGTCCGCTTGGCGACGGAGGTGACCAGCAGCCATTCGTCGGGCCGGCCCTGCTGTGCCACGGCAAGCTGCTTCAGCGCCTTGTCGAGCAGGAAGTCGGGCGCGATCACGCCCTGTGCGCGCGCGGACGCCAGCCGCTCCGTCTCGCCGTCAAGCTGCGCCGCATAGGCGTTCAGGCGCAGCAGATAGGCTTCCGCATCGGCGCTGTTCTGGATCAGGTGATCATTGTCGAGCAGCTTGGGCGTATCGAGGAACGCACCGACATTCTGGATCACGACATAGGGCGAGTTGCGATAGCCGCCGACCGCCACATCCCCATAGGGAAAAGCAAAGCCGTCCAGCGCCAGCTCGAAGGCGGTGCGCACGACTTCGACATTGGTGCGCATGGTCGGGCTCAGCCGATCGAGCGGCAGCGGCTTCAGCTGCTCAAGCCCAGCGCGAAGGTGCGCTGCCACCTCGCGCTTGCCGGCCGCCGAGCTGTCGGTCAGCCGCGCCTTCAGCCCCGCGCGCGCACCCTTGTCGATGCCCAGCCCGGTCGCGCTTTCCGGAAAATCGCGCAGCATCTGATCGGTTATGGAGTCCAGCACGCGCGACGCCTGAGCGTCGGCAGTGCTTGCAGCCGCGGCGATCGCTCGACCGCTCATGGTCGACAGCGCGGCAACCGCCGCAGACGAAAGCATCAGGTCGCGCCGGCTGACATCCATTCCGTTTCTCCAAGTCTTTCGATCCTGCTAGCCTCCCCTCGCTCTGGTGAAAAGCTGGGCGTGAAGGGGTGGCTATGGAGTGGCTGACGGACTTCATCGATGCGGGCCGCAAGTTCGCGCCGCATGGCTATTGCCTGCTCTGGCGGCCCGAATTGGTCTGGACGCATGTGATCGGCGACGCGTTGATCGCGGCCGCTTATTTCTCGATCCCCGTCGCCCTGATCAGCTTTATCCGCCGCCGCCGCGATCTCGAGTTCAGCTGGATATTCTGGCTGTTCGCGACCTTCATCGTGGCCTGCGGCGTGACGCACCTGATGGCGATCTGGACGCTGTGGAATGCCGATTACGGAGTCGAGGCGGTGATCAAGATCGTCACGGCGATCGCCTCTGTCGGCACTGCGATCGTGCTGTGGCCCTTGATCCCGCGGCTGCTCGCCATCCCCTCTCCCCTGCAGTTGCGGGAGCAGAATGCGCATCTGGAGACCACGCTTCAGCAGCTGACGCACGAAATGTCGGAGCGGCGCCGCGCTGAGGAAGCGCTGCGGCAGGCGCAGAAGATGGAAGCGGTCGGCCAGCTTACCGGCGGCATTGCGCACGATTTCAACAATCTGCTGCAAAGCGTCAGCGGCAGCCTTGCCCTGATCGCCAGCAATCCTGGCTCCGACAAGGTTGCCCGCTGGGCCGACCTGGGACGTCAGGCGGCGGAACGGGGTGCACGCTTGACCGCCCAGTTGCTCGCCTTTTCGCGCACGCAAAAGCTGGAGCTGCGGCCCTGCCCTGTGGCCGAGCTGCTCGAGGGCATGAACGAATTGCTGTCGAGCGCGGTCGGCAGTGCGACCACCATCCGCATGGAACTGGACGGGGCGCGCGGCGCCCAGGTGTTGGGCGATCCCACGCAGATCGAACTCGCGATCATGAATTTGGTCATCAATGCGCGCGACGCGATGCCGGACGGCGGCACCATCTTCGTCAGAACCAAGCCGGTCCAGGTGCACAATGATGTCGAGCTCGCCGACGGTAGCTACTTGTGCATCGAGGTGGTCGATTCCGGCTTGGGCATGTCGCCCGACGTGGCCGCACGGGCCTTCGATCCGTTCTTCACGACGAAGCCGGTCGGCAAGGGCACCGGCCTTGGCCTCTCCATGGTCTATGGAGTCGCGCGCCAGTCGGGCGGCCGCGCCGGCATCCGCTCCGAAGCGGGCAAGGGCACGACAGTCTCCATTCTGCTGCCGCTGGTCGATCAGGCCGGCGCAGCGGCGCCCGATAGGCCGGTGACCCCCGCGCTGCAGGAGCCGAAAACGATATTGGTGATCGACGATGATCCGGATGTGAGGCTGCTGACCCTTTCGATGCTGGAAGAGCTCGGCCACCGCACGGTCGAGGCAAGCAGCGGCCCCGCCGCGCTTGCGCTGCTGCCGACCGTGCGGCCTGACCTGATCCTGCTCGACTTCGCCATGCCGGAAATGAACGGGGCTCAGGTCGCCACCGAGATCCGGGCCCGCGGCGGCACGGCTCCGATCGTTTTCGCCACCGGCTTTGCCGACTCCGAAGCCATCCAAAAGGCGCTCGTCGAAGAGCCCCATCTGCTGCGCAAGCCCTATGACCTGGCGCAGCTGTCCGCCATGCTGAACCAGGCTCTGCAGTCAGCCGATCGCGCCGACTGACCGCTGCCCTCTCAGTCGGTCATGCTCAGCCGTTCGAAGCGGGCGAGGTGGTGATCGACCGAACCGAATTGGCCTTCGATCATCGTCGCGCGCTTGAAATAATGGCCGATCGCCAGCTCGTCGGTGATGCCGATGCCGCCATGGATCTGGACCGCGCTCTGGCCCGTGAACTTCAGCCCTTTGCCGACCTTGGCCTTTGCCTGGCTGACCGCCGCCATGCGCTCCACGTCGGGAAGATCGAGCTTCAGCGTGGCCATCAGCGTCATCGATGCCGACTGCTCGACCTCCATGAACATGTCGACCATCCGGTGCTGCAGCACCTGGAAGTCCGAAATCGGTCGGCCGAATTGCTTGCGCTGGCGGGCATAATCCTGTGTGCCCGCGTGCAGCCGCCGCATCACGCCGACACCCTCTGCGCAGACGGCAGCGGTCGCCTCGTCGACGATGCGCTCGACCAGCGGCAGCGCGGCACCCTCTTCGCCAATCAGCGCATCGCCCGGCACGGAGGCATTCTCGAAATAGATCTCGGACGCCCGGAAGCCATCGACGGTCGGATAGTCGCGACGGACAATGCCAGGCCGGTTCGCCTCGATCAGGAAAAGGGAGACGCCAGACGCCTCGCGCTGGCTACCACCCGTTCGCGCTGTCACCAAAAGATGCGTTGCCCAGGGCGCGGCATAGACCACCGCCTTGTGCCCGTTCAGCACCCAGCCCTCGCCCTCGCGCCGCGCGCTGGTGCGAAGATTGTGCAGCTCGTAGCGACCCTGGGGTTCGGCATAGGCGAAGGCGATCACTGCCTCTCCGGCGATGATCTGCGGGATGAGCGCATCGGCCTGGGCTCCGCCCGCGGCCTTCAATGCGCCGCCGCCGATCACCACCGTCTGCAGATAGGGCTCGATCGCAATCGCTTCGCCCAGTTGCTCCATCACGATCATGTTCTCGACCGGACCACCTCCAAGCCCGCCCTGGTCTTCGGAGAATGGCGCGCCGAGGATGCCGAGTTCGGTCGCCAGCGCGCGCCAGATGCCGGGATCGCGCCCAGTCTCTCCTGCGATCATCTTGCGCCGGGTCTCGAAGTCGTAAGTGTCGCTCAGGAAGCGAGCGAGCGTGTCGCGCAGCATCTGCTGCGTCTCGTTATAGCTGAAGTCCATATATCCTCCCGTTCCCCGGCAAGAGCCGGGGCCCAGCCCCACAAAAAGTGCCGCACCGCGGCGTGTTCGACTGCTTCGACCCCGGCCTATGCCGGAGTGGTTCTCGGCTTGTGATTACAAGCCAAGAACCATCTTCGCGATGATGTTGCGCTGGATCTCGTTCGAGCCGCCATAGATGCTGGTCTTGCGGCCGTTGAAATAGGTCGGCGCGGCGCGATGGGCGTAATCGGGCCCGATCGGATACTGGTTGTCGCCTTCCGGGAAACCGCGGAAATAGGGCGCGCCGTAATGGCCGACCGCCTCCAGCGCGAGTTCGGTGATGCGCTGCTGGATCTCGGTGCCCTTAATCTTAAGCAGCGAAGATTCCGGCCCCGGCCCGCGGCCCGATGCCTCTGACGCCAAGGTCCGCAGCTCGGTATATTCGAGCGCGGTCAGGTCGATCTCGAGTTCGGCGATCTTGCGCTTGAAGAAGGCGTTGGCGATCAGCGGCTTATCGCCGTCCATCTCGGTACGCGCGATCGTCTTGATCCGCTCGACGCCGCGCTTCGACCGGGCCACGCCTGCAATGCCGGTCCTCTCATGTGCAAGCAGGAACTTGGCGCAAGTCCACCCCTTATTCTCTTCATAGATGCGCTGGTCGACGGGCACCCGCACATCTTCCAGCCACACTTCGTTCACTTCGTGCTCGCCGCCCAAGGTGATGATCGGCCGCACGGTGATGCCGGGCGATTTCATGTCGATCAGCAGAAAGCTAATGCCTTCCTGCGCCTTGGCATCGGGGTCAGTGCGGACGAGGAAAAAGCCCCAATCCGCATGCTGGGCAAGCGTGGTCCAGGTCTTCTGGCCATTGACGACGTAATGGTCGCCGTCGCGCACCGCCCGCGTGCGCAGCGAAGCAAGGTCGGAGCCGGCGCCCGGCTCCGAATAGCCCTGGCACCACCAATCCTCGCCCGAGAGGATGCGCGGCAGGAAGCGCGCTTTCTGCTCGGCCGTGCCAAAGGTGTAGATGACCGGCCCGACCATGTTGATGCCAAACGGCAGGATCGGCAGTGTGTCCGCGCGGGCGAGTTCCTCCGACCAGATGAAGCGCTGCGTCGTTGTCCAGCCGGGGCCGCCATATTCGACCGGCCAAGCCGGCGCGACCCAGCCCTTCTTGGCCAGGATGCGGTGCCACTTCAGATAATCTTCCTTCTCGAGCTCTTCGGCGTGGGCGATCTTCGCGCGCAGCTCGGGGGGATAGTTTTCGGCGATGAAGCGGCGTGCTTCTTCACGGAACGCCATGTCTTCGGGGCTGAACTCCAGGTCCATCTCACCTCTCCTTGGTTGGACCGGTTTAGGAGCGCTTTACGTTAACGGCAAGCACCCGCGCGCTGCCGCTACGGCAAGCTTCAGCGTTCGTCCTCGGGGCCGACGGGCTCGAGCTCCGGGGGCAGCGCGCGTGATTCGGGCGGCGGCGGCAGCGGCTCGTCGTCGGAGGGCTCGGCGGACACCGAGAGGCCGTCTTCATCGACCGAAATGCCGAGCTGGACGGGCCCCAGATCGGCCGTGCCCGCCATGCTGTTCTCGTCGATCACCACCGGCTCGGGGTCGACCGGCGCCGGCACCTTGATCGCCGCGCCGGGGATCGCCCGGCTCATGAAGTCGCGCCAGACGCGCGCTGGTGCGCCGCCACCGGCGAGCCCCGGGATGGGCTTGTTGTCGTCGCGACCGACCCAGACGCCGACGACCAGATCGCCGGCAAAACCGACGAAGATCGCGTCGCGTGCATTCTGGGTGGTGCCGGTCTTGCCGAAGCTTTCGACCGACAGCCGCGCCGCGCGCCCGGTGCCCCGCTCGACAACGCCAGACAGCAGGTCGAGCAGCATCTCGCGGTCACGTCCGCTCAGCCGCTTCGGCCGGTTCCAAAGCGAAGCGATGAAGCCCTGCGGCTCCTTGGGCAGGCCATAGGCGCGCACCGGGAGATTGTTGCCCGCCACCGCGGCGAAGGCCGAAGTCAGCTCCAGCAAGGTCGTGCCCGATGTGCCGAGCGCGAGACTGGGATGATCGGCGAGCGGGCTCGTAATGCCGAGATCGCGCGCGGCCTGGATCACCGCCTTGCGCCCGACCTGATCGGCGAGGCGCGCGGCAGCGACATTGCTCGACAAGGCAAAGGCCTGGCGCAAGGTAATGCGGCCGCGATAGCGCCCGTCATTGTTGGTCGGCGACCAGCCATCGATCGTCACTGGCCGATCCTCGACAAAGCTGTCCGGCGTCATGCCCGAGCGGAGCGCCGCCAAATAGACGAACAGCTTGAAAGTGGAGCCGGGCTGGCGCCGCGCCTGCGTGGCCCGGTTGAACGGACTGTCCTTGTAGTTGCGACCGCCGACCATCGCGACGACGCGGCCGTCCGGCCGCATCGCGACCAGCGCGATCTGCGCGCCCTTGATCGCCCCGCGCCCGGTGGCGGCGATCGCGATCTTTTGCAGGCGCGTGTCGAGCGTCGTCTGGATTTCCTGCCGCTCATAGACGGCGCCCGCCTGGTCGCGCGCCTTCGGCATCACCCAGTCCGCAAAATAAGTGCCGGTCGGCATCGAACGTTCACGCTGCACCTTAAGCCGCACGACCGGCTGCGACCTGGCCGTAGCTTCGGAGATGAAGCCGGCGTCTGCCATAGCCTGCAGCACCAGCCGTCCACGCTGCCGCGCGCCCGAAAGGTTCTTGGTCGGAGCGAGCCGCGACGGCGCCTTGACCAGGCCTGCCAGCATGGCGGCTTGGCCCATGGTCAACTCGCTGGGATCGCGGCTGAAATAGTGGCGGGCCGCCGCGCGCAACCCGTAGACATTGTCGCCGAAATAGACGTTCGAGAGATAGCGTTCCAGGATCTCGTCCTTGGTCAGCCAGGCCTCAAGCCAGAACGCAATCAGCAACTCCTGCGCCTTGCGCCCGAAGGTGCGGCGATCGTTCAGGAATGCGTTTTTCGCCAGCTGCTGCGTCAGCGTGCTGCCCCCCTGCGATACGCCGCCTCCGACCAGATTTCGCCAGGCCGCCCGGCCGATACCCCGGATCGAAATGCCGATGTGAGTCCGGAAGCTGCGGTCTTCGATTGCGATAAACGCCTGCGGCACATGCTTGGGCAGCTCGCTCATCTTCACCGGTTGAGCGAAGATCGCGCCCTTGCGCGCAATCGGCGTGCCGTCGCTGGCGAGCAGAGTGATGCTCGGCGCCGCGATCGGCTGCAGCGACCGGCTGAGCGGCGCCGTAATCGCCAGCCAGGCGATCGTCAACATGAAGAGAAGCAGGACGCCCGCCGCGATATAGCGCTTGCGGAGCCAGCGCCGGCGCGGCGGCTGATCGGGCTCGGCGTCAGGCAACGGATCGAGCGGCGGCAGCGGGTCGAGCGCATCGAACCGCTCGTCCCAATCCAGATCATAGCGCATGCGATCGTCCACAGGTCGTCCCGCCGTGTCTTATCGCGCTACTACAGTGAACGCACGCTGACACAAAGAGAAACCGTCATGCCGAACTTGTTTCGGCACAAGCTTTCCCGGCGACAATGCGGCGGAAGCCTTGTCCCGAAACAAGCTCGGGACGACGGTCCGGTGTCAGCCGACGATCTCTTCGTCCTTGAAGAAATAGGCGATCTCGATCGCGGCATTCTCGTCCGAGTCCGAGCCATGAACCGAGTTGGCCTCGATCGACTCGGCGAGCTCCTTGCGGATCGTGCCCGGCGCGGCGTTAGCCGGGTTGGTCGCCCCCATAATGTCGCGGTTGCGCTGCACGGCGTTCTCGCCTTCCAGCACCTGCACCACGACTGGGCCCGAAATCATGAACTCGACGAGATCGTTGAAGAAGGGGCGCTCGCGATGGACGGCGTAGAAGCCTTCGGCCTGCTCGCGGCTCATCCGGATGCGCTTGGAGGCGACGACGCGCAGGCCCGCATCCTCCAGCATCTTGGTGACGGCGCCGGTCAGGTTGCGGCGGGTGGCATCGGGCTTGATGATCGAAAAGGTGCGGTTCGCGGCCATCGCCGTGCTGCTCCGTCTGTCTGAATGTGGGAAGTGGCGCTCCCCTAGTCAGGCGGCCCTGCTTATGCAAGCTTCGCAGCGGGGGAGACGCTATGCGCAAATGGCTGCTGAGGATCGTCGTGGCGCTGGTGGTGCTGGCGGGTGCGGCGATCTATTGGCTCTTCTACGACAACCGATTTCCTTGGGAAGGCCGGTTCACGATCGATCTGCAGGCAGTGCGCAAGGAAGCCGCGCGACTGCCAGGGCCCGCGCCGGTCCGCATCGAAACCGAGACGCTCGCTCATCGGCGCGTGCCGAAGATCGCGATGGTCGGCGGCAGCGATTGGCGCGAAGTGGACATCGTCCAGCTCAGCCACCGGCTGGTCTATCCCGAGCGCTCGATCCTGATCGACACCGGCTTCGATGCCGCGACGGCCGCCCGATTCCAGGTCGACAGCTATGACCAAGCCTCGTGGCGGCGGCTGGTCCGCGCAATGGATTGGGCCAGTGCCATCGTGATTACCCACGAGCATTCGGATCATCTGGGCGGGCTCGTGAAGGGTCCGAGCCTCGCCCGCGTCCTGCCCAAAGCCCTGCTCAATCCCCAGCAGTTCGCGGAAGGTCCGCACATCCGTCCGCTCGCTTGGCCCGCCCCGGCACGCCGCGGTTACAAACCAATGGACTATTCAGGCATGCGGGCGATCGCGCCCGGCGTCGTGCTGATCCGCACGCCGGGGCACACGCCAGGGTCGCAGATGATCTTTGTGCGCAGGGCGGACGGTCGGGAATATCTGTTCATGGGCGACACCGCGTCACTTGCAGCCAATGTGCGCGAACAGCGCATCCGCTCCCGCTACATCACCGACTTCATCACGCACGAAAACCGCCGCATGGTGATGCTGCAGACGCGCGAACTGGCGCGGCTGGCGCGGGAAAATCCGGGCCTCGTGCTGGTTCCCGGCCATGACGCGGAGGCGATCTCCGCCATGCAGCGGGCCGGTCTCCTCAGCAACGGTTTCGCGGTGCGTTAGGCCTGCTCGAAATTGTCCGCGACGAACCGGTCGAGCAGGCGCACGCCATAGCCGGTCGCGCCCTTGTCCCAGATGCTCGACGGCTTGGACGACCAGACCATCCCGGCGATGTCGAGATGCGCCCAGCGGACGCCTTCGTCGACGAAGCGCTGAATGAACTGCGCGGCGGTGATCGAGCCCGCCTCGCGCGGCCCGACATTCTTCATGTCGGCGATCGGGCTGTCGATCAGCTTGTTGTACGCGTCGCCCAGCGGGAAGCGCCACAGCAGGTCGCCTGTCGCCTTGCCCGCGGCGATCAGCTGGTCCGCGAGCGAGTCGTCATTGGCGAACAGGCCGCCATGCTCATTGCCCAGGCTGATGATCATCGCCCCGGTGAGCGTCGCCAGATCGACGATCGTGCGCGGCTTATGATTCTTCTGAACCCAGGTGATCGCGTCGCAGAGTACGAGGCGGCCTTCCGCGTCGGTGTTGATTACTTCGATGGTCTGGCCCGACATGGACGTAACCACGTCGCCGGGACGCTGCGCCTTGCCGTCCGGCATGTTCTCGACGAGCCCGCAGACGCCGACGACATGCGCCTTGGCCTTGCGCAGCGCGAGCGCCTTCATCGCCCCTGCGACCGCGCCCGCGCCACCCATGTCCCACTTCATGTCTTCCATGCCGGCGGCTGGCTTGATCGAGATGCCGCCGGTATCGAAGGTCACGCCCTTGCCGACCAGCGCGAGCGGTTCCTTCACCGCCCCGCCGGTGCCGTCCCAGCGCATCACCAGCAGCTGCGCTTCCTTCTCCGAGCCCAGGCTGACGCCGAGCAGTGCACCCATGCCGAGTGCCCGCATCTCCTGCTCGCCTAAGACGGTGATCTCGACGCCGAGCTCTTCCAGATGGCGGCAGCGTTCGACGAAGGTCTGCGGGTAGATGATGTTGGCTGGCTCGCTGACCAGCTCACGCGTCAAGGACACGCCTTCGACCACCGCCCGCTGCCGCTCCCAGGCGCTGCCGTCGGCGCCGACGATGACCAGTTCCTTCAGGCTCGGCCGCTGCCTGGCCGGCAACTTGGTGCGATAGCGGTCATGCCGCCACCCGCGCAGACTCGCCGCCGCAGCGAAGGTTGCGGCTGCCTCAGCGCCGGCACCATTCAGGTCGACGACCAATGTCTCCGTGCCCGAAGTCAGCAATCGCGCCACCAGCGCACCCGCGGCCTTCTGCAGGTCGGTCGCTTCGCCCTTGCCGGTGCCGACGATCAGCAGCCGCCGCGTCGTACCCTGATCGGCGACGAACAGCTCGACCAGCGATCCGGCCTCGCCCTCGAAGCGCGATGCCTTGAGTGCGTCGGCGACCAACTGCCCTGAACCCTCCGGCACACCGGCAGGCGACCCGCCGCCGGCGACGACCAGCGCCAGATCATAGCTGCCCTGAGGACGGGCATCGGCGAAACGAACCTGCATCGAGACTTCCTGTTGCAAAACGCTACTGGTCCACGCCTCTAAGCCTCCCTGCGCGCCCCGCAAGCCCGTCAGAACGATTTGCAGCCCGCCCGCTTGAATGCGATAGGCGCCGCCACAGCCAAATGGCGCGACGATCAACGGGTTCGGGGTAGGCGTGAAAGCAAAGCGGGCGATCTGGCTGGTGGGCGCGGCATGGAGCTGGACCGCAGCCGCGCAGGACCTCCAGGACCGTCCGGCCGATCCGCCGCCGCCGCTCGCCGATCCGGCGCCCGCCGAAGCCAATATGGTCGATTTTAGCGCCGAGCAGCTGGAATATTTGAATGAGACGGAGACAGTCATCGCGTCCGGCGATGTGCGGATGTTCCGTGACGGCAATCGGCTCCGCGCAGACAGGATCGTCTGGAACCGAGCGACCGGCGAGGTGCGCGCCGAGGGGAATGTCGCGGTCACCAATCCGGAAGGAGACGTCGCCTATGGCGACTCCGTTCAGCTGACCGATACGCTGCGCGACGGCGTCGTCGACAATCTGCTGGTGGTGCTTGAAGGCGGCGGCCGTCTCGCCGCTGCCCGCGGCACCCGCCAGGGCAACCTCTACACGCTCGAAAATGCCGCCTACACCGGTTGCCCTGTCGAGGAGCAGACCGACTGCCGGCCCAAAGAGCCGAGCTGGAAGATCACGGCCGTTCGCGTCACCTATGACACCGGCCGCAAGCGCGTCTTCTACCAGGGCGCGCGCATGCATCTGTTTGGGCTGCCGCTCATTCCCCTGCCGCTGCTCTCCCATCCGACCGGTGGAGAAGGCGGCAGCGGCGTGCTGGTGCCAGACGTGCGGTTCAGCCGGGTCAACGGCTTCGAAGTCGCCCTTCCCTATTATTTCAAGCTTTCGCCCAACCGCGACCTGACGATCACGCCGCATATCTACTCGAACGTCCTGCCCGCACTCGGTGCGCAGTATCGGGCGCTGACCGGGAAGGGTGCGTATCAGATCGGCGGCATGGTCACCTATAGCCGCCGCCAGCCCGCGGACCTCTCGCCTGGCACGACATCGGAACGCGACATCCGCGGCTATTTCGATGCGAGCGGCCGCTTTCAGCTCGATCCCTATTGGAACGTCAGCGGCTCCATCCGCCTGACTACCGACCGCACCTTCCTGCGGCGCTACGACATCACCCGCGACGACCGGCTGCGCTCGACGGTCAGGCTGGAGCGGATCGATCCGAACACCTATTTCTCGCTGACCGGCTGGGCGACGCAGACGTTGCGCATCAACGACCTGCAGGGGCAGCAGCCGATCGCCTTGCCCGAACTCGATTTTCGCCACCGGCTGACCGATCCCTTCGTCGGCGGCCGGGTCGAGCTGCAGGTCAACACGCTCGCCATCGGGCGCAGTGACGGGCAGGACACGCAGCGCGCCTTTGCCAGCGCCCGCTGGGACCTGCGGCGGCTGACGCCCTGGGGGCAGGAAGTGACGCTCACCGCTTATGCGCGGGGCGATGTCTATCACTCCGACGAGAATGCGCTCTCTCCCACGCTGATCTACCGCGGCAATCCCGGCTGGGAGACTCGCGCGATCGCCGCCGCTGCGATCGACATCCGCTGGCCCTTGGTCGGCCCGATCGGCGAAGGCACGCAGCGGATCACCCCGCGTATCCAGTTCGTCGCCACGCCGCCGATCCGCAACATGAGCATCCCGAACGAGGATGCCCGCGCGATCGAACTCGAGGATTCGAACCTTTTCGCCCTCAACCGTTTTCCGGGCTACGATCGGTTCGAGGACGGCGCCCGTGTCACCTATGGCGTCGACTATGCGCTGACCCTGCCCGGCATCGCGATCGACGCCAATATCGGCCAGAGCTATCGCCTCTCCGACCGGCCGGAGCTGTTCCCGAACGGCGTTGGCTTACGCGTCAATCTATCCGACTTCGTCGGCCGCACCACCGTCCGCTTCCGCGACTTCGTCTCGCTGACGCACCGCTACCGGTTGGACAAGGACAGCCTGGCGGTACGCCGCAACGAGATCGACGCCACGGTCGGCTCGCGCTCGACCTATGTCCTGATCGGCTATCTTCGCCTCAACCGCGACATCGACACTGCAATCGAGGATTTGCGCGACCGCGAGGAGCTGCGAGTGGGAGGACGGGTGCAGATCGGCCGCTATTGGTCGGCATTCGGCTCCGCCATCGTCGATCTCAGCGACCGGCGCGAGGACCCGCTGCTGACTGCCGACGGGTTTCAGCCGATCCGGCACCGGCTGGGCATCGCCTATACCGATGATTGCCTCGATCTGGGCGTCACCTGGCGCCGCGATTACCAGAACACGGGCGATGCGCGCCGCGGCAATACTTTCCTGCTAAGGCTTTCATTCAAGAACCTGGGCCGCTAAGCCACCGTTCAGCCGCTCCAGCCTAGCCGAGGCGCAGTGCTTTCCTTGTCGTCAGGATATATTTCGAACGTGACCGCTTCATTTTTTCGCCCGCTCAAGGGGCTGTTGCTTGCCGCCGTGGCGATCGGTTGCGCCGCCATTGCCCAGACCAACGAAGCCAATCCGGCTGGTGGTCTCAACATCCCGGCCGATGTCGTGGTGTTCGGCCGCAACGATCCTGGCGTCCGCAAGCCCACCGCTATCGTAAATGGCGACATCATCACCCGCACCGATGTCGAACAGAGGCTGGCGCTCATTCTGGCGGCCAATGCCAACACCCAGCTTCCCCCTGAGGAGATCGAGCGGCTGCGCACTCAGATCCTGCGCAATCTGATCGACGAGGTGCTGCAGATTCAGGAAGCCAAAGCCAACAAGATCGACGTTACCCGCGAGGAGGTGACTCAGAGCTTCGAGCGCGTGGCCCGCAACTTCAAGCGGACGCCTCAGCAGATGTCGGAATATCTGACGCAGATCGGATCGTCCGAGAACTCGCTGAAGCGCCAGATAGAGGGCGAGCTTGCTTGGAACCGCCTGCTCCGCCGCCGCATCCAGCCTTTCGTCAATGTGGGCCAGGAAGAGGTTCAGGGTATCATCGCGCGGCTGAACGCGGCCAAGGGCGCCACCGAAGTGCGCGTCGGCGAGATTTTCCTGTCGGCGACGCCCGAAACGGCGCCCGAAGTCAGCAACAATCTGCGGCGCATCATGCAGCAGGTGCAGCAGGGCGGTTCCTTCACCGCCTATGCGCGGCAATTCTCCGAGGCGTCGACCGCGGCCGTCGGCGGCGATCTCGGCTGGGTGCGGCCGGAGCAGCTGCCGGAGACGCTGGCGGCGACCGCGCGCGACCTGGCGGTCGGACAGTTGGCTGGTCCCATCCAGGTGCCGGGCGGCTTTTCGGTGCTCTACATGATCGACAAGCGTCAGGTGCTGACCGCCGATCCGCGCGATGCGGTGCTGGCGCTGCGCCAGCTTTCCATCTCCTTCCCTCCTGGCACCACGCGCGAAGCCGCAACAGCCAAGGCGGCCGAGTTCGCGACCGCGACCCGAGGCATTGCGGGCTGCGGCGCCGCGCAGAAGGTCGCCGAGCAGCTCGGCGCCGAGATGGTCGACAATGACCAGGTGAAGATTCGCGACCTGCCGGCGCAGCTCCAGGAAATGATGATCTCGCTACAGGTGGGTCAGGCGAGCCCGCCCTTCGGTTCGCCGGAGCAGGGCGTGCGCGTGCTCGTCGTGTGCGGCCGCGACGATCCGCAAGTAGCGGACGGACCGAACCCTGAGACGATCATGGCGCAGCTGGAAGAGCAGCGCGTGAACATGCGGGCGCGGCGTTATCTGCGCGACCTGCGCCGGGACGCTGTGGTTGACTATCGCTGAGACCTGGACCGATGCGCCACTGACTGTCGCGCTCGGCGACCCGGCCGGCATCGGTCCGGAGATCGCGGTCAAGGCTTGGCTGGCCAAGGATCGCGAAGGCTTGGCTCCCTTTTTCGCGGTGGGCGATGAACGGTCGATTGCGTCCGTGTGGAGCGGCCCGGTGCACCGGATCGACAATCCTGCAGAAGCGCCGGCGGTGTTCGGCCGCGCCCTGCCGCTCCTGTCGGTCGAGGATGGCGGCGAGATCGTGCCGGGTCAGCCCAATCTGGAGGGCGCCCGCTGCTCGCTGGACTCGCTTGAAGTCGCGACCGGTCTGACCCGCTCCGGCGCCGCCTCCGCGCTCGTCACCGGTCCTGTCGCCAAGGCACAGCTTTACGCGATCGGCTTCAGCCATCCGGGCCAGACGGAGTTCGTCGCCGAACGCTGCGGCATCGCGCCCGAGAATGTCGTGATGATGCTCGCCGGACCCGATCTGCGCGTCGTGCCCGTCACCACGCACATGCCGCTCAGCCAGGTCGCGCTGAGCCTCTCGACCGAAGTGATCGTTGCTAAGGCGCGGACCACCGTGCGCGGACTGCAGCGCAATTTCGGCATCGCCCAGCCGCGGCTCGCCTTTGCCGGCCTGAACCCCCATGCCGGCGAGAGCGGCGCGCTGGGCACCGAAGAGATCGACGTGATCGAACCGGCAATCGCTGAACTGCGCGCCGAGGGCGTGGACGTGGCGGGGCCGCTGGCTGCCGACACCATGTTCCACGCACGCGCGCGCGCGAACTATGACGCCGCTATCTGCCTTTATCACGATCAGGCGCTGATCCCGCTCAAGACCCTCTATTTCGACAGCGGCGTTAACATGACCTTGGGCATCCCGATCGTTCGCACCGCGCCCGATCACGGCACCGCATTTGCGATCGCCGGCAAAGGGCAGGCACATCCCGGCGCGATGATCGCCGCCCTCCGCCTCGCCGCTCAGGCCGTTGCGCAACGCAAGCTGGAATGCTGCCCGGCTTGAGCCCGCTGCCGCCACTGCGGGAAGTAATCGCGCGCCATGGGCTCAGTGCCAGCAAGGCGCTGGGCCAGAACTTCCTGTTCGACGAGCAGCTTCTCGATCGCATCGCCCGCATTCCCGGCGACCTGAAGAACCAGAAAGTGCTCGAGGTCGGTCCCGGTCCCGGCGGCCTCACACGCGCGCTGCTTCGGGCCGGAGCGGAGGTCGTCGCCATCGAACGCGATGCGCGCTGCCTCCCCGCTTTGGCGGAGTTGGGCGACTGGGCGCCGGGCCGGCTGCGCGTGATCGAAGCGGATGCTCTGAAGATCGACGCTCAAAGCGAACTTGGCGGCTCCGGGCACATCGTTGCCAACTTGCCCTATAATGTCGGCACCGCCCTGCTCGTCGGCTGGCTGACACTGGAGCAATGGCCGCCCTGGTGGCGTTCGCTTACGCTCATGTTCCAGAAGGAAGTGGCCGAACGCATCGTCGCTTCCCCCGGCAGCGACGCCTATGGACGGTTGGCGGTGCTCGCCCAATGGCGATCGCAGGCCCGAATTGCGATGAACGTTCACCGGTCGGCCTTCACACCACCGCCCAAGGTGATGAGCGCGGTTGTGCATATCCTTCCAGCCGAGCAGCCGCCCGGCGTCCGCGTCACAACACTGGAACGGCTAACCGCAGCCGCCTTCGGCCAACGCCGCAAGATGCTCCGCCAGAGCCTCAAATCGGTACCCGGCGCCATCGAAGCCGCCGAGCGCCTGGGGCTCGACACGGCACGCAGAGCCGAGACGATCGACGTCGATACCTTCGTCTCCCTCGCGCGCGAGCTTGAAGCTGCCAACCGGGGCTGAATTCCGTCGTCGGAGAGAATGGCGCGCCCGGAACGATTCGAACGTCCGACCCTCAGATTCGTAGTCTGATGCTCTATCCAGCTGAGCTACGGGCGCGTGGGAAGCGGCGACATAGGCGGGTGGCCGCAAGGATGCAAGACCATTGCGACCCTGACGCGCCCGGCCTAGTCGGCGGCAATGAAAAGGCTTCTCGCACTCCCTCTCCTGCTGGCCGCCGGATGTGCTCAAAATGCGATCGCGCCCTCGCTCGCGCGGCGGCCGATCGAAAGCCGCGACTTGAATGCTCCGCCGGCTGAAGCAGCCGCTCCCGCTGCCGCCGACGCGGCGCTGGCACGCGAGATCGCGACGCTGGTCGAGCGAGCCGAAGCCGGTCAGCGCGCATTCGCCGCGCTGCTGCCAAGGGCGCAATCGGCTGCGGCGAATGCTGGCGCGGACGGGAGCGAGAGCTGGGTCGCCGCCCAGCAGTTGTTGAGCGCGCTCGAAAGCTCACGGGCCGAGACGGGCGCTGCCTTGGCCGGCGTCGATGCGCTTCTTTCGGCGCGAGTGCAGGCGCGGAGCGATGCAGGGCTCGCCGAGCTTCAGGCGGCAGCGCAGCGGATCGGCGCGCTCGCCGAGGCTCAGCAGGATGTGATCGACTCGCTGAGGGCGCGAATCAGCCGCTGATCGCCGCGCTATGCGCACGGCCGTTTTCGACATAGTGGGTGACGCCCATGGCGTTGCCGGCAATCTCGGCGTCGCTCAGTTCACGCATCAGCCGGGCCGGCCGCCCGCCCCATAGTTCGCGCGTTCCGATGCGCTTGCCGGGTGTCAGCATGGCGCCGGCCGCAAGCATGCCTTCGCCGTCGATCGCGCAGCCGTCCATCACGATAGCGCCCAGGCCCACAAAGGCGCGATCCGCGAGCACGCAGCCATGCACCATCGCGAGATGTCCGATCAGAACATCCTCGCCGATAATCAGCGGATGTCCTTCGGGCGCGCCAGGACGCGGAGAATCGACATGGCAGACGCTGCCATCCTGGATGTTCGTGCGCGCGCCGATCCTCATGAAGTTCACGTCCGCGCGCAGCACGCAATTATACCAGATGCTGACATCGGGCCCGATTTCGATGTCGCCGACGAGCCGGCAGCCGGGCGCAATGAAAGCGCTGTCATGGATGCGAGGGCGCTTGCCGTGGATCTCGATCAGGCTCACTCCGTCCATTCGTGCCTCCCGATGCGATAGACGACATGGCGGCCATAAAGCGGCATGTCGAAATCGTGTTCCGGCATCGCCCTCATGCCGATGCGCTTCATCAAACCCCATGACCCGGCATTGTCCGCCAGGGTCATGGCATAGACGTGCTCCATGCCGAAGCGGGTAAAGGCGAGGTCGAGCGAAGCCATTGCGGCCTCGCGCGCATAGCCCTGACCCCAAACGCCTTCGCGAAGCCGCCAGCCAATCTCCGGCTGGCCAAGGATGGCCGATGGCGCGCCCTCGGCCGCAAGCGTCTTCAGCCCGCAGAAGCCGAGGAACTGGCCATCGTCCCGGCGTTCCAGCACCCAGAAGCAATAGCCATCCTCATCCTCGCTCGCGCGAATGCGGCCGACTGCCGCCTCGATCTCCTCGCGCGTCTGCAAGCCGCCCAGAAAGCGGGTCACCGCGGGCGTGTTGCACGCTTCCTCGAAGGCGTCGACATCCTCATCCCGCCAGCTGCGCAGCACCAGCCGCGGGGTTTCATGGCGAAAGCCGCTCAAATCTCGACGGCGGCCGTTGCGGTCGCCGGATCGCCGGTGTTCGGCAAGTCCCTGGGGTCGATCAGCAGCAGCTTGGCCTCGCCATGACGGGCGCAGGGCCGATGCTCCACGCCGCGCGGCACGACGAACAGCTCGCCTTGCTCGAGCGTTACGGTCCGATCGCGCAACTCTATGTCCAGCACCCCTTCGAGCACCAGGAACAGCTCGTCGGTCTCCTCATGCCGGTGCCAGACGAACTCGCCCTCGACCTTTACCAGCCGCACTTCATTGTCATTGTAGCGCGAGACGATCCGCGGCGCCCACTGATCGCTGAAGCCGGCCAGCTTCTCGGCCAGGTTGACCTTTGCGGCCATCAATACACCACCACTGACCGGATGCTCTCACCCTTGTGCATCAGGTCGAAGCCTTTGTTGATCTCGTCGAGGCTCAGCACATGGGTAATCATCGGGTCGATCGCGATCTTGCCGTCCATATACCAGTCGACGATCTTCGGCACATCGGTGCGGCCCTTGGCGCCGCCGAACGCCGTGCCCCGCCAGTTGCGGCCGGTGACGAGCTGGAAGGGACGCGTCGCGATCTCCTTGCCGGCTTCCGCCACGCCGATGATGATCGAGGTGCCCCAGCCGCGGTGGCAGCATTCGAGCGCAGTGCGCATGACTTCGGTATTGCCGGTCGCGTCGAAGCTATAGTCCGCGCCGCCGTCGGTGATCTCGACGACCCTGGCGACGATCTCCTCTCGGCTCATGCCCCTGGTGTTGAGGAAGTGGGTCATGCCGAACTGGCGGCCCCATTCCTCGCGATCGGGGTTCAAGTCGATGCCGACGATCTTGCCGGCCCCGGCGAGCCTGGCGCCCTGGATGACGTTCAGCCCGATCCCGCCCAGCCCGAACACGACGACAGTGTCGCCGACCTGCACCTTGGCGGTGTTGACGACGGCGCCGACGCCTGTCGTCACGCCGCAGCCGACATAGCAGCTGGTCTTGAACGGCGCGTCCTCGCGGATCTTTGCGACCGCAATCTCCGGCAGCACGGTGAAGTTCGAAAAGGTCGAGCAGCCCATATAGTGGAAGATGGTCTGCCCCTTGTAGCTGAAGCGACTGGTGCCGTCCGGCATCAGCCCCTTGCCCTGGGTCGCGCGGATCGCGGTGCAGAGGTTCGTCTTGCCGGACAGGCACGATTTACACTGGCGGCATTCGGGCGTGTAGAGCGGGATGACGTGATCGCCGGGCTTCACCGATGTCACACCGGGTCCGACTTCTCGCACCACACCGGCACCTTCGTGGCCCAGGATCGACGGAAAGATGCCTTCGCTGTCGAAGCCGTCGAGCGTGTAGGCGTCGGTATGGCAGATGCCCGTCGCCCTGATCTCGACCAGCACCTCGCCCGCTTTGGGTCCTTCGAGATCGACCTCGACGACCTCCAGCGGCTGCTTGGCTTCAAACGCTACGGCGGCGTGTGTCTTCATGGCTTAACCCTCCCGGCGAGATCCTGCCCGCTTTTACGTTCGGCCTCGGCTTTGGCAATCGGCCGCTCAGCCCTTCGCTGCAGCCACGACGATCGGGACGAAGTCGGCCGCGGTAAGGCTGGCGCCTCCCACGAGCGCACCGTCGACGTCCGGTACGGCCATCAGCTCGGCCGCGTTCGATGCCTTGACGGACCCGCCATAAAGGATGCGGACCTGATCGGCAGCGTCACCAAGCAGCCCGCGCAGCTTGGCGCGGATGGCGGCATGGATCTCGGCGACATCCTGCACGGTCGGCGTTCGCCCGGTGCCGATCGCCCAGACCGGCTCATAGGCGACGACAAGACGCTCGGCAGTCGCACCCGGCGGGATGGAGCCGTTAAGCTGTTCCTCCACCACCTGCACCGCCCGGCCGGCGAGCCGCTCCTCCTCCGTCTCGCCGATGCAGACGATCGCGATGAGGCCTGCGCCGATCGCCGCTTCAGCCTTGGCCCGCACCAGCGCGCTGGTTTCGGCATGGTCGGTGCGCCGCTCGCTGTGTCCAACGATGACGAGGCTCGCACCCGCTTCCTTCAGCATCGCGGCGGAGACGTCGCCGGTATGCGCGCCCTTGTCGTTTGGGTGCACGTCCTGCGCGCCTATGCTCAGATTGCCCCGCGCCGCGGCAGGCGCGACCAGGGTGAAAGGCGGGCAGATGGCGACGTCGACCTCCGGGTTGGTACGCGCCGCCGCTGCGATCGCGTCCAACTCGGCGAGCTGAGCCAGGCTGCCGTTCATCTTCCAGTTGCCCGCCACCAGCTTGCGTCGCGTCATGTCGTCCGATCCTCACCTGATTGAACAGGCCGGTTAGGGGAGCGTGGGGCCGGCGCGCAAGCACCCCGCTTGTCCGCCCGGACGGTGCGCCCTAAAGCACGGCTTTCCCTGCTGACCTGGACGCTCAATGCTCAACTTCTTCCGCCGCCTGTCCAAATCCAAGCTGGGCGGCCTCGTTTTCGCACTCTTCCTTGCAGCGCTCGTGTTCGGCTTCGCCGCCGCGGACATCCAAAATCTCGGCTTCAGCGGCGGCACCGCGAGCGGCGACACGGTCGCCAAGGTCGGCCGCGCCAGCATCAGCTATGCCGAACTGCAGGACCGCGTGCAGCGCGCCTATGACAATGCCCGGCAGGAGCGGCCAGAGCTGACGATCCAGCAATTCGTCCGCCAGGGCGGCGTCGACCAGGTCGTCGCGCAGATGACCGACAGCCTCGCTGTCGAGCAGTTCGCACGCGCGCAAGGCATCGGCGTCAGCCGCAAAATGGAAGACGCGCAGATCGCCGCCGCGCCTGCCTTCAAAGGGCTGAACGGCCAGTTCGACCAGAGCGCCTATGAAGCCTTTCTGGCTCGCCAGCGCGTGTCGGAGAAGCAGCTGCGCGCCGATCTCGCCCGCGACCTCTATTTGAGCCAGGTGCTGGTGCCTTCGACCGGCGCGGCCTTGGCGCCGGCGAGCCTCGCCCTCCCCTATGCCTCGATGCTGCTGGAGCAGCGCAGCGGGCGTGCGCAGTTCGTCCCAGCCGCCGCCTTTCGCGGCACGACTCCTACCGATGCGGAGATCGCCGACTTCTACCGCCGCAACGCCGCCCGCTATACCATCCAGGAGCGTCGCGTGATCCGCTATGCGCTGATCGACCGCGCCACGTTCGAAGCCGCCGCGCAGCCAAGCGAGCAGGAAATTGTTGCCGCGTTCCAAGCCAATCAGGCGCAATATGCCGGCAAGGAGACGCGGACGATCAGCCAGGTGATCGTTCCGACGGAAGCGCAGGCGCGAGAGCTGGCGGGGCGGATCGGCAGCGGCACGCCGATCGCCGATGCGGCGCGCGCGCTTGGCCTTGAGTCCGTCACGCTCAACGATCAGACCCGCGACGATTACGCCAAGGCCAGCTCTGCGGCGGTCGCGGCAGCCGTCTTCGGCACCGCTCAGGGCAAGGTCGCTGCCCCGGCCCGCTCCGGTCTCGGCTGGCACGTGGTCCGTGTCGATGCGGTGACAAACACCGCCGCCCGGACTCTCGATCAGGTTCGGGGCGAGCTCGTCACTCAGCTTAAAGCCCGCATGTCGGAACAGGCCTGGGCCGACGCCGTCGCCAAGGTCGAGGATGCGCTGAACGGCGGCGCGACCTTCGACGAGGCCGTGGCTGCCGCAAAGCTCCAACCTTTGGTGACCTCGCCGCTTCTCGCCACAGGCCGCAGCCCGGATGGCGGGGACGCTCCGCCCGCTCCGGATCTCGCCGGCGTGGTCAAGTCCGGCTTCTCGATGGAGGCCGAGGACGACCCGGTCGTCGAGCAAGTGGTGCCGAACCGCGTCGCCGCGATCGTCAAGACGCAGCAGGTGATCGCACCGGCGCCGCGTCCGCTCGCCCAGATTCGTGAGCAGGTCGTCGCCGACCTGCTCACCGAGCGCGGACTCGCTGGGGCACAACGCGCCGCCGCGGCAATCGCGACGCGCGTCAACAATGGCGCCCAACTTGCTCAGGCCGCAGCTGCCGCCGGCGCTCCGCTTCCGGCTCCCACTGCGCTGAGCGGCCGCCGCGGCGAGACGCTGCAGCAAGGCCGGCCGGTAGCCCCCCAGCTCGCCGCCATGTTCGGGACGCGGCGCGGCAAGGCCAAGATCGTCGCCGCGCCGGATCGCAGCGGCTGGTATGTCGTGACCGTGGACAATATCGTGCCCGGTGATGCACGCGGCCAGCCGCAGCTGATCCAGGCGACGCGCGCACAACTCGCTCCCGTTCTGGGTCAGGAATATACGCAGCAGCTCGCGGCAGCCGCCCGCCGCTCGGTCGGCATCGACGTGAACGCCGCGGCCGTCGCACGGCTGAAGAGCGAGTTGATCGGCACAAACGCGCTCGCACAGTGACACGCGAGCGCAGCGACGATGCCGAATGTGTCGCCGCACTCGCGGCAAGCCGTCCGGCGTTTGTCTGGCGCCGGCAGATCGCCGACATCGATACGCCGGTTTCGGCTGCTCTGGCGCTGATCGAACCCGGTCGCGGCGACTTCCTGCTGGAATCGGTCGAGGGCGGCCAGACCCGCGGGCGGCACAGCCTGATCGGCCTCGCCCCGGACCTCGTCTTCACCGCACACGGCGACAAGGCACAGGTCAATGGCCGGGAGCTGAGCGCAGGTCCGGTGGAGGCGCTCCGGGCGCTGGTCGCCGGGTGCCGGGCCGAAGTCCCGCCCGAGCTGCCGCGTGCGCTTGCCTGCCTGGTCGGCTATTTCGCCTATGAGACGGTCGGGCTGATCGAGCGTCTGCCCCGCCCGCCTGCGAACCCGCTCGACCTCCCTGATATGCTGTTCGTACGCCCGACCCTGATCCTGGTGTTCGATCGGTTGGCGGACGAGTTGTTCCTGATCGCGCCGCTTTGGCCGGGCGATGGTGAGCCGGGCGCGCGGGTGGCCGATGCCTGGGACAGGATCGATGCTGCGGCGGCGCGACTCTCCTCACCCGTTCGTTTCGAGCGAAGTCGAGAAACGGAGTCACGCGACCAGGCGCTTCTCGACTTCGCTCGAAGCGAACGGAGCTTGTTGGAGCCCGTCATGGCGGAGGGCCGCTACCGCGACATGGTCTCGCGAGCTCAAGACTATATCCGCGCCGGCGACATCTTCCAGGTCGTGCTGGCGCAGCGCTTCACCGCGCCCTTCCCCCTGCCGCCATTCGACCTTTACCGGGCGCTCAGGCGGATCAACCCCTCGCCCTTCCTCTACTTCCTCGACCTGCCCGGCTTCGCACTGATCGGTTCCAGCCCCGAAATCCTCGTGCGCGCTCGGGACTGCGAAGTGACGATCCGCCCGATCGCCGGCACGCGCCCTCGCGGCAAGAGCGCCGCCGAAGATGCGGAGAACCGTGACAGTCTTCTCGCCGACCCGAAGGAGCGCGCCGAGCATCTGATGCTGCTCGATCTCGGCCGCAACGATGTCGGGCGGGTGGCCGAGGCAGGCAGCGTACGGGTGACCGACAGTTACACGGTCGAGCTCTACAGCCACGTCATGCACATCGTTTCGAACGTGGTCGGACGCTTGCCGGCTGACCGGGACGCCATCGATGCGCTGTTCGCGGGCTTCCCGGCCGGAACGGTCTCCGGGGCACCGAAGGTCCGCGCCTGCGAGATCATCGCAGAACTAGAGCCGGAAACACGTGGCGCCTATGCGGGCGGCGTCGGCTATTTCTCACCGGACGGTTCGATGGACAGCTGCATCGTGCTGCGCACCGCCGTGGTGAAGGACGGCACCATGCACGTCCAGGCGGGCGCAGGCATCGTTGCCGACAGCGACCCGGCCTATGAGCAGCGCGAGTGCGAAGCCAAGGCCGGCGCGCTCTTCGCCGCTGCCCGGGAGGCGCTGCGCCGCGCCGCGGAACCCGGCTTCGGCCAGTAGAAACGAAAAGGCCCGGCGAGTTTCCCCGCCGGGCCCTTCTGTTCAGAAGGTCGGTCGCTTATTCGCGGCTGCCCATGAAGTTCAGCAGGAAAGTGAACATGTTCACGAAGTCGAGGTAGAGCGACAACGCGCCCATGATGACAGTCTTGCCCATCATGTCGGTGCCCGCGACATAGGCGTACATGCTCTTGATCCGCTGCGTGTCATAGGCGGTCAGGCCCGCGAACAGCAGCACGCCGATCACCGAGATCGCAAAGCCGAGCGCGCTCGACTGCAGGAAGATGTTGATGATCACCGCGACCAGAATGCCTACCACGCCCATGATCAGGAACGTGCCGAAGCCCGACAAATCCTTTTTGGTCGTGTAGCCCCACAGGCTCAGGCCAGCGAAAGCCGCCGCCGTCGCGAAGAAGGTCTGCGCAATCGAGGTGCCGGTGAAGACCAGGAAGATGGACGACATCGACAGGCCCATCACCACCGCGAAGGCCCAGAACAGCGCCTGCGCCGTGCTCGTCTTCAGCCGGTTGATGCCGAAGCTCAGCACCATCACGAAAGCGAGCGGCGCCAGCATGATCAGCCAGCGCAAGGGTGTCGCCAGCACCTGCTGCGCGAGACCCGAGCTTGCGAAGGCCAGCGCGACAATGCCGGTCAGCAGGACTCCGGACGCCATATAGTTGTAAACGGACAGCATATAGCTCCGCAGGCCAGCATCATAAGTGGCCTGACGGGTTCCGACCGACGACGGCGCCGATACGGTCGCACGGGGGTCAGTCCAATTTGCCATCGAAGTAACTCTCCTTTGCCCGGCACAGTGCCGGATGGCCGGAATATCGTTCTTCAAGCGTTCGCTTTCAAGCGAAACACGACATGGAGACATTTTGTTACAAAGGTTCCGTCTTGGGCGTCATCCCGAACTTGTTTCGGGATAAGGCTTCCGGCGGGCTGAACTTCGACGGGTAGATGGCGCTTGGGACCACCCTTATCCCCGAAACAAGTTCGGGATGACGGTGTATAGTCGCCCCATGCACCGCCTCTTCGTCGCCATCCGCCCGCCTGTGGCCATACGCGAGCAGCTACTTGATCTGATGGAGGGCGTATCCGGCGCCCGCTGGCAGGATGACGAGCAACTGCACATCACCCTGCGCTTCATCGGCGAAGTCGATGCGAGGGTGGCGGACGATGTGGCCGCGGCACTCGGTACGGTGCTTCATTCGGCCTTCGAGATCGCGCTGGACGGCTTGGGCAAGTTCGGCTCCCGCGGCCGCGTCAATGCGCTCTGGGCCGGCGTCCGGCCGCACGATCAGCTGGCGCACCTCCACCGTAAGATCGACCACGCGCTGGTCCGCGCCGGTCTCGAGCCTGAACGGCGGGCGTATCTGCCCCACATCACTGTGGCCCGCTTCGGCCGGGACATCGGCGGACTGGACGGTTTTCTCTCCCTTCACGCAGGTCTGACCAGTCCGCGCTTCGCCGTTACGGAGTTCGGCCTCTACGAAAGTCATCTGACTCAAGCCGGCGCGAGTTACGAACTGGTCGAGCGTTACGCTTTGCGCAGCGAATTGGCCTGACGCGCGGCACCTGCTTTGCTAGCAGGTGAGCATGCCGGTCAGCACCGCAACCTCGGCCCGCGAAATCCTTACGCGGCTTCACGACGTGATGGCGTCGCGCGCCAATGCGCAGACGAAGCTCAACCAGGTCGTCAACATCATCGGCGAGGCGACATCGAGCGAGGTCTGCTCGCTCTACCTTCTGCGCGACGGCGTGCTTGAACTGTTCGCGACGCGGGGCCTCAGCCAGGAAGCAGTTCACGTCACCAAGCTCGCGCTCGGGGAAGGCCTGGTCGGATCGATCGCCGAACGGGTCGAGATACTGAACCTCGACGAAGCCGCTTCCCATCCCGACTTCGCCTACAAGCCGGAGACGGGCGAAGAGCGGTTCCACAGCTTTGCCGGCGTTCCGATCATTCGCCGCGAGCGCGCGGTCGGCGTGCTCTGCGTCCAGCATACCGATCCCCGGCGGTACGAGGATGTCGAGATCGAGGCGCTGCAGACGGTCGCGATGGTGATCTCCGAACTGATCGCCAATGCCGGACTGGTCGACGGCGCGGCGAGCGGCAGCAGCCGCCCTGCTTCGACCGCCGCATTGCGGCTTGCCGGCCAGAAGCTTGTTGACGGCATGGGACGGGGCGTCGCCGTCTTTCACCAACCTCGCATCACGATCGAACACACCGTTGCGGAGGACACAGAGGCCGAGCGGCGGCGGGTCTATTCCGCCTTTGCCCGGATGCGCGAGCAGATCGACACCATGGCGGCGCAGGCCGAGTTCGGCGTCGGCGGCGAGCATGACGAGGTCCTCCAGACCTACAAGATGTTTGCCTATGACGAGGGCTGGTCGCGGCGCATCAACGAGGCGATCGACAGCGGCCTGACCGCCGAGGCGGCGATCGAGCGCGTGCAGCAGCGCACGCGGATGCGGATGCGGCAGATCGACGATCCGCTGCTCGCTGACCGCATGCACGATCTGGAGGATTTGGCGAACCGTCTGCTCCGCATCGTCTCCGGCCAGCTCGGCACCGCCGCGCAAATGGGATTGCGCCAGGACACGATCCTGATCGCGCGCAATTTGGGGCCGGCTGAACTGCTCGAATATGATCGGCGGCGGCTGAAGGGCGTGATCCTGGAGGAAGGATCGCTGACCGCACACGTCACCATCGTCGCGCGGGCGATGGGTGTGCCGGTGCTTGGCCGCGTCAAGGATGTGCGGCGCCTGATCGGCGAAGGCGATCTGTTGCTGCTCGACGCCAATCAGAGCGCTATATTCGTGCGGCCCAGCACGTCGATGGAGGAAGCGTTCGAAGCGAAGCTGGCACTGAGCCAGAAGCGCCGCGCGTCTTATGTTGCCCAGCGCGCCCTTCCCCCGGTCACCAAAGACGGTCAGCGCGTGACGGTGATGGTCAACGCCGGGCTGCGCGACGACGCCGCCGCGCTCGACCTGACCGGCGCCGACGGCATCGGGCTGTTCCGCACCGAGTTCCAGTTCCTCGTCTCCGCCACCCTTCCGCAGCGCGAGCGTCAGCAGCGGCTCTACCGTGACATATTGGATGCGGCGCGGGACCGGCCGGTGGTTTTCCGTACCGTCGACATCGGGGGCGACAAGGCGCTGCCCTATATGCGCGCCGACGATATGGGCGAGGAGAACCCGGCCATGGGCTGGCGCGCGCTCCGCGTCGCCCTGGAGCGCGATGGCTTGATGAAGGCGCAAGCGCGGGCGCTGCTCGAGGCGTCCGCTGGCCGTACCCTGAACGTCATGTTCCCGATGGTGTCCGAGCCGTGGGAGTTCGACCAGGCCCGGTCGATCTTCGAGGCGCAGCGGGAGTGGATTGCCTCGCGGCATCGCCCTCTGCCGACCCAGATCCGCTACGGCGCCATGCTGGAAGTGCCCGCGCTTGCCGAATGGCTGGACGTGCTGCTGCCAAAACTCGACTTTCTCTCGATTGGAACCAACGACCTCACTCAATTCCTATTCGCGGCCGACCGCGCGCACCCGAAGCTTGCGGAACGCTATGACTGGCTGTCCCCGGCCATTCTACGCTTCCTGCGGCGCGTCGTCGTCCCGGCGCGCGAGCACGGCGTGCCGGTGACCGTGTGCGGCGAGATGGGCGGACGGACGCTAGAGGCCATGGCTCTGCTTGGCCTGGGCATCGAGCGGCTTTCGATCACGCCCATCGCGGTGGGTCCGATCAAGGCGATGGTGCGCTCGCTTGACCTTGCTGCCCTGCGCCCCGCGATGGACGGGTGGCTTGCAAACCCTCCCTCGAACATGCGCCAGACGCTCACCGACTGGGCGGAGCGTCATGCAGTCGAGCTGGCGTGAGTTGACAAGCGCGGCGGCCTCTTGTGACAAGCGCGACAGGGCGCACCCCGTGGAGAGGGTCAATGGACGGAACTGAGGCGATCGAGGCCGGCGCCCTGAGCGCAGGGTCGCAGCTTCGCGACGCGCGCGAACGGGCGAAGTTGAGCCTGGCAGAAGTCGCCGCCCGCACGCGCATCCCTCAGCGACATCTTGAGGCGATAGAGCGCGACGACTTCAACGCACTCCCGTCAACGACGTACAGCGTCGGCTTCGCACGCGCCTTTGCCCGAACTGTGGGCGCCGACGAGGTCGCCATCGCAGCTTCGGTCCGCGCTCAGTTGGAGCAAAGCGGCCGCGAACGGCACGCTTATCAGGCCTTCGAACCCGCCGACCCGGCCCGTGTGCCGCCGCGTTCGCTCGCCTGGGTCGCAGCTTTGGTGGCCGTACTGATCCTCGCGGGTTACGGAATCTGGCGGGCGAGTTGGAGCAGCGAGGACGACGCCGCGCCGATTGTGACGGCCGCGCCCAAGGCGACACCGCGACCGGCCCGTGGGCCCACTCCTGCTGCGGGGCCGGCCTCTGGCCCTGTCGTACTGACCGCCACCGATGAGGTCTGGATTAAGGTCACCGATGCGAGCGGAAAGGCGTTGGTGCAGAAAGCGTTGAAGGCAGGCGAAAGCTACCAGGTTCCGGCGGATGCGCAGGAGCCGAAGCTCACCTTCAGCCGGCCAGAGGTGTTGAATGTAACGGTCGGCGGCGTCGCCCTCCCGCCGCTCGGCCCACCCGCAAAACTGGTCAAAAACGCGCTGCTGACTCCTGAGGGGTTGCGCGCGCGGGCAGCCACGGCGACGCCCACGCCCTGAACTGGTGCACGGCTGGATCATTCTGGACAAACCGCTGGGACTCGGTTCCACCCAGGCGGTTAGCGCGGTCAAGCGGGCGCTGCGCACCGGCGGTTATGGCAAGCTGAAGGTCGGCCATGGCGGCACGCTCGATCCGCTCGCTTCCGGCGTGTTGCCGGTTGCCATAGGCGAAGCGACGAAGCTCGCCGGCCGCCTGCTCGACAGCGACAAAATCTATGGTTTCACGATCCGCTTCGGCGAGGAAACCGACACGCTCGACACCGAAGGGCGGATGATCGCCCAATCCGACGTGCGCCCGACGCTGGAAGAGATAGAAGCAGTGTTGCTGCACTTCACCGGTCCGATCGAGCAGGTGCCACCAGCCTATTCCGCGCTTAAGGTCGGTGGCGAACGGGCCTATGATCTTGCGCGCGCCGGTACGGAGGTCTCCCTGGCCTCACGATCCGTGACGGTGCACACGCTCGAAGTTGCAAGCCAAGCGTCTACCGACGAAGTCACGCTTACCGCCCATGTGTCCAAGGGCACCTATATCCGCTCGCTCGCCCGGGACATCGCGCATGCTCTTGGAACGGTCGGTCACGTTACTTATCTCAGGCGCACCAAGGCGGGGCCATTCACCCTGGCCCCGGCGATTTCGATGGACAAACTGGACGAACTCGCTAAGGGGCACGCGCTTGAACAGATACTTCTGCCGTTGAGGGCGGGGCTGGACGACATCCCGGCTCTTTCCCTCACCCCCGATCAGGCAGGGCTGCTCCGTAGTGGGCAGCAGTTGGTCGGGATCGCCGCTTCCGATGGCCGATGCTTGTGCGTTCTGGACGAAACTCCGGTGGCGCTGGCGGAGGTTCAATCCGGCATTGTCCGGGTGGTGCGCGGCTTCAACCTCTAATCGAAAGGACCACGATGTCGGTTACCGCAGAGCGCAAGCAGGCGCTGATCCAGGACAATGCCCGCGCATCGGGCGACACCGGTTCCCCCGAAGTGCAGGTCGCCATCCTGACCGAGCGCATCCAGAACCTTACCGAGCATTTCAAGACGCACGCGAAGGATAACCATTCCCGCCGTGGCCTGCTGATGCTGGTCAACAAGCGCCGCAGCCTTCTGGACTATCTCCGCAAGAAGGATGCCGAGCGCTACACCGCTCTCATCGCGAAGCTCGGCCTTCGCAAGTAATCGGGACGGCCGCCGAATGGCGGCCGTTTCTCTATCCGCGGGCTGCAATTCGGCGCCCTCGGCTGAGCCGCATCGGCTCACCTAACGGACCCATGACGGGTCCATGACAGGCCCCGCGGGAAGGTCCCGCGGATGAAGGAAACCAGATGTTTGATGCAAAGAAAGTGACGATCGAGTGGGGCGGAAAAACCCTTTCACTCGAAACGGGCAAGGTTGCCCGCCAGGCCGACGGCGCAGTGATCGCGACCCTCGGCGAGACTGTCGTGCTGTGCGCTGTCACCGCCGCCAAGTCGGTCAAGGAAGGCCAGGACTTCTTTCCGCTGACGGTCCACTATCAGGAAAAATTCTCCTCCGCGGGCCGCATTCCCGGCGGCTTCTTCAAGCGCGAGCGCGGCGCCACTGAGCGTGAGACGCTGATCAGCCGCTTGATCGACCGTCCGGTTCGGCCTCTCTTTCCTGAGGGGTTTTATAACGAGATCAACTGCATCGCGCAGGTGATGTCCTATGATGGCGAGAATGAGCCGGACGTGCTGGCGATGATCGCCGCGTCGGCCGCGCTCACCCTTTCGGGCGTGCCGTTCATGGGCCCGATCGGCGCCGCCCGCGTCGGCTACAAGGACGGCGAGTATCAGCTCAACCCGTCCGACGCGCAGGTGAAGGAAGGCGAGCTCGACCTGGTCGTCGCCGCCACCCAGGACGCCGTGATGATGGTCGAATCCGAAGCCAAGGAGCTGTCGGAAGAGGTGATGCTGGGCGCGGTCATGTTCGCTCACCGCGAGAGCCAGAAGGTGATCGACGCGATCATCGACCTCGCGGAGCAGGCGGCGAAGGACCCGTGGGACCTTGCTCCCGTCGAAGACCAGGCCGCGACCATGGCCAAGCTGAACGACGTGATCGGCGCCGACATCGCCGCGGCATACAAGCTGACCAACAAGTCGGAGCGCCAGAACGCGCTGAACGAAGCGCGCACCAAGGCGCGCGAGGCCTTTGCCGACTTGAAGGAAAGCGATCCCGCCCAGTATCTCGGCACGCTGAAGCTGGTGAAGAAGCTCGAGGCCAAGATCGTCCGCGGCGCGATCCTGAAGGACGGCCGCCGCATCGACGGCCGCGACACCAAGACCGTTCGTCCCATCCAGGCGGAAGTCCACTTCCTGCCGCGCGCGCACGGCTCCGCCCTGTTCACCCGCGGCGAGACCCAGACCATCGCCACCTGCACCCTCGGCACCAAGGACGCAGAGCAGATGATCGACGGGCTGAACGGCCTCTCGTACGAGCATTTCATGCTGCACTATAACTTCCCGCCCTATTCGGTCGGCGAAGTGGGCCGCTTCGGCGCGCCGAGCCGCCGCGACGTCGGCCATGGCAAGCTCGCCTGGCGGGCGCTGCATGCAGTGCTGCCGACCAAGGACGAGTTCCCCTACACGATCCGCGTCACCTCAGACATCACCGAGTCCAACGGCTCCTCGTCGATGGCGACGGTGTGCGGCGGCAGCCTTGCGCTGATGGACGCCGGCGTGCCGATCAAGCGCCCTGTCTCCGGCATTGCCATGGGCCTGATCCTGGAAGGCGAGGAGTTCGCAGTTCTCTCGGACATTCTCGGCGACGAGGATCATCTGGGCGACATGGACTTCAAGGTCGCCGGTACGGAAGTCGGCATCACCTCGCTGCAGATGGACATCAAGATCGCTGGCATCACCGAGGAAATCATGCGCACCGCGCTTGCCCAGGCGAAGGACGGCCGCGCGCACATCCTTGGCGAAATGGCCAAGGCTCTGGGCGAGACCCGCTCCGAGCTGTCGGCGCACGCGCCGCGCATCGAGACGATGCAGATCGACAAGGCGAAGATCCGTGACGTGATCGGCACCGGCGGCAAGGTGATCCGCGAGATCGTCGCCCAGACCGGCGCCAAGGTCGACATCGACGATGAAGGCCTGATCAAGATCAGCTCGTCCGACCTCGACCAGATCGAGGCCGCGCGTAACTGGATCCGCGGCATCGTCGAGGAACCGGAAGTCGGCAAGATCTACACCGGCAAGGTCGTCAACATCGTCGATTTCGGCGCGTTCGTGAACTTCATGGGCGGCAAGGACGGCCTAGTCCACGTCTCCGAGATCAAGAACGAGCGCGTGGCCAATGTCGGCGAGGTCCTGTCCGAAGGCCAGGAAGTAAAGGTCAAGGTACTGGAAGTGGACCAGCGGGGCAAGGTTCGCCTGTCGATGCGCGTCGTCGACCAGGAAACCGGCGCCGAGCTGGAAGACACGCGTCCGGCCCGTGAGCCTCGCGAAGGCGGCGACCGCGACCGTGGCCCGCGTGGCGACCGCGGCCCGCGCCGCGACGGCGATCGCGGCCCACGCCGTGACGGCGACCGCGGCGGCCGTGGCGGCGACCGGGGTCCGCGCCGGGATGGCGAGCGGAGCGACCGTGGCCCGCGCCGCGAAGGCGGACGCTCGGACGGCGCCCGCGACGACGGCCCCGAACCTGAGTTCGCGCCGGCCTTCCTGAAGGGTGGCGACGAGTAAGGCTTGGGTTTTGGCCCTGAGCGAAACGAAGAGGCCCCGCAGCGATGCGGGGCCTTTTTGGTTTGGCTCTTTGAGGCGAAGGGGTCTCGTCTCTGGCCGCGGGTTCGCGCCCACATCCGCCCTTCACAGACTGCGCCCAGGATGACCGAAACTGGCCGGAAGCGTACGGTCAGCTCCTGGCCCGAGGCCCGAGAAAGCGGAATCTCGGTCCAATCGCAACGCGGCGTCCGCTAACGACCTAAAGCGGACTCGTCGCGTCACCGACTACCGACCCCCAGTGGCCCCTTCGGTCGCAAAGAACCGCAGCTCGGAAAGCGTCAAGTCCCTGTCATCGGTGACGCGCATGATCCATTCGCTCGACTGCCAGAAGGTTTCCGGCTTCTCGGAAAGCAGTGAACCGGCGAACCGAGCGGCCTCGCGCCGAGCCTCAGCAAGGGTGTCCTGGACTGTGCCCTGGAGGTCTGGGTACTCAGCCCATCCTGCACGTGGAAGAAGTAGCGAGTCATGATAGCTCCAGCCGATCAGGCGGGAGCGCAAGGGCCTCTCAGTCGCCGAGGCCTGCAAGCCGTTCCGGACGATGCTTGCTATGCGAGGTATCCGAAACAGCAATACCAGTCCTGACGGTGAAACAACAACCTTGGGGGGGCTTCAGCTAGCGGCTCAACTGATCTTCCGTCATCGTAAAGCCTATCAGATTGCACTCTTCGCGGATCAATTGCGCGGGGCGTCCCATGCGAGCCGAGAGGTTGGTCAAACCTTCACCGCCACGCGCGAGCGACAGCATCACTGCTCGTTCCATATCCGACCACGGCTTGGTCCTTCTCGGTGGAACGCCTTCCGCTATCTCGGGCGCGGGACCGTCCGCCTTGAAGGCGCCGTGATCCCATCCGGCCGCCCAACTTCGCGCCTCCACATGCGCACTCGGATAGGGACAGGTTTCACGATCGAGCTGGTCGCGAAACGCGGCCATCCCCTGTGCAAACGGGTCTGACCGCCCGGACCCCGAATAATCGTTGTCGTTCACCTAGACAGTTCCCCGGGTGCGGAGCGGCACCCGAGTTATTTTGCCCGCCAAGATTTGCGCCTTGAAAGCTCTGGCAAATTGGGACGCGGCATCAGCGCTAGCGAACACGACCCTGGTCCCTGCAGGGTGCAGCGACTCTATCGATGTTATCCGCGCGTTCTGCCTCGATGCAGCGGCCTCTACTTCCGCCCGGCTGACACTCAGATTCAATGCTCGGCTCATGCTGTTTACACTCCTTTTATGAAGTCTTGCTCAGGCAGTCGCGATCTGGTGCACGTCGCGGTGAGGGTAGCGCGTATCCATTAGTTTTTGGGCGAAGCGGATCGCATTCGCGACATGCGTTGAACGGTTTGCAGGCGTGCCAAACCTGGCCTGGAGCAGCGCTTGCTGCTCGCCAGCCAGGAGCTTGATGATATCCATGGTATTGGCTTCCCTTTGCGAAAGCCGGGATCAGCTCTCTGTCACGGGAAGCGCGCCACGACCGCACGTGATGTCAGGGCTGTAGCATGTCTGCCTCCAAAAGACCGCATGTAATTGTCATCTCTAATTGGCTCCTCACGGATAAAGGGGAAGCCAGGCGATGGTTTGCAAAAAACAATGCGAACCTTTCATTGAACCGTGTTACAAGAGCACATCACCGGAATGATTTACGCTCATCTCGTGACAGAAGGGATTAATCCTTTCGACAACGAAGGAGCTTTTCGCATGAACTTTCGGACAACGTCGGCAGAGGATGGGCTCAGGCTCCCCGATATCGGTACAACAGCTCAGATTCTCCGTCATGACGCTGCCCAAGCGGCGGCTCTTGCGGCGACGAACGTTCGCGGCACCAAGGGTGCCGGGCGAAGATCGTGAGCAAATAAAGGAGGCCGAAGATGGCGAACATCACCAGGACTGTCTCAGACCCGTTCTCGGACGAGGCGGCCGACATGGAGCGGCTGGGCATCACCGAGACAACTGCCACCTATTACCACTGGAAAGGCTATCGCTACACGACCGCAAGGGATGCATTGCACGCGGCGAGGCGGGCCGAAAGTGCCAGAGGAGCGATCATCAGTGGCTAACCTGCTCCACGACCTGATTGGCCGCCATACGGCCGACCCGGCTCGGAACCATTGGGATCGGGGCCGCTTCGCCAGCGCATGCGCAACGTGCGGGCGAGCAATGGAGAAGCTCCCCGGCCTTGATTGGAAGGTGACCCGCGAATCTCGTTCAGCTTGACCTATCCGGCAGCGGCTTGGACAGCATCCCTGTCTATGGCTGCGTCGAGTTCACTCGGCTTCACATCTACTGTTCTGACCTGCCCAAGGGTCTTGACCAGCAGAAGGGTGCGCACGCGGCGATATACAGTTTGATCGCCCATTTCGCTGACTTCCTCGTCAGTCTCCAGCTCGTAAGTGCCAGCAGGGAAGGTTTCATCGATGCCCTTGAAGCGAGCCGGATAAGCAAAGGCGATCGTCGTCCGGGTCGTACGCATGACGCGCTCCTCCAAGCCAAGCTGGACATCGACGACATTCATCAATGCCGTACGCGGCGAAGGAGACTTATCATGGCTCTCGATTATGACCGCACCCTTTCGCGGCTTTGCGACGAACGTGAAGATGTCCGCATCCAGCTCAGCCTAGCCGGCGACGTACCCCGCCCCGATACAAGGGTTCTGCTCACCGGCCGCGCCCGGCTGATCCTCTTGGAAGCCGACATCGTGGCCCGCCGCCGCGTACTCGGCCATGCGAAGCCCATCCAAGTCGCGCTGACCTAGTTGGGGGAGTGTATCCGTCAGGTCTGCCACCCCAACGAGCCGAGGGCGACGGCCCGCTTTCCACCCGTCTCGGACGGTCGCCTGGATCTCGCGTGCGCCCGCCCCGGAATGTCCAGAATGGGTCGATAGCGGACATAAGCCAAGCTTCCTGAACGAGTGTTAGATTTCCGGGAGCGCTGGCGGCGCCTCTAGCGTCCCACGTGGGCGCACAGCCGACGCGGAGTGAATCCGCGTCGTCGATCGGCACTGTGGCGCCGCCGTCCGGCCGCGTGCGTTTGCCGTAGCTTTGCCCACCGAACGGGGCTGCGCGCCCGCAGCCCTCGCACGCGGCGCTGCCCTGCACGGCCTCTACCGGCATATCTCGGCTGCCTCATTAGGCGGGGGGCGGGTCGGTCATGTCGAAGAAGTTTAGCGCGTGCCATCGAGGAACTGCTGGCGGCGCTGACCAAGCGGCTTGCGCAATTCGGCGTGCGGATCGAGGCGGAGCGGGCACCAGGCGGCATGGCGCGGCCGGGGGTGTCTAACGCGGATCGAGTTTGAGCGTGGCGAGATCGCCGGTCGCGGCGGCGAGCTCCGCGCGGGCGGCAGCGATGCGGGCGCGGGCGTCGATCAGGCGCACGGCGGCATCGGTCGCCACTTCCTCGCGCTGATTGACCAGGAAGAAGTCGCTCGAGCCGAGCTCGAAGCGGCGACGCTCGGCGGCGGCGAGGCGAGCGGCCAGCGCCTGCTCCTCGGCCGCCGCCATGACGAGCCGCTCGGCAGCACCGATCGTGATGACGATGCCCTCCACCTCGACGGCGATCTGTTCGCGCAGGAAGCGGGAGCGGGTCTGCAGCGCGTCCATTTCGGCGCGAACCTCGGCGACGCGTCCCTTGGCGGCGCGGTTCTGCAGCGGGACCGAAAAACGGACGCCGACGATCGCCTCCAGCGGCGTGCGGCTGCTGCCGCCGCGGCCTTCGTCGCCCAGATCCTTGCTCGCCTCGCCGCGGAGATCGAGCCGAGGGCGCAGGTCGTTCTCGGCCAGCGCGAGCCGCGTTACGGCCTGGTCGATGCGCCGCAGCAGCAGGGCGAGATCGGGGCGGGAGGCGGTGCCGGGGGCGGTCAGGGCGTTCAGCTGGGTGAGGGCGTCGGCGCTGGCGGGGAGCCGGTCGGGGGCGGCGAGCACCGGACGCCCGTCGGCGTCACGCAGGAACAGCGACAGCGTGTTGGCAGCGGCGGCGAGCTCCTGCTCGGCGCGTACAACCAGTGCGCGGCGGCGGACCAGATTCTGGTCGGCTTCGGTGAGGAGGATGTCGGGGCGGGCGCCGAGCTGGACCTGGCGGGCGATGGCGCCGCGACGGTCTTCGGCTAGGTCGAACAACTCACGATAGGCGCGCAGGCGCAGGCCAGCGGCAACCCAGGCCTGATAGGCGTCGATCGCGCGGCGCTGCACGCCGATCGCGACCGCCTGCGCCTCGAAGCGAGCAATGTCGATATCGGCGGCGGCAAGACTCTGGCGGGTGCGGCGTTCGTCGACCAGCCGGTCGCGCAGCAAGGAAAAGAGGCCGCCGACCTTGATCTCACCCAGGCGGTTGGTGAAGGCCTGGTCCTCATAGATGGGAAAGCCGCCGCGCGAGACGCGGTAACCGCCATAGAGATAGCCGCCATTAGCCGTCAGCGGTCGCGTCGCGCGCGCGTCGACGACGGTGCCACCATAGAAGCCGGCCACGCGGCTCCGCGCGTCGACATCGAACACGGTGTCGAACGCGCCTTCGGCCGACAGAGCGCGACCTTCGGCCTGGCGGACGCGGGCGAGCGCCTCCACGATCTGCGGCTGCGATCGGGCGGAGGATTGCAGCACCTCCTCCAGCGACAGCGGCGCGGCGCCCACAGGCGCAGCGAGGACCAGGAGAGCGAGGAGGAGGAGGAGGAGCCTCACTGCTTCTGCTCCTTCTCGTCCGGCCCCGCCTGCGGCGCGGCGCCGAAGTCGAGCGGGAAGTCGTTCAGCTGACGCCAGAGTTCGTAGCCGGAGGTGACCGTCTCGCCCTGGATCCAGCCGCGCACCTTGCCGCCGGGGCGGACATAGCGGGCGCCCGGCCAGGCAGGCTTGCCCGGCATCGGCTCGACGATGACGCGGAAAAGCCCGTCGGCGCGCGCGGTCGGATCGAGCGCGCGGACGCGACCGTCGAACAGCCCTTGCGCCAGCGAGGGCCAGCCGCTGAACTGGATTGCGGGCCAGCCCTCGAACTCCAGCCGCACTGGACGGCCCGGTCGGACCAGCGGCACGTCGCGGCCGTCAACGTAGAGTTCGACGGCGCGCTCGACCCGCTCCGGTGCGACGATGGCGAGCACGGACCCGGCCGAGACATAGGCGCCACCGGCCGCTGCGTTCAGCTGCTGGACCCGGCCGGCGCGCGGCGCGCGGACCAGCTGGGCAGACTGGCGGTTGATCTGCACGTCGATGCGGCTGAGCTTCGCCCGTGCCTCGGCCAGCTTGGCGCCCGCATCGGCGACCTTGATCTGCGCCTGCTCGTAATCGCGCCGCGCCGCCAAGCCTTCCGAAAGAAGCTGGGCGGTGCGGCGCACATCGATGCCGGCGACAGCCTGGGACTGACGGGAGGCGGCAATCTCCGCTTCCACCTGCGCCCGCTCCGCCGCCAACCGGGCGAGCAGGTTCGGGTCGACATCGACGACGCGGGCGATCGGAGCGCCCGCTTCGACATATTGACCGTCCTGCACATACCAGCGCTCAACCCGGCCCTGAACCAGCGCCGTCACTTCCTGAGGCCGCTGATCGGGATCGAGCGCAATGACTGCCCCCCTGCCCTGCGCGGTCTGCACCCAGGGCACATAGAACAAGATAGCGATGGACACGGCCATGCCGACCAGCAGCATCCAGGCGAGCGCAACCGTCGCTCGCGGCGGCCGCAGCGATGCCAAGGTCTGAAAATGCGCGATATGTTCAGGCCGATACGGCATGCGTTCCCGCCCGTGTGCGCATGAAGGATTGCAGATCGCTCAGAGTGTCGAAGCGCTGCTGACGCTCTCGCCCCAGCCAGAACCAGCCATCGAGCGTGATCGCCTCCGGCCGCCCGGTGCACAGGATCACGCTGGTCCCGCTCCGCCGCAGCAGGTCGAGCACCTGCAGCAGCCGCTCGCTCGGCATCACGTCGAATAACTGCCCGAGCATCAGCACTCGCGGCCGGCTGAGCAGGGCGTTGGCAAGCTTCAGCTCCATCATCTCGCCGATCGAAAGCGGCCAGCCTGATGCGGCGAGCTGCGTATCGAGGCCCTTTGGCAGCGTCGCGATCCGCTCCATCAGCCCGACCAGTTCCAACGCGTCGAGCATGGCGCTGGGCGGCGCATCGGGCGCTGCGAGCGTCAGATAATCGCGGATCGTCACCTCGACGATGCTCGGCCGGTCGAGCACCATTACCTCGGAGCGCAGCAGATACATGTCGAGCACACCGAGATCGGCGCCGCCCACGGATACCAGCCCCTGCGTCGGCGTGACATGGCGCTTCAGCACCATCGCGAGCAGGCGGTCGATGCCCGGCTCCGGTACCGCCACCAGCTGCTCGCCCGCGCGCAGCTCGAAGTCGAAAGCGGCGCCGTCCACGGCGACGCCGCGCAGCCTGACGGCGCCGTCGCGGGGACGCTCGCCGCCGCTGCGGGCCGGCTCCTGAGGAATGGCGAAGAGCAGCGACAGTTCCTCTGACGAGGCGACGAGGTCATAGAAAGTGTCGAGATACCAGCCGAGCTGAGAGATGCCGTAGAAGACGCCCGAGAGGATCAGCTCCGCCGCGACAAGCTGGCCGATCGACAGCTCTCCCCGCAGGATCAGATTGCCGCCCAACGCCAGCAGGGCTGCGCTCGCGACGGCATAGATCAGGAAAAAGGCGAGCGTCTGGGCGAAGCTATAACGGAAATAGCGTCGATGCGCCGCGACATAGGCGGCGGTCACCGTCTCCGACCGGTCCATCGCGAAGCCGAGATGGTGGCTGGACTTATAGAAGCCGTTGGAGCCGCCGACGCTCTCCAGCCAGCGCGCGGTGTCGTGCTTGGCATGGCTGAGCGCGACCCGCGAGGTGATCGCGCCCCGCCGCCAGACCAGCCAAACCGTCGCAAGCACCGTCACCAGCGCCAGGTTGAAGGCGAGGAAAAAGGGATGGTAGAAAGTGGTGATGGCGAGCCCGACTGCCCCCTGCAGCACGATCGTGAACGCGCCGATCACCAGGCTGGGCACCGCCTTCTGCACGGCGGTGAGATCGAAATAGCGGTTAAACAAATCGCTCCGATTGGCGTCGCCGAAGAACGGGTTCTGCGCGTGCACAGCACGAATCGTGATCTCGGCAACGACGCGCGCGAACACCCGACGCTCGAATGCGGCCATCAGGTGCACACGAAAGGCGCTGAGCGCCGCCACCAGCAACAGCAGCAGCAGCAGCACACCAGACAAGGTCCAAAGCGGCGCCGGCAATGCAGTGTTGGCGACGCTGTTGATCAATAACTGTACGGAGATCGGGGTCGCCAGCGACAAAAGGCTGATCGCGACAGTATAGATCGCGCCAAGGCGGATATAGCCGAAGTCCGGCCCGACAATCTCCCGCAACCAACGCCCGGCCTGACGGAATCCGATCGTGTCCCTGGTCATCGAATGCGACGATCGTCTGGGCGTGAGTTCATGACGCGGGGCCCGTTAGCCAGACCGTTGCTCAATCTCCAGTTTCAAAGTGTTGCTATATTGCCGGATTGTTTCAGCGGCCTGCCCGAAGTGCATGGGTCTGGAGGGCGGCGGATGCAAGTCGGCCGGCGCCCCCTGAGGAACGCCGGCCAGTGCGACCCGAGTGTGTCGGGTTATTCTATGCTGCCGTCGAGTGACGTTGAATTAACGCGCGTTTTTGACCGGTGTTCCCGGATCGCCGGCGACGAGCCTATTCTTTTGCGCGTCGGTGAGCGCGTTAGGATCGAGTTCGGACTCGCGGATTGCCTCCGCGCGCTCCTCGCCGGCCTCGCGGACGGTGCGGGCCTGCTGCTCGACGACATTCTGCTGCAGCGCGTTGGTCATGGAGCGGCCGGCTTCTTCCATCGCATCGGCGCGGCTGTCGGCACGTTCCTCCACCTGCTCGGCAATCTCTTCCTTTTCGCTGCAGGCAGAGCCAAGCGCGAGGGCGAGGATGGCGATCGTGCGTCGCATGGCTTTGGCTCCTCGGTTGCCGGTCAAGCGGATCAAGCGCGCCGCGGCCGCGCGATGTTCCGCAGGGATCGACGAATCCAGTGTCGAGAGCGATGAAAGTGGGGAGCTTCTGTTGCTCGGTGCTCCCCGTACCGCCGGAATCCGCTTCTGTTGCCCGGTGCGGCCCGAACCGCGCTTTTGGCCTACTTAATCTTACCCGTGAGGGTTGGGATTAAGCAGCAATCGCGAGCGCCTCGTTATCGTTGGCACTTGTGTATGGGCCGTCACGGTGGTCCCATTCCGAGCGAAAACAGCGCTTTTCAACACACGTCGATCCTGGTTCGGCCCCGTCAGGAGACCGCTTGACGCGGGCTTCTGGTGGAGCCGCCGGGTACTGCCCCCGGGTCCGCTGCGCCTATTGTACGCCGCAGTTTATCGCCATAGCCGAGCGAGCCCGGCACTACGGTATATAGGTGTCGCAGGCCGCGACGCCAAGTCCGTCTCGCCTACCCCGATTTCCGATTTCCTCGTCATTCCCGCGAAAGCGGGAACCCAGCTTTCTCTTCCCTTCTGGGTCCCCGCTTTCGCGGGGATGACGATTTAAGTGAAGCGCATCCTGGGCTAAGGGCTGCGCGATCATGCTTAATCTCAACAACATCACCGTCCGCCTGGGCGGCGCGACGATCCTGAACGGTGCCTCCGCCGCGCTGCCGCCGCGTGCGCGAGTAGGGCTGATCGGCCGTAACGGCGCTGGCAAGACGACTCTGATGCGGGTGGTCGCCGGCATGCTGGAGCCGGACGAAGGGGGTGCGGAGATGCCGCGCGACGCCCGGCTCGGCTATATCGCGCAGGACGCGCCGGCAGGCAGCGCGACGCCGCTGGAAACGGTGCTGGCTGCCGACACCGAGCGGGCCGCGCTGCTGGCGGAGGCGGAGGACGCGGGCGGCGACCGGCTCGCCGAAATCCATGAACGCCTGCAGGCGATCTCGGCGCACTCCGCAACGGCGCGGGCGGCGCGGATCCTGGTCGGCCTCGGCTTCGACGAAGCGGCGCAGCACCGGCCGCTCGACAGCTTCTCGGGCGGCTGGCGGATGCGCGTGGCGCTCGCCTCGCTGCTCTTCTCGCAGCCCGACCTGCTGCTGCTCGACGAGCCGTCCAACCACCTCGATCTCGAAGCGGTGCTGTGGCTGGAGGACTTTCTGCAAAGCTATCCGGCGACGATCCTGGTGGTCAGCCACGAGCGCGACTTTCTGAACAAGATCGTGACGCACATCCTCCATCTCGATCGCGGCAAGCTGACGCTTTACCCGGGCGGCTATGACGCGTTCGAGCGGCAGCGCGCCGAACGCCAGGCCCAGCTCGCCTCCGCACGCGCCAGGCAGCAGGCGGAACGCGAGAAGCTGCAGGACTATATCGCCCGTAATAGCGCCCGCGCCTCCACCGCCAAACAGGCGCAGTCGCGGGCCAAGGCGCTCGCGCGGATGCAGCCGATCGCCGAATTGCTCGACGACCCGACGCTTTGCTTCGACTTCCCGAGCCCCGACGCGCTGCGGCCGCCGCTGATCACACTCGACATGGCGGAGGTGGGCTATGCGGAGACGCCGGTGCTCAAACGGCTGAACCTGCGCATCGACCCTGACGATCGCATCGCGCTGCTCGGCCGCAACGGCAATGGCAAGACGACGCTGGCGCGGCTGCTCGCCGCCCAGCTGGCGCCGATGGCGGGCGCGATCAACGCCTCGGGCAAGATGCGCGTCGGCTATTTCACTCAATATCAAGTGGAGGAGCTCGACAGCGCCGATACCCCGCTGGAGCATATGACGCGGGCGATGAAGGGCGCCTCACCCTCCGCGGTGCGGGCGCAGCTCGGCCGCTTCGGCTTTTCGGGCAGCAAGGCGACGACGCAGGTCGGCAAGCTTTCGGGCGGCGAGCGGGCGCGGCTGGCGCTGGCGCTGATCACCCGCGATGCGCCGCACCTGCTGATCCTCGACGAGCCGACCAACCACCTGGACGTGGATGCGCGCGAGGCGCTGATCCAGGCGCTGAACGGCTATGCGGGTGCCGTGCTGATCGTCAGCCACGACCGGCACATGGTCGAGACCACGGCCGACCGGCTGGTGCTCGTTGACCAGGGCACAGCACGCGAGTTCGACGGCTCGCTCGATGACTATGTTCGCTTCATCCTCGCCAGCGACGGTTCGCCGGAGCCGAAGCAGGACAAGGCAGCGCGCAAGGACCAGCGCCGGGCGGCTGCCGAGGCGCGGGAGCAGTCGAAGCAGTTGCGATCCCGCGTTCGGGCGCTGGAAGCGGAACTGGCGCAGCTGACGGCGGAGCGAAGTGCGGTCGACCGCGCCTTGTTCGATCCGTCAAGCGCCGAACCAGCGCTCGCCAAACTCTCCACGAGCGAACTGATGCAGCGGCGCGGACGGCTGGAAAAGGCGATCGAGGAGCGCGAGGCGACCTGGCTGGAGATCAGCGAGGCGGTCGAGGCGATCGCGGCCTAACGCCCCCTAATCGTCATTGCGAGGAGCGCAGCGACGAAGCAATCCATGCAGCTCATGGGCCGCACTGGATTGCTTCGCTGCGATCGCAATGACGAGTGTCAGACCTCCCGCCCCTTCAACTCGTCCCGTATCTCCCTGAGCAACACCACTTCTTCCGACGTCGCTGGTGTTTCGGCGTCGTGGCGCAGCCTGGTGCGGGTGGCGAAGCGGACGAGCTGGTAGATGATGAAAGCGAGGATCAGGAAGTTGATCACGACCGTCACGAACCGTCCCCAGCCGAGCATCAGCGCCCCTGCCTTCTTCAGCGCCTCATAGTCGGTCGGCGAGCCCGTATAGCCCGTGGGCACGGGGCCGAGCAGGACGAACTTGCGCGAGAAATCCAGGCCGCCGGTCAGCGCGCCGATGATCGGCATGATCACATCTTCGGTCAGCGAGGTCGTGATCGTCGCAAAAGCCGCGCCGACGATCACGGCGACGGCAAGGTCGAGCACATTGCCTCTGGCGATGAACTCACGGAAACCCTTCAGCATCCTTCCCTCCCGCTGGAACGCACATCCAGCCTCTTCCGTTACAGCGCCGAAAGCAACGGCGATTGCGCGGGGGATGCGCGCGGTGTATTTCCCCAGCAACACACCGGGAGGAGATTGCATGTCTTCACGTCTGTTTGCCGCCCTGGCCGCACCCACCCTGGCCCTTTCCGTCTCGGCCTGCGGCATCAACACCGTACCGGCGTCCGAGGAAGTGGCGAAGGCGCGCTGGGCCGATGTGCAGGCCGCCTATCAGCGCCGCGCCAGCCTGATCCCGAACCTGGTCGCCACCGTGAAGGGCGCGGCGGCTTCCGAAGAGCGGATCCTGACTCAGGTTACCGAAGCGCGTGCGAACGCGACCCGGATCACGGTCAGCCCCGAACAACTGAGCGACCCTGCCGCGATCGCGCGCTTCAACGAAGCGCAGGCGCGGCTGTCCGCCTCGATCATCCCCCTACAGCGGCTGCAGGAACAATATCCGCAGCTGCAGAGCCAGGGTAACTTCCAGACGCTGATGAGCCAGCTGGAAGGCACCGAAAACCGGATCAACATCACCATCCGCGACTATAACGAGGCGGTGCGCGAGTATAACACGCGCATCCGCACCTTCCCCGACCTGATCGGCGCCAAGCTGGTGCACGGCGCCAAGCCGCTGGTGCCGTTCCAGGCGACCACGCCCAATGCCGACCAGGCACCGACCGTGGACTTCGGTAAGTAAGGCAAAAAGCCCTGTTCACATCTCCCACTCCGTTCGGGCTGAGCCTGTCGAAGCCCTCCCTTTCTTTCCGGGAATCCAGAAGGAAGAAGGGAGGCCTTCGACAGGCTCAGGCCGAACCCGGTTGGTGGTCCTTGTGGGCCCTCGCCCTTCTGCTCCTCGCCTCCCCCGCACTCGCCCAAACCTTCCCGCCCCTTTCCGGCCGCGTCGTCGATGCCGCCAATCTGCTCAGCCCGGAGCAGGAAGCGGCGATCGCCGCCAAATCGGAGACGCTTGAGACTTCGACCAAGCGCCAGCTGGTCGTCGCGACCATTCCCGATCTGCAAGGCTATCCCATTGAGGATTATGGCTATCGGCTCGGCCGGGAGTGGAAGATCGGGCAGCAGGGCGCGAACAATGGCGTGGTGCTGATCGTCGCGCCCAACGACCGGAAGATGCGGATCGAGGTCGGCTATGGCCTCGAGCCCTATCTAACCGACGCCCTGTCTTCGGTGATCATCCGGGAGCAGATGCGGCCGCGTTTTCAGCAGGGCGACTTTCCAGGCGGCATTCAGGCGGGCGTCGATGCGATCATTGCACAGCTGCAACTGCCGCAGGAGCAGGCGCAGGCCCGCCAGGACCAGATATTGTCGGAACAGCGCGGGCAGAACAGCCGGCCTTCCCAAGGCGGCGGCCTGCCCCTCGGACTGATCTTCTGGCTGATGGTCGCCGGGTTCGTGTTCCTGTCGATGCGGCGCGGCCGCAAGAAGCGCGGAGTGTTCGGCTCGCGGCGTTACTCGCGTGACAGCAATTGGCCGATCTGGCTGTGGGCCGCGAGCGAGATCGCCGGAAGCGCCGCACGCGGGCGCAGCAGCGGCGGCATCTTCGGCGGCGGCGGTGGGGGCTGGGGCGGAGGCGGCGGCTGGGGCGGAGGCTTCAGTGGCGGCGGCGGATCGTTCGGGGGCGGCGGCGCCTCGGGGGATTGGTGATGCTGACGGTGCAGGATCATGAGCTTGTCGCGGCGGCTATCGGCGAGGCAGAGACGCGGACCGACGGCGAGATATCGGTCGTGGTGGCGCCGGAGTCCGATAGCTATGCCGATGCCGTGCTGCACTGGGCGCTGCTGGTTGCGCTGCTGCCGCTCGCCCTGTTTGCGACCTTTCCGGACCTGCTGCACTGGGCAACGGCTTTCGTTCACGAGCCTTGGGGCGACGAGGCGCCGCCGCTGCGGCTTATCGTGCTGTTCCTGTTGTTCAAAACGATCAGCGCGTTCCTGGTCGCGTGGGCCATCTTCCGGCTCCCCCGCGTCCGCATCGCGATCACGCCGCACGAGACGCGCACCCGTCGCTGCCGCCGCCGTGCGATCATGGTCTTCCAAGTCGGCACCGAGCGGCGCACCGCGACCCGCAGCGGCGTGCTGCTTTACCTCAGCATGGCCGAGCGCCATGCCGAGATCGTCGCCGACGAGCTGATCCAGTCGAAGATCGGCGGGGAGGAATGGGGCGAGGCGATGGCTGCACTGCTAGCGGGCATCCGCGCCGGACAACCGGGCCAGGGCATTGCCGACGCCGTGCGCCTGATCGGCGACGTGCTGGCGACCCACTTCCCCTACACCGGCACGGACCCGAACGAGATGCCCGATCGTCTGATCCAGCTGTAGGTGATCGTCATTGCGAGCTAAGCGAAGCAATCCGATGAGCATCCAAGCTGCTGGATTGCTCCGTCGCTTCGCTCCTCGGGATAACGGGTAAAGGAAGCCGATGAGCCAGGATGAGATCGAGACTGTCTGGTCGGGCAACTATATCGAGGCGCGGCGAAAGGGCCGCTGGGAGTTCGTCGGACGCGCCAACAACATCCATGCGGCGGTGATCCTGGCAGTGGACGATGGTCACGTCCTGCTGGTCGAGCAGCATCGGGTGCCTTTGGGCGGTCCCTGCCTAGAGCTGCCTGCGGGCCTGGTCGGCGACAAAGACCAGAACGAGACGGTCGAAGATTCGGCCGCGCGCGAGCTGGAGGAAGAGACGGGCTATCGGCCCGAGCGGATCGAAGTGATCGGCCGTTTCGCCTCATCTCCGGGCATGGTGTCGGAAACCTTCACGCTGGTGAAGGCGCATGGCCTCACCAAAGTCGGCGAAGGCGGCGGCGAGGCGAACGAAGGGATTACGGTGCATCGGGTTCCTCTCGACGAGGTGCCCGTATTCGTGGCGGCCAAGCGCGCCGAGGGCATGTTCGTCGACGTCAAGATGCTGTTGGTGCTGGCGTCGTCGATTCTTGGCTAAGTCCCGGTCTGGAGCTTTCAGCGGAAGTTATCCGCATAAGCCTGGAGCTTCAGCCTCGGCTGGGGCGCCGGCACGACATGGTAGCTGATGCCCTTCTTGTCGGCATATGCCTTGGCGGCTTCCAGCGTCGGGAAGTGCAGCTTCACCTGTGCCTGAGTGTCGGCAAGTCCGTTCCAGCCAGTCAGCGGATCGAGGGGCGTAGGCTCGCGCGGGATATGTTCCAGCACCCAGCGATCCGTGCCGGCACGGCCGGACTGGGTCGAGTTCTTCGGGCGCTGGAAGATGCGGGCGTCAGGCATAAGTTGCCCTTAACCTGCGTCGCGCGCCGTTTGAAGCCTCGAAGCGAAGAGGTGTTTGTTCTCACAAAGAGCACGAAGAACGCGAAGAAGGTTCTTCGTGACCTTCGTACCCTTAGTGAGAACATCATTGGCTGCGCCGCGCATCCGCCGCCTTGGTGCGAAGCGTTGGCGCCGCATTGGCGGGATCGTCGGGCCAGGGGTGTTTGGGGTAGCGGCCGCGCATTTCCTTCGCGACCGCAGCCCAGCTGCCGCGCCAGAAGCCGGGAAGATCGCGTGTCGTCTGGATCGGGCGCCCGGCGGGCGAGGTCAGGCTCAGCACAAGCGGCACGCGGTTGCGCCCGACGGTCGGATGCTCCGCGAGCCCGAACAGCGCCTGCACGCGCAGCTCGGCGGTGGGGCCGGCCTCGGCGCCATAGTCGATCGGATGGGTCGAGCCGGCGGGCGAGGTGAAATGTGGCGGTGCGAGCTGATCGAGCTGACGCTTGCCATCCCAGCCGATTAGCACCTCCAGCGCCTCGATCAGCGCGGCAGGGGCGATCGTGTCGAGACGGCGCTTGCCTGCTAGTAGCGGCGGCAGCCACTCGTCGAGCTGCTCCATGAGGCGCGCGTCGGTGAGATCAAGGCCCGCGAATGCCGCGCGGGTGCGAAGCGCCTCGGCGGCGGGTGGCCAGGGAAGAAGGTGAAGGCCGTGGGCGCGGACCCCCTCCAGCAACGCCGCTTCGATCTCCGCGGGGGCGGCATTAGGGTCGGGGCCGGACGAGAGGCGGACGGCGCCGAGACGACGCTCGCGCGTGGCGATCGCAGCGCCGGACGCGCGATCGAAAAGAACTTGGCGGACAGTCTCGATGCGATCGGCAAAGAGCTGCTCGACCGGCGCCTCGCCGATGGCCGCGGCCGAGAGAATGCGGGCACCTGATGCAGCCCCCTGCACTTCGCCGACAGCCAGCCACTGGGCGCGGGCGAGCGGTGACGCCGGGTCGAGACGGAAGCCGCGCCCGCCGGCGCTGATCCAGTCGGCGCCATCTGCCGAGCGGCGCTTCGATACGCGATCGGGGAATGCAAGGGCCACAGCCACTCCTACATCGCTCGTCCCGAGCGCAGTCGAGGGGCGATCTTCGGCAGTTGGGACACGCCCCTCGACTGCGCTCGGGACGAGTGGGGCGGTGCCGCCTCGCGCCAGTGTTCTCCAACGCCGCGCCAGTCCCCTGCCCGCTTCCGCGCGCTTGCTGCGCTCCCCACACCAGCGCTGGAGGCGCAGGTCCAGATCGGCGTCACTGCCGCCCAGCCCACGTTCCTGGAGCAGGACGGCAACCTCGGCAGCAGTGTCGAGCAGGCCGAGCGGTTCGGCCGCGACCAGCATATGGGCGAGGCGCGGCGGCAGCGGCAGCTCCGCGATGCGGCGGCCGTGGGGCGTCGGGCGGCCCTCTGCGTCGACTGCGCCGAGCGCTGACAGGCGTACCCGCGCTTCGGCGATCGCAGCTTCGGGCGGCGGATCGAGCCAGCGGAGGCGGCGCGGGTCGGCGATGCCCCAGATTGCGCACGCCAGCAGCAGGGGCGAGAGGTCCGCTTCGAGTATCTCCGGCGGATCGAAGCGCGGGAGGCCGGATGTGGCCGCCTCCTCCCACAGCCGATAGGCCACGCCCGCAGTCTGGCGCGCGGCGCGACCGGCGCGCTGAGTCACAGCCGCCTGGCTCGCCCGTTCCGTCACCAGCCGCGACATGCCTGCTTGACGGTCATAGCGCGGACGTCGCGCAAGCCCGGCGTCGATCACGACACGCACGCCGTCGAGGGTCAGGCTGGTCTCGGCGATAGAGGTAGCGAGCACCAGCTTGCGCTGGCACGGACCCGCGGGCGCGATCGCGAGGCGCTGCGCCGCGGGATCGACCTGGCCATGCAATCTGTGCAGCACGACAGTGTCCGGAAGCGGGCCGATCCGCTCGGCGGTGCGCTCGATCTCGGCGACGCCGGGCAAAAAGGCGAGGATGCCTCCATCCTCCTCCCGCAAGGCACGGCGAATGGCGGAGGCGATGGCGTCTTCGATCCGGAGCGCGGCGTCGCGGCCGAGATGACGCAGTTCGAGCGGGTGCGAACGGCCTTCGCTCTGCACCACCGGCGCATCACCGAGCAGCGCCGCATAACGCGCGCCATCGAGCGTCGCCGACATGGCGAGGATGCGCAGATCGGGACGCAGCGCCTCCTGCGCGTCGAGGGCGAGGGCGAGGCCGAAATCGCTGTCGAGGCTGCGCTCATGCACCTCGTCGAACAGCAGGGCCGAGACGCCGGCGAGTTCGGGATCGGCCTGGATGCGGTTGAGGAAAATGCCTTCGGTGAGAACCGTCACGCGCGTTCCGGCCGTGCGCTTGCTGTCCATCCGCGTCGCATAGCCGAAGCGGCGGCCGACCGGCTCGCCGGCTAGTTCCGCCATCCGCTCGGCCGCTGCACGCGCGGCGATGCGCCGGGGAGAGAGGAGCAGGATTTCGCCGCTGCACCAGGGTTCGCTCAGCAGCGCGGGGGCGATGGCGGTGGTCTTGCCGGCTCCTGGGGGCGCCACCACAACCGCGTTCGGCCGCTCGCGCAAGGCGGCGAGCAGGTCCGGCAGAACGGTGTGGATGGGAAGGTCGTGCACTCGGCTCCCCTACCCACCTCATCATCCCCGCGAAAGCGGGGACCCAGTCTCCGTCGCCGGGAGAACCACGCGACTGGGTTCCGGCATTCGCGGGGATGACGATGCAAACAAAACGGGCGGAGCCTCTCGGCCCCGCCCGCTTTATCACCCAACTAGCTCAGGTCAGAACGCGCGATATTGCTCGTTGCCGACAAAGCCCATCTTGGTCACGCCGGAGCGCTTGATGACAGCCAGCACCTGGTCGACCACCACATAGCGTGCCTGGGGGTCGGGCTGCACGTGCAGCTCCGGCTCCGGGCTCATCGCCTTGGTGCGGTCGAGGTAGAGGCGCAGGGTCACGATATCGATCGGCGAGCCGTTCCAGGTGATGGTGCCGGCCGGATCGACCGACACCTTGTTCTTGATCGGATCGATCGGCGGCGGGGTATTCTGGTCGCTGTTCACCGGCAAATCGATCTTCACCGCATGGGTTTGGATCGGAATGGTGATGATGAACATGATGAGGAGCACGAGCATGACGTCGATGAGCGGCGTCGTGTTCATCTCGCCCATCGGTTCGCCGTCGTCGCGGCCACCTGAGATTGCCATGACTTACTCCTTACAGCCGCTGGACGGCGCCGCCCGGAGGCGGCTCGGAAATGAACCCGACCCGGCTGAAGCCGGCGAGCTGCATAGTGTAGATGGTACCGCCGATGCACCGGTAGGGCGTATTCACATCCCCGCGGATATGCGCTTCCGGAAGCTCCAGGCCCGGCGCATTGGGACCGCCTTGACGGTCGATCTCGCGCCGCAGCTTCGCCACCGCCCGGTCGAGCAGTTCCTGCGCGCCGACCTTGGTTAGGCCCCAATAGACGCCGCACGAGCCATCGGGCTCGGCGCGGACGGTCAGCGAGACATTCTCGGGCTTGGTCGTCGTCGGGTCAAAGCGCACGGATGGAAGCTTCACTTCCACCGTCTGGATCACCACCGGAACGGCGATCAGGAAGATGATCAGGAGCACCAGCATGACGTCCACGAGGGGCGTCGTATTGATGTCCGACATGGGGGTTTCGTCGTTACCCCCGAGTGCAACTGCCATAGGATCCTATCCTGTCTTGACCGCCGGCCAGAGCCGACGGTGACGGTGGCGGGCGCCCGGACGAGCGCCCGCCGGCATTCTTTTTAGGCCTTGGGCTGAACGCCGCCGACCTGACCGGCAGTGGTCGTGGTGGTCGGCTTGGCGGTCGAGGGCTGCGGCTTGGTCGAGGTGCTCGCCGCGGCCGGAGCAGCACCGCGCAGATTGGCCGGCTTCACCGTGCCACCCGACATCATGTAGCCGAGAACGTCGTTGGAGAAGGCCGACAGGTCCTCGGCGATCGCCTTGTTGCGGCGCTGCAGCCAGTTATAGGCAAGCACCGCCGGCACGGCCACGGCCAGACCCAACGCGGTCATGATCAGCGCCTCACCGACCGGACCCGCGACGGCGTCGATCGACGCCTGGCCGGCCAGACCGATCTTGATCAGCGCGCGGTAAATACCGATGACGGTACCGAACAGGCCGATGAACGGCGCGGTCGCACCCACGGTCGCGAGGAAGGCGAGACCGCCACCCAGCTTCGAGTTGATCAGGCCCTGCGAACGGTTGATCGAGCCGTGCATCCAGTCATGCGCCTCGACCGGGTCGGTCAGCTTGCCATGCTGTTCCTGGGCGACCAGCGCGTCGTCGACGATCTGGCGATAGGCCGAGTTCTTCTCCAGCTTGTTCGCGCCTTCGCGCAGGCTGGTCATATTCCAGAAGCTCTGGCGGATCTTCTTGCCCTGGTTGATGATCTTCTGCTGCTCAAACAGCTTGGTGAACAGGATGTAGAAGGAAAAGACCGACATGCCGACCAGGATGATGAAGGTCGACCAGGCGATGACACCGCCCTGTTCCAGCGCGGCCCACAGGCCATAGGGGTTTTCGCCGGCCTTGGCTGCGGCTTCCTGCAGGAAAGCGATTTGGGTGATCATGCTTATAATCCTCTGAGATAGTTCGAACGTTCGACGCGCGGCGGCACCGCCATTACTTCGGAATGACCCACTTCACGTTCCGCGACTGGGAACTCTTCATCGGGTTCCCGGCCTGGTCCAGCGCCGGCGAGAAACGACCCTTGCGAGTCATCGCCCGGCAGGCGGCATCGTCCAGATCGGAGTTTCCGCTGGAGGAGGTGACGCGGCAATTTTCTACGCGGCCCTGCGCATTAATGTCCCAGGTGATGCGCGTGGTGCCTTCCGCCCCTTCGCGCAGAGCGCGCGGCGGATAGTCATCCTGTGTGATGAAACGGGCCGGATCACCCTTGGCGGACGCGGCCTTGGAGACCACAGGCGCAGGCGGAGGCGGCGGCGGAGGCGGCGCGGGCGGAGCCGGCGTCGGCACGAAGACCGGCGGCGGATTCGGCACCGTAACGATGGTAGGCGCCTGTTGCACGTTCGACTGAACGATCGGCGGCGGAGTCACCACGGGCGGCGGCTCGACCTTCTGATCGGGCGGCGGCGGGGGCGGCGGCTCCTCGGGGGGCGGTGGCTCTTCCTCGACGTCGAACGTCTTGAGGTCCGTTGCGACCTTCTTGATGACGTTGAACGCGAGACCAGTCACGAACGCATAGCCCAGCAGCGCATGGATCAGGATAACGATGACGATCGATGCGAGCTTGCTACCGCTCAAGCCTCTTTGGTCAGCGTAGGCCATTCAGTAACGAGACTCCCTCTCTCGGCCTCAGACCGGAGCGAAGGGAGCGCCGACCTGTGCCGCTACTTAAGTCAATCCGCCCGTCTTTGGTTCTGGTCTAGGCAGAAGTCCGGTTCTCTATCTCCGCACATTAACCGACGCAAACGCTTTGTCGGACCCTGGAAACCTACGGTCCCACTATGACAGTTTTGTGCTAGCCGAAGCCCGCACAAAGGTCTTAACGCATGAGGAATGATGCGTATCCCGAGCCTGTTTGCCGCTACGGCAGCCGTGTTTCTGACAGCGGTGGACAGTCCGGCCCAAACAGCCCCGGCGGCGCCCGACTATAGCTATGCTGACCTCGCCGACCGAGCCCTGGCCGCACCCGTCGCCCTTATCGTGACCGTTACGCGGGCGATTCGGCTGGAACCCGAACAGGCGCCGGGCCTGGCGGCTGGCCATGCACGGCTGTTCGTCGAGGCGGTTGCGACGCGACTGATTCGCGGACCCAACAATATCCCGCCGCAGGTTCGCTACCTGGCCGATGTGCCGCTCGACACCAAAGGCAAGGTGCCAAAGCTCAAAAAAGCGACGATGCTGGTACTCGCACGCGAGGTGCCTGGACGGTCAGGCGAGCTGCAGCTGGTGACCCGTGACGGGCAGATTGCACTTACCCCGGCCATCGAGCAGCAGGTCCGCGCCATTTTGACCGAGGCGGTGCGGCCCGATGCGCCGGCGCCCGTTACCGGCGTTGCCAGCGCCTTCCATGTCGCAGGGGCAATCCCCGGCGAGGGCGAGACCCAAATCTTCCTGTCCACCCGCGACAGCCGTCCGATCTCGCTCAACGTGCTGCGCCGACCGGGCGAAGAACGCAGCTGGTCGGTAGCCTTGAGCGAGGTGGTGGACGAGGCCGCCCAACCGCCGGTGCGCGACACCTTGCTCTGGTACCGCCTCGCCTGCGGACTACCGCGCAGCCTGCCCGACAGCGCGACGGCGGAGCTGGACGCGGCGTCGGCCGAGGCCGCACGCGCCGACTATGCCTATGTGCTGGAGAGGCTTGGAACCTGCACCCGCACCAGGCCGCTCAGAAGGAGCTGATCTCCACACCGACGCCGGCGCAATCGGGATAGACGTCGGGCTTGCGCGCGCTGACCTTGAGGCCCTGCACGCCTTTACGCGCTACGATCAGGTCGTAAATCTCGCGGACCAGGGTTTCCTGCAGGTTGAAGCGGCGGCCCGTGGTCATCCGGCGGATCTCGGTGCGCAGGAAATCATAGTTCCAGGCAGCGGCTTGGGTGTCCTCACTGGCAAAGGCCTCGGGCTCGACCAGCACCTCAACGCTGACGAGCAGGCGCTGCGGCGTGCCGACCTCGAAATCATGGAAGCCGATATCAACCGGCAGGTCGAAGTCGGTAAGAAAAATGCGGAAACGCTTGGGAGCCAGTGCGTCCGGCACTAGGCCGTCGATCTTCAGCGGCGTCGTCACTTGGCGTCCTTCACCTGACGATCCAGGAAGGCCTCAATCGTGCGCCAGAGATGCACACTGACGCCGGGGCCCGCAACGCGGTGGCCGAAGCCTGGATAGACCATCGTCTCAAAGGGGATCGCCGACGCCTGTAACTTCGCCATCAGCGCGGTCGAATTGTCGAACACGACATTGTCGTCCGACATGCCGTGGATGACGAGCAGCGGGTCCTTGATCGAAGTGGCGTTCGGGAGCGCGTCCGACGCCTGGTACGGCTTCGGATCGGTGGCCGGATTGCCGAGGTAACGCTCGGTATAATGGGTGTCGTACAGATCCCAGCGGGTGACCGGAGCGCCTGAGACGCCAGCGGCATAGGCGCCGGGCGCCGCCTCCAGCAGCTTCAGCGTCATATAGCCGCCATAGGACCAGCCATAGACCGCCACCCGCTTCGGATCGACGAAGGGCTGCTTCTTCAGCCAGGCCAGGCCGGCAAGCTGGTCCTCTACCTCGACCCCGCCCATGGCGCGGTAAATCGGCTCCTCGAACGCCTTGCCGCGATCGGGCGTGCCGCGATTGTCGATCGAGAAGACTGTCCAGCCCTTGTCGAGCAGATACTGGACGACCAGCGAGTCCCACTGGTTCATCACCTGCCGGCCCGCGCCCGGACCACCATAGACGATCTGGAGCGCGGGGCCGCGGCGGCTTTCACTCTTAGGTCGATAGAGCTTGTAGTGGAGCGTCTGGCCGTCCGCCGCCTTCACGGTGCCGAACTCCGGCGCAACATGGCCGCGCACGAACGGCGCATAGGAATGGTCGCCGGCCAGCCGGTTCTCATTGATCCAGAGCAGGCGCTTGCCTTCGCTATCGGCGAGATAATCCTGCGGCGGCTGTGTGGTGCTCGAGCGGCCGACGATCAGCCGCGTCGCCGCTTCGTCCATCTTGGCATTGTGCGAGAAGCCGGTCTCGGTCAGGCGCCGCGGTTCGCCGCCCGTATCAATGGACGTGCCATAGACCTGCCATTCGAGCGGCGTGTCCTTGTTAGCGAGGATCCAGGCGAGACCTCTGCCCTCGTCGACGCCCAGCAGCGACTTGACCTGCCATGGCCCGCGCGTGAGCTGCGTCCACTGGCCGTCGCGCCAGCGATAGAGATGGCTATAGCCGTCCCGCTCCGACGACCAGATCAGGCTGCCGTCGGAAAGCGGCTTGAGGTTGTCGTGTAGGTTCAGCCAGGTCTTGGCTGTTTCGGTGAACAGGAGCGTGGCCCTGCCCGTCGCCGGATCGACACGGAGCAGGTCGAGACGCTTCTGGTCGCGGCTCTGGCGCTGGACCAGCAGCGCCGACCCGTCCTTCGTCCAGTTGACGCGAGCGAGATAGATGTCCGGATCCGGGCCGAGATCGACCTTGACCGGCTTCCCGCCCCGGACATTGAAGACATAGAGGTCTACACGCGCATTGGCGGTGCCGGCCTTGGGATAGCGCTGCGGATAGACGCGCGTGCCGTCGGCCCCGATCGCGGCGCGGGTGACGATCGCAACCGGGCTCTCATCGACGCGAGCGACGGCGATGCGCCGGTCGTCCGGTGACCACCAATGGCCGCGGTGCCGGTCCATTTCTTCCTGCGCGACGAACTCGGCCACGCCCCAGCTGAGCGTGCCCTTGCGGTCACGGGTGAGCGCTCTCTCCTTGCCCGCGGCAAGGTCAATCAGCACCAGATTCTGGTCGCGGACGAAGGAAACGAACTTGCCGCGCGGACTGACGGTGCCGTCGAGTTCGCTTGTCTCGGTCTGGGTCAGCCTGCGGACCTGACCGTCGAGGCCGGCAAGATAAAGGTCGCCATCCAGCGGCACGAGCAGCCGCTGCGCGTCCGAACTCCAGTCATAGGCGACAATGCCCTTCTGGTCGGCGATACGGGCGCGCTCGCGCTGCATGCGCTCGTCTTCGGACAAGTCGGCCCCGGTGCCGAACTTCTTGGAGTCGACCAGCATCCGCTCCGCGCCCGATGCGGTGTCGACGGCCCACAGGTCGAACCGCTCCTTCTCGTCCGGGCGGTTACGCAGCGAGGTCAGCCAGCGACCGTCCGGCGACAGCTTGACCAGCCGCGGCGTGGGTCCGGAGATCGGCGGGTTGCCGAAGATACGTTCGAGCGTGAGCGTCTGAGCCAAAGCAGGAGCTGCCAGAGAAAGCGCCGCGGCGGCGGCAAGGATGCGGATCATCCCTGCCCGCTAGCACCGGGAGGCCGCCATTGCGAGCGCAGCGAAGCAATCCAGGCGCTGGCACTGGATTGCTTCGCGATACTCGCAATGACGAACAGCTCAGAAGCGATATCCGGCCCTGAACCCGATCGTGCGCGGACGCTGCACGACGGCATAAGGCCGGTCGGTGCACTGGCCGCACTGCACGAAGCGGGTGATCTGCGCCCGCTCGTCGAACGCGTTCTGGACGAACAGCTCCGTGGTGAACTTCTGCCAGTTCGCGCCCACGGCGAAGTCGACGGTGGTCCAGCTGGGAAGCCGTCCCTGGGCAGCGGCGAAATCGACGCGGATGTCGGATGCAGCGCCGCCGGAATGCGCGACCACCGCCTGCGCATAAGGCCTCAGGTCGCCCATGTCCCATTCATAGCGTGCCGAAGCATTGGCCTTGAACCTGGGCGTAATCGGCAGCCTCGTGCCCTTGGGCGCAGTCACTTCGTTCGCCTGGCCCTGTGGTCCGGGCGCGGTGCAGGCGAAGGTCGGATCGTTGAAGGCGCAGAGATTCTGCTTGGTCTTGGCATCGGTATAGGCACCGCTCGCCGTCAGCGTCAGGCCCGGCGTCGGGTTCCAGGTCACATCCATCTCGATACCGTAGATGCGCGCGTCCGGTCCGTTCTGAATCACCGTGAAGCTGTTCTCGCCGAGATAGGAGAATTGGAAGGCTTTCCACTCCTGGTAATAGACCGCACCGTTCCAGCGCAGCGTATTGTTCCAGGTGGTCTTCCAGCCAAGTTCGTAGTTTTCGAGGAAGTCGGCACCATAGGGATCGATGCCCGCCCGGCGATTGATGCCGCCCGGCCGGAAGCCCTTGGAGACCGTCGCGTAGAGCAATTTGTCCTCGACGGGCTTCCAGGTGATGTTGCCGCGGTAGAGCACCCCCTCGTCCTTGGTGCGCTTGGGCTTGAGCTGGCCGCCCTCGACATCCGCGAGATTGGTGCAGGGCGTGCCCGGAATGACAGCCGGGAGCAGCTGTGGCGTTTGAGTGCTGTTGTTGATTACCTCGCGCAGTGTCCGGCCATCACCGACGAAGCAGCCGGCGACGCCGGTGCGCGAACTGCCAGCGGCGTTGAATGGGCTCGCCGTGAATGGCCGGCCATCATCCGGATCAATGCCGGGATTGCGGCCGAAACCGAAGAAGCCGATCAGCGTGTTGTCGAACTTGTAGCCGCGCAAGCCTCCGGTCAGCGTCAGGTTAGGAGTGATGTCGAAGCTCGCTTCGCCGAAAATCGCATAGTCGCGATCGACGCGCTTCTGCTTGGTCAGCCAAAGCGTGCCCGGATTGCCGTTGACCGATACGGCCGCGCCCAGATTGGCGACGCGGTAGTCCTGAAAGATGTCGTTGGACTGGCGCATGTAGAAGAGGCCGCCGACGACGCGGAAGGGCTGGTCTGACGGCGAGGAAATGCGCAGTTCCTGGCTGTGGCGCTTGAAGTTGTCGCTGCCCGCAATGATCTGCTGCGGCAAGATCGTGTTGCCGGCATTGTCCTGATAATAGAAATAGCCTGCGAGCCCGCCATAATCCGCATAAAGCTGATCATAGGCTTCGGCATAATCGATATAGTCGCTCGATCCGTTACGCTTGCGGTGCATATAGGCACCGGCATAGGTCAGGTCCCAGTTGCCGATCTTGCCCTGAACGGTCAGCGCCGCCTGGTAGAAGCGGTCGTGATTGCGATCATTGTTGAACCGCTGGACTTTCAGATCGCCCAGGCTCTGGTCATAGCCAAAGGAGCCGCGGCTTTTCTGGTCCTGGCCGATGAGGCTGAGGGTTGCCGTCCAATCGTCATCGAGATCGATGCCCAGCGCCGCACGGCCGCCAAAGGTATCGACATCGTTGAAGTTCTTCTCGACAAAGGCGGCGTTGGTGGTGCTGAGGCCGCCGATAAAGCTGCGGGTGCCCAGAATATTGTCGATGTATCCCGCATCCTTGCGGTAGAAGCCGACCAGACGCAGCGCCGTTCGGTCGTTGAAAGGAACGTTGACGAAGCCCTCCAGGACGCCGCCGACGCCGCCTTTGCGGACCGTGTTAATCTCGCCATTCACTCCGCCTTCGAACCCAGCCGGGTTTGGCTTGTTCGTGATGATGCGGATCGTGCCTGCTTCGGACGAAGCGCCGTACAGCGTGCCCTGCGGCCCCGACAGCGCCTCAATCCGCGCGATATCGTAGATGTGGATGTCCAGCGTGCCGCCGATCGTGGTGATCGGCTGCTCGTCCAGATAGAAGCCGACGGAAGGCAGCGAGCCCGAATGATTGCCGTCGCCGCCTGAGGCGACGCCGCGGAAATAAACAGTGGTGTTGCCGGGCGAGCTGGTCTGGAACGACACGCTGGGCAGAAGCTTGGTATAATCGTTGAAGCTGGCGACGTTCAGCTGTTCGAGTTTCTGCGTGCCGAGCGCCTGGATGCTGATCGGCACATTCTGCAGGCTTTCCTCCCGCCGCTGCGCGGTGACCACGATGTCGCCCAGATCGGCGTTTTCGGCAGCGGCTGCCGTCTGCGACGGCTCCGGCTGTGCCAAGGCTTGGCCCGCCAGCATCGAGCTGCCGAGCAGAGCGACCATCAACGGAGTCCAATTCTTCCGGCGCACAATCTCTTCTCCCCACCGATACCGGCCCAGGGGTGACGCTCGTCTGGTTTCAGAACTTCGTCAAAGGGGAACGGCGGAAATCCGCCACTTTCACGGCTGACTGTTGCGCTTATGCAACGGTCAGCCGAGGTGGGACCGCGGGATAGTCACTGAGCACGTCGCCGAGCGCGTCCTTGAGCTCGCCAAGCCAGGGTTCGTAGGGCTTCCAAGGTTCCAGCCCGTCCCGGTTGATCGGGCGCCTGACCTGTTCGGAGCTCGCCGTCCGCACGGCACGGTCGGTCTCCCAGAAGCGCAGGCAGCCCTCCTCGAACGGCAGCTGCATGGCGTCGAGCAGCGCCCTTATCTCCGCCTCCGTATGATCGACCAGCCGCTCATAGATGATGCGGTGGATGTGGCCGGGCAGCACCCGATCGAAATGCGCCATCAGCTCGACATAGCTGGCATAATAGAGGCCGACGTCGCGCAGTCCGTAGGTAAAGCTCTGGCCGCGCGCGAAATGCTGCTTGAAGTTGGAAAAGCAGCTGGCGAGCGGATGGCGGCGGGCGTCGATGATCTTTGCATTGGGGAGGATCAGGCGGATCAGCCCTACATGTGCCCAGTTGTTGGGCAGCTTGTCGATGAAGAACGGCCGATCCGTCTTCCGCTGGATACGCGTGCGCTCCAGATACTCCTCGCCAAGTTTGCGGACCTGCTCGGCGGTCAGCTGATCGACCGGCGTATCACCCGATCCGGTGCGCGCCGCTAAGGCGGGGATGTCGGGCAGCTCCATCGTGCCTTCGACCTGGCTGTGGCTGGCGAGGATCTGCTCGATCAGGGTCGAGCCGGCGCGCGGCATGCCGAGGATGAAGATCGGATCGGGCGCGGGGCAACCCCAGCCCTGCCGAGCGGCATAGAACGAAGGTGTGTAGATCGACTTGGCCCGCCGGACCTGCTCGTCCGTGTCCTCCGGCGCATAAGGAAGCTGCTCCCGGCGGATGGCGTTTCCACGGACGTAATGACCGAACGAGGCTTCGGCCGAACCGCGGTCTTCCAGTGCCTTGCCGAGCGCGAAATGAAGGTGCAGCCGGTCCTCGTCGCTCAGGCCGGGGCTCGCCAGTGCAGCCGTCATCGCGGCAACATCCTCATCGGCGAAGCTGACCGTCTTCAGATTGGCAAGGCTCCACCAGACCTCGCCCAAGCCCGGCCGAATGACGATGGCGCGGCGATAGGCGGCGATCGCCTCCGCTTGGCGGCCGACCGTCTTCAGCACATGGCCGTAGCTCATCCAGATTTTCGGTTGATCCGGAGCCCTTTCCAGCACCGCTTCGTAGAGGGCGATGGCTTCATCGAACTCGCCGAGCCGGGCCGACGCCGCCGCCTTCAGGTTCGCGTGTGTCGGGTTGTCCGGCTCTTCGGCGAGCAGCCGGTCGAGCTCAACGAGCGCCTCGTCCGACCGGTTCTGGCGGTGCAGCACCGTGGCGAGATTGGCGCGGGCCGGACCAAAGCCGGGTGCCAGCTCGAGCGCCCGGCGCAGCAAGGCCTCGGCGTCCCGGTAACGTCCAAGACGGCCCGCCAGCTCGGCCATCATCCGGATTGCCGCGACATCGAACGGATCGTCCTTCAGCCTTGGCCGGAGCAACTGCTCGGCCCGACGGAGATCGTTGGCTACCATTGCCGCGCCCGCCTCCATCAGCTGAGGATCGGAAACGGACGCCTCGATTGCGGCCAGCTGCAGCCGTTCCGCCTCTTCGGAACGTCCAACGGCCCGTGCAGCGGCCGCGGCGCGGCGCAAGGCGCGGGGATCAGGAGCAAGTGACGGCGATCTCAGCATGCGCAAGGGTGTGCCGAGATCAACCAAACTGCGCAATGGTAGGCGAGATGGGTGGCGCTGCGATGGATATGCCCCGAAACTGGTCAGGCCCCATTGCTCAGCAACAGCTCAATCGGCGGGCGCCTAACCCCGTATTCCTTAGCAGTACCTACGAAGAGGCAAGTGCAGGTACTTTATTAGAAAATGGTGCTGCCGGTGAGGATTGAACTCACGACCTCAGCCTTACCAAGGCTCGTGGGTCACGCGCAATAGGACGCAACGTGACGCAGCAGGTCTAGTTTTCGGCCCTGCCCCAGTGACTTATACCGCAACAGGGCACCCAGAGGCGCAACGAGTTCCCGTTGGCGTGCTGAGCAGGTGCTGAGCGGGATGACCAGCATGAGCACGAGTTCAGTGGCCGCGCGGGAGCGCAGGCCGGCGATCAGGATAAGCAAGAAGACCGTCGACGCCCTCCCCCGCCCGGAGCACGGAAAGAGAGAGGTCCACTGGGACGAGAACGTAAAGGGGTTCGGGGTCGAGGTCACCTCCAGCGGCCGCCGGACCTACGTGCTGCACTACAGGATGGGCGGCCGCAGCGCGCCGTCCCGCCGCTACACCATCGGTGCTCATGGCTCGCCCTGGACGGCCGAGACGGCGCGGAGCCGGGCACTCGACCTCCTGGCGATGATCCGGACGGGCACCGACCCGCTCGCTCACATCCGGCTCGTCCGGGACGCTGGCGCACGGGAGGAAGAGGCGGACCGCACCCTCGCGTTCGGCGCCTACGCCGACCGGTTCATCCAGCGCCACGTCGTCGCCAACGACCTGCGCAGCCGCAAGGACATCGAGCAGACCTTCGACCGCGATCTGAGGCCCTGGTTCAAGGACAAGCGCGTCGACCGGATCACGAAGCAGGACGTCAAGGCGATGCTCGCCCACGTCGGTGAGCGCAGCCAGCCGGCCGCTAACAAGGCCTACAAGTGGCTATCCCGGCTGTTCACCTGGGGCATCGACAAGGACGTGCTGGAGACGTCGCCGATGGCGGGCGTCAAGAAGCCGTTCAAGGAAGGGAAGCGCCAGCGGTTCCTGCGCCGTCCGGAAATACGGGCACTCTGCTCCGTCCTCCCTCAGCTGATCCCGCAGTTCTGCGCGCTCTACCTGCTGCTGCTCCTGACAGGGCAGAGGCTCCGGGAGGTGGCCGGGATGCACTGGTCCGAGATCGACCTCGAGACTGGCGATTGGCTGATCCCCGGCTCGCGCACGAAGAACAAAACACCGCATCTCGTGCCGCTCTCCAGGCAGGTGCGCGCGGTCCTCGAGGCACTCGCCCCCCCTGAGAGGCGGACAGGTCTCGTGCTGACCACCAATGGTCGGAGCCCGATTAGCGGGTTCAGCAAGGCCAAGGCGCGGATGGACGGGATGATCGGCGCCAGCATCGTCGAAGGCTGGGTGGTCCACGACCTGCGACGGACCTTCTCGACGATGTGCGCGGAGTTGCGGATTCCGCTTGAGCACGTGGAGGCCACGCTGAACCACATTTCCGGATCGCTTGGAGGCGTCGCGGGCATCTACAACGTCTACAGATATAGGGCCGAGAAGCTTAAGGCGCTGCAGCGGTGGGCAGATCAGGTCGAGCGACTTGCCGGACGCCCGCCAGCTGCCCTTCTGTCCACGATCGACGCCTGAAGTCCGCTTCGCCACCGCCTGTGACAGCTCTGGCTTTCGGCGGCCGGCGAAGGGCAGCGAACCTACTCAGGTATGTCGCAGCGGCGCTGCACTCCCCCAAGGCAACGCGGACGATGCCTCGTCAGATCGCTGCATCGAACTCACGAGCGTCGATTCCCCAAGACGCTCAACTGCAGCGAGAATCGCTGCAATCCCAGCATCACTTTCGTAGACGCTACTGTGCCGCAAGCCGGCGCCGCTCACAGGCGGCAGCTGAATGACCTGCCACTCACCGGTCGGACAGGGCTCCGCCGCGACTTCGACGAAAACGGAACAGATCAGCAGTTCCCAGCCGATGGCGACCATGCCGGAAAGGCTCGCCAGAAGAACGGCTGGCAGAAGGAGGAAGCCGGCGATCAGCCCGGCGGGAATGGTGATCGGCCAGGCGACCGCCAGAACCCACATCCGCGCACGGGCAAGCTTCAGCACCTGGGCGGTCAACACCAGCAGCATGCCAGCCATGCCGACGACAAGCGCGAGCAGGGCGGCGGCGTAGAGCGCTTGGGCCTGCGGTCTGACCGCGGCCGCGTCCGCAGATGCGGCGTTGATCGCCGTAAGTGCGAGAAGCACACCAAGTCCCAGGAGCAGTGTCAGCCCGGCAAGAACATTCGACCTGTTGCGATCCACCAGCCTGATCAGCCAGTCGACCGTCCTATAAGGCCAGAAGGCTATCCGACCCACAGTCCAGTTCATCAATGAGAGGGTCGCGATAAAGCCACTCGCCTCGTCGGAGGGGCTCCGGACGAATACCAAGCGTTCCGGGTCAAGTGCTCCATCGGGCATCGACCCGGCTACGGCGTCGCTCAGGCTCCGGGCGCGAGCGAACCAAATGGGCGCGAGGATCAGGGCTGCGGCGACGGCGCCCTCCTGCCAGGCTTCTGAAGCGCCGCAGAGCTTGAGGATGAGGATGGCAGGGGCCGCCAACGCCACGAAGAATGAGGTCAGGACAGTCATCTCCTCGCCCGCGCCAAAGCTCCGCCGCAACGGCGTCAGTACCGGAGTCGCAAGGCAGATAAGCCCGTCTGTCAGGAGCGCCTGAGAGAGCCGCATGGCATCCAGCGCTACGTTGCCGCCGTGACTATGACCGATGACGATGTGCCGGGCGCGCGGAAAGCGCCGAGCCACCTCAGTGAGGTCGAGGTGCAGATCACGAGCCGCAGCGCGGCGCGCGCCGATGGAGTTCCATCCGCTCCACTCGAAACGACGCACCAGGATTCCCTTACCGGGACCCAGACTAAGCGCTCGGCTCAAACTGGAGTCCGGCATCGTCCAGGCGGCCCTGCGCGCGAAGGTGCCGTGGACGAGCGTCACCAGGAGGGCGGGCTGCTCGACCGCCGTGAGAGCGAGATGCGCTGGCCGACGCGTCCGGATCAGGGAGGCCAGCCGAATGAGGAACTGCGTCAGAACACCGATTACCAGCAAGACGGTGAGCGCGACAGCGACCCCTGTGAGTGTCCAAGCTGCCACTAGTTCCTCCCGAAGCCTTGCTTGGCGCGAAGAGCCGATCAGCTCAAGGACAGATCGCCGGCGGCGCAGAACCCGACCTGGATGCCGCAGAACCGCAATCTCGCCGCGGCGAGGGCGCGGCCGATCTGGTTCTCGACCTCGCATTTCCCGATCGTACGTACCCAAGGGGGAAGATGGACCCATTTTGGGTGCAAAAACCTCGCAGCGAATGGACTGGTCTGATGGGGCGCCCTAGGCTCACGCCGATCGGGCCGAACTAAATCACTTGCGGACCATCCCGCCCAGTGGATGCGCCGCTGTGCAGTAGCAGGGGGACAGTTCCATGACCGATGCCTATCGTCTCGAGCTTCCTGCGGCCCTGCAGATCAAGGGTCCGCACAATCTACGCAATGCGCCAACGGCCTATTCATTCAGTCGCAAGCGAACCATCTCCGACGATGATTTCTGGAAGGCGGTGCTGAGAGACTGCGGCGTCGATGAGACCATGATCCGGGCTGAACTGGCGAAGCGTCGACGTGAACTGTTCGAGGCGGCCTGGTTCGGAAAGGGTCCTCGCACTGACAGCGATGTGCTGGAGCGGCACATCCACGACGATCTAGACCAGCGGCCAGCCTACCTCCACGATCCAAGCACCGTGTACTCGACCAAGGTCGGCGATCAGGTCGAAGCCAAGCAGTTCATCTTCGGCCGTACGCAGGAAAGTCGGAACTTCCGCACTGCTCCTGTCGCCACGGGGGTCATCAGGATCGAAAAGGGCTGCGTGCTCCACCTCCCGACCAGCCAGGGGGAGGATCGCTGGTACCTTCCGCTTGGTCTTGCCGATGACAACACGGTCAAGCCGGTCCTCAAGGCAGAGCTCATTGGAAAGCCCGACGAGACGTGGAGCCGCATCGTCGAGCTGGTTCAGGTCTTCTATGCGCCCGCATCGGACACGGCGGCCGATGCCGCGGATCGGGCCCAGGCAGCGGCGAAGCAGTCCTTCACCGCCTTCGAGATCATCCGAGCCGACGCCGCTCTCATTCACAAGCAGTACAAGAGGCTGGAGAAGGAGAAGAAGCTCGCGGATGCTCTCGCCAGCCGGGCCGAGCAGCTCATCGCGCCCACTGGCCAGCTCTCGAGTGCGCTATTCGAGACCATTCCCGCGCTGAGCGCCCAGTACAGGTCGCTCGTCGCCGCGCAGCCGGAGGTCGACGAGCTGCTCATCAGGCTCGCCGATGCCGCCTCGGGCCTCGGCTACAAGCTGGTCGTGCTCACTCCGGAACCGATGACGTACTACGAGAACAACACCGGCGCGGCCATCAATGCTACCCTGCAGCCCGGCGAGCTCTACCGGGCCCAGCAGCGCACAGTCAGCTGGAAGACCAGCTATGAGGAGAAGGATCACTACACCCGGAACTTCTGGGGCAAGAAGAAGTGGCACTACCGCACCGTCTGGCAGACGCATGAGCGCACCTTCACCTACTACGAGCACGTCGTACCGGATTACGATCCATGGGTAGAGGCCGCGGACCTCTACCGGGCGCAGGGCTATCAGGTGTTCCTGCTTCGGCCCGGCGCGGGAGGGATGGCCACCCTCGACGGAACTACCCTCCAGGAGATCCATCGTCGATGTCTCGCCAGCGAGGCGTTCCGTTCAAAGTGCATCGTCGGCATCCCCTTCTACGAAGAGACGGTGATCGGCGAGCGGATGATGATCGGCTACCGCCTGGTCTTCCGTCCGGTCGCGCCGCTGATCAATGAGTTCTTCCCGAACATCGCCACAGAGGAGAAGCTCTCCTATCGGCTCGCCTGGACCGGCACCTCACTCGGCGAGCTGGTTGCATCGATTCCGCTCGCCCCCGGCGAGGAACGGCAGGTGACCATCACCGCTACACAGAAGTACACCACTTCCCGATCGATCAAGACCAGCTCGCTCGCCGAAGTGACGCGTGTCGACCGCCAAGATTTCGAGACGCTTTTCGAAGCCGAAGTCCGCAAGGAAAAGGAGACCACCCAGTCCGCCGGCGGGTCGGCAGGCGGTTCGTACGGTGGCTTCTCAGGATCGGCAAACTTCTCAACCTCGACGACGACCAAGGACATGAGCCGTCAGCTCAACCGTTCGGTCGCGCGCGCCTCCCAGGAGGTCACGCGCAAGAACAAGGAGAGCGTAGAGGTATCGGTGACCGAGGAGCGCGCAACCGACACGAGCACGAGCACCAGCTTCAAGGTGAAGAACATCAACGTCGGCCGCACGCTCAACATCAACCTCTTCAAGGTTATGAACGACTTCGACGCCAACCTCGTACTGGAGGACTTCGACTTCCACGTCGAGGCGGGCCCCTACCTTGCCGAGCTCGAGGAGTTCCGCGAGGAGAAGCTGTTCACGCGCTCCGACCTCTCCGACCTGTTCTCCTATCTCTCCGAACCGGGGGTCTTCCCCTACGACATCTCGCAGATCGCCGACTCGTTCTTCACCGCGTTCACCAGGCGGCTGGCTTCGTCGATCAAGGCTGAATACCAGGAGCCAGACACCGACCCCTCAGCCGAGGCGCTCAAGACGGAGGCCAACCAGGCGAAGAGCCTCCTCGAGAAAGGCATGCTCTTCGCCAGCTCCGATACTGGCGAGTCGTTCTCGACGACCACATTCCCGGCCGTCGCCTCCAAGATGCTCAAGGAGCAGTCAGGGGAAGCCGGCGACCTTGACGTCAGAAGCCTCCTGGCCCGTTCCTTCTCTACGCCGAACATGATCAAGGATGGACTGGTCAACGTTATCTTCGAGCCGACCTCATTCTCCTACGACTCCGGCGCCCTCCATGCGGACGCTCAGGTAGGCCTGATCGCATCTACGGAGCAGTTCTCGGAGCGCATGCGGGAGCTGGAGGAGAAGGGAGCGGCTGCTCAGCACGACCTCGTGCACGCGCGGGCAGAACTCCTCCGAGCCCGAGCCCAGGCGCATCTGGCTCCGAAGTCGTCGGATGGCGGCAACGGCGGCTAAGGACGTGGAGACGCGTCATACCGCGGATAATGCCGCGACCAGCCACCCCCGCACGCCACCGGAAGTGCTCGACTACGCGTCCTCGGTCCGTGACGAGAACGCTCCCATTTCGCTTATCAGAGCCAGGCAGGGGAGCGGAAACGCGTGCTGGATCCCCGCCGAGGAGCCCGCCAGGATCGAGGAGGTCCTCAAGTCGATCGTACTGAACGAGACCGGCGTGTCCGTCCGGCGATGGGCGCCGCTTCCCGGGCCGCTAGCCCGGGAGATCGCCGAGGCGCGGCAGCTCTACTGGGACAGCATCGCCACCATTCGCCAGGACTGGATCAAGGGCGGCAGCGTAGTGGACGACGCCATCGCCCGACAGCTGAGCGAGGCGCGGCTCGCGTTCCGGAACAGCATAAGATCGCGATACCCAACGACCGGGATCGCAGCCGAGGTGGCCGATGCAGCTCGCGGGGGGTATGCCGGCTATGTCGCCAAGATCGTGCAATCGCGGGAGGCCAAGCTCGCCGCGGGGGACGCATCAGGCGCGATCGCGAGCGTCTTCAGGTCCAACGCCGCCGCCGACCGGCTCGCAATCGTATCAAAGACAATGGCCCCGGCGCTCAAGGCGCTCAGCTTCGGCAGCACGATCGTCACCGCAGCGGAGATCCCCTACCGGCTCTACGAGCTGGATATCGCGACGACACGCGAGGAGCAGGACCGGGCGCTCCAGAACCTGTCGAACGCCACCGCCTCAGCCGCGATCGTAGCGGTCTGCATAGTCCTCGGGGTCAGCACTGCCGGGCTTGGCCTGCTGACCTGCGGAGTGGCGCCAGTCGCGGCCGGGTTCTACGCCGGCGACGCCGCGCTGTACGTCAGAAAGCTCATCAAGTGAGCAGAAGACCGGGACGGATCATCCCGAACACTAGAGGAGAGGCGAGATGCCAATAGTTCCTGAAACACGTCCGCGGCTCAGCTATTCCGAGCTTCTGCCGAAGGTGGAGGCGGCCGGCCTGCGCGTAGCGGATCACCCCGTCTTCGTAGCCGGCATCCGCGGCTACTATCTCCAGTCGATGGGCAATGCTGACAGGAACGACCGCGGCATCTACGACGACGCCCTCTTCCTTGTCTCACCAGCGTTCTTCGGAGCCTACAATGCGAACACCGACCCGTCCGGCCGTCGGCCGGGCACCGGCTTCGGTTCCAAGAAGGGTATGGCTCGCCTGAAGCCCGGAGTGTGGCTTGCCTACCGGTTCGACAACCATGCTGGAAGCGGTCCCGCCTATCCCGCGCTCTGCCAGCGTGCGGGCGACGTCACGGTCATCCGGGACGGCATCGACGCGGACTACGAGCATACGGGTCGCTTCGGGATCAACATCCATCGTGGTAGTCGCACCAGGACCTCGAGCCTCGGCTGCCAGACCATCTGGCCAGCGCAGTGGGATAGCTTCATCACCTCCGCCCAGGATCAGGCCAGGCGCTTTCACGGCACCTCATGGAAGCGTGTGACGATTCCCTACGTCCTCCTCGAACAAGGATGAGGCCGTCCCGAGGTCGGGCTGCGGAGGTGACGTGCTTCAGTAGGTCGATCACCGCGCCTTCGCAGTTCGACCCTCAACCCGCGGCTGACGGACAGGCAATCATGAAGATCGTTTAGCGGCCTCAGCGGTTATCCCGCTAAATCCGTGGATGAAGGAGTCGGCCTCGCATTGTTGGGCTGGCGCCGGGCTGATCAATCTTCGTCAGACAGCTCCAGGTCAAAAGCCCCTGGCAGTCCGTGCGCACGAAGCTGATCACGCAGCTCCCTGAAGCGCTCCACGCGACCGGTATTCAGGCATGCGCTTGCAAGGAGCATCCTCGCGCCCTGATCTCGCGGTCGTTGCCGCAGCACCTCTTCGAGCAGCGCCACTGCATCTTCCGGTCGATCTTGTGCCATACCGACCGCGGCTGCCGCTGCGAACGTGTCTGGATCATCGGGTGACGAGAGCCGTAGCGACCCGAGCAGCCTGCACGCGTCTTCGGTGCGGCCATGTCGCAGGGCCGCCTCGATGAGCGTCCTCGTGACGGCGGGATCATCACCTCCATCCGCCTCGATCAAGCGATGAACGACCTGCTGCTCGTCCACGAGCATATCGCTCACGGCCTCCGGCGGCACGAGCATCGACATGCTGGACAGCTGCCCGATACGCCGCCTGAGCCGACGCACCAGCTGGTTGACCTCAGTCGGCGTGCCGTCGAGTGCAATCGACCAGCCCGGCTCCACCGGGCGCATCCAGACACGCATCTCTGAAGGTGACGGGACGCCGCTCTGCACGGCCTCCATCATCAGCCTGCGGGAAATGACAGCCTCTGGAGGGACGGGCACATAGCCTGCCTCTTCGAGCTCGACGACGGCAGACTGATCCCGCGCAGCCGAACCGAAGACGGCCAGAAAGACCGTGCCGGCCCCGATCTCGCGACTATTGATCCGGGCGGCCTCCATCGTACGCGCCATCAGCCGATCCAGCTTCTGATCGGCGACCGGCGTCATACGCACGCGCTCCTCGCAGCCTTGGCAGCGATAGCACTCCCCATCGTCGCGCTGCGTCAGCATGTTGGCGGAGCAGACCGGGCACCGGGCGAACACGAACGGCCGCGACCGCGTGCTTGCGCCGCCCATCAGTCCCATGCTGTGCACGGAGATTTCGGCGGCGGCCTGCGCAAAGACCTCCGGGTAATCGGCCGCGTCGAATGCGTAATAGAAGTCGAAGAGGGTCGACCCGTCTACGCTCGAGTAACGTGCCTGGACGTGCGGCACGAGGCCCTTCCGGACCGCAGCGGAGTACTCCTTCCTGTCCGCGTCGGACCGCTGATCCGCGGCTCGGGACCCGTCATCACCCAGCCCCGAAGCCTCCTCACCGACCATCTCGGCGGTGCGATCATTGGAGACCTCATCCTCCTCTACGACGGCCGACAGGGCGGCGCCTTCTTTCTGACCGGCGACCGAGCTGGCGAGTGACACGGCTTCCTGGAACAGAGCTTCCGCCTCGTCGCTCGGCAGCCCGTCTCGAAGTACGCCGAGGAGCTCAAGGACATGCTCGCGCCTGTCGAGCAGCATGTTGCACGCAAGTGTACGGACCAGCCACTCCGGGGACTGGTGACCGAGTCCATATGCTGCGTCGAGCGACTCAATCGCGGACCCGACGTCCCGCAAGCCATCCATCAGCAGGCCACCGAGGAAGACGCGATAAGCACCGTTTCTTGGCGCCAGCTGAACCGCTCGCTGCATTGCGGCCACGGCCTCCTTCGACTGCCCTCCACGCGAGAGGGCGTCCGCCAGGATCGCCCAGGCCTCCGGCGAGTCTGACTGCCTCGAAGTAAGCTCGCGAAGGATGTTGACTGCCCGCCCTGTACTCCCCTGCTCGAGAAGGGTCGCGGCGTAGTTGCCGCGAAGCATCAGCTGCATCTCACTTGAGGCAGCGGGGATAAGGGCTTCGTAGACAGCGCGCGCATCCTCGAGCCGGCCGAGGCGCTTGTAGGCAAGGGCCATTTCGTTGGCGCCGCGCGTGCGCTCGTCGCCCTCGGGCGCGTCCACTAGAAAGGCCTCGAGATCGACTAATGCCTCCTCCTCCCGCCCGGCGAGGCAGAGCGCTGTTCCGCGCAACCGGAGCAGATCCCCCGCCATCTGGTCGGCGGGAATCCTTGAGAGTACTCGCAGCGCTCCTTGGCCATCACCCCGCTCGAGAAGAGACCGCGCGCGCACTGTCAGCAGGCGAACGTCGCCAAGTACGTCGTGCCTCGCCACGCCCGGCGCGAGGCTCGTCAGCAGGAGTACGGGATCCAGCTCGTTGCAGATGGAGTGAAGCATACGCTGCACCATGGTCATCGAAGACGGCCGATCCTCCGGCCGCTTCGCCAAGCAACGGGTGGCCAGATCTGAGAGCGCTCGCGCCAGCGGCTCTGCCTCCCTAGTCACGCAAATCGGCGGTGACGTCCTATGCATCGCCGCCAGCTCTAAGCCACCGCCAGGCCGGGGGTCGAAAGGCGGGCGCCCAGTCAGCATCTCACAGAGCGTTGCGCCGAACGCATAGACGTCCGAGGCCGGCGAGGCGACCTCCGGATCGTCCCAGCACTCCGGCGCGAGATACAGAGCTGTCCCTTGAGCGAGGTTCGAAGGACCTGCGTGCGACAGCAGGCGGGCGGCGCCGAAATCAGCGACCTGAGCAGTTCCGTCGGGTAGCAGGAGGACATTCCCTGGCTTCAGATCGCCGTGCACGATGCCAGGAAGCAGGCGGTCGCACCCGGCCATCGCGGTAGCGATCTGAAGCGACAGCGTCATGCATCGATGACTCTCAAGCCCGGCGCCCGATCTAGCGATCTCGCCCGCCAACGAAGGGTCGCCCCGGTCAGGCGAACGGACCGCCGGCATCATCAGATGAGGCTTACCGTGTGCGTTGAGTACGTCGATCAGCGGCAGGACGAACGGGGCGCCGGAAACCTCCAGCCAGCATGACGCCTCGGCCTCCACCGCCGCCTGCATGCCCGGGTCGAAGAAGTAGCTCTCTTCGAACGTCTTCAGTGCAAACGTGGGCTCGAGGGCGCCTTCCTCCAGCGAACAGAGGTGGACAACCCCCATGCCACCACGACGGGTCTCCAGTACGTGAGCTACGAGGCCTTCGTCGAAGTTGATCAGCTGCCGGCGTCGGCGCTGCGCTCGAGCGACATCGATCCCGCCGATGGTCGAGCGAATTCCGCGCCTGCTCACCTCGCCGCGCCCCCAATCGGCGGTCCTGCGGGTGTCCGCGACAGCTTCGCGGCGCTCGGTCGAGCGGAACGGGTGGCATCGACGAAGCGGTCGAACCCGGCGTCGCCCAGGAACTCAGCGAGTTGGCGCACCGTCCCTGACGCACGATCAGCGAGGATCGCAAGAAGCAGATGCCGCTCATCGACAGCCTTGGCGCGCTCCGCAGCCGCGAGCTCGGCCGCCGCTTCCAAGTGCGCGTCCTCCTCAATCGGCGGTAATGCGTGCTCCTCCCCGGGCTCCGAGGATGATTGGGTTCGAACCGCCTCGCGCAGCCAGTCACGCACTGACTCGAACCCGCCAGGCTTCACGCCTCCCAGAACGCTGGCAGCGAAGCCGGTCTGCATCGAGAAGACCGCGTCGAGCTTGTGGAACGCGCGGAATGGCAGACCGGCGGTACTGCACGCCAGCAGCCGACGATCGAGGCGGCCGCGGAGCTCCGGTTCGATCCGCGGCCGCAGCTTGGCGCGCACCTGTTGGACGAAGTCGACTAGAAGCCGATGCTGTATGGCGTCAGCGTTCACCGGCTTCGCGATCGAGAAGTGGTTGCTGTCCGGGACCTTGTAGGGCTCGCCGAAGTAGGCGGTGGCGGAGAAAGGTGGCACGACCTGACGCCGGACCAGTCCAGGCAGCGCGATGAACACGTCCTCGGCCAGCTCCTTGCCCGAGATCGCCAATCTTCCGGACGTATGCAGGTTCTTGAACTCCTTGTCGAGGTCGGCCAACCAAGCATTCGACTGCGAGAAGCGAAGGGCGTCCGCCTGTGAGTGGCCCACGAGCCGCGCTAGAGGCGCCAGCACGTTCGCGTAGCTGGAGCCAAGGGATGGCGACGCGACCAGGAACAAGCCAAGATTGATGTCTCTGAAGTCATCGGCGCGCTCGACTAGTAGCTTGCGCGCGACGATCCCTCCCATGCTGTGCGCTACGAAGACAATGGTTCGGCATGCGAGGACGCCATCGAGGGCCAATCGCTCCTTTAGGTCGTCAACCGCGTCGCTGACCCGGTAGCTCCCGCTGAAGAAACCGGTCTTGTATGAGTACACGTAGACACCGGGGTCTAGCGCGCCCTCTTCCTGCAGGATCAGCCTAGGCCAGTAAGTGCCGCTCTCGTGCCGCCAGCACGCCCCTCCGGAGGACAGGATGCCATGGATGAAGACGATGACGGTATCGTCACTCTCGCGAAGCCATTCCCCCTTCATCGCCCACCGCCTTCGTTCCGTGAACTGGATCATCGCACCAAAGCGGATGAACGCAAGGGCGGCGCCGGCTGCGCTGCGGAAGACTACGCGAGACGATAGCACAGCATGTATCGAGAGGCATTTGGCGCCTCCCGAGGCCGATCCTATAACCTGTTCGGAGGTAGATCATGGAGCGGCGGGAAGACAACCGGGAGATGGCAGGAAGCGCCAGGCTGATGCGCATCGCCGAAGGCGAAGTGCTGGGACTGACGACGGAACAGGCGGCCAGGGCCCTTAACGTCAGCGTCAGAACGCTGCAGAACTACCGGGTGCTCGGGACCGGGCCGAGCTACGTGGAGATCGGGCCAAGAATTGTGCGGTACCTGCCGGAGGACCTGGTCTCGTACATGCGCTCCCGGAGAGTCCGCTCAACAAGCGAGCGTCGGACTTGATCGTGTTCACGTCGCCGAAAGGCCTCGGCAACGCAAACGAGCCATTCTTTCTACGCGAATGGCTGGCGTGTCCGTTGGTCGGCTAGGAGCAACTGGTCGACGAACCATGAAGGTGGGCAGTTCGGCTTCTCGCCGTCATCTACGCGAGTGCAGATCAAGGTAAGAAATCTATCACTCGCTGATGGCCATGAACAATTTTCCGCAGCCGAGCGGACTGCTTCATCTCAGCGAACATGCGCTACGGAACGGAGGTGCCAACAAGCCTCGACATACGTCACCTTTAGGAATCGCGATACTGTTTGACCCGCAATGGTCCTGCCCAGACTGCGAGAACCGAGCTCATCCGGGTGGTCGCACCTTTGCCGAAGTCGGAACAAGGTTTGCAGCGCCGTGGACCAGAATGCCCAGGCGAACCAAGCCGCCAGGTCGTTGCAGACCAGATGTAGGGCGTTCAATCAACGCCCGAAGAGCCTTCAGTTGTTGTCATGGCGCTGGAGAACTCGGCCCGATCACGCCCGGAAGATTCTTGGCGCGCACGAGGACAGCCCTAAGGCCGAAGTCGCGTTGATTGAGTTCCTCATTTGTTCTAGGCTGAAGGGCCAGATCCAAACCCGTTATAGGGGCATGGCGAGCTTGGCGTAGGCAGGAAGTCGATCCTATAAGGCATCCACCCCGGGGGTTCAAAGCGTATGTGGGACGGCAATTTAGCGGAGAGCCAGGTTGGCGTCGCGGCTCAACGCGGAGATGATGGCGGTTCGACACGTCGGTCGGTCAATCTGGACGCAAACGCCAACGCTCCCATCACCTTTGAGGTCGAGCGGGCGATTTTGACAGCACTCCGGGACGGGGCGAATCCATCCAGCGATCACGCCAGGGGTGCCGCCGCAAGGCGCATCCTGGTACAAGCCAGGGACGCGGTGGTCTCTTTGGCGGAGGGCGTCTTCGAGGACGGCGTGATCTTCACCTCCGGCTGCACCGAAGCGAACAACATGGTGCTGAACTCAGCCCGCACGATGGGCGCGACGCTTATCACCACGGTTGTCGAGCATCCCTCCGTCCTTGCACCCGCGGAAGCGCTGCGGTCCGAGGGGGGGTGCGTCCGATCCTTGGCAGTCTCGCCCGACGGGTTGATTGACGTCCGAGACGTCGAACGGCTCGTGAGTACCATCGACGGACCGATTATTATATCAGTTCAGACGGCGAACAGCGAGACCGGTGTCATTCAGCCGATCGCCGACATCGCCGCTCTGTGTGAGACGCGGCCAGACACTCTGTTCCACACCGATGCGGCTCAGGCGGCAGGTAAGCTCCCAATCAAGCTCGATCCAGAGTGTGGTCCGCACGCCGTCAGCATTTCCGGCCACAAGCTGCACGGGCCAATGGGCGTGGGGGCGCTGCTGCTCGCCGATGGTGAAGCGCGGATACGGCCCCTGATCCGGGGAGGTGAACAGGAGTCGGGAAGACGCGCCGGAACCGAGCCACTGTCCATGATCGCCGGAATGGGTGCCGCCTGCGCCCTAAGAGCAGCAAACTTCCAGAGCGACGTCGAGAGAATGAAGGCCTTGAGAGACCGGCTCGAGCACGGCATTACCAAAGTCGTACCGAATGCCAAGGTCAATGGGATTGGCGCGCCGCGGCTCCCAAACACGAGCAGCATTCGCTTCAGCGGCCTGGACGGAATGGCACTCGTAGCCGCTCTCGATGCAGAAGGGATCATGGTCTCCCAAGGATCAGCGTGCTCCAGCATGCGCCCTACCCCTTCGCACGTGCTGACCGCCATGGGCCTCTCCGAAGCCGATGCGTTCTCGACGGTTCGCTTCTCCGTGTCTCGCCTCAACTCACCAGAAGAGATCGATGCCGCCGTGGGCATAGTGGCCAAGGTGTGCCGAACCCTGGCTGCGTTCAAATGACCAAGCTCATCCGCTTTCAGTATGGGGGGCATGCGACATTCCCCGTCCGCTACGGCTGGCTACCCAAGGCGATCGAACGACTTGTCCGGGACAGCGGCTTCGTCGCGAACACCGATACGGCGGACGAACTTGGCATCGGCTCGAAGATGGTCGAGTCCCTAAGTTACTGGCTCGACGTCACCGGTCTGAGCGCACCCCGCGACACAAGCCGCACATCCGGAGGCGCAAGTCAGCTTGCTTGGACTATCTACCGGAACGACCCGTTCTTCGAATACCCCGGGACGTGGTGGTTCCTCCACCTGACAATGGCGCGGCGGGAGGGAACGGTCTGGTCCTGGTTCTACAACGACTACTCGGACCGCATCTTCGACCGCCTGGCCTGCACGGATGCCTTCCTCCAGCATACTCGCGCCCATGCGGTCAGACCGGCGTCTCCGGCGGCCGCGCAGCGGGACGTGGCCTGCCTGCTTAGCGCCTACTCCGCGCGCCCCGGGGTCGACGTTGTCGATCCCGACGACGTGGGGGCCTGTCCGCTCAGGGAACTGGGACTCGTTGTCCGGCACGACGCGGTGAGCCGCTTCGAGCGGGTTCGCAATCCGCACGCCATGCCGCTTGAGGCGTTCCTCGCCTCAGCCTCCCTTCTGGCGGCCGATCTGGGGAAGTCGTCCATTTCGCTGCGGGAGATGGCATCGGCCCGCATGGGACCGGGACGGATCCTCTGCCTCGGCCTCGACGCGATCGAGGAGCTGGTCGGCAGGATCGGACGGCGACGGTGGATGGAAGGGATTGCAGTCGAGACCCTGGCAGGCGAGCGTCACCTCGTCCTCCCCAAGCGCGACGCCCGCGCCTGGCTCGAGGAGCTCTATGGACGCATCACGAAGGTGGCTGCATGATCGAGGACAGCTTCTTCCGCTCGATGAGCCTTACCGAAGACCTCGGCGAGCCCCTCCGCTTTGCCCACTACCAGCCCACCCGTCGCGCCACCCCGGTTCTCGCCGCTGTCATGCAGGCCGGCAAGGCCACCATGGTCATCGCCCCCTACGGTAGCGGCAAGAGCCTGGCTGCCGGAGTGGCCGCCTTGGCCGTCCGGAACCAGCCTCAGGATCGCGAGGTGGTCGGCCGGATCATCCCGTCCATCGACGAAGTCGACCCAGAGCTCGGCCGCGAGCTGCGGGAGCGCTCGGAATCGTCCGACAAGGGTGCCGTGGTCGCCCTCTCCGGCTACGTCGCCGACCCTCTGGCCGCCATCACGGAGTCACTTGGGACGACCCGAGTCCCGCGTACGGTCGAGGGTCTCGGAAAGGCCCTGAGAGACGGTGGTTGGGACCACGTCGCCATCATCTGGGACGAGTTCGGGCGACATCTCGAGGGGCTCGTCAGCGAGGGACGGCCAGACGAGCTCGACGTCTTGCAGAGGCTGGCGGAGCGCTGTGCGCGGGCTTCAGGCCCAACCATGAGCCTGACCCTGCTGCTGCACCAGAACCTCCTTTCGTACGCCTCGCGTCTCAACGAGACGACACGCAGCGAGTGGAAGAAGGTCGAGGGCCGCTTCACAGTCGTCAGGATGATCGAGGACAGCCAGGAGATCTACCAGCTCGTCGGCCAAGTCGTGGCAGGACTTCGTCCGGCGGCTCCGAAAGAGAAGGTGCCCTCGGAGGTGGTCAGGCGCGTCCGCGAGGCGCGATGGCTGGACGGCGTGGAGGAACAGCGGCGGGTGGAGCAGGTGCTGGCCGACGCCCGCCCCCTCACCGCAGGAGCCCTTCAGGTCCTCCCGACGCTGGTGGCGCGGGTCGGCCAGAACGAGCGGAGCCTCTTCACCTTCCTGCGCGAGGTCGACCTGAGCCACACCATAGGCATCGAGGAGGTCTATACAGCCTTCGCCGACGCGCTCCGGAGCGACGTGGGGATCGGCGGAGCGTACCGGCGGTGGCTGGAGACCGAAAGCGCCAGATCCCGCGCGAAGGACACCCTCCAGCGCGAGCTCCTGGCAGCCGCCTGCCTGCTTCAGCTTGGAAGCAGCGGAGAGCGTTGCCGCCTTCCGCGCTCGGTGCTGGAATTATCGGTTCTTCGGCCCGGGATCAGCGACCGCACCGTCACAGCCGCTGTAGACGCCCTGCTGGACGCGAATCTTCTCCTCTGGCGCCGCCACAACGACGACGTCGCCGTGTGGCACGGCGCCGACATTGACGTTGCCCTGCGCGTGAAAGAAGAGCGTGAGCGACAGGCCATTGGCTTCGACCTGCGGCGGTTCCTTGATGACCGGTTTCCTGCTCCAAACCTGCGGGCGTCAGGCCACAACGCCCGCTTGGGCGTGAACCGCTTCTTTTCCGGCAGCTACGTCACTGCGGCGGAACTCGACAGGGGAGCACCCGAGCCGATCGAGCCGCAGGTGAACTATGTCCTGGCCCGCACCCGGATCGACATCGAGGCCGCCCGAGGCGCGGCAGAGCTTGCCGCACAAAGGGGGCGCATCATCGTCGTCCCGACGCGGCCACTCGAAGTGGAGAGCGCCGCGATTGAACTGGTCGCGCTCGAGGCGCTCAAGGCGGATCGGGACTTCGTCGCCTCCGACCCCATGGTAACTACCGAGCTTGACGAACTGCAGTCAGTTGCGTTCGAGCAACTCGCGACCCTGCTCCGCTCGCTTCTCGATCCCCGCGGCCTTACGGCGGAATGGTGGGCGGAAGGCAGGCGCCTCCCAGTATCGGGCGATCGTCCCGCATCAATGGCGGCGTCGGCGTTGCTGGACAGCTGGTACCGCCTGACCCCCGGCATTGCCAACGAACAGTTGATGCGGGACCGCGCCTCGCGGACGATGCAGACAGCGCGCGTTCGCGTCGTGGGCGCCCTGCTCGAGCATCACGATCGGGAACGGCTCGGCTACGATGCCGGGGAGCGAAGCGCCGAAAGCTCGATCTACCGCACCGTGCTGGAGCGGACCGGGCTCCATCGGAGTGGCGGAGCTGGTGGCTGGAGGATCGCGGATCCGGACGAGATCGAGGATGAGGGTCTCCGGGAGGCCTGGTCCGAGATCGCGTGGTTCTTCCGTTCGCCGACCACATCCCGAGGCAAGCCTCTGTCGCAGCTGGTGGAGAAGCTCTCCTCACCCCCACACGGTGTGCCGAAGGCGGTGCTGCCGATACTCATCGCGGCCGGGTACAAGCGGTTCGCCCGCACGGTGGCGCTCTACAAAGAGGGCGTCTACCTGCCCGACCTGCTCGGGTTCCAGTTCGACCAGCTGATCACCATGCCAGAAGGCATCGCTGTGCGGGTCGAGCAGCCGGACCTCAAGCTCATAAACTACCTGCGGGAGCTCAGCTACGCCTTCACGCACGAGCATCCGAGCGTTGACTCCGAGCTGTTCCGAACCGCCCACGACTCGATCATCCGGTGGCGAGCCGGTGTGCCGGACGGTTCCAAACGGACGCAGAAGCTAGACGCCGCCGCAAAGGCCCTGCTGCGCGCGATCGACGGCGAGAAGGACCCGGTCGACCTGTTTCTCGTGGCGATCCCACGCGCATTCGGGACGGTCGGGGCTGACAGCTCGATCATCGCCGCGCTCGAGCGAACCCGGATACAGATTGACGGGCTAGCAGACGAATTTGCCGTCGAGGCGATGACGACGGTTGAAGAGGCGTTCCGAGCTCACGGCGCCGCAAGCGGTCTCCTCGACGCCGTCAGGAATTGGGCCCGCTGCTTCGACTTGCGCGCGATGGACGCCCGTGGGGATCTGCGCATCAGCGACAAGGCAGTTCTCCGCAAGGCGGTGGAGACGGCCAATGGCCGCTTCTCGCCCAAGTCGTTCGCGGCATCGCTGAGCTCGATCCTGCTGCAGCGTGGGCTCGACAGGTGGGACGACCGGACCGCCGTCCATTTCCGCGCCGCCCTTCGAGAGACGCGCGAGCGCCTCGAGACTGCCGCCCTAGACACAGCGCAACCAGGCGAGGAGCTGAGGCCCATCATCAGCGCTCGCCTGACAGAGCTGCAGGCACTCCTTGAGCAAATCGATGCTGCTTCGGAGAATTCGACCTCCGGGATGAAGAACTGCGGAGGGGGTCTTTGAGCATAAGTGCCGTTCACATCGACGAGGCCCTTGGTGACACCGAGGCCCGCCACATCGTGCCAGTGTCCGGGGGCAAGGACTCATCGGCCCTCGCCGTGTACCTCCGGCAACGCAACCCCGAGGTGCGGTTCGAATACGTGTTCTCAGACACGGGGGTCGAGCTGCCTGAGACCTATGACTATCTCGACCGCCTCGAGAACGTCCTCGGCATCGAGATCCATCGGGTCTCCGCCATGGATCTGTTCGATGTCGCCGAGAAGCCTGGGCGCACTGCGTTCGACGTGGCGCTCTACGAGCACTTCGCGGGATTCCTCCCCAGCCCGAGGGCCCGCTGGTGCACCCGGGTGATGAAGATCGCGCCGTTCGAGCGCTTCGTCGGAGCCGACCGTGCCTATTCCTACATCGGCATCCGGGCGGACGAGAACCGATCCGGATATCTCGGCACCGGAACAGCTGGCGCGAAGCCCGTCGTCATATCGGAACGGCCAAACATCACCCCCGTCTACCCATACCGGGACGACGCGATCGATCTGGCCGAGGTGGGCCACATCCTGGAAAGCGCCGGTCTGGGCTTGCCGGAATACTACGAATGGCGGAGCCGATCGGGCTGCTACTTCTGCTTCTACCAGCAGATCGGCGAGTGGCAGGGGCTGCGCGACCGACACCCTGAGCTGTTCGAAAGGGCCAAGCGCTACGAGACTATGAAGCGGGGGCGCCAGTACACATGGGTCGACGGGAGGTCGCTAGAGGATGTCGAGCGAATGCCGCGGCGAGGGATCCGGGCCAAGGATGAGGACGGCTGCGCGATATGCCACCTGTGAGCAACGACAACCGCCTGATCGACTTCCTCGCCAGCTACGGCCCGGTCGCCACGTCGGACAGCCTGTCCGACGAGCACGTGCGCCAGGCACAGGCGGCGTTCGGGATGGCGAGCATCGAGACGGCAGCACCTCACCTCGAGGACGTCCGCTCAGAGCTGATCGGCCTGCCGGGTCGGAACGTAATCCTCACCGGGACCGCTGGCGACGGCAAGACCTACCACATCCGCAGGCTGATAGAGACCGAGTTTGCAGGCCAGCTCCAGGCATGGCCTGGTGACGAGTACGTGTTCGACCTTACGCTGCCGGATGGACGGCAGCTGCGGGTCATTCGCGACCTGAGTGAGATCTCCGACAGCAGGAAAGCGGCAGAGCTCGCGTCCTTCGCCGCGTGTCTTCTTGGAGAACGGAAGGACCGGCTCTACCTGGCGGCGGCCAACGACGGTCAGCTGCTGAAGTACTTCCGCGACGCGGCCGGTCAGGGCGGACCGGAGGCGGACCGCTACCGCGATCTCCATCGCCGCGTCACGGAGATGCTCCGCGCCGAAGCGGAGACCAGCGACGGACTTTCCCTGCGCCTGATCAACCTGAGCCGCACCTGGAGCGAGGCCACGGTCGACGCCATCTTCGACGCCGTCCTCAAGCATCCGGATTGGGATCACGCCTGCGCAGGATGCCCGTCCCTGTCTGAGCCGAACCCCTGCCCCATCCGGCTAAACCGAGAGCTGCTCCTAGACGGCGAACGCCCCTCTCCCTTCCGCTCTCGCCTCCGGCAGGCGCTGAGACTGGCAGCCTCGAACGACCAGCACGTTCCCGTCCGGCAGCTCCTGACGCTGGTCGTCAACATCATCCTTGGTGACTCGAAGGAGCCAAATCGGCCGCTGCTGGACTGCTCGACCGCCAAGCGAAGAGCCTCGCGGCGCGAGTACACCTTCACGAACCCCTACAACAATGCGGCTGGCCTCAACCTGCGGGACGACCGTCGGCGCGCCAATCGGGTGTTCAGCGTGTTCGAGGTTCTCGGCACCGGTCTGGAGACCAACAACCTCATCGACTCGATGCTGGTGCAGCGCGAGCCTGAGGACCTCCACGACCTCTTGTTCGCCAGCGAGCCGCTCTACGGCGCCGACCTGTTCGACCCACTCCGGCGGGACTACCTGGGCGGCGGCGGCGGCGATCCCGCTGTCAGGAACTTCCGGCGCGGACTGGAGGCGCAGCGGAGGCGCGCATTCTTCCGACTGCCCGAACATCCGCAGCGTGAGCAGGCGTCGCCCTGGAGGCTGACGATCTTCCATCACGGCGGCGAGTACCTAGAGTTGCTCGACGCGCTCGAAAGCAAGCGGCGCGACGTGACCGACCGATACACCAAGCAACTCGTCCGTGGCCTCAATCGTGCCCTCACAGGCATGATGGCCGCCGACGAGGACCGTTTGTGGCTGGCCGGAACGATCGGCAAGACCGATGACCCCGCCGGGCGAGTAAGCATCGTCGACGCAGTCGACCGCACTTCTGCGACAAGCCTGTCGCTCAAGCTGGCGCTAGACCCGGTCACCCGCCGGCCGGCCTTCGGGATCTCGCCTCCCGCATTCTTCACACACGCGAAGAATATGCCGCAGCTGGACCTCCGCCCCCTCCTGTTTGAGTACCTCATGCGGGTGGCGAACGGCAGCCTGCCGGCCAGCTTCTCCCGGCAATGCCATCAGGAGATCAGGCACTACGCCCTGGTTGCCGTGGCCGCCGTGCGAAGCCTCGTGGAAAGGGAGCCGGGACCGGAGGTCGTGCGCATGCTCGCACTCGGCACCCACGGCGAAATTCAGGCCAGCCGGATCGAGATCTAGCATGCCCAGCAGAAATCAGTCCCTGCACCTCGTCCCTGGCGCAATCCGCGTTCCCGAAACGCAGAACCTCAGCAGCGTAAGGCTCTGGGTCGAATACTCGATCTGGGGCCTGCTTTTCTATCACGATCAGTCGCCGTGGCTGACAGTCGTCGAATGCCTCCACATCTGCTTCGACCGTAAGCAGCGGGGCGAGCCGGTCTTCACGCTTGAAGCCCCGAGCGACTGCATGGAGCATGAAGTCGTCAACTATCGGCTCCGCCTCAACAACCGGCTGCGCCATCTGATCTTCCGGGACCGGGAAGTCGTGAAGATCGCCTCCGGACAGTCGGTCGACGACCGCACGCGCTGGCGCACATGGTTCGACACGGTGGCGCGGGACTACGAGGGGCTGGAGCTCGGCTACCTGAAGGATCAGTTCGATAGCTTCGGTGAGATGGCCCGTTCGGTGGAACTGCTGCGCACGGCTCAGATCGAGGCCCATTCAGCGAAGCGATGGACGTCCAAGCACCTGCTGCCGCTGGGTCCGAACATGCTATTCGCGGACGTGGACGCCGATAACTCGCTCGATCGCAAGTTCATGCGCCGCACGGGCGAGATGCTCTATCTCATGCTCAATCGATCCGCCGGCCGACAGAAGTTGGCAAGTCTAATCGACGCGCGCCTGCTGAGTTCCCAGGGGCCTTGGAACCGACTGGCCCGCAGGCTTGCAGGTGAGGACGAGCAATCGATCGGTGACACTCATATCGGCTATCTCCCACTCTGGACGCATCCGATATACGACCGCCTCGCTGAGGACTGGATCGCACTCCTCTCGCTGAAGAACATCCCGGTCGAGAATGTCCTGGATCCGCTCGAGCGGCTAAGCGGCCTTTTCCAGATCCTGTACATTCTGGACCGAGCGCAGGACGTGGTCGGCGATGGAGTGTCCCTTCCCCCGTTCTTCCTAGACATGGTCGGTGCCCCCGGGACCAATCCCATCCGGAAGCTCTCCGCCAACCAATTCAAGCGTCACCGATCCTTGCCTACGGACGCCGTCGGCGCCTTCATCGAAGCCTTCGCCGCATCGGACGAGTGGAAGGCCGTCATGGCGAGCGCCGCGGGTGGCAAGGAGGCCGCCGACCTGCTTTCGGAAAGGTTCATGTGGCGGCCGAAGCTCTCGTCCAATCCCGATCGGACACCTTCGCCAGACGAACAGCTCGCGGAGATGAGCAATCAGGCACAGAAGAGCAAAGGGCATTCGATCACCTCGACGATCTCCAACCACGCCAAGCACGTGGGCGTGCTCCGTGCCCAGCGAAGATCGGGCACCTGGTATTCGCCCAACGACGCTTTCCTGGAAGCGCTCGTCCTCGCCAACGTGACCTCGCCGATGGTATTCAGCGACTTCCTCAACCGATTGATGGTCCGCTACAACATCGTCATCGGGCCTGAGGAGGTCCGTAGCGCCTTCAACATAATGACCGGGGCGCTGCCCGCGCCGCTCGCCGACCTGAAGGAAAACGAGCGGCGGCTGGAAGAGCGCCTGCGGATACTCGGCTTCCTCGACCGCAAGTCCGACGACTGCGCATTCGTCATCAACCCCTTCTACGAGGCGGCTCCAGCCTCGGCCGGAGCCGAAGACTTTGTCGACGCTTGACCTCATAGGGCGCGTGGCGGCCCGCCGCCTGCGCGACGTACGCGATGGAGCGAAGGGGCGTGCGTTCTACTGCATGGTAGGGCTGGACGCAGAGGTGACCAGCGCCATCGCGAAGCGAGTCGCCGTGGATGGCGCCGCCGCGGGCGACGTCCAGGTCTTTGTCCACCCGAAGCTGGTCGTCGGCGATGTATCCCCCGCCTCCGAGTCAGACCAGACGGCGCCATGGCACCGGAACCATGCCACACCCGGGATCCGCCTGACTGTCTGCACGGTCCCGCCCGACATGGTGAAGGCGACCGAGCCAACATTGGCGCACAGCTCCAAGATCGACGAGGAGTGGCTGCTACAGGAGCCGGAGGTCTGGGCGGACGAGGGATTGGAGAACAGCTCGGACGATATACGACGTGCCTTCGCAAGAACCCTGCGAGGTATGCTGGACGCATGCGTTGTCCATGACGCGGGCACGGTCGCGGAGTTCGTCAGCTGCGTCGGCCGCGGCATCATCGACGGAGGCTACACGCCTGAAAGGGCGATCAGGGCTGCGATGCCTACGCTGAGGCTCCCACGCGACGGAGGCGACCCAAGGATGAAGGTGACGGAGTCACCGGAAACGGCGGCGCGCTTCTTCCGGAAGGCCGTCGAGGACGCGCAGCCCGCCCTTTATCTCCGAACGAAGGACGGCGATCCGCTCAACCGGGGCGAACTTCGGAAACGCCTGGAGTCGATGCGAGCGGAGGGCCTGCTTCCGCAGGAAGTAGGCGATGCGCTGACCGCCCTCGTCAACGACCGCGGCGTGCATGACGGTCAGTGGACCCAGAGCCAGCAGGCAGTGGCGGAACTTGGGTGGGACCGAATTGAACCGTTCTTCAGCGACACCAAGAGGAAGCCAAAGCAGTCGTTTGGTGAGGAGACCAAGGCGTTCTTCGACCGCCAGTACCCCGACACACTGAAGCCGACCGAGCAGGAGCTTCTCGCCGACCTGGCGAAGGACAGCCTAAAGCCCAGCGAGCTCGTCGACGACTTCTTCACCAAGCACCGCGCGCGGCTGCAGACCGAGCCCAGACTCTACAAGAGGTGGGAACGCATGGTGTTCCGCGCGCCGATCGAAACGCGCGATCTCGCCGAAGGCCTGCTGAGGCTGGCCCACCGCGCGTTTCCGGAGAATGAAGATGCCGAGGTCGAAGGCGTAGACAGGGTGCTGGTGGTGCGCCTGCGCGACTCGCAGAAGATGGACTTCTGGACCTCGGAGAAGAACACGCGCGTGCTGCGCTATCTGAGGGACCGATATCGCGGACTGCCGAAGCTGCTCGAACCACATACCGTGCTGGACTGGGGCAGATGCTGGACCGAGGAGTGGGAGAGCGGTCTTGAGGAGGAGAACGGCTCGACCGGGAAGGCGGCGACCGAGCTCGAGTTCGAGGCGTTCCTTGTCGCTCGGGACCAACTCGAGACCATCCTCGGCGACCGCTCGGTCAAGCCGCACGCCAATCGTGCCCAGATGGTCTGGAAGGCACCGGCCGAAGCGTTGGGCCTGTCCCTGCCGATCGACCTCCGTCACATCCGCCGAGAGGCGGCAGAGGAGCCGACACGGTTGGTGTCGGGCCGCATCCACCAGAACCGGGGCAGTCGCAGCGCAACCTCGACGACCGTGGACCTCGCGCAGCGGAGTTCCGTGACGGATGCGTTCGGTCAGAGCGACGGCCTGCTAGCGAACGTTGGCCGCGGCGATAACTGCATCGACGAGACCTTGCCAGCAGCCCTTCAGGCGATCGTCGACCAAGGGGTACTCACCTCAACCGCCGCCGACGAGATCAAGAGCGACTTCGATGCGTTCCTGGAACTCTACGGCAAGGCGATCAACGAACTCTTGCGGGGTGACGGGATCGGCGCACCGGCACTGCTCGAGCAGGCAGAGCTCTATGGGAAGCTGCTCGGGACCGTGATGCGGGTGGCGCCTGAGGAGGTCTGCATCCGCGACCTGCTCGTACCACTCACGTCCATCGGGGTCCTCGAGGTCGAGGGGGAGAGCCCTTCGGCCATCCTCACCGCATGGCACCCGCTTCGGCTTGCCGAGATCGCGGCGAAGGCCAGCCAGCTCGCACACTCGATCGCCGCTGTCGTGACCAGCGATGCGCAACAACGGGCGGGCGTCGAGGACTTCGTCAACGACCGCGTCTCGACGCTCGGCGGCACCTACTATGGCGACGTGGCAGTGATCAGCGGCATAGAGCCGCAACTCGTCGCCGAAACGCACGCGCTCGCGGACTACAGCCTGCTGGAGCCGATCTCAGGAGGCAACCAGCACGGCGTGACCGACGAGCCAGCCGATGCCGCTGTGGCAGCCTTCAACCGGGTGGCGAATGAGTACCTGAAGCTGCGCCCGCACGAGAAGGCCAATTTTTCAGTCGTCATCCTGAACGCCAATTCGGAGAACCTTCCGCTCGCGTTGGCGAACGGACTGTCGCGCCGCGTCGAGGATGATTCGGAGATCCGATGCGAGCTGGTTGTCACCGACGACGATCCCACTCGACTGCGACAGGTCTACGAACGGCAGAACCGGCGGATCAGCCAAGAGATAGACACGAGCCTCGCGAGCGAGGCGGCCCGGAACTTCCTGTCGCGGCTTCGGGTCGGGATCTTCAGTCCCGAAACACTCGCGAGTGAAGGTCTGAAGGGCAACGACGTGGTGCTGCTCCAGGACGTCATCGCGCGCAGCAGCAAGGTTCGATGGACCAAGGGGACCGCCGACAACGCGTCCTCGCCGATCGAGACGTTTGTCCCGACTGCGCGCTCCAAGCGCCGACCGTTCCGGCGGGGCAACACCACCTCGGCGCTATACCTCACTGCGCCGCGGCAGCCTGAACCCTGCCGGACCTATGTGGATGCGTTGCGCACAGTGAGCACGCGGGACGCCACGATCAACGCGGAGCCCTGGCTGCCAGTGCAGGAGGTCGAGTTCCAAGCAGGCGAGGTCAGCGAGATCCTCACCAAGGCACACGCGCTCGGGAACTGGGTCATGACCTTCGATCGGGTAGCCGATCGAAGGCTCATCGCCACCGATGAGCGACGGATCATCCGCTACTTCAGTGTGCCCGGCTCCACCCACAACGTCATCGTGTCTACCGAAATTACGGAGCAGAAGCTGGGGGACTGTATCGACGACGACCTGAACGTCCTGGTGCCTGGCCTAGTAAACGAAGAACTTGCCGCCTTGCGGCATCAACTGTTCATTCGAGCGGCGCAGCTCTCGGGCGGCGTGATCATGAGGGGAGCGCAATGGTCCAACTACTCCCATGAGCTGCTGGGCCTCGTGCTTGCGCAGCGTGAAGTCGACCGTCTGCTCCGCGTCGATCGCGTCAACCGCACAGCATGGTTCTTCCTCGACGACTATCGGGACTGGCTCGATCTCTCGGGCGAGATGGCCGACGTCCTCGCGATCGACTTCGCGATGAGCGCGAAGGGCCCCGAAATCCGAGTGGTAATCGCGGAAGCTAAGTACGTCGGCCAAGACGGCGTTTCGGAACAGCGCAAGCGCTCCGCCAGCCAGTTGGAGTCGACTTGGACGTCGTTGAACAGTCGCCTCCTCAGTGGCGACGCCAATCTCGATCCATCGATCTGGAGGCACCGACTGGCCGACATGGTGCTGGAGCACATGGAACCATTCGATCAAATCGGCGGCGTCAAACAGGATAAGTGGATCGAGGCTCTCCGCAGCGGAAGGTATCCGATCACGGTCGATGGCCACTCGTTTGTCTTCAGCCATGAACTCGACAGCGTCTACGAAGCCATGCCGGTCATCCCGGACCAGGCTAGGGCCCCGGGAGAGCGGCGCCGGCTTGCTCAATGGGTATTCTCGCGAGCTGAGACGGCTGCAGCGTTGCGTGAGATCGCCAACGACGCGCGGCCGCCGATGATCGCCATGCCGGCGGGTTGGGCGCAGCCCGCCAGCGCCGCCGTGCGGGGACAAGAGGAGACGCGCGGGGAAGCTCCCCCGCCGGAGAACCTGTCGGCAGAGAACGCCCAAGCGCCCGCTGAAGCCGCGCTGAGGGCCGATCCTGACGAGCTGACGGGGGAGGCGCAACGCGAGCCCTTTGAGGTGGAGCAGCAGGCCGACTGCGCCGGGGCGGCCGAGTTGATCGGCCCGTGGAGCATGCCGATCCTCAACGTGCTCAGGCGCCTCAGCCAAGCGGCCGATCAAGCGGAGGGAGAGGCGTGGCTGCAGGACAAGATAAACGCCTTGCGCAGTGCCCTCCAGACGGAGGGAATGGACGCTCCCGTCGTGGGTCAGCGACTGACGCCGAACACAGGACTTGTCTACGTCGGAGGACGCACGCTGACGGTCGCGTGGCTGGAGCGGAGGCGAACCGATCTGCTCACCCGATATGGTCTGGACATCGTCCGCATTACGCCGATGCCGGGCCAGATCGCGGTGGGCCTCAAACGCCCGTCACGATCCATCCTGCACCTGGCAGACGCCTGGCTGCGCCGTCAGTCCGAACCACGGGATGGACAGCCTACCTCCCCGCTGCTGGGCGAAAAGGAGGACGACGGTCGGCTCTGCTTCCTGCCTCTGGCGGGCGCCTATGCTGGACAGGAGCGCGCCGCACCTCACAGCCTCATCTCCGGGACGACGGGCAGCGGCAAGGGAATCCTGGTCACGAACCTCATCCTGGACCTGTGCGCGCTCAACGATCCTTCTGATCTCGAGCTGCATCTGATCGATCCCAAGCGGGGCGTGGACTATGCCTGGGCACGCCGGCTTCCACATCTCCACGGCGGCATCATTGACGATCAGGAGGAGGCGAAAGCGCTACTCACTCAACTGGTCGAGGACATGGACGTCCGATACGAGGCGATCGCGGCCGAGGGCTGCCGGAACATTGATCAGTACAATCGCAAGGTGCGCCCACAGGCGCGCATGCCGCGGGTCGTCATATTCTTCGACGAGGTCGCCAACTGGATGCAGGACGACGACTTCAAGAAGGTCGTCGACGGCCTGATCAACAAGATCGCTACCAAGTCCCGCGCGGCGGGCTTCCACCTCTTCATGATCTACCAGCGTGCTGACAATCAGGTGATGACAATGCAGTTGCGCACGAACCTGGGGAACAAGCTGATCCTCCGCCTTGGCGACGAGGGGAGCTCACGCATCGCACTCGGGGAGCCTGGGGCCGACCGTCTGCTTGGCAAGGGCCATCTCATCGCCAAGCTCGACACTGACGACAAGGTCTACCTCCAGGTACCATACATCGGGGACGAGGAGGTCGAGGATCTGGCGAATGCAGTCATCGCCACCTGGTCGGGGGCGATGCAGCGGGCTGCAGAGTAGAGAGATGGTAGGGAAGCGTGTGCGTGGCGCTCTCTACGTCCATGTATCCGCTCTGAACCTTCTGCCAGCCGAACAGGTGGAAAGCGTCGAACGCGCGACGAAACTCGCCCCCGCGGCTGCCTGGAACGTCGTGCGCATCGAAGAACACGTGGTGGGCCTCCTGGAGTATGAGGAGTTCGACGCGTCCGCCTTTCCGGCTCTGCTGTGCTCCGTCCGCGTAGATTTGCTGAGCGGCCGCGTGAGCCGAACAGACTATTCCGCCTCACGCAACCCCCTGATACTGCATCGGAAGGAGCTCCTAGTGGCTCCTTCCGATCAACGCGTACGGCGCTGGGCGGAGATCACCGCTGCCCTGGAGAACCGCGGTCTCTTCAAGGACAGCAATCGGATTGGCCGCCAAAGGCAATGGAAGGAGCGGCTTAAAAGCGCTGGGCTGGAGATCGCAGGAGACAAGGTGTGTCCGGCCTGACGAGCACAGTGCAGAGACATAAGACGGCGATGGTGCGGCACACCCTGTCGCAGCCCATGTCGCTTCTCGTCCGCCATGGGCTGGTAGGACCCGAGGCAACCGTCTTCGACTATGGTTGCGGGCAAGGCGACGATCTCCGCGCCTTGGCCGCCGCGGGTGTGACCGCGTCAGGATGGGACCCGCACTTCGCCCCGGACGTCCCCCAGGTCAGCGCTGACGTCGTCAACCTCGGATTCGTGCTCAACGTCATAGAAGATGCGGGCGAGCGACTGGAGGCGCTGAGGAACGCCTGGTCGCTCTCTCGGAAGCTGCTGGCGGTCTCGACGATGATCATCGGTCAGGTTCCGGTCGACGGCTTGCGCCCCTATGGTGACGGTTACCTCACCTCCCGTGGCACCTTCCAGAAGTACTTCCAACATGCAGAGCTCCGTGCAGTCGTCGCCCAGGTGACCGGCGTTGAACCGGTGGCGCTCGCACCCGGCATCTTCGTCGCCTTCCGCTGTCCCGAGGACGAACAGGATTTTCTACTGCAGCGCCGCCGCAGCCGTCGCTCCTCCACGGCAGGTTACCGCGTCGAGCGGCCGCGGCGGGCAGCCATTGCGCGACCGGAAGTTCACGAAAGGATCGCCACGGTCATTGAGGAGATGGCGGCCTTCGCTATGGACCGCGGCAGGTTACCCCATCCTGAGGAGTTGACGCCGACCGGCCATGAGAAGTTGAGCCACGAGCGCGTGTCCTTCACCCGGGCCTTGGAGCTCTGCCGAGAGGTTGCGATTGACGAGGAAGCCTTCTCCTCAGCGACTGCGGCACGTCGAGAGGATCTGCTGGTGCATCACGCACTCGGCATCCTCAACCGTACGCGATCAGCCTCACAGCCCAGTCCGGCCATCATCCGCGATGTCCGTGCGCATTTTGGCAGCCAGCGAGAACTCGGCGAGCAGGCGCTCGAATATCTGCACGCACTCGCCGATGCCAAGCGAACTGCTCAGGCGATGGAAGTTGCCGCCGAACTCGGAGTTGGCATCATCGACGAGGACGGGAGGCTCGTGGTGGACGCGGAGCGCATCGAGAGCATGCCCGGGGTGCTGCGGTGCTATATCGGCTGCGCCTTCCATCTCTCGGGAGAGATCGACGGTCCGTGCCTAGTCCGCCTGGATCCCCTACGGAAACGCTTGACCCTGTTTCCGCTAGAAGAGTGGGATCCGCCGTTCCCCGTGTCCACTAGGTCGGTGTCGATCGATCTGCGCAAGCAGGACGTGTACTTCCGGTTGAAGCTACGGCGCCTCGTGCGAAAGGCCGACATATTCGGCATGTCGCCCCGGTCGAAACAGCGCCAGCTGGAGCGTCAGCATCGGGAGCAGTCGGGTCTGGGCGAGAGGATCGTCCTGGAACACGTCGCCGGGTGACGAGGCTACGATCCTGGCTACGCGTGCGCCGAACGCTGCCCAACGAAGCAGGTCAGCCGGACAGATACTCCAATGCCGCAGCCATGACCACGTTCTTCATCTGACGAGAGCGCACAGGTCCGATGTACCGGGCGGCCTGAAAGTCCTGTTCGGTTGCGCTCAGCGCCTTCGCTATCGTGTCGACTCCCACCGAGCGCAGCGCCTGTCGCTGATGCGCGCTCAGGTCAAGATCGTCGACAGAGCGGGTCAGCAGCTCGCCGAGAGCGACCGACATGTCGGCTTCGACGTCCTTCCCGACCGATTCCGAGATTTCGGCGAACTCCCGCCTGCTCGCGCCGAACTCGGTGAAGCGCTTTATCGAGTTGTAGCGCCGCAGGTCGTGGATCACCTCGACCGGATTCGCCTCCTCGGCGACCAGGCAACCCACGTTTATCGAGTACCTGCTTCCTATCTGGCTTGCGGTGCCCTTGATGCCATCATCCACCTTGCTGAGGATTCCTGTGTAGGTGAGGAGCCGTAGAGCCTCCTTGGCCGCCTCTGGCGCATCCCGAGACACCCAGATCACGTTGCTTCGTTCCGAAGCTCCGCGCTCGCGCCAGCCGTCGTTCTTCTTCTTGGCCTCTGGGATGACGGCCGTTTCCACGAAGCGACGGCCCCAGTTGATCAGCGACTTGTGACCTGGGTACCTGCCCGACAGACCGCTATGCTCGGCCCAGACCTCGTTGCGGAAGAACTCCTTGATGACGCCGTTGATGGCACCCGTAGACATCCGGGACGCCTTAGCCACCGTTTTTAGCAGGATGCGAGGGTTGCCAGAGACTGCATAGGCGAGGGCCTTGAAGGTCTCTCCATTCTCATTGATGCGCGTCGCCAGTTCAGGCGAGGCCTGCCGAAGGACGATGTCGCGCATCTGCTCAAAGTAGGCTGGTGTGCCGATCTCCCTCGACAACTGCTCGACCCGTGCGTCGTGGGTGCCCTCGAAAGTGCTGCCGTAGGCGGTCACTCCCGGATAGACAGCGGCATTGCAGGTCATGCGCGGGGACCGAAGATCTCTGAAAAGGGTGAAGAACTGACGCTGCTGCTCCGGACGGAAGATATGGGCAGCTTCATCGAACAGGATGTTGAAGCGCTCTATGCCCAAATCGTCGCAGATGTCCTCGACGGCGTCGCGGAAGTCCTCGATCTCCGGAACCGCGGTGTCGTCGATCGCCTCTCTTGGTCGCTTGTAGGATTGCTCGAACGCCTCGGCGACCTCCTCAAGGCGGGTCCTCGCACCTTCACTCACTTGCGCCGTGCCACCGGTCAAAACGCTGAGGGCCCGCGAAGCTCCCAGCCCAAGCCCCTTCTTCTGAATGGTACGAACGATCTGGCCGGAAAGACGAGCAAGCATCCAGTGCACGAACTGGTTGGGCCGCCCTGTGTCGATCAGTGAGCTTTTCACGAAGCTCAAGTAGACTGGCAGCACCTTGTCGTTCGCGAAGACCTGAAGCTGCCGCTGCTCGCAAACCCGCAGCAGCAATGACTTGCCAGTGCCCCGGCTCCCTTCCAGTACTAGTGGCGTCTGCGAGGCAAGCAGTGTTATGAGAGCCTCGTCGCGCGGAGTTGGCACATACAAGGCGAGAGCGGCATCCGGGCGGAGATCCTCAGTTCGGATGATGAAGTCCGAGGCACCGTTTATCGTCACACTCACTCCGTTCGACCTCCGAAGAAGCTTCTCACCTCTACGATATCGCCGAGCACATCGACGAGCGCCGGCTCTAGGCGATGCCGCGCCGCCTCGTCGATGTCGCCGATGTAGCGCAGCATGAACGCGAAATGCGTTAACCGGCGCACGCTTCTGGCCTTCTCAAGCCACAGCCGCACGGAAGGCTCATGGAAGCAGATGGCCTCGGGAAGTGGTATCGCCACGGGCACGTTCCCGTGAATGCACTCCGACAGCTCGCTGTACGTCGTCTTTGCACTATCCCTCATCCGCGCCGCTGGCACCCTGAAGGTGGCGAAGAAAGCGTTGATCATGCGGTTGCCGAACACCCCATCGTCATCGACGACGCGGGCCCAGATTGTATGTCGGCCGCTGCCTAGCCACTCCTTCAACGCCAGCAGGTCAGTGGAAAGCAGAACACCTTGGAGGTGCAGCTCGAGCACGAGCCGAAGCCCTTTGAACGCATTGCGATACTGACCCTGCACCGCATTGAGCAGGGCTATGAGATACTCGCCGTGGGCTGTGTCAAACAGCACGACTTCTGGTTGGTCTGCTAGCGGCTCCCGCCAGGCCTCAAGCTCAGTGACAAAGGCGTAAGCCTCACCGATCTCCGCAGCCACTCCGCTTTCGAGCGTGGCGTGCACTGCTGCCGAGCTTGCCTCGTGAAGTCTCCCCAGGTTCGAAGCTGCTTCAGTCATTCGATCGTCACTCGCCCTCCAAGGCCTTAGGCTGGGTTACAGGACCTTCTCGGCGCCGATTGAAGTGTCGGAACCGACCTGTGGTCAGTCTTGCGAAGCGGTGGCGGGTCTAACCATTCCGCGATGCCCTTCGCTTGTCCGTGTGGCGGGAGTGCGGTGTCAACGAGAAATGGAGCCGAAATGAAAGTGTTGGCAAGCACCTGTCAAAAGAGGCAGTCAGAAGCCCGTCCAACCAGAATGCTCCCTTCGGGCCAGATAAGGCGGGCCTCGCAGCAAAGTAGCCTGTGGCTGGTCGTACCGCCCTCATTGGCCACGACATACTGGCATGGATCGCCAGCCGGTGAACGAGGCCCATTTCCTCAGCGCCGCATTGCGTCCCGCTGCCTTCAGCTTCTCAAATCCCAACCAGCAACACCCGAGCTCATGGCGGGCAGCGAAACGTGGGTCTGTTCCCCTCGCCCCGCTCACACCGGGCGCCGCTGGGTCCCCGAGCTCAGCGGATCAAGAGCGTTGGTGCGCAAAGCTGGCTCAGGACCGCTGCCCGGGATTATGATCCCGGAAGCAGCACTGGAGACAGACTGGCATCCCGACGACTCGTTCAGGCCTGGCCGCGACGCAGCAGAAATCGTCCTCAGTTCTGATTCCGTAGCAGGAGAGAGACACCGGACATGCCGCTCCCGCTGCAGGCATAGCGATGATAGGCAAGTCTAGGGGCGCGGCCGAGCCAGTCCACTCAAGTGCAGCGTACCCTCGAACCTCACTCAAGCCGCTGCGCGACACCACAGTTGAAGGCCTCTACCAGCAGCGCCCGGAAACGCTCCTTCGCCTGCTTGGACACCCGCTCCTGCCCGCGGCCGTGCTGGCCGCCGAGCGCCTTCTGCTCCCGAGGAAGCTCCTCCCCGCTTGCGAGAGCGCCTCCTGCTGCCTTTTGCTCACCGCTGCAGCGAGGCGGGTTCGAACACCTTTTACGATACTTGATGGCAGCTTAGCGCCCATTCTCGCCAAGCTATCGCGGAGCCTGAGCTTCCGCTCTGCGCCAATAGCAGCCATTGCGGCCCCGGCTCACGCTTCTTGTAAGCAGACCTTCAGCAAGCGTATCCGCTTTGGGAGCAGATGGTCGCAGGTTCGAATCCTGTCGCCCCGACCACCCATTTTGATGGCTTTTCCGGGCGGTGAGCGATTCCGCCGCCACGGTGAGGTCCGCCGTGTCATCACCATGCAATCACAGATATGCCGCGGCGCGCCGCCTGGCTCAGGTGCCGTTGCGGCGCGTCTGAAGCCGTTCCGGCGCCGGGTTCAGACGACCGTTAGGTCGAAAGCGAAGAACGGATCGCCCACGTCGCCGGCGTGGTAGTGCTTGCATGCCCGGCCAGCGACGGCGGCGAGCCGATTGCTAACGGTCACTGTATGGCGGTTGCCGTCATATTCCAGGTACGTGCTGCCGACCGGCTCGCTCCAGGGGCATACGAGGTTGATCGCCAGACCGACGGCCGTCGAGGCGAGGACGCCGTTTGGCCATACGACCTGGGGCTTGACGCCGGCGGCGCCGTAGAGACGCGCCTCCTCCTCGAGCTTCGCGTCGGTGATGAAGCCGTAGCAGCGCATGCAATGCTCTCCGGGCATGGAGAGGATGACCTGGCCGCTGATGACGTAGCTATTTTCCAGCTCATGGACGTCCATCCCGATATCGATGAGCGGGATGAGGAAGCGCCGGCAGAAGGCCTCGAGCTGCGCGCGCTCGCCATAGCCGTCGAGGCAGCCGAAGATTATGTGGCACGAGCGCAGCAGCTCGGCCTGCATCTGCCACTTGTCGGGGATCAGCACGATCTCCGCCTCCGGTAGGAGGCCTCGCACCAGGCGTTCGCTGATCTCCGTCTTTGCCCGTTCGTTGTGCACGTCGACAACGGTCGCCCCGATCAGGCGGTTGAGGTTCACGTCCTTGGCGATGTCTGGGTCGCAGATGACGGGATTCCCAACTCCGACATGGGCGAGCTGCTGGACGACATGGGACCCCCCGCCGCCGAGCCCGCAGACGCCGATCCGGAGCCGAGTCAGCCTCTCTTGGCTGCCCTCGCCGAGGAAGCTCTGCCGGCTGAACTGGTCCTTCATGATGGCCTCCTGAAAATGCGGAGCGGTGCTCCGACCTCGATGGCTTCATCGAGCAGCTGGGGCTGACGCCCTTTTGCGGGCCAGAGGAGACCGATGATTTCATCGTGGCTGAGGAGGATGGCGCCGTGCGGCAGGCCTCCTTGGACGTTAAAGAAGTCCGGCACGAACTTCGGATACTCGGTCAGGTCGACCCGGCTGAACCAAGGCGCGCCCGCGTGCTCGTGCATGTGAACGTGGAACATGCTGACGTTGCTGCGGTAGGCGACCTGCAGCGCCTTTCGAATGGCAGTCGGGCCGATCATGGCGCCAACCCGCCGGTCTCTCTCGTAATCGTCGTCAGCGACGGGGTGGTAATCGGCAGCGATGATGGAGACCGTTGATCCGGCGACTGCCGGCCGCGCGGAGATGAAGCCCACGCGTTCGGCGGCGAAGGGATGCGGACGTCGAAGATCGTGCCGGATTTTGCCGAGCAGCCCGGTGGTGATGCGGAAGGCGGTCTTCATGCCAAGGGCCTCAGTTGTTCGGCGAGGATCCGGGCCCACGGCTGCCCAGGCGAAACTCCGCGCCAGGAGATGGCGTGCCAGGTCCGGCCGAGGATTTGCTGGGTATACCAGGCTGCCCCGACGGGAAGCTGCTGCTCGAGGAAGAGGCGCGTCTCGTAGCCGCTATGCCCCTGAGGCGCGAGCAGGGCGTCGAGCTGGACCGTCCCTCCGCGGGAGACGAACCTGAGCTTCGGGAGGAACGCGAACGCCAAGCCTCCCTCGGTCAATGCCTGGGCTCCGGGACAAACGTCCCGGAGCTGCTCGATCTCGCCTTCAAACCCGCTCACGAGGAGCCCCCGCCGCGGCCATGGCTGACGAGGACGAGACCGTCCCGCAGCTTAACGATGTCGGTGTCGGCGAGCGGCTTGAAGGTGCCGTCCTCGTCCACCTCGTCCAGGACCTGGGAGGGGTCGATGCCGAGCAGGGCCTTGAGGTCGGCCGCCGTCATCTTGTCCTTCGGGACCTCGCGCTCGACGCCGTCGACCTTGATGGTGACGGTCTTCTTCTCGGGCGAACCCTTGGGCGGATCGGGCTTGTCGGGCTTGTTGGGCTTGTCTTCGAGCTTCATTGTCGCTGTCCTTCGTCCGAGGTCGAGCCTTCCGGGGCTCCAAAACCTCAATCGAAGCGACCTCGCCGAACCGGCAAAGGCGACTCAGAATTTTCTGTGGAGGGTTCCGGGCGGAGTCGTTCCGCAGATGAAGAAAGCCGGGCAGCCAGGACAGGTCCGGTATGAGGGGTCGGCCGGAAAACGCCCGCTTCGGATCTGGGAGAGAAACTTCGTCAGCTTCGTCCGCCTGCCATCGAGCTTCTTGGGCGACATCCCCAGCGGCAGGATGCTCTCATCCGAGAGGTGGACGAGCTCGACGACTGCGCCGGGAAAGGCCTCCTGGGCGGCGAGGATAAAGGCGGCCGCTCCCACATCTTCCTCCTCAGCCGATCGCCGGTGCCCTGTGCGGATGCGGCGAAGCCTGCGGGTCCCTTCGGCGTCGACCAGGACGTCGTCCGGCCGCACGTAGATCTCTTCGGCGCCGAAAGCGATACGGAGCGCCTTTGGCGTCTCCGGGGCGTGACCTTCCCGGCTCGAGAGGAAGTAGCGGACCATCGCCTTCGCCAGCTCATGATAGTCCGCCGCATAGCCGTCGTCGGCGAGTTCTCCTTCGTTGCAGGTGTCCACGACGAGCTTGTCGACGTCGGCGTCGCATCCGACCAGATTGGGATCCTTGGTGATTGCCTCGGTAACCCGCCTGACGGCCTCATGCATGTGCATGAAGGGGGTCATCGCCCGCCTGCCGCCGATCCTCAGGATATAGGTGTAGAAGAAGCGTCGGGCGCAGCTGTCGTATAAGGAAATTTCTGATCCGCTGAACCTGAGACCGCCGTCGATTTCTAGAATGAGATCGGCCGCGCCGGGGCCGGGAGGCAACTCGCGAGCGACGATAATATCGTGCTTCGAAATCTTGGAGCCTAAGCGGTCGATGAACGGCGATGTTGCTCGCTTTGAGCCCGCGGCATTCTTGGTGGGCGCGTAGAGGAACAGGCGATCCTTGGCGCGGGAGAGAGCCACGTAGAAGAGACATTCTTGCTCCTCGGCTTGGCCGCGCTTGAAGAACTCGAGCGGAGTGCCTTCGGCGCCCACGATCATTCCTGCCGGCGGGAGACACGCTGGCGGCTGACGCCAGCCTGGCATAGAGTCCGCGTTCATGCCCGTCAGGTGCACGACCGGGAACTCAAGGCCCTTCGCGCCATGGATGGTCATTAGGCGAACGGCATCCAAGCCTTGCGCGGCGGCGGGGATCTGCCTGAGGTCTCGTTCGTCCATCAGGCGCACGAGCCTACGGACACGGTCGAGCAGACGTGTAATCGGTAGTCCGCGAGCCGGCGGCTGGGCGCGGACAAAGTTGAGGAATTGCCAGATGGCGATCCCGCGAGCTCGATCGATGATGGCGCCAGAGGAGGAAATGGCGGCCGCTGCGCGGCTGCGGTCTAGAAGAATGGATGCGAGCACGTCCCATGGCTGCGACGAGGAGTCGAAGCCGGTCAGGGCCAGGGATAGGTTGCGCAAGGCCTGCCGACCCTCCTCAGTGAGGCCGGGAATGTTGTCGATCTCTTCTCGCCATTGGAGAGGTACCGCATCACCCGCGCGGAGGTAGTCGAGCACCGCCGCGACGTCGCCGATCGACATGCGAAAATCCGGCCAGCAGCCGATGCGCACGAGCCCCATCGCCCGCCCGTCGGTTAAGATGGACAGGAGTGCCAAGAGGTCTTTGACCTCTTCGCGCTCGAACAGGCTGCCGAGGAACAGGACCGGGATACCGAGCCGCTCCAAATCCTGGCCGATCCGGGAGAGCTTATCGTTGCTCGTGCAGAGAATTGCTTGGTCCCGATAGCTGTGGCCGGCCTCCTTCATCGCCTCGATCGTCTCGGCAAGGGCGACGCTCTGCTGTTCGGCTTGTTCGACTGTCAGAAACTCTGGAAGGTGTCCTCCGGGACCTCTGTCCGCCTCAAGGTGGGTAGATCCGGGAGTGGCCGCAATCATGTCGGCGGCCGCAAACGCGGAATAGGCTTCGACGACTTCCTCAACGGAGCGATAGTTGATTTTGAGCGGCTTGCGGTCGGCTCCAGGAAAATCCTCGGTATCAAACCGCGGCATGCTGAGCGAGGACGCCCCGCGAAATCGGTAGATCGATTGCTTCGCGTCGCCGACGGCCCAGAGATTGCGACCCTCGGGTCGAAGCGCAGAGACGAGCCGGATGCTGCTGTGATTGACGTCCTGGTATTCGTCCACGAGGACGTGATCATATTGCTGCTGAAGGTGTTCTTTGATCTCGGGGCGGCTCTCGAGAAGCTGCACGGGCAGCGACACCAAGTCTCCGAAATCGACGGCTTTGGCGGCGGCTTTGAGCTCCTCGTAGCGAGCATAGACCTTTGCCACCTCGAGCGCGCGCTCCGCGGCTTCGATCTCTTCATCTGTCGTCGCGTCCGCGCGCATCGCTTCGGCAAGCTCAGCGTAGCGGGACGGCCCGACGACTTCGTCCTTTGCGCGCGAAATGGCTGAGAGAATGTCAGCGATTTGCTGGGTGGGATCATAGAGGTTGCGGTAGTGGACCAGTTGGAGCTTCGGGAACTCGTTCTCGAGCAACTCGACCGCCTCGGTCCGGTCCATCATCCGCGGATCTTTGATGAGGCCAAGCTCGGCGTGGAATCGCCGGATGACGTCGAGTCCGAACGCATGGAAGGTCCCGATCCACATCGCCGCGGCGGCCTCGGGATTCTTTCTCGCGATCCGCTCGGCCATCTCGCCGGCGGCCTTGTTTGAGAAGGTAAGCAGGAGGATTCGGCGTGGATCGATCGCGGGTGTGTCACGAAGAAGGCTTTCGACCCGGCCGACCAGCGTCTGGGTCTTGCCCGTCCCCGGGCCCGCCTCGAGCAAATACGGTCTGCCTCGATGACTGGCAGCCGCTGCTTGCTCCGGGTTGAGCGGCCTGTCCGGGCGAGGCCGCTCGACAGTTGGTCGCAACTCGGGGAGAAGGAGAGCGTCGAACAATTGCTGCGCCACGACGTCGAAAGCCGCTGCGAAACGCGTTGCCAGGTCGCTCGCAGTTTGTCCCTCTTCGACGTGGAGCCTGCGAACGACGTGCCGGGGGAGCAGGAATTCGCGAGCGAAAAGATCCATCTGGATCTCGCGCCGTTGGCGGCGACCGTAGTCGACCACGCGATCAAAGCCGATCGGCGCGGGCTCCGAGCTACGAACCGGGTCGATGGCCGGCACGGTCTCACCCAAGGGGTCATCGCCGAGGTGAGCGTGACCGAGCTCGTGGGCGACTAGGAATGCTTGCTCGAAAGTCGATCCGATATTCTCATGGACGATGAAGCGATCGTTCCCGGCCGCACCCAGCCGCGCGCGGGCGCCTTCCAGCATGGTGGCGCCTGGAGAGAGGCCAGTTACCTCGATATCGCGGCGCAAAGCCTCCGCTACCGCAAATGCATACGGATCGGAGGGATTGTTTCCTGCTTGGACAAGTTCGTTGTGGAGCTGGGCGGCAGCCTGCCGAGCGAGCTCGACGGCGTCCATCAGTCGTCGTCTTCCAGCAGGCGCCTGCAGGTCGGTTTGTCTAGTTCGAACTCGAGGAGTAGCGCTTCGAAGCTCACCTGCTGCCCGCCCGTGGGTTTCTCGTCCGCTTTGTAGGCACTGGCTGAAGCAACTGGGCCTGGTAATGCAATCCAGCGTTTGAAATCGCTTATTGGCCTGTTGAGACCGGCGCATGTCAGACGGATAAAGCGCTCTGGGAAGGTTTCCGGACGGACCCGTCGTTCTTGTATGGCGACAAAGAACAGCTTTGGGACGCCGAAGCTTTGGGCGAGGGCCTTCAGTTCCGCGGACGTTACTGACGAAAATGGATTGGTCGTGGGTGAGGAGGCCGCTTTGGAAAGTCGGTTCCAAGCAGCTTCGATAAGCTCCTCTTCTTCCGGAGTTGGAACCGGCGCTTCTGCTGGTGGCTCTCTGCTGAGCTCACGCGACATATCTACGAGCTCTGCAGCGTAAGCCGGGTGATCGCGTAGGTATCGTTCTAAGGTGGCGCGGTCATTGACGCTCTCTAAGGCGAAAGCCTCCAGCACATCTTCTAGGGGCCGCATGGCTGGAGTGCTCGTCACCGGTCGTCTCCAGGGAAGAGCATGGCGCGCAGCGTTTTGACAGCGCGATCCCGCCGATTACGGACAGTCTTCTCATCGCAATCAAGGGCCTTGGCGATCGTCATGACCTCCGGATCCTTGGAATGCATTTGGAAATCCTGCAACAGCATGTGAATGACCCCGATTTGTTCCTTTGGTAGGGTGTCAATCGCAGCGTTGAGCCGTGACCGGAAATCCGGATCGTCGAAACTTATATCCACTTTGTGCTTAAATTCCAGATACGCCTCTTCAACCTTCCTCGAGGGTTCGTTCGTCTCAGGGTCGAACTCGATTGAAACGTAGCGATTTTCGTCGCGCCAGGCTTTCCGCTCGGCGGCGATCTTGAGCTTCGAAATAGCGGCGTCGAACATAACTTCGAAGAAGTCGAGCCCCTCCTCGTAGCCTTGGCGGTCGCAGGCGAGCAGCTCTTCGAAGCGGCCGTAAACAGCGTCGCGGATCTCGCTGTTCGTCGCGCTGCTGGTCTTTCCGTCGAGGCTGTCGACGCGGGGCAGTGCGGCCGTGATACGGGCGCTGAGGATGTGGAAAAGCCGATCGAAGAGTGCAGAGGAGTTATCGCCGCGGGTGCTGCGAAGGAAGTAGAGGATGGTCTCGCTGCGGACGTAGCTCGGGTCGCGACGGCTTCGCACCGCGCACCGCTTGATCAGCTCGTCGCGCGGTAGAGACGCGAGAGCCGTGATCTCGGCCTCGACCTCCGATCGGCGCGAATACAATTCGCCCTTGCCGTCGTCGGTTCTTTTTTGGAGCGGCCTAATCAAATTACTTGTCCTGACCGATTCTCTTGCTGGCGCGTGCTTAAAGAGTCTGCCGCTCGTTCGCCACCGGCCTCTCGCCCGCAAAAAATCTCGACTGCCGTTCCCGGTAGCCGACCCATGCCGCGATTGACGGAGTAGAGAGCCGGAATGGCCGGCTCTCGTTCAAAGCATCGGCCCAAGGAGGGCCATTGACTATGTTCGAGATCAAGAACGCGAAGGGGGGCGGCTTCTTCTGGACGCTCCAGGGCGGCAACAACGAGACGCTGTGCCACTCCGAGGTCTACGCCAGCAAGGCGGGCGCGCAGAACGGCATCAACGCCGCTAAGCGGGTCGCGCCGGCGGCCCGGGTAGTCGACAGCACCTAGCCGACGCGGTCGCTCGGCCGCTCAACTCCACCCTTCATCCACAGGTCGCGGCGGGGCTCTTCAGAGCTCCGCCGCGATCGCGTTGGCGATTTTGCGTCGCTTTTCGGCCCGCCTCGCCAGCGCCTCTTCCTCGCCAGCCTCCCGAAGCCAGTCCAGGAAGCGATGGACGGCGTGCCGGGTCGTCGTATCGTCGCGGCAATCTTTCAGCAGGGCGAACTGGATCTGCTGGGTTTCGTCGGCGACGAAGATGCCGAATGGCGCCGAGACGACCATGGCGTCGGGAAAGCCCAGGATCGTGCGTGCCTGTGTTTCTGTCGCGCCCGACTGGCAGGCGATAATGTGGACTGGGCCAGCGACTTCCTTGGCATACCCCTGAACGAGTCGGTGATCTTCGAGAAATGGCCGGCCGACGCGCTCGCGGCTAAGAGTAAGCGCCGCGGGCGCTGCATGGAGGTGGAAAGCCACGTCTTTGCCGCCGAGCGACGTGGATATGACGGCAGTCTCGAACTGCTTTCCTCCGCTTTCGGTGAGGCCGCTCTCCAGCGCGGCGACCATCCGCTCCTGGCGTTCGGCGAAGCTGAGCTTGCTCCATTCGAGCGCATCCCCGGAATGATAGCGCCCCTTGCGGATCTCCCGGACACCGAGGTGTGTGAGCGAACTAACGGCGTCGATCACCGCACGGTCGACTGCGGTGTGAAGATCGGCTTCGGATCGGACGGGCGGAGCGAAGGCGTTGAGGCGTTCGACATATTCCTCGAACCGGAGGTTTCGCGGAGCGTCCTCATCACCCAGCGGCTCGCTGCCGCGGATCGGAATGATTCGGACCTTACCCGGCTGGGCGTTGTAAGCAGTCATCAACTCGGCATGGCAAATGCCGATGTCGCCGCCGGCTCGGGCCCATCCGGCATGGCCGGCATCAAGGACTATAAGGATGTCGGCTTGGCGTGCCTGGGTCAGGCATTTTTCCCAGCTGTTCTCGTCCAGCCCTGCGGCGGGCGCGTCCTCGTTTATCCATATCTCGAAGAGCCGTTCGCCAAGCAAGGTGGCTTTTTCTAGGCGGTCGCGAATTTCCTGCCGGATTTCAGTCAGCGTCCGTCCGCCCTTCGGGAATTGACGCCGACATTGGCTCGAGATCATTATCTTGAGCTTGCGCGCTATTGTAGCTGTTCTCGCCATGTTAAGTTTCCTCTGAGCTCCGAGCCGCTCTTTGATGCTGCGCCCTGGAATAGGAAGGGTTCCAGACCCACGAGGTCGGCGGCACCATAACTCCGGACTGTGGTGGGCGCCACTCTGCGGGCTGCTGGTTTCCAGGACCTTGTCGAATACGTTCCCATAGCTGGATTCTCCGCGGCCGCGGGCGGTGAGCCCCCTATCTTGGAAAGACTTGGGTACCCAGACGAGCTTATGGGTCTGGGGCCTCGCAGCCGAGAGGAACACGAAGCCTCCTCAAGGACCGTCAAGGCAATTGCTACTTACCTCCGCACTTTGCCCGCAGGCCCTCTGGGTGTCCGCTAAGACCTCAATCTGGAAGTAGGACCCCGCCTGCGGCAACGTCCGCTTCCCCGCTCCACCGAATGCAAAGCGGACCATCCGCTTACGGCCCGAATGCGGTCATTAGCGATGCGTGCACTCTATGGCCGAAATGGGCGCGTTGCGGCCGCAGCAAGCTGCCGGCGGGCGGGCTATGCACACTGGACTGTAGCACAGATGTGCCACATTCGGCCTTGGGCGATCCTGAAAGCCCGCGGATTTCCGATGCTTTCGGCGGCAAGATATTTCCGTTAAGAATCCTCTCTGCTCGACCTTTGCGACCCCTCGAGCGGCAGCAAGGCGCTTAATCACGGGGAACGAAGCAAAGCTGCGCCACGACCACCATATCAGGGACTCAGCTCTCGGTCGCACCGGACGCAGGGGCCGCTAAGCTCCACACCGAATACGGTCCCCGATAACCTTGATCTGCGATCTGCCTTTGATAGTCCTCCGGAATGGTCACAATCGATCTTCAGCCCACGCTAAGTGAAGGTGAAGTCACTCTCAGGCCTCTGAAGGCGAGTGACTGGGAGGGGATCTACTCTGTGGCGTCCGACCCGCTGATCTGGGAGCTCCATCCAGCCCGCGACCGGTGGAGGGAGCCTGTGTTTCGCGTCTTCTTCGAAGACGCTCTCCGGAGTGGCGGAGCGCTCGCGATAACGAGAAGCGCCACAGGCGAGATACTTGGCTCCTCCCGGTTCGATCGCACGAGGGCTGAAAACGGCGAGATCGAGGTCGGGTGGACCTTCCTGGCGCGCTCGGAGTGGGGCGGGCAGACGAATTTTACGGCCAAACGCCTGATGGTCCGGCATGCTCTCCGCCACTTCCAGAAGGTGATCTTCATGATCGGCGAGCACAACCTGCGTTCGCGAAGGGCAGTCGAGAAGATCGGCGCCAGCCTCACTTCTCGAGTGGTCGATGTAGAGATGGAAGGGGCGAACGTCCTGCACGTCGTATACTCGATAGACCGGCAGGGCCTCTCCTCAGGTCCGCTCCAGGGCTGACCGCCTGAACCCATAGCTTGGCGATTCTGCCGGGCGAGTAGTGAAACCGTCCGTCTTCGCCGTGACGCTTCGCCGCCGCGGCTTCAGCATCGGTGCGCGGGCCAGCCCATGCAGCTCAATAGACAAGCCGCAGCCCAGGTGTTCCGCGTGCCGCCGGTCTGCCAGCCGATTGGCGGGAAACGCTCGTTCGCTGGCGTAAACACCGCTGGCAACGAGCTTACGCGGCTCGCATCAGGCGCTTGATACGGTTCATTTCAGAAGTCTAGGATCAACATGACTTGGACGGTGCGACTGCTACTGGCTGGCCTGGTGCTCGCCGCGTCACCAGCCCTCGCGGTCGACCGGCTGGCCAGGGACGCGGGGCAGCCGATCGTCTTCGGGCGAACCTTCCAGGTGCAATCAGCCGCTCTGCAGGACACGAGGCGCGTCAACATCCTCGTTCCGGAAGGATATGACGACCCTAAGCAGAGCCAAGCCCGCTACCCGGTCCTCTACCTCCTCGATGGTGGGACAGGGTGGCAGGACTTCTTCCACATCGCGTCGCTAGTGAACCAGGGCGGCATATGGGGCGCAAACGCACCCATGATCGTGGTCGGCATCGAGAGCAAAGACCGCAAGGCGGAGTTTACATCTCCCTCCTCCGATCCTTCGGAGCAGAAGGATTTCCCCAGCCATGGCAAGGCGGAGGACTTCCGCCGGTTCCTGGTCCAGGAGCTGAAGCCCCGGATCGAAGCGGCCTACCGCACAGACGGAACCGACGGGTTGATTGGCGAGTCGCTCGCTGGGCTCTTCGTCGTCGAGACCGCCTTGCTGCATGGCGCAGCATTCGACCGGTATATCGCGGTCAGCCCGAGCCTCTGGTGGGATCGCCAGCGCCTTGCCAGCGACGCTACTGCGCTGCTCAGGACGCGGCGACAGCCAGAACGGATCCTGTGGCTGTCGATGGCTGATGAAGGCGGCTCGATGCAGGCCGGGATGGACCGCCTCACCGCAGCCCTCGGCGGCAATCCCGATGTGGGCCTGCGCTGGAGCTACACGGCTTTCCCTATGGAAAAGCACGCCACCGTCTATCATCCAGCCGCCACGCAAGCGATCAGGCAGGTCTTCCCCCTGCCCGCAGCGTCCAGATGATCCGTCAACTCACCCAGACCTCACCGGCGTCCGGGCCGAGTTGACAAGGGAGCGGCCGTCCACGTCCCCAGCGACCTCCAGGAGTATCAGCATGGAAATCGACGGCCAGTCGTCAAACGAGGCCGAGGTCGTGGCCCGGCAGCTCGAAGCGTACAACGCGCGCGACATCGACGCCTTCATGGCGTGCTGGTCAGCCGAGGCCGAGATCTTCGCCTGGCCGTCGCTCCTGATCGCCTCAGGCGGCCCGGAGATCCGCGCACGGCACGTGGAGCGATTCCGGGAGCCGGACCTCCACGCCGTATTGATCAGCCGCCTGGGCGTGGCCGGGCTCGTGGTCGATCGCGAGCGGGTGACACGCAACCTGCCTGAAGGGCTCTGCACGCTCGAAGTCCTCGGCATCTACGAAGTCGTAAGCGGCAGAATCCGCCGAGCCTGGTTCAAACAGGGCGATCCCGGTTTCGTGGCATCTGCGCCCGTGACCACAGAGCGGTGAGAAGCCACGCCTGATGGACTCCGGGATGCAAGCGACTGCCCGTCCCGCCTCCAGAAGGAAACAGATCACACTGTGAGGAATGTCATGATCACGCCGACCGGTGACCATCTAGCGAGAGAATTCTTCCGAAGGGTCTGGGCTCCGCCCCACGACCTGAACGCGATCGACGAGTTGATGACCGAGGATTACCGCATCACCACGGCCGGCCGTGAAATCGTGGGCAGAGCGGCGTTCAAGAGCTGGGTTGCCGGCATGCAGCAGCAAATCAGAGACGCCACCAACGAGCATCTCGAAGTCTTCATGAACAGTGCGGGCGACAGGGTCGTCTCCAGGTGGATCACCCGCGGCTTCAACAATGGCATCTATGGTTTGCCCGCAGACCAGCGGCCGCTTGCCTTCACGGGAATCGCGATCTGGCGCGTCGAGTCGGGCCGCCTTGCCGAGTGCTGGGTCGAACGCAGCGCATTCGAACTTTACAAGCAGCTGAGCGGCCAGCCTTGATTGGACCACCTGAGACCTGAGGCCCTGCCGCTCGTCACAGCGTCGCGAGTTGGCGGGGAAGCCCTGATCAAAGTCAGATGTGACGCTGGGCGAGCATCAAATTAACGCTCAGTTGAGCGAAGCGGTGCGCCCGCGCCACCAGAGAACTTGCCGGCGCTATGAACGAGGAGTCAAAGCGGTTGACCAGGGGAGCCCTTCAGCCGGGTCGCTCGCCCGCCCGGCTCCACTACGCCTTCGTTGTTCTGGTCCTGGTCTTCATGTCGCTGCTGGCGGCAGCCGGTCTGCGCGCAGCGCCTGGCGTCCTGATCCTGCCGCTCGAGCTTTCCTTTGGATGGGACCGGACAACCGTCTCCGCAGGCGCCGGAGTCGGGATCCTCGTTAACGGGCTGGTCGGCCCGTTCGCGGCCGCCTTGATGCAGGCATACGGGATCAAGCGGGTCCTTCTCGCCGGCCTCGCGCTGATGGGATCATCCACCTTCGCCAGCCTGTTCATGACGGAGCCGTGGCAATACCTGCTTACCTGGGGGCTGGTATCGGGCATCGGGAGTGGCGCGGTGGCGGGGGTCCTCGCTGCAGCCGTCGTGAACCGCTGGTTCGCGAGGCGACAGGGACTGGTCATGGGCGTGCTCACCGCCAGCACTGCCACCGGATCCCTGATCTTCCTGCCGGCCATGGCCAAGCTGAGCGAGGCGGGCGACTGGCGGCCGGTAGTCTGGACCGTCACCATCGTCATGGCGGCTCTGATCCCACTGGTCTGGCTGTTCGTCCGCGAGAGACCGGAGAATCTCCGGCTTGGCCGCTATGGAGAAGCACCCGGCGCCGAGCCGCCGAGCCCATCTCACGTCGGCCGCAACTTCGTAGCGGTCCGCGTGCTGAGGAGCGCCTGGCGCGATTCCGCATTCTGGCTGCTGTTCGGCGGCTTCTTCGTCTGCGGACTCACCACCAACGGCCTCGTCGGCACCCACCTGATCGCCTTCTGCGGAGACCACGGCATCGCCCCGGTGGTAGCCGCATCCTGGCTCGCCTTCATGGGCATCTTCGACATCGTGGGTGCCACTGCGTCGGGATGGCTCAGCGATCGGTACGATCCGCGCAAGCTTCTGTTTGCCTACTTCGGCCTTAGAGGACTCTCACTCCTAGCGCTGCCGTTCCTTGACCTCGGAGGTCTCAGCGTCATTCTCTTCCTGATCTTCTTCGGGCTCGATTGGATCGCGACGGTTCCCCCCACGCTCAAGCTCCTGAACGCGCACTTCGGGGAGTCCGACGGTCCGATCATCTACGGGTGGATCTTCACGGGGCACCAGGCCGGCGCGGCGACGGCAGCCATCGGTGCCGGCGTGATCAGGCACCTGTCGGGTGACTACGCATCGGCATTCCTCCTGGGCGGCATCCTAGCGCTGCTGGTCGCCCTGATCTTCATCCTGTGGAGGCGTCCTGCCCCCATATCCCTACCCGCGGCTGCCTAAGCTCCCGCCAGCGCAACAGGAGGTCAGATCCATGAAGGAGAGGTTTCATGAATACCGCGTCAACCTCGCATGGACCGGCAACTTAGGCTCAGGCACTCGGGACTATCGCGGCTACGACCGGTCCCACTCCATAACGGCGCCCGGCAAGCCCATGATCCCGGGATCGTCCGACCGATCATTCCGCGGAGATGCGACGCGCTGGAACCCCGAGGAACTGCTGGTCGCCTCACTGGCGGCCTGCCACAAGCTCTGGTTCCTAGCCCTCTGCGCGCAGGCGGGCGTGTGTGTGACGGCCTACAGAGATCAGGCGCGCGGGGAGATGCGCGAGGAGAGCGACGGGGCCGGTCAGTTCACTTTCGTCGTCCTGCGTCCTGAGGTGAGGCTCGCCACCGGCGACGACGAGGCCATGGCGCGGGACATCCACGAGCGGGCCCACGCGAAATGCTTCATCGCGCGATCCGTCAACTTCTCCGTGAGGATCGAACCCACCTTCGTGTCTTAACAACCGCCACATCATCGATCGGCTGACCGCTCATCAGCGATCCGCCTGCGCGGGCGTCCTGCGGGAGCCTTCCTTGGTAGGACAGAGCACCTCCAAGACAGGGATCCTCCTCCTACCCAGCCTCAGGTCTCATCGTGAGCTTGGCGCATGGCCAAGCCGGACGTGGCTAACGCCGGGACAAAGTGCAGGAGGACGCGTTGAAGGCTGGCCATCTTCCAAGACCGTGGCTTCTGGCGAACTCCGTCCCGAGAACGGGTCCCTTGAAGGTGACATCGGACCGTCCTCCCCTTGTTGATCTATCGCTGCAGGACGTCGTTGCACGCGGCGAGCTCGTTCGACGACAGAGCTCCGCTTGCTGTCTCGAACGAGACAATCCTCCCTCCGGCTCGAGCCAGTTGTCGACAGGCTCGGAGGCGGGAGCGAGCCCGATCGACGACACGGCCGGTGCAGGTCGACCCGGTGCAGCGCCAAAGCGAGTCATCCGCGACCAGCTTCTCCTTGGCACCGTGCTTCCATTCGATGGTCACCCTGGTCGCTGCCCGGGAGTCGGTCGGCATCGCGGGCGCCGGCGCACCGGCGATCAGGATCAGCAATGGAATCGATCTCAGCATGGAGCTCCCACCTATTCGGCTGTGTGGCGACGGGTGTGCGGCCGAACGCGCGGCCGCTCCTGTCTGGGCTCAGATTGGCCGATGTCGCCAGAGAGCAGCCAGTAGCGTTTGGGCCATTCATCGGGGCGCTCTCGCCAGAGGTCTGGCCGGTTTTCGCGGGCGAGGTTCGCTTCAGTTCGGCCGCACCGCAACCGGTCTGAGTGAGTTGAGCGCGAGGCCACCGACGATGAGGATCGCAGCCGTCAACTTCCAGGCCGGCATCCGCTCCTTCAGATACCAGCTCGAACAGGCCATTCCGATGACGGGGACCATCAGCGTCAATGGCGCGATCATCGCTGCCGGATAACGAGACAGGAGAATGTTCCAGGCGCCATAGCCGAACAGGACATTGCCAATGGCCTGCCACAGCAAGGCGAGCCACCCTGCGAGCGTCACACTTCCGAGCCGGCCCACGATCTGGTCCGGACCTTCCAGGAGAAGGGCCCCCGCCATCAGGACTGGAGCGGCGATGAGGCTGCTCCAGACAACCAGGGAAAACATGCAAACGGCTCCCGCGGACTTCACGATGACGTTCCCTCCCGCCCAACTCAGCGCCGAACCGATCACCAGGACGACGCCGGCCGCGCTTGCATCGGCACCGACGTTCAGCGCGACGATGAGCACGCCGAAGAGGCACACCGCCAAGGCCACGACGCTACGCAGCGTCACCCGCTCGCCGACGATCAGCACGGCCAGGCCGATCGTGAAGAACGCCTGCGTCTGCAGGAGGAAGGACGCCGTGCCGGGCGAGATGCGGCCATCCAGTGCAAGGGCGAGAAGACCGAACTGACCAGCACCGACGAGCACGGCATAGGCAACGATGGAGAGCGGCGGCATGAGGGGAGGCCGGACGAAGACAAGTAGCGGCACGGACGCAATCAGAAAGCGCAGGGCTCCGAACGTTAGCGGTGGGAACTGCTGCAGCGCTTCGTGAACGATGACGAAGTTGGTCCCCCAGACGGTGACCACGGCGATGGCAAGGGCCATGTCGGGCGTCGAAAGCCCGGGCGTCGTAGTGGCGCTCAGAGGTCGATCGTCCCTGTGAAGACACTGACGCACCCGCCGCCTACGCTGGCGCGGACGGCGCCGCCGCTCCGGCGAGCCGACAGAAGCAGGCGGCTTGGCCTACCCATCTCGACACCCTGAATGGCCTCGTAGGAGAGAGCTTCCGGCTCCGACCGCGACAGCTGCAAGGCCGCGAGAGCCGCGTGGGCGCTGCCCGTGGCGGGATCCTCCCACGTCCCTGCCAGAGGAGCGAACATCCTCGCCCGGACGCCAGCATCCCCGAGCCGCGCATAGGGGAGGATGGAGAGGCGGCCGCCCAGGTTCGTGGACGACGCCAAGCGGCGGTAGGCGATCAGGTCAGGCGCCGCACGCGTGAGGGCCTCCATCGTCACTTCGACCAGCACGAACTCGATGCCCACAGTGGCCCGGACCGGCGGGTGAGCAGCCAGGACGACGTGCTTCGCGTCAATCGACAGGCAGTCCGCGATACTGCTCGGCGGGAGTTCGCCGAGGACCTGCAGGGGCTGGGGTGCGTCGATCTCGGCCCCGCAAACTGCGCCCTCCCCGACAAGTAGCCGGACCTCCACGATACCAGCCGGCTGTTCGAAGGACATCCGCCCTCCCGCTACGTGCCCCAGCCGGGCGAGCACGAAAGCCGTTCCCACGTTTGGATGTCCCGCGAACGCCATCTCCGACGTGCGGTTGAAAATCCTGACGCGGGCAGTGTTGGCCTCGTTCTCTGGGCGGAGGACGAATGTCGTCTCAGAGTAATTCAGCTCAGCGGCCAGAGCCTGCATCGTCGCCGGGTCCAGCCCTGTAGCATCCGGAAAGACGGCGAGCGGATTGCCTCCGAACCGCCGATCGGTGAAGACGTCGACAGTGTGGTAGGTGTAACGGAACATCTTCCCTCCGAGAGCCTAGCGGGAGCCGTGTTCAGTCGCGGCGAAGGGCGCCCGCGACGTCATCCCCATAGAGCGCCTCGCCATAGATCTTCACACCGGCCTCGAACCTGAAGATCTCGCATGCGCGCTTCGGTGGCCCGTCCAGCGAGGCAAGGTAGTGGACGACCATGGTCTGACCGTCCGGATCGCAGATCGCCTGAAGGAGGTCGAAGCGCAGCGACTGCAGCCTTGACAGACCGGCACGCCAGTAGCCTTCCAGCGCAGCCCTGCCCTCGACAAGGGGTGACCCGGTCACGAGGGCGGCCACTGGACTGCGGAACGAGGCATGCTTTGAATAGCCCGCCAGCACCGCATCGAGGTCACGCCTGTTCCAGGCGTCGATCCACTCGGATGCGTGCCTGAGCATGTCCTCGCGCGTGAGCGCTCCCTGGGCTTCAGTCATCTTGTCCTCTTCTACTGGCGCGACGGGCCTATCGAACCTGGTGCTGCCGCGGACCGCACCGGCATCAGCGGCGGCGCTCGAAGATCGTCGTCTGCATCGATCGTCCGAACCAGCCGAGCGCATCCCCCAGCCGGGCCTGCGTGATCCCGCGTCCGTCCGGTCCAGCCCAGCATTCCGCATCCACAAGGATGTCTCTCCCGACGGGTTCCCGGATGAAGGAGACGGTCAGGTCCGTGCTGGGGTAGGACCACGCATCGAAAGGAAGGACGCTCGCGATACCGTTCGCGAAGTCCGCGCAAGCTACTGCCCGTGCGGCCGGAAGCGTGTCCTCATCCGCTACCAACGCAGCATCCATCCGGAACCAGACGGCCGCGGGACCCAGCGCCTCGAAGCTCCCTTCGACCGCCTTCATGTCGAAGAGCTGCGAGAAGCCCACGCCGGTCGGTGGATGGGTGGGAGTCCCGCTTCGAGCCCCGGGGAGTTCGATGGGTGGCGTCTCGGCGACCGCATGCTGATCCTCCCACCTCAGCCGCAGAACCGAGGCGCGGGCCACCTGGAGGTCTCCAGCGCGGATCTCGACGTCGATGAGCTGAACCTTCTTCCCCTCGCGAACGATGCGCGTCCCGACGACGAGCTCCCCCGTGGGAACGGGCCGCATCAGGTCGACCGTCACACGGGCAACGCCCATCCTCGTCGGAGATGGCAATGAGCCGGCGACATGCACCGCAAGGGCGGCCGGCGCTCCCCCATGGCAATAGCCCGGCGACCACGGGCCTTCGGCCGACTGGTGGGCCACGAAGGTTCCGGCGCTCACGCGTGAAAAAGGCGCCTCGGCGGGTGCAACGGGTGGGAGCGCGGACACCATCTAGATGTGTCCGCGCAGCTGCGTGACCTCCAGCGGCTTACCGGGCAAAAAGCGGGGCTGATCCGCCACAGTCGGTTCAGGCGGAGAGCGCCATGCCTGGCGGTGGCGGCAGCCTGTGCCGAGGATTGGATCTCGCCCGGGCGCGCAGGTCCCGGGGCCCCAGTCCCGCTCCGCGCCTGATGAGGATCCGCAGCGTCGAAGGATCGGAGTAGCCCACCCTGTAGGCGATCTCCTCGAAGGGCAGCGCGGTCGTCTCGATCAGCTCGATCGCGCGTTCGACCCGCAGCTGCTGAAGGAACTGGATCGGTGAAAGCCCGGTCGCGGCCGCCACGCGCCGAGCGAACGTGCGGGAGGACTGACCGACCGCTGCGGCAATGTCACTCACACCGATCGGCTCGCCCAGCCGCGGGCGAGCCCAGGCAGCGGCCCGTGCCACGCTCTCGCTGGAGGCTGCCAGCAGACCCACCGCCATGTACGGAACCTGGGAGCGGCGCTCGTCGAGGATCATCCTGCGGGCGCAGCCTTCCGCGACCTCGCCGCCCGCATATCGTGCCACCAGCCCAACCGTGAGATCCATCTGCGCCATCGCGGCACCAGCGGTGGTGAACTGGCCGTCCGTCAGCACGAGCTCGGACGTGTCCAGGCGCACAGCCGGGAACATTTCCCGGAAAACGGGAGCGAGCCACCACGCCGTGGTCGCGCGGCGACCAGCGATGAGCCCGGCGCTGGCGAGGAGCAGGGTGCCCGTGCACGAGCTCGTGACGTGCGCTCCGGCCTCGTTCGCCGAGCGTATAAGGTCGCGCGCCTCCTCGGCGTCGGGCTCGGCAAGCCGGTCCCGGTAGCAGCTTGCCTTCGAGAGCCCCTGAGCCGGTATGATGAACAACTCGGGCAGCTCATGCCGTGCCTCGGGGAAGGCCAGGAATGGGCGGAACAGATCCGCACCAGATCCCACCAGTCTGACGTCGAACGCTGCCGGCCTCCCGGCCGCATGGCACCTGTGGTTGGCCATCGCGAGCACGTCGACAGTGATGGTCACGCTTGAAGCGAGGGCCCCCTCGAGAGCCAAGATCGTCGTTCTTATCATGAAGCCTCATCCTCCTCCCGGACCCTAGCACTCTTCTCGTCCGCAAGCTCAGCCGGCTCGCGGCCCAGCGTCTCCAACATGGCATCCTCTGGATGGTCGAACGCGCGCAGGACGGCCGCCATGTCCAGTTCGCCGCAGTCCCTCTCCAGCACGCTCCGGAACAGGTGGACGCTCCAATCTAGCAGCGGCGCGGCGGCGCCAGCGGCAGCGGCCGTCGCGGCGACGAGCCCGCCGTTCTTAACGACATCCCTGATCGAAGCCTGAGGGGAGAGGTCGCCCGTCACCATCTTGCGCGACTTCTGTGCGGCCACGTCGCTTCGAAGCGGACTCAGCTCCAGCACTTGCCTGTAGAGTTCGAGGTCGAGGCCGGACCTCCTCGCCATGTTCATCGCCTCGCCCAGCGCCGCCACTGTGGTGATGAGATAGTGGTTGACAGCCATCTTCATCTTCATGGCGGAAGGGGGCGCCCCTAGCACGATGATCTTGCGGCACATCGGCTGCACTATGGTTCGGGCACGGGTTACCCCCTCGGGAGCACCAGCCACCATCGCGAGCAGGTCGCCCGTCTCGGCAGGCGCACGCGAACCCGAAACCGGAGCTTCCACGAAGACGCCGCCAGCCGAGCGCACGTCTTCGTCGAGAGCTTCCGAGTAGGCCGGGGCGTGGGTGCCCATGTTGATGACGAGCCTCCCCCGGACACGGGCGCCGAAGCTCGGTCCTCCTCGCCCCAGCACACTGTCCGTGGCCCTGTCGTCGGGGAGCATCAGGATGACCGCGTCGCAGTCGCCGAACAGCGCGTCCGCGGAGGAGGCCACGGACGCGCCCAGCCCCTGCAGCCTTCCGCAAGGCTCCGCAGACCTGTTGAACACGGTGAGGTCAACGCCCGCCCGGCGGAGGTTGATCGCCATGGGAAGTCCCATGAGCCCCAAGCCTGCAAATCCAAGTCTCATTAGACTTCTGCTACGAGAACAATATTGCCAGACGAAGCGGCGAAATGGCCGTTTTTAAGGGCTTTTTCGCCACCGTCTCTCAGGCGATGTTCGGGCAGGCGCGGCGGCGCGGTGGCGAGCTGCTGGCGAACTTGCCACGGTGTTTGTCCATTCAGCCGCTGGCTGACTGCCGTTCGGGCCAGCCAAACCCATCCGCGAACAGCGGCAGCTAAGGTGCCGAGCGCCAAGCCGACCGCCGGGGCTGGACCAGGAGAGGAATCGCAGAGTGATAAGACATGTCCTAGCGGCCGCGCTGGCCACGCTCACTGCCCCCGCCATCGCTCAGGATGCGCCGACCATCAGCCCTGAGGCGGTCCGCGCCTATGTCGCACCGGCGCAGCTTGTGGAGATCGGCGGAAAGCGGCGGCTAAACCTGGTCTGCATGGGCGAGGGAGACGCGACCGTCCTGTTCGACGCGGGCGGCAGCGACTGGTCCGCAATATGGGGGCTGGTCCAGCCAGTGGTCGGTAAACAGGCCAGAGCCTGCGCCTACGACCGGGCGGGCCTCGGCCACAGCGATCCCGCACGCGGTCCCCGCACGCCAGTGGCCATCGCGGAGGACCTCCACGCCCTTATAGAGGCCGCGGCGCTGAAGAAGCCCATTGTCCTGGTTGGCCACTCGCTCGGCGGCTTCAACGTCAAGCTCCATGCGGCACTCTATCCGGAGGACGTGGCCGGACTGGTCCTGGTCGACCCCTCTGAGGAGAGGACATGGGACCGCACCCGCGAAATGGTCCGGCAGAAGTATGGAGAACGGCTCGCAGCGCGGTCCGAGCTGATCGACCATGGCGCGCTGGCAGGCTTGGTCGAGCACTATGTCGGCTGCCGGGCCGCGGCTCTGGAGAAGCCGCTCGATCCTTCCTCCACGCAATACAAGCGGTGCTCCGATCCGGTGCGGCCGAAGCTCGGCCCCGACGTCGCGGCCATGCGACAGAAGATCCAGGTAACACCGGCCTACCAGGCCGCGCAGGCCTCCGAGATCGCATACAGCATCTACGGAACGGATTCGGCCGATCCGGTCTACGCCCGGCTCTTTAGACCCGGGGCCCTCGCGGACATTCCGATCAGGGTCCTCACCCATGACCTCGGCACGCCAACGGACCCGCTCGAGGCACTGGGGGTGGACCAGTGGCTCGCCCTGCACCGCGAGAGCGCACGGCTCTCCAGGCGCGGCACCCAGCGCATCGTGCCAGGGACCACTCACCACATCGAGCTGGACGCACCCGAGGCCGTCGTGGCCGCGATCGCTGAGGTGCTGGCCGAAATCCGGGCGTCTCGGAAGCCGACAATGCAGAAGTGAGACGCGGCGCCGGGGCCAAGTAGGAGGACTCCTCCAGGTTCTTCGCACCTCGGGCAGTGTTCGCGCGAAGAAGGACGCGAGTAGCTCAACTACCTGCACACGGATTGGCGCGAAGAGCGCCTGGAAAAGACTGACAACCTGGGAGGATTGCTGATGCTTCGGATTGCTCACCGGAAAGCGCTGCTAAGCAGCACGGGGCTTCTGCTCCTGGTTGCGCTCGCCGCGCCAGCCATGGCGCAGACCGGGGCGCAGGGCGCCGGGGCCGAGGTCGCAGGTGACAATGGGGACATCATCGTCACCGCGACGAAGCGCGCCACCTCGCTCCAGGACGTGCCGTTCTCGATCAACGCCCAGACCCAGGAAGACATTCAGCGCTCGGGCGCGGCCACGCTGGAGGACCTGTCGCGCAACGTCGCCGGCCTCACCATCCAGAACCTCGGACCTGGCCAGAGCCAGATCTCCATACGCGGCGTCTCGTCGGGGCAGATTGTGCGCGATCAGCCGGGTGTGAAGGAGCAGGTCGGCGTCTATCTCGACGAGAGCGTGGTCTCCTTGTCGCTGTTCACGCCCGACCTCGACCTGTTCGACCTGAACCGCGTCGAGACTCTGCGGGGACCGCAGGGCACGCTGTTCGGCTCCGGCTCGGTCGGCGGCACCATCCGCTACATCACCAACCAGCCGACCACCGATAAGGTCGAAGGGCAGGTCGAGGGCAACATCAACTATATCAACGGCGGCTCAGTGGGCGGTTCGCTCAAGGGCGCAATCAACCTGCCAGCGTCCGACATGTTCGCGATCCGCGCTGTCGGCTACTACACCAAGTTCGGCGGCTTCATCGATGCACGGCGCGAAGGCGGCGCGATCAACGAGGACGTGAACGACGGCGAGCGCTACGGCGGCCGCATTGCAGTGCTGTTCCAGCCGACTGAGAACATCACCATCACGCCCCGCGTCGTGTATCAGAAGGTCACCGCGGACGGGTTCAACCGCCAGGAGGTCTACAATCTCTACGCCAACCCGTTCACGACGACGCGTCCGGCTGTCACCTTTCGCGAGCGCCAGCAGTTCCTGCTGCTGCGCGAGGCCTTCAAGGACGAAACCTTCCTCGCCGACCTGACGGCCAATGTCGACATAGGCGCAGTGACGCTCACTTCCGTCACAAGCTACATCGACCGCAGCATTCTTGTTTCCCGCGACGCCAGTGCGCTCACGGGGTCCGTGTCGGTCGACCTCGGCTTTCCGGCTGCCGGCGTGCTGCTGCCGTCGAACCTGCGCGACAACACGGACCTGGAGACGTTCACCCAGGAAGTCCGCATCGCCTCCAACGGCGCAAGCCCGTTCCAGTGGCTGGTCGGCGGCTTCTACTCCAAGATCGACCGCGTATACGCGCAACGATTGCCCACGCCGGGCTACGACGCCTTCACTGATGCACGCCTGGGCGTCGGCACCTCGGCAGGGGCTGCTAACGGGTTCCCCCTCAACTCGCCCTACAACGCCGACATCCCCTACGACATCAAGCAGAAGGCGATCTTCGGCGAGATCAGCTACGACTTCGGACGGCTGACGACCACCGCAGGCCTGCGCTACTACGACTTCAGCGAGGTGCGCACCTTCAAGTCAGGCGGAATCTTCGCCAATGGGGACAACAACGTCGACCGCACCTCGTCGGACGGCTTCAATCCCCGGCTCCTAGTCAGCTACGAGGCGTCCGACGCCGTCACTATCAACCTGCAGGCGTCCAAGGGCTTCCGGCTGGGAGGTGTCAACGACCCTCTAAACATCCCGCTCTGCGGTCCCGGCGATGCCGGGACGTTCGGGAATCGCCCGCGCTATGATGACGAGACCCTCTGGAACTACGAGGCTGGCATAAAGTCCAGCTTCGGCAGCTTCACCTTCAACGCGGCGGCTTTCTACACCGACATCAAGAACCTGCAGGTCACGGCCGACGCGGGCAGCTGCTCTTCGCGCGTCGTGTTCAACACCGACGCCCACACCATGGGCCTTGAGGTCGAGTTCAGCGCCCAGCCGGTGCAGGGATGGAACCTCGGCGTCTCCGCCAGCATGCTCGAAGCCGAGTTCGACAGCACGCTGACCAACGCCGCGGGCACGGTCATCGAGGGCATTCGCGAAGGCAATCGCCTGCCAACCGTGCCGAAGTTCCAGCTCTCGGCGAACACCAGCTACGAGTTCCCGGTCCGGGACGGCCTGGATGCGTTCGTGTCGGCGAGCTTCCAGCATGTCGGCAATCGCTTCACCCAGCCGGGCGATCAGGAGAATAATCCGCGCACCTTCGTGCACGGCCTGCCGTTCGGCGGCGCGCCGGCGACGGCATCGACGACGCTCAACCTGAGATTGCCGGACTATCAGCTGGTCAATCTCAGCGTCGGCCTCACCTCGCGCGGCGGCTTCGAAGTGCAGGCCTATGTGAACAACCTGTTCGACGAGAACCCGCTGCTCTCGTTCGACCGCGAACGCGGCGGCCGCGCGCGCCTCGGCTTCAACGTCGGCCAGCCCCGCACCTTCGGCATCACCGCCCGCCAGCGGTTCTAACGGATAGTTGGGCGGGCGTTCGGCTGAACGCCCGCCCTCACCAGCGCTCGGCTTGGGCCAGAGGGAGAACACCCCCTGCGGCTCGTCCAGGCTCCTGCGCCAATGTGCCCAAACAGGGAGGAGGCTCGCTTGCCCGAGTTGTTGGCTGATCGAACCGCGTCCGGAGTGCTCGTCCTCACCTTCAATCGTGCGGACAAGCTAAATGCCCTGACAGCCTCCCTGATCGAGGCCCTTCAGGAAGCCGTGGATCTCGCTGAGGCCGAGCCGGTTATTCGTGGTATCGTGCTGACTGGCGCCGGACGCGCCTTTTCTGCCGGCGCGGACATCCCGTCATTCGTCGCGTCTCTCGACGAGAGCGTCGAAGCGGCGCTGCGTGATATCGTTCAAAGGGGTCAGGAGCTGACCCGCCGAATAGAAGCGAGCCGAAAGCCGGTGATCTGTGCCGTCAACGGCCTCGCCTATGGAGGAGGGTGCGAACTCGTCGAGGCCTCGCACCTCGCTGTCGCGTCAGAAGACGCAACGTTCGCGAAGGCGGAGATAAACATCGGTATCATCCCCGTCTTCGGCGGCACGCAACGGCTACCGCGCCACATCGGTCGTAAGAAGGCGCTCGAGTTGATCCTGACGGGTGCTCCAATCTCAGCTGTGGCGGCGGAGCGCCTCGGCCTGATCAATCGCGTCGTGCCCGAAGGCCAGGCGCTCGATACGGCGGTCAGGCTGGCCGAGCAGATCGGATCGCATCCATTGCGTACCGTCGGCGCCGCCTTGGCTGCCGTCACTAATGGGCTGGATAAGCCCATCGACGAGGCGCTTGCGATAGAGGCGGAGGCGTTCAGACGCATGGCAGCCGATCCGGGCACCAACGCTCTACTCCGCAGCTTCGCGCTGCGCGGCGGCGGCCGCCCGGGCTTCTCGGAACCGAACAGCTAGGCTGACCGGCTCCCGGGTCAAGCCTGTTCGCGTCCGAGTGAAGTCGATGGCGAGGATACCTCGATTTGAGTCGCCACAGGCACTGCCACTGGATCCTTTTCGGGCCGATCACCCGGATTTACAGGCCTTGAGGGTTGACGATGCGCCAGTGGACAGTTGACGCCTTTACCGATCTGCCGTTCTCAGGGAACTCGGCATGCGTCGTTGAACCGATGGAGCGCTGGCCCGAGATGGCGTGGATGCAAGCGTTGGCTCGCGAGAACGGCGCGGGCGCGACCGCTTTCCTCGTCCCAAGGGAAGAAGCGGGGAGCCTGGAAATCAGGTGGTTCACGCCTCAGGTCGAGGTGCCGCTCTGCGGACACGCCACCCTGGCCGCCGCCCATGTTCTCTTCGCAGAGGTGGGCTTCGAAGGCGAAACGCTACGCTTCCGATCCCCGTCCGGGCAGCTGGTGGTCCGGCAGGACGGATCGGCCTACCAGATGAACTTCCCGGCACCTGAGGCGCGGCAGATCCCGAACCCGCCGGAACTCTGCCAGGCACTGGGGGAAGTGCCAGCGGAGGTCTGGGCCGGGCCGTACCTCATCGCGCTCTTCACCACACCCGACCAAGTTATCGGGCTATCGCCGAACTTCGATATGCTCCAAGTGATCTCGTCGGCTCATGGAGGCCAAGGCAATGTCGGCGTCGCCGCACTCGCGGATGAAACCGCGCCCTATGAGGTGATCGATCGCTTCTTCGCGCCCGGCTACGGGATCGAGGAGGACGCAGCCACCGGATCGTTCCACTGTATGCTCGCGCCGATCCTGTCATCCCGGCTCACCAGACATGACATACGCTTCCGTCAGGCCTCGCCAGGTCGTGGCGCCGATATCCGCTGCCGGGTGGAGGGTGAACGCGTACTCCTTACGGGGCAGGCGGTGACGGTGTGGGACAGCATTCTGCGCGTCACGCCCCATCAGGTATCGCAGGTTCCAGCCAACTGTGCAGCTTGCACATGATCAGGCGGCGCCTCGGCGGCAGAAAGGTCGCAGCCTAACAGCGGCCATAGCCGCAACGAGCCGGCGCTGATTTTCTCGCCGGAACAGCCGCCGCGGCGCCGAGATCCCGGCAGGAGCGAGCGGTGGCACATGCCCGGGTCGCAACCCAGACGCCGAGCGAGCTTCTCCATCGGCAGCCCCATCGACCAAATGAGCTCGCGGGCAGCTACGACCCGCAGCCGCTGCATGAAGCAAGCGGGCCTCGGGCGGCTTCGCCCGCGTCGGGCTAATCCAGCACCACACTGTGCAACATCGGCTCGCCGCTTCGCCGCTTCGCCTCCACGAACGCGCGCGGAGAGATACCCGCATGTGCGACGAACTCGCGGTGAAAGTGCGCCTCGTCCGCGAACTCGATCCGCGAATCCGTGTCGGGCGCGCCGGCCCAGGAGCCTGGATGGAGGGTCCTTAGCGCGCGATTGAACCGCGCTACGCGCAGCAGCCCCTTGGGCGCCCAGCCCAGATCCTGCCTGAACCGGTTCCGAAGCGTGCGTTCCTCGCACCCGAAGGCTCTGGCAAGATCCGCAACCGAGCCCCGCCAGCGGTCCGAGGCGATCGCGTCCGCCGCTCTGAAGAAGGGGCTCTGACCGGTTGTCCCGGCACTAGTCCGCTCCTCCAGAAACCACTCCGCCACAGCGGCCCGCTCCGCGAAGGATGGCGCATCGAGAAGACGAGCACGCAGCTCCGACCAGATGGAGCCTTCGATTGCCACGAAGCCCTGATCGACCGCTCCCACCACTTCCGGGAGGAGCGCCGCCGCGCCGGTGAAGCTGAGCGCAATCACAAAGATGCGTCGGCGGTCATCGAAGGATGACGTGCTAGCGCTGCTGGATCCCGCGCTGAACTGCACCGCACGGACCGTGGCCGCATCGAGGCTGACGTGGATCACTGGTGTCGCAAAGGGAAGTTCCAGCCGGACCCCCGAAGGCTGCCGACCAGATCTCTCGACGAACCCGATAGCATGCTGCCTGAGGGTTGGCCGAACGGGGCGGGCCAGGATCCGAGGATTGTCGATCAACGCGTTAGCTCCGGATTTTCCGATTTCTACAAGCTGGCGGGGAGCTGACCCGGTAGCAAGGAACAAATAACGGAGCTTCCCACATGACGTTCGAAGAGATGCAGCAGGATTTCATACGCGTGCGCTTCGCCGTGCCGTCCCTGCCGATAGCAGGGATCCTCGTCTACGCCGGCATCGCGCTCGCCTCCCTTGCGACGCCGCCATCCTACCGCAACCTTGTCCTGTTCGTCGGGTTCTGGTTCATCATGCCCGTCGGCGCGGCGATCATGAGGCTGCGCGGTGAGGAAAACGGACCGTTCCCGGAGAATCCGCTGTTCGAGCTGTCGGCACTGGCGAGGGTGATGGTGCTCGCGACCTGGTCCATACACATTCCAGTGTGGGTATATGCTCCAGACCTGTTCCCGCTTACCGTCGGCATCGCGTTCGCGCTGCACTGGGTCGTCTCCGGATGGAGCCGGGGAACGTCCATAGGGCTGACCCACCTCGCGATGCGCATCGCCCTCGTGCTCGTAGCTTGGCACGCGGTGCCTTCGAACAGGGTAGGCGCGGTCTCGGCTGCAGTCGCGGTCTCGTACCTCATCTCGGTCCTTCAGTTCAGATTCTCGGCGGCGAGCTCCGGCCTTCCCGCGAAGACGGCTCCAGACGGACGGTCGTGACGGGTCACCGCCGCCTTCCGCTCAAGCACCTGCTCGCCGTCGCGACGCTGCCCGTCTCCTTGTGCGTTAGTGGGTGCACTCCGAACACACCCCCTCCCCCAGAGCTGCTGTTCGGTGGCCTGCCGGTCCGCGGCAGCATGGAAGCGGCAGCCCGAGGCGGCTTTCGTCACTGCTTCAACATGGACGCGGTCCACGTCCGGTGCCGACGAGCCGGGGTGACGCTCTATGGACGTGGCCCCTACGAAGCGGCCGTGGACCTGCGGGGCAGCAGGGGACAGTCGGGCTTCGATCACCTCGTGCTCTGGCATGACGGTGATCAGCGCGCGCTATACGACATCCTGCCTTCTCTTCATCGGCGGGGATGGCGGCTATGCATCACCGGCACCGACCGGGCGGGCGACCAGGCGATCTTCACCCGCAAGGGTGAGCCAGTGCGCATCTCCATGGACATCAGCTACTATGGCAAGAGGCGTCTCAGGATCCTTCCGCTTGACAAGCCTCAGGAGCTCTCCACCCGCTGCATCCCCCAGAAGGGTCTGAGCGTGTTCAACCTGAACGTGTGAGCCGCATTGCGGCTGCGTCAGCCGTTCAGTTCACAGCTGCAGAAGGCGCTACGGCAGATTGCATGCTGCTCACCGGTTCAGCTTCTGAAGCGCTCCGTCCATGGCAGCCTGCCGATCCAAGGCGCCGGCGCCCTCGGCCTCATCCGCTCGCAGTAGACCTGCTCCTGCAGCCAGGCACGCTCCTCGTCGATCTCCCGATCGGAGACCTCCCGCATCCAGTGCCTGTCCAGGTGGTTCCACCGGTAACCCCGGCCGTGAAGCAGCCCCTTCGCCTCAAAGGCGGCGCCGTAGGCCCTCACAATCCAGTGCGGCATGCTCGCATTGGAGAGCAGCTCGCGCAGGACGGTCCTTCCATCCGGAAGCCGGTGCCTGAGCAGTCCGATGACGGCGTCCACGTCGCCGGTCGCCCGGTGAGGATCATGGAAGTAGCCGCACTGCATGAGGAGGTGCCCGAGCTTCCGGCCGTCGAAGCCAAGGGCGGGCCAGTCCACGTCAGCCATCGAGCATGCCCAGCGCTTGCGCGGCAGCTCCGCGAGCCTCCGCTCGACGAACGGGCGGTCGAAGCGCGCGTTGTGGCTGACCACGAGATAGGATGGCTCCAGCAGCGTCAGCACCTCGCGCTCGTCAATCCGGCAGCCCGCCAGGATCTCATCGGTGAGCCCGGTGATCTCGATCACGTCAGGCCTCAGGCTTGAGCTGGGCTGCTCGAGCCACGACCTTGCGGAGTCGACCTTCGTGATGATCCCCTCTGCGTCGAACCGCACGCGCCTGACCGCAAGCTCTATGACCTCGTCCAGCTGGGTGTCCCGACCGGTCGTCTCCACGTCCAGCACGGCGGCGACCCAGGTGCGGGAGCCGTCCCCCTCACCAGTGGGTCCCTCCCGCACCTCGAGACGGGTGAGAGTGCGCGTACGCGCTGGCTCAGCCGGATGGTCAGGCTGGTCGCCCGTGCGAGTTCGAGGTTCGTCGGTGTGCTGCTCCACAGGAGCAAGCTGGGGATCGCATTTGAACTTACAAGTGCAAAATGCCGGCCCACGGTAGCTTCTGACGCCGCCTGACTGCCGCAGAGGCAGTCAGGGGCTCTCCCCCGCCCCTACGCTGATGCTGAGGTCTCTCACCCGACGGGGCGCTCATCCTTCGGGGCCGAAGCGCGTCTCGTCCGCCAGGTGCCTCCCCATTAGTTCCGTCGCCGACGCCGTCAGCCTGATGAGCGTCCGCCGCCCATCCTCCGGGTCCGGCCACCGGTGCACGAGGCCGCGTGCCGCCATCTGCTCGACGCACCTGAGCGCAGTCGACATGGGTATGCACGCTGCCCGGGCCGCGCTGCTGACGCTCACCGGCCCGCAGGGCCGATCCCCACCGTAGAGGTCCAGCATGATGTCCCAGGCCGGATCCCTGAAGAGGACGCTCAGTTCCCCGAACAGGCGATCGCGCCTTCTGCGGTCCGCGTAGATCCGGCGCGCCCGCGCCTTCAGGTCTACGTTGACGAGTGCGATGGCTCTGGATCCCGGCCATGCGCGGACGACGTTCTGCGCCTGATCGGCCTGCAGCTCCTGCTCCCCGGTAGGGCTGGTTTTCTCTGCGAGTCTCATGCGGGAGAGGCGACCACAGTCCGTGGGCGAGCATCACCCCCCTTAGGGGGGGAGGCGGATGCACCACGCCCGCTGCGATGGTTGGCGCGCAGACAGCAGGAGACACCCGATGCTCGCCGTACTCGACCGGTTCGACCGTCACCCCTCCGACCACAGCCTCGCACGTTCCATGCACCGGGACCGCAAGCGCATCTTCATCGACCGGATGGGCTGGGACCTTCCGCACGCTGGCCATGAGGAGCGCGACGCCTATGACGGACCCGCAGCCACCTACATGGTCGTGACCGGAAGGGAGGAGGGTCAGCACATGGGCTCGCTCCGGCTGCTGCCGACGACCGGGCCCCACCTGCTCGGCGACGTGTTCAGCCACCTCTGCAGCGGAGGGATCCCGCGAGGTCCGGAGATCATGGAGATCACGCGCCTGTGCGTCTCGCCGGACTGTCCCAAGGACCAGAGCCTGGCCGTAAGGCGACGGCTCGTGGGAGCGCTGGTCGAGTACGCCCTGCTGACTGGCGTGCGCGCCTACACGATGCTGACCGAAGTCTCGCTGCTCTCCCGCGTGGCGGCCCTGGGCTGGCGGTGCGAGATGCTGGGAATGCCCGCTGCTCAAGGCAAGGACATGATCGCCGCGCTGATGGTGCACGTCGACCCGAACACCATCCCGCTGCTCCGCCGCGCAGGCGTCTACCAGGAACGGTCCATCGACCGGATGGAGCTCAGGCCTTCGGCTGGCCACCTGATGGAAGCGGCATGACCGCGGCCATCTCGGGGAAGCTCGAGCGCGACGGCTTCGCGATCATCAGATCCGCAATCCCGACCTCGCTGGCGCGCTCCATCGCCTCCCTGGTCGCGGTCGAGCTCGACAACGTGGGCTTCAGCTCCGGACCCTTCTACGGCAGCGGGACCAAGCGCATCGGCCGTCTCCTTGCACGCGTCCCGGAGACGAGGGAGCTGGTCATGCATCCCGAGCTGCTGCGGGCTGCACGCGACTGCATCGTACCTCATCATCGCGAGGTCACGCTGAACCTGACCCAGGCCATCGCCGTGCATCCAGGCGCACGGGCGCAGGTGCCGCACCGGGACGACGCGATGTGGCCGCTGCCCGCCCCCACCGGGGAGCACCTGGTGAACGTGCTCTGGCCGCTCACCTCCTTCAGGGCTGAGAACGGTGCCACTCGCGTGTGGCCGCGCTCCCACCGCGGCTCGCCCGCACCGGAGGGGCCCGCGACGGTCGCAGCCATGGAGCCGGGCGACGCGCTGGTGATGCTCGGCTCGACACGGCACGCGCAGGGAGCGAACCTCAGCGGAATGGTCCGCACGTGCCTGGTCGTGGGCTACAAGGCGGCGTGGCTCCTCCCATCGGAAAACCCCTGGCTGAGCTATCCTCCGAACCTCGCACGAACATGGCCCCAGGCACTGCGCGAACTAGTGGGCTACGGGAGGATCGCACCCAACCTGAACGGCGTGGACTGCCGCGACCCGCTCGAGCAGGGAGATGGCGCAGTCGACCACCTGCTGCCTGAGCAAGTCGACGCCCTGCACGCACTTGGCATGGTGGCGCACGTCTGACGCGAGATCCTCAACCCTTCCCCACCTCCCCTCTTGCTCATGATCGTCCGCAGGAGCTGCTGCCCAGACGATCTTGCTCCCGCTTTTCAACGCTCTATGCTGGTCCAGGGGGAATCGGGCATGGGCGAACTCGCCGCCGTCAACGAGTTCATCGAGCTGAGCCGTAGCGTCAGGAGCGCGCACGAACTCCATGCGCTCTGCGACGCGATGACGCGCGACATGGGCTTCGACTACTTCGCGCTCGTGCAGGTCGACCTGCGGCGGACGCCGGGCGAACGGGGCGTGATCGCCATCTCGAGCTATCCGAAGGAATGGGTCGCCGACATCTCGACGGGAACGAGGATCGAGGACGATCCCGCATTCCTCGCCAGCTGCCGCAGCCTCGTGGGCTTCCGCTGGTCCGAGATGCACACGATCATTCCGCTGGGCCGGAAGCAGCGCACCGTGCTCGCTCGCTCCCGCAGGGCGGGGATCGGAGATGGCTACACCGTGCCCGCCCACATACCCGGCGAGACCAACGGACTGGCGACCTTCGCCGTGGAGACTCGGCATCCCCTGCCGGACCACCGGCTCTCCATGGCGCAGCTCACCGGGACGTTCGCCTACGAGGCCGCGCGGCGGCTCCGGCGTCAGACGGAGACCGTGCTGGAGCCCGTCCGGCTCACGCCAAGGCAGATCGACTGCGTGCTGCTGATCGCCAAGGGGAAGACCGACTGGGAGATCGGACGGATCCTCGGCCTATCCGAGGACACCGTTACGGAGCATGTGGACGCGGCACGAGCCCGCTACGGCGTGGCGCGGCGCAGTCAGCTCGTCGTCCGCGCGCTGCACGACGGGCACTTCGCGATCACGGACGCCCTGCACTGACCTGCGCCCTGAGTGAGGAAGCCATCCCGAGGAGCACGCCGGTCAGCTCCTTGACCGGGTAGGTAGTGTCCAGGGCCTGGACCCCGCGCAGGTCGAACCAGCCCGCCTCCAGGACCTCCCGCTGAAGATCGAACTCAGCGGTGCGCGAGACGCCGGCGAACACGATGTCCACATAGGCCTCGCCAGGACTTGCCGGAAGGCTCTCCTCGATGATGGCGAGCGGATGCGGGAGCCGTCTGTTGCCCCCACTTCGCCAGACCGGAAGCGGCGACGCATCGCCCAGCTCGGCGGAAAGGCCCACCTCCTCCGCGACCTCCCGCAGAGCGGCAGCCGGGGGTGTCTCGCCCGCTTCGAGATGTCCACCGACGAACATCCAGCGTCCCAGCGACGGGTGACGGACGCACAGGACCCGCGGCTCGGAGGGATGAAGGAGGGCGACGCTGACCGTCATCGCCTTAACGTGCATGTTCCCATCCTCCCGGCCCTGCCGGAGCCTGTACCTCGTGTAGCCGCCTGCTGAACAGATCGGAGACAAGCTCCCCTCCGTCGGTCAGCAAGTCCAGGCGGGCATTCACGAACAGCGAGGCGGAGATCCGTTCACGGCCGTCGCCAACGACCCTGTGGCAGGCCGCCGGCACGCCGCCGAACTCCTGAGCGAGCGCACCCGCAAGCACGACCGCTCCATCGGCTCCGGGATCGACCTGCTGCCACCGGCCATCCCCCAGCACCTGGAGGCCCGGCCCGGTAGCGGCCGGAAGAAGCGTGAACAGGTCGATGTCGGTGTGCTCGTGGTTGACCGGCCCGACCGGACCAGGGGGATACCAGCTGAGACGGAGCACTGGTCCCGCCCGCCTGTCGATCATGGACTGGAGGGCACGGCCCGACGGCAGGACGACAGTCCCAATCTGGTCGAGGCTGTGGGTCACCATCGCGCAGAGACAGTCCCGTAGCCCCGTCAGAGATGCTGGGAGCGGCGGCCCGCCCATGCCTGACAATTCGAGGTAGCGCTTCCGGTCAGGTCCGGCTGCTCCCAGCGCGGTCTCAGCGGGTCCGAAGGTAACCGCATCCTGCTCAACTAGCCCCCTGAACGCAGCATACGCCGCGGGAACGACCTCAACGAGAGCCTCCGAGCGCAAAATGAGCAATCTGAAAGTCCTCCATCAAGGAAAAGGAGCCCTAAGAATGACTGGAGATGACACGGCGTGCACCTATGCTACTGATGATAGCAGAGAAGGAGTTCCGAGTTTGCTGAATGCAGCCATCGATCGCCTGGCGCGGGCTGGGGGTCTCAGCGACGCCCCCGGAGAGGTGGCCCGCAGCCTCGACGAGGCGGACCTGCGTGAGGCAGCTCTCATCCACCTCTCTGCTCTCCTCGAGGCGGAGCCCACCAACGTGCGCAGCGACGGTGTCAGCATAGGCGGAATCGCACTCGGGCTCGTCGCAAGCCGGGATCCTTCGGCGACGCTGTTCTACGAGGACCTCGCAACCGGATTCCTCGTGCAAGGGGCGGACCTCGAGCGTCGGGACGGGCCGACGACCATGGCCGCCCTGCTCGAGCTCCTGCAGTATGCGCGCGATCGCAGCGACACGCTGCTGTACCTTCCGACCGACCACCGGAAGGAGCGCATAGCCAGGCTCGTGGAGCGCACGGGCGCAAGCGAGCGGTTCGTCCGGTTCATCCTCGCGCGCTACCATACGCTTTCCAGCAAGGTGGCGGCATGAGCCTCCTTGTAGCCATCGAGGGGGCAGACGGAGCCGGCAAGGCGACGGCGGCGTCGAACCTGCGGGACGCCCTTCAGCAGCAGGGTCTTTCCGCGACGGTCATCTCCTTCCCGCGGTATCAGGAGACGGTTGGAGGCGTTGCGCTTGGCGAGTTCCTCTCCGGTCGCATGCCAGTCCCGGTGACCCCGCAGGCGGCCGCGATCCTCTACGCCATGGATCGGTTCGAGTCCGTCGGTTACGTGCAGAAGGCGGCACTCGACCACGACGTGGTGATCTTCGACCGCTACATCGCCTCGAACATGGCCTACCAGGCATCGAAGGTGAGCCCGGAGGAGGCTCCGCAGCTGATGGACTGGATCCTGACGCTCGAGACGCGGACCTTCGGGGTCCTGCCCCCCGACCTCTCCATCTACCTCGACACACCGCTCGACGTCGCGCGGGAACTGATGCTCCGCAAGAGCGCACGATCCTACACGGAGCGGCAATACGACGAGCATGAGGCCGATCTCCGGCTCCAGGAGAACGTGCGGACCAACTACGCCCGCCTTGCCGCGTGCGACCTGATCGGAACCTGGCGCGTGGTTCGAACCGCACGAGACGGAACCCTCCGGCCACCGCTCGAGATAGCGTCGGAGATCCTGCATCACGTCTCGGGAGCGATGCGCACGGAAGACTTCGAGAGGCGCGCGAGGATAGCCTCACGCGCGTAGACCAGGCGATCCTCCGGGCCGGGGGGCAGCTCAAGCACGCCAGCAACTCCCAGCAGAACCTCGGCCGCCAGCCCATCAAGCAAATCGCGGTACTCCGGATCCTCGACCCTGAGCCCGTCGGGTTCAACCGGGATCCCGCGGTCCACCCGCGACAGGAGCAGGAGGTCGTAGGTCCGCGTCCACTCGGCGAGGAAGGGCTTCAGAAGCTCGAGTCCGCTCCCCCTGCCGGAGCGGTACGCCTCCAGGTCGTGGGCGAGCACGTCCGGCACGCCACGGTCGCAGATCAGGATGTCGGGCACCGCCGCCGAGCGTTCGATCTCTCGCGAGATCTGGGTACCAATCAGCCATAGCGAGGCAGCCCCGGTCTGCTCCTTGTTCAGCGGAAACGGGCAGGTCCGGGCAGTGTCCGGAAGGATGTCGACCTGCAGGCCGTGAGCCTGAAGTGCCGGACCGATGCTGTTCACCAGTCCTGTCTTGCCGGTAGAGTAGGCGCCCGTGACCAGGACCTTGAGCAAGGGTCAGGTCTTCACGATCGAATGAAGGGCAACGCCCAGCGGTCTCAGCCGAGTCGAGGCATTCTGCCCCGTTCCGGCCTTCGCCTGTGGCTCGAAGACGACGAGGAAGTCGCTGACGAGCCATCCCGACCGCCTCAGGTCCTCAATCAGGCGGACAGCCTTGCCGCCACCCGTGCTGCTGTCGTCGACGATGAGCCCCCGGGCGCCTGGTGCGGGCAGCTCCCCGCAGTCGAAAACCGCCTTCGGATCGTCAGGAGTGGACCGGAACTTGGATTCCGGATTGTGCAGCAGAAGCGGCTTGCGGAGGAGCGCGGCGAACGCGGAGCCGAGCAGGGGAGATCCAGTCTTGGGCGTGACGATGAAGTCGATCGGCAGGTTCTGGACCTGGCCTCCAACATCCGCCAGCTGTCGCCACCTGGCCGCCAGGTCCCGCGCGTACAGGCTCGCGACTTGCGGTTCGGCCGTCGCCCCCATCAGGTCGATGTAGTCGTCGATGGGGACTACGACCTCACGGCCGACCGTCACCTTGTGGCCGACCTTCGCATGCTGCAGGCGACCGCTGACCCTCGCGGCCAGATCCGGGCCGGAGATTTGCTCCAGCCGCGCGACCTCGTTCACGCGCCGGGGCGTCTCCGTGTCGATGCCGAACTCCCGCAGCAGTTTCATGGTCTGAGCCAGCCTGTTCCGGTTCAGCCATTCCGCGACCTTCGGGTGCAGGATGTTGGTGGCCTCCGCAACGAACAGAAGGGTCGCCACACCGAGCATGGCCAGCACGCCAGTGTTGAACCAACCACCAAGGAACTGATCAACTGCCGGCATTCGCCTCCCCCTCCAAACTCGCGCCCTTTGCCGGGCGGGGTTCAATCGGCGTAGGTCGTGAGGGTCAAGAAGAGATGCAGCCGATCCGGGGGAACCCCTGGCGAAGCCGACTTCGAGCGCCGTCATCGAACTTGAGAAGACCGAGCGGCCGCACTCGCGGTCCTCGTCTAGTGAATGCCCCTGACCGCGGTCCGCACGGCGCCGACGAGTTCCTCGACGTGCGCCTCCGTGTAGACCAAGGCCGGCGCCAGCGCGATCGTGTCGCCGGTAACCCTGACGAGAACCCCCTGCTCAAAGCAGCGCTTCAGCACCTCGAACCCCCTAACGCCCGGAGCACCTGCTCCCGGCTCCAGCTCGACCGCGGCCGCCAGTCCGATATTGCGCACGTCGCGGACGAACGGCTCCCGCGCGAGCTCGTGCACGGCCTCCTCCAGCAGGTGCGCCAGCGCCGCGGCGCGCTCGCAGAGGCCCTCCTCCTCGAAAACCCGCAGGGTCGCCAAGCCGGCCGCCGCCGCAAGCGGGTGCCCAGAGCAGGTGTAGCCGTGGAACAGCTCCACACCCGGCGCCACCCCTGTCGACAAGGCCTCATCCACATGGGCGGAGACCACAACCGCTCCCATCGGGACCGTTCCGTTAGTGAGACCCTTCGCCAGCACGATGAGGTCCGGCGTCACGCCGAACACCTCCGACGCCGTCATGCCGCCAAGCCGGCCATATCCGGTGATCACCTCGTCGAACACCAGGAGGATACCGTGGCGCTCGGTGATCTCCCGCAGGAGCTGGAGGTATCCGACCGGCGGGACCAGCACGCCGGTCGAACCGGCGACCGGCTCCACTATCACCGCCGCTATGGTCTCGGCGCCATGAAGGTCGATCAGCCGCTGCAGATCCCGGGCGAGCTCGGCGCCCGCCTCCGGCTGTCCGCGGGTGAATGCCGCGGACGGGTCGTACGTGTGGCGCAGGTGGTCGACGCCAGGCAGCAGCGTGCCGAACGCGGCACGGTTCCGGCCGATGCCGCCGACCGAGGTGCCGCCGAAGCCAACTCCATGGTAGCCCCGCTCGCGTCCGATCAGGCGCGTCCGGCCGCCCTCGCCCCTCGCCCGGTGGTAGGCAAGCGAGAGCTTCAGCGCCGTGTCGACCGCCTCGGAGCCCGAGTTGGCGAAGATCACCCTGTCAAATGCCCTCGGCATGACGCCCACGAGGTCGGCCGCGAACTCGAACGCCCCGGGATGACCGAACTCGAAGCAGGGAGCGTAGTCGAGTGTGCGCAGCTGCTCGGTGACGGCCTCCACGATCAGAGGATGCGAGTGGCCTGCATTGACGCACCAGAGGCCCGAGGCACCATCGAGAATGCTGCGCCCCGCCGAATCCCGGTAGTGCACGCCGGAAGCCGATACCAGCATCCTGGGCGACCGGCGGAAGCGGCGATTGTCGGTGAACGGCATCCAGTGCGGCTCGAGATCGAGCATCGGCTTCCCTCTGCTTGCAGAAAGACAACCTCCGGGGCGGCAGCCCCTGCTGGAAGTCGCCAACGCCGCGCCGCGCGGTGCCCTCAAGTCACCGAGAGGGCGTCCCCGAGCCACCGCCTGAAGCGCCGGAGCAGCAGCGTGTCGAACCGGTCGGCGCGCGTCGAGAGAACGTAGCCGCCGAGAGGCACCTCCGGCGCAGGAGCGTCGGGATCGGGCAGGACGACCAACGAGCCGGACCTGAGCTCGTCGGAGACGAGGTACGCGCTGGCGAGGGCGATACCCCTCCCCTCCACCGCAGCCGCGATCGCCAGGTGCGCGTGCCACAGTCTCGGGCCGGCGATCTCACCCGCGACCTGATGCCCCCGCACCGCTAGCCAGGCACGCCACTGCGCGTCGTCCTCCTCGTGCAGCAGGGTTTGTCGGAGCAGGTCGGCAGCCGAGCCGAGCGGCTCCAGCCTGGCCGCAAGACCCGGCGCGGCGACAGCCATGATGTGGGGCCGGACGAGCTCGACATGCCTGAGACTCCGGCCGCCGGGATCCGGCGAGTAGCTGTCGCCGAAATACCGGACGTCCACCTCGGCCTCCCCATTCAGCAGGTCCGGCGCCCTGTCGGAGGGCCGCAGCTCGATCTCGAGGGAGCCCTGCAAGGCCTCGAACTCCGAGATGCGGCGGGACAGCCACTTCGAAGCGAAGCCGCCGTTGGTCCATATCCTGAGCCGACGGCGCCCGCCCTCGCCCTTCGCCTCCTCGGTGGCCGCAGCCAGCTCGGCAAACGCCTGGTGCACCCGCTCATGGTAGCGCTGCCCCACCTCGGTGAGCAGTTTGAGCCGGCGATCCCGGGTTATCAGCGGCTGCCCGATCCACTGCTCGAGCGAGGCAATGTGCCGGCTCACGACCGCGTGGTGGAGGGAGAGCGCCGCCGCCGCCTTCCGGATGCCGCCCAGTCGGCCGACCGCCTCGAACGCGCGCAGCGCGGCAAAAGGGGGCAGACCCTTCGAAGGCATCCACTCCGCGTCTGGGGCAGCGTCTCTGGCAGGCTCGGACATCCCGGCAGCGTTCGCACACGCTCGAAGAGGCGACAAGCAGCAGGCCAGGACAGTGGACCGATGCATCCCTGCGACCTTTCAGCGGATGGAGTGCGCCGGTGCGTGGGACACACCTCCGATCACCCATTAGGCAACGCGGCCACGTCCCTCCGAATGGTAGCTGATGAGGGGATGCGACATGGAGGCGGACTGATGGAACGGCCTGGAACCTTGATGGCAGCGCACGGCCTGCTGCATCCGGTGCAGCCCCATGCCGCTCCTCGGCGTAGCCAGCGCATGGCCTCGTCGGCTATGCCGGTCGCGATCACGCTCCTGTGTGCATGCTCGTCTGCAGCGTCCGCTCAGCAACCAGCCGCTGCACCTACCCTGTCCGCGGCCCCGGAGCATGCGTGGACGTGCGACCTCACAGTCGGCGGCACGCGCTATGGAAGCTTCGCACGGTGGTCCGACGGCAGCGGAGCGCGACGATCCCGGGACAGCCTGCTGGACCGCGGCTACGCCTACGAGGTCGAGCAGGAGACGAGGTTCGATGCCGGGGGCGACTTGAAGCTCCTCACGATCAGGGGCACCACGTCCAGCGGACCCGTGGAGGAGAGCTACTCGGCCACGCCGGGCGGCTACTGGTTCAAGAGCCTCGTCGACGAGGGATCCGGGCCGTTCCGTCCTAATCTCCACTACGTCCCCTTCGCCGAATCCATCGACGCATTGTTCAACCTTGCCGAGGCGGCCCTGCGGTCGCCCAGCCGATCGGTCGAGATCGCGCCCGGCGGCAAGGCCGAGCTCGAGCTCCTCGGCCGCGTGCAGGTCCGGAAGGGTGCCGAGACGAAGGAGTTGAGCGGCTACCAGCTGAGGGGCGGCTTCGGTCGCCAGCCGATCTGGTTCGACGGTGCGACCGTCTTCGGCGTGGCGCAGTCCCTCGGCTACGGCCGAGCGGGTGGCTACACCTGCCTCCCGAGAGGGTGGGAGCACGTCGCCGCGGACCTGAAGAAGGCCCAGGACGAGCGGGCCGCCGAGCGCGCCAGCGCGCTAGTGTCGGAACTCGCGCCGGTCCTCAAGCAGCCTGTCGCATTCAAGGACGTGCGTCTCTTCGTCTCCAGGGCGAGATCCTTCGCGGAGCACATGACCGTCGTGGTTGAGGACGGCGTCATAACTGCGGTCGGGAAGAGTGGCCGGACCCGGATACCACGAGGTGCCCGCGTGGTGCCAGGTGCGGGCAGGACGCTCCTGCCCGGACTGTGGGACAGCCACCTGCACTTCTTCAGCGACGAAGCCGGGACGCTGCTCCTCTCGCAGGGCATCACCAGCGTCCGGGATCCGGGCAACTTCGCCGAGGACATCATCCCGCGCATGCGCCGGATCGAGGACGGCCGGCTCCTGGGACCACGGGTGATCCCGATGATGATCATCGACGGTCCGGGGCCGCTCTCCGTCTTCGTGGGCGTCAAGGTGAGCACGGAGGCGGAAGCGCTCGAGGCCGTGAGGCTGGCCAAGCGCCAGGGCTTCGCAGGCGTGAAGACCTACGGCTCGCTGGACCCGAAGCTGGTGCCCGGCATCGTCGCGGAGGCGAAGCGGCTGGGGCTCCGGATGCAGGGTCACGTGCCTCACGGTATGCGCGCGCTGGACGCGGTCATGGCCGGCTATGACGAGATCAACCACGGCAATTTCCTGCTCCTGCAGGCCGCCCCAGACGAGGTGATCAACCGGACCGACACGCTGGAGCGGCACTACGGCCCCATGCGGCTTGCCGATCAGATCGACGTCACCGGTCCGAGCATCGGCGGCCTCCTCGACGAGATCGCACGACGCGGAGTCGTGGTGGACGCGACGCTGAGCGTGCTCGAGCACCTCTGGACCGATCAGGACGGGAACATCGGGGCGGCCTATCGGCCCATTGCCGAGAGCCTCGACTACCAGTTCCTGCGTGGGCAGAGGCAGGGCGGGATCGCCCCAGCGCCCGGCCTTGACCGCCCCGCCATCCTGAAGGCGTTCGGCCGGCTGAAGGAGCTGCTCCCGGAGCTCCGCAGGAAGGGCGTGCGCTTCGTCGCGGGCTCGGACATGAACGGCCTGGTGCTCGCACACGAGCTGGAGCTCTACGTAGAGGCTGGACTCACCCCTGCCGAGGCGCTCGCCTCCGCCACGATCGCACCCGCCGAGGCGTTCGGACTCTCGGCCCGCACCGGCTCCGTCGAGGTGGGCAAGCTCGCGGAGCTCGTGCTCGTGCAGGGCGACCCCGGCACGCGAATCTCGGACATCCGGAACGTCGAGCTGATCCTCACCCAGAAACGTCTGATGGAGGCTGCGAGGCTAAGAAGGGCGACTGGGTTGTTCCGGCAGTAGGTCAGCTCGTTCGGACACGACATAAGAGGACGGTGCAGGTCGCGTCGCGCATCGTCAGTTCAGGCAGCATTATGACTGACCCGGGCGTGCTTGAAGAATTCCTCTGATCCATCCAAGCAGCAGGAACACGACCAGGCCGAAGGGTCCGACGCAAGCGGTCAGCAGCAATGAAAGCCTGAGCTGCCACGACGGCATGCCCCTGCGTGCCGCCTCCTCCGATTCCCAGATGCCCGCCCAGAGATCCAGGACGAGGTAGTGGGTCCACCCGGCGAGACGCAGCCCCGGCACCGCGAAGAACTCGGCGATACCCTCAAGCGAGTAGTCGGCGACGAGCGTGCTCGCACCCCTGCCAGCGAAGAAGAGCGCGCAGTAGGCGAGTGCGAGGAGCAGTCCCGCGCCCTTGGCAGCCGCGATACGCCTGACGTCGTGCGGTGCCAGCAGCAGGATCCACGCCGCCAGGGCCGGCAGATGGAGGAACCAGAACAGTGCGTCCAAGGTCATGCCGGTCGGTTCCCGTACCAGTGAGATCTGTCCCCCCGAACTGAGGTCATCGACGGGGTGGCAGCGCCTTCAGGGGGCGAGCGCCACCACCCCTCGATGAACCGGGTGCTATGCGACCCGGAGCACCGAACGACGACGCCGCGTCGCCGCCCCCAGAAGACCGAAGCCGCCGATCATCATCGCCCAGGTGGCCGGCTCCGGCACCGCGGCCACTTCGAAGTTGAAGCTGTCGGCGCGGCTGCCGAAATCGAAAGCGACGTTGTCGATCCCGCCCGAGAAGGTGCCGCTCCAGCCGGAGCCGATGCCGGAGCTCAGTCCTACCACGAGCAGGTCCGGATTGGCGCCGATCCAGTCGGAAAGCGAGTTGGTGAACGCTCCCGGATTGGCGAGCCCGCTGTTGTTCCAGAACTGCGATGAAAGGCCGATGCTCTCCGAGACCCACGCATCCGTCGCGACGTTGCCTGGCGCCGACTGGTAGTATGGCTCGTAGATCAGCGCCGTCGAGAGCGGCAGCGTCAGCCCGCCAGTGTTGACGAGCAGGCGGAGCGATGCCGTCTGGATCCCGTCAGTGGTGGAGGCGGAGGAGCGGTACCAGTCGTACGATGCGCTGACGAAATCCGAGAGGCGGACAGGCTGGCTGAAGTAGTATTCGAGGTCCGCCTTCGATCCGCTGCCGGGATTGCCGTTCTGGTCGGGATGGCCGTTGGCGCTGGTCCCGATGAACTCCACCGAGCCGTTACCCGAACGGGCGCGCGTCTTGGTGATGCCCACCGAGGCGTTAGCCCCAACGTTCTGCTGGGCCCACTTGTCCAGCACCAGGCCCGCTCCTGCCCGGTTCGCCGAGCCGCTCGGCCCCGTCACGGTGGTCAGGGTACCATTCGCGTCCGTCACAGTAGCGGCGACTCCCGCGCCAAAGTTGCCGCTCACGTCCGGCAGGTCGGTGTTCTTCACCGTCGTCGCCGCCCCGGCAGAGCCGGCAACCGAGATCAGCAGTGAAGTTGCAGCAATCCTGAACATGTTCATCTTGAAACCCCCTTGTCTTGTTGAGTCGAGTGCGTCCTTGATCTTCTTGGCGACCTCAAACCGGTGAGCGGACATTCGCACCTCTCAGCCGCCGGCCACAGTCGTTTTGGGTGTCAACGTGGGACGGAACCTCGCAAATCTGCATCGGAAAACCCTCTGAGGGAGGCGATCTCGGTGTGACCACAGCACGCGCGGCGAGGTTGGACCACTGGCCCTCAGCTTTTCGGCCGTCCTCTGCGGATCTCCTCTAGCGCGGACTCCAGCACCTCATCGGACGGAGACTGCAGCACAGGTGTCGGCAACCTCAGGTCCGGCACGACGCCGCGAGATCGGGTGTCCCCGCTGGGGCGGACGATGAAAGCCTTCGGAAAGGTGACGGTCAGTCCCGTTTCAGGCAGCTTGAACTGCTCCGCCGCGCCATAGGTCGTCGCCATGTCCGACGTCTCCTCCCCCAGTATGACGCCGAAGCCGAAATCCTGAACGATGGCGCTCACGAGCACGGCATTCGAGAAGCTGTGTCGATCCTGCAGCACATAGACCCGTCCTCCGAAGCGGCGACCGGCTCTGGGCCCCATCCAGGGCTGCTCGACCTTCACGCGGCTGCCCAAGGGAGTTCTCGAGTAGAGTTCGGCGTAGGCCTTCGTGCCGGCGTTCGCCTCCTCGGGCCGGGGGCCAAGCCTCGCGGCGTTCGCTGCGACCGACTGAGGGCTCACCCTCACCTCGAAGCGGGAGGCGAAGCGGAAGGGCTTCGTCGCGAACCAGGCGATCATCGGGTCGCTGAAGCTGTTGTCGCCTCCAGGATTGTCCCGGAGGTCGATCAGGAGATCCGTGGCTTCCGACGCAAGAAAGTCCGAGAAGGACCTGTCGATGAAGGCCGTGAAGGCCGCGGCATCGAACATCCCGGCCGGGGTTGACGCATAGGGCTCGTAGAAGGGACCTGGCCGCAGATAGGCAATGCCGCCGGGCAGGACCCTGGCCTTCCTCTCGTCGGTCAGGACCAGCCGCAACCGGTCCGCCGAGCGCGCCTCCTGCACATCGCTTGCCTTACGGGCCGGAAGCCTGACCCTCAGCAGCCTTCCGGAGCGCCGAAGCACCAGATCGAACGAGGCCCTCTCGCCAAGCTCGCGCCAGACCAGCCTGGGGAACATGAACTCGAGCAGGGAGTCGGCCATGTACGCGCTCTCGGCGCCGATGTGGCGTCGCGTGCGGACCAGCCACTCTGAGGCGCGCAGACCATCCATGCTGACGAGCTCATCACCAGGCTCTACGGACCTGCTTCCGCTATGATCGGCGGTGATGAAGGCCCTGCCCTCGACGACGCGGATCCGGACGGGCAGGATGAGCCCTCCGTTCGACTGGAAAGCGCTCCAGCCCTCATCGACCTCCTCGATGCGCGTGTGCCCCATGCGGACTCGCGCCGTGAACAGGTTGAAGCGCACCGCAGCCTCGGCTCGGGACATCGGGCGGTTCAGCCTGGCACGCTCTCTCCGGAAGGCCGCGTCAAGCTCCCGCCTGGAAGCGAAGGCGTATAGGTCGACGTGTGCCTGCTTCAGACCGGAGTAGAGATGATCGAAGTCCTGTCGAAGCTCGGCGGGGCTGAACTGCCGATCAGTCTGGGCCGCCGCCGGGGAGCTGGCGGCTAACCAGAGGGCCGTCACGCCGGCGCAGACCAGACGGATCAGCGCTGAAGGCGCTTTGAAGGAGATGGGGCCGTCTGAACCCCGGCGGGACATCATTGGTGGGCTGGTCATGGGCGTCATCCCTAGTCCCGCTCCGACCGCGCCTATTGAACGGACTTAACCTCGCAGTCAGAGCCCACCCCCGCCGCTTCCAATCCGGCACCGGATCGCGCACATCCGTTGACGGAGGGGCTGTGTCGCACACCCATATCACGTCGGGACTTCAGCATCTGGAGCCGGGCGCCTGCATCCGGCGCCACCGGCATGCCGTTGGCTACGTCGCGCTCCTGGCGGAAGGCGGCTACACCGAGGCCGGCGATCGAGGACGGTTCTCAGTGCAGCCAGGCGAGGTCGTGCTCCACCACGCCCACGAGGCGCACCAAGACCTCACGACCCGCAGCCGCACCCTGGTCCTGAACCTTCCGCTGCCCGACCTCTCGTTCACTCCGGGGCACTACGAGTGCTCTCTTGGCGAGGAGGTGCTGCGCCTGGCCCGAACGGATCCTGTCGCGGCCGCCGAAGCCATGCTCGCAGGACTCCGGCCGGCGCCCAGGCTTGTCCCCGACTGGCCCGACCTGCTGGCAGAGGAGCTCAGGAGCGACAGCGACCTGACCATTGCGGAGTGGGCGTCCGCCCACGGCCTCGCTCCACAATCGGTAAGTCGAGGCTTCCGCCAGGTCTTCGGCGTAAGCCCCAAACGCTTCAGGGCCGAGACCCGAGCACTCCGCGCGGTGGAGACGCTCAGGACCAGCAGAATGGGGCTTGCCGACCTGGCATTCTCGCTCGGCTTCGCCGATCAGTCCCACCTCACGCGCGCGGTGAAGACTCTCACCGGCAGTTCGCCCGGCCGCTTCGCGCGAGCGGCCGCCCCAGCCGCGAGGACGGTGGACCGCAGCCGCGTGGCTACTTCCGCGTCGCGCCGAGAAGACCCTCAAGGTGCCGTCGAGCGACGTAGAGCGGATCGTCCCCTCCGGCGACCGTAGGCCTGACGCCGATACGCTCCCAGCTCGCACTGGTCCGGAGGCCGATCGGCCGTTCCTGCGGGACCGTCATCCGGAGCCCGCCCGGGAGCTTCCGTTCCTCACCGTAGAGGTGTGCAGACCCGAAGGTGCGGTCGCCGACTATCACAGCTCGTCCCAGCGACTGCAGGTGGAACGCCACCGCCTCTGAGGCGGAACCGCTGCGCCGGTCCACGAGCACCGCGACAGGCCGATCCGCGGGCCACCTCGGCAGCGCCGTCGCTGGAAGCGTCCTGTTCTCCCGCCTGCCAGCGCGCGATTCCATCCAGCCGAGCAGCGTCGACCCTTCAGGGACGAGAGCGGCGAGAACATTGTCCGCTGTCTCGCCGTCCCCCCCACCGTTCTGCCGAAGGTCAAGGATCAGTGCGCGCGAGTCCGCCAGCAGCGACAGCGCCGTGGCGATCTTCGGTCGGGCGAGATCCCAGGAGAAGAACTCCGACAGGCGCAGATAGCCGATGTTGTTCTCGAAGACCGCCACCTGCCGCACGCCCGCATTGGCGTCGTGCGCCTCGCGACGCCAATCCTCGTATCCCGAGTTGTCAGTGCCTGCGCCGTCCGGAACGATGATGTTGAAGTGCTGGTCGCGCCTCTTCAGCTCCTCCTCGAGCCGTGAGGCGAAGATGCGCAGGTCACCGCAGTTCGCGGCGAAGCGCCCTTGTCTCGCCCAACTCCTCACGTCCTCGGCCAGTGGTCTGGCCTCCGCGGCGATCACGTAGTCGCGCTCTATCTGGCGTGCGACCTCCTGAAGCACTTCTGTCTGGGCAGGACAGGATGCGGCAGCAGCGAGAACAGCAAGGAAGACCATCAAGCAACCTCCATATATATGTAAGCGCTTATACATTTGCTCAGCTAAGTGGCAAGCCCATTCCAACGGGTTGTTGTGGCGCAGGTCGCCTGCTTACATGCGGACATGACCAGCAGCCGGCGCACTCTCGGAACCCTGCTCCGGCATCTGCTGGACCTGCTGGATGGCGACGTGGAGCGCACCTACCGCTCGATGGGACTGGACTACAGGCCCAGGTTCACGCCCGTCATGCGCTTCCTCGAGGAGCGGGGAGCCGCCCCGATTCGGGAGATCGCCCTCCATGCCGGGGTAAGCCATCCCGGGATGAGTCAGACGGTCTCCGAGATGGTCCGGGCGGGTCTGGCGAGGCTGGAGCGCGGCTCGGACGGGCGCGAGCGGCTCGTGCATCTCACCGAGAGGAGCATGGAGCTCCTTCCGGTGCTGAAGCGCTGCTGGTCGGCCACGAACTCGGCTGCGGCGCAGCTCTCCCGGGAGGCCGGTCTGGACCTGGAGCAGTCCCTGGAAGGCGTTATCCGGCTCCTTCAGGACCGGCCGTTCGCGGACCGGATCTCCGAGCACTTGCGTTCGGGAGAAGCAGCCAAGCCAGTCGAGGCTCCTTCGGCTCGGGTATAGCCCGGAGCGCGCCATTTCAACGCGGCCGACAGGGTCACAGGTCAGAGCGGCGAAAAGGTCCAAAACGGGACGGCTCGGGTGCGCGGTCGGGCGCATGTCTATAAGCACTTCCTCATGTCCAGGTCCTCTCCCGCCTTGCCGCCGCACGCCCGCTCGGCAACCGCGTTCCCACCGTTGAGCAGCATCGCGATCCTTCCAGCCGCAGCCCTGCTCGTCGCCGCGCGAGCCATGGCGCAGCCAACCGCATCCGACACGCAGAAGGTGGTGATCCCGGCCGGTGCCCGGAGCTGGACCTTCACCAACGGCCGGGAGGAGTTCGGCCATCTGAAGACGTGGCGGGACGCTTCAGGCGTCCGCCTGTCGCATGAGGTCTTCCAGGAGAGGAGCACCCGCTTCGAGCTCTCTCAGCGGCTGTCGCAGCGGAAGGACGGCACCCTGGAGGCGCTGACGGTTGAAGGAACCGGTCCTGAGGGGAAGGTCGCGGAGAGCTACAGAACCGACGGGAAGACCTACACCTTCAAGTCCAGCTCCGACGCCGGCACCGGACGGGTGACCGCCCGCAGCTTCTACCTGCCGCTGGCCGGGACGGCGGACGCCACGTTCGCACTCGCCGAGTGGCTCGTCGCGCATCCCCGTTCCGAGATGCGGCTGGCCCCTTCGGGCGCCGCGAGGCTGGAGCGGCTCGCCAATGCGCAGGTCAGGTGCGGAGGACGGGAGAGGAAGCTCACCGCATACCTCATCAGCGGTCTCGACCTGACACCCCAGCCCATCTGGTTCGAGGGAAGAAAGGCGTTCGGGAACGCAGGCCCGATCAGCCTCCTGCCCAACGGATGCACGGGTCTCTCCTCCGAGCTGCAGCGCCGGCAGGAGTCCGCGCTGGAGCAGCGCGAGACCTCCCTCGCCAGGCAGCTGGCCCGCAGGCACACCGGGCCAGTGCTGCTTGAGGGCGGTCGGCTGTTCGACGCGAAGGCTGGCCGCTTTCTCGACGGCCAGAGCGTCCTCGTGAACGGGAAGAACATCGAGAGGGTCGGACCCGCAGGCAGCTTCGCCGTGCCGGCCGGAACCCTGCGGCTGAGCGCCCGGGGGATGACGATCCTTCCGGGATTGTGGGACAGCCACAAGCACATGGTCGGGACGAGCAGCGGCGCGCTCTTGCTATCCGCGGGGATCACCACGGTCCGGGACATGGGAACGCTGCCGGACGTGATGGTCCGGCTCCGCAGTCGGATCGATGCAGGGGAACTGCTCGGACCGCGCATCCTGCCCCTGATGGTCGTCGACGGACCCGGGCCGACCATGAACTACACCGCACGCCCCGTCTCCTCGCCCGAGGATGCCCGCGCCGCGGCGCAGGAGGCCCTGGACAAGGGATATCTCGGCCTGAAGATCTACAACTCGCTGGAGCCAGGGCTGGTCCAGGAGCTTGCCCGCGAGGCGAAGCGGCTGGGCCTGCGGCTCCAGGGCCACATGCCCGCCGGCACCCGTCCGCTGCACGCGCTGGAGCAGGGCTATGACGAGCTGACGCACGCGAACCACGCGCTCCTCCAGTTCGCGCCCAACTCGGTGCTGAGCCAGCCGCACCGAGACCGGACCCATTTCGGACCGGCCCGCTTCGCCGCCGAGCTCGACCTGAACTCCGAGCAGGTCCGGTCCTACGTCGCGGAACTGAAGCGAAGGGGCGCCGCGGTCGACCCTACGCTCTCAGTCACGGAGATGCTCTGGACGCTCGAGCCGGGAGAGATGCCGCCGGCACTGTCGCCATATGCGAAGGCGCTGCCCGTCCAGTTCCAACGCGGCCTCCGCCAGGGCGGGTACGCCCCCCCGGCAGGGCTCACCCGCGACCAGATGCGCCGCGGCCATCTAGCTCTGAGGCGGTTCGTCGGCGCGCTGCACGCGGGCGGTGTCCCGATCGTCGCGGGCACGGACGGCTTTGGCCTGGAGATCGCGCGCGAGCTGGAGCTCTATGTCGAGGCCGGCCTTACCCCCGCCGAGGCCCTCCGATCGGCCACGATCGTACCGGCTACGATCATGGGCAAGGCTGGGACGCTGGGTTCGATCGAGCCGGGCAAGCTGGCCGACCTCGTCCTCGTCGGCGGCGATCCCGCGCGGGACGTAGGTGCGGTCCGGGACGTCCGGATGGTAATGAAGGAGGGCATTGCCATGGATCCAGTGGCGCTCGCGCGAGGGGCCGGCCTGGCCGTCGAGGACAAGGAGGAACGTCCGTGAAAGAGGTTCATGAAAACCAGACTGGAATGGCGCCTTCGAGGCGCAACTTCCTGGCCGGAGGCGCGGCGGCTGCCGTGCTGGCGGCCCTGCCCCAGTCCGCCGCTGCGCAGACGAAGCTGTCGAGAGCTGCCCAGCAGGTCTACGCCCGCGCCACGGTGATCGACGGCCTGAGCTACCTCACCGCGTTCGATCCGGCCGACGCACCCGGCTCGCTCCTTCCCCGCTTCGTGTCCGAGTTGAGGTCCTCCGGCATCACCGCGATCAACTTTACGGTCGGCAGCGTGGGCAACGCGCCATCCGCATTCGAGGACTCGGTGGGAACGCTGGCGTACTGGAACGGGATCGTCAGCCGCTCCCCCGACCTCCTGATGAAGGTGGAGCGACACGAGGATCTCGCCCGTGCCAAGCAGAGCGGCCGCCTCGGCGTGATCTTCGGCTTCCAGGACAGCACCATGTTCGGAACCGATCTCGGAAACGTCGAGGTCTTCCGCGACCTCGGCGTCCGGATCGTCCAGCCGACCTACAACCTCCGAAACCTGGCAGGCGACGGATGCCTGGAGCCCGCGAATGGCGGTCTCAGCAAGCACGGCCACGACCTGGTTGCCGCTCTGAACAAGGCCGGCATGCTGGTCGACATGAGCCATGCCGGCTCACGCACCCAGATGGACGGCATCAAGGCCTCCAGCAAGCCCGTGGTCGTCAGCCACAGCGGCTGCCGTGCGCTGGCGGACACTCCACGCAACACGACCGACGAGGTCATCCGCGCGCTTGCGTCCAAGGGAGGCGTGCTCGGGATCTACTTCATGCCTTTCCTGAAGATCGGCAGCCAGCCGCACGCCGAGGACGTGTGGAGGCATCTCGAGCACGCGATCAACGTCGCCGGGGAGGACCATGTGGGACTCGGCACCGACGGCGGCGTGCCGGCGATCACGAATATGGACGCTTACCGGAAGCACCTGCAGGAGAGCCACGAGCGCCGCACCAAGGCTGGCTTCGCGGCGCCGGGTGAGAGCGCCGACGTGATGCTGATCGTGCCGGAGTACAACAGTCCGCGCCGCTTCGAGCTTCTCGCCGACGACCTGCTTCGCCGTGGCCACAGCAGCGCGCGGGTGGAGAAGATCCTGGGCGGCAACTTCGCCCGCGTTTTCCGCGACGCCTGGTCCTGATGCTGGAGGCCCGGCGAACCGGATACGCTCACCGGTCCCATCGGTGCGGGACCACAGACGCTGGGGCAGGTACGCCCTCAGCATGCGACAGAGTCACCCTGTGCCTGCCCGTGTGCGGCGGTGCTTCGATCTCACCACCAAGCCCATCCAGCTGCCGAAGCTCGTCCTCCTGCGGAGGCTCGCCGTCGTGACTCCGCACGTAGACGGTGCCTCCCCAATGCATCCTCATGGCAGTGGCGGCGCGTATCAGCGGAACCTCAAACCCGAGCGGAAGGACGGGATCGCCGCCGGTCGCGATCAGCCAGGTGCTCCGCTCCCAGCCGGTTCCCGCGCCCGGCGGCTGATGCGAAGGATCACCGAGCCGCTCCAGCAACGTCTTGAGCAGCGCGCTCATCGCGTACCAGTAGACCGGCGTGGCGAACACGACGCTGGAGGACTCGGAGATCGCTCGACGCAGCCTCGCGACGTCATCGCAATCCCCGGAACCGTAGCTGAACGGCACGATGTTCATCCGGCACATGTCTGCCACCTCGGGTCGCCTCCCCATCCGCGAGGCGAGCCTCTCCACCGCGATCGCCGTGTTGCCGCGGGATCGTGCCGACGCGAGTATGACCAGGCAGGAACCCATGGCGCGATCTGCCCCCAAAATGCATAACCACTTAAGCATTCGTTGATCATCCCGGTCAACGGGCGGTTCGACGGACGACAAGGGAGACCCGACATGCGTCGTCTGAGTAGCCAGTCGGAGAACAAGGAACCCTCTGCTCCGGGTGTTGTCCGATGATATCCGGCGAGGGCGGTCTCATCGACCTGGTGACGCTCGGCATCGTTCCTGGCGGCCTGATCCTGATCATGTTCGGCCTGGGCGTTAGCCTCCGGCCCGCAGACTTCCTGTTCGTCGGGCGGAACCCCCGCGCCGTCGGCGCAGGCCTTATCGGCCAGCTCGTGCTCATGCCCGCGTTGGCCATCGCCGTGTCAGCACTCCTCGGCCTCACCGGAGGCCTGGCGATGGGCCTCTTCATCCTCGCTGCGTCGCCAGCAGGCGTCACGTCCAACGCGATGACCCACGTCGCACGGGGCAACGTCGCACTCGCGGTCACGCTGACGGTCCTCACCAGCAGTCTCTGCGTGGTGGCGGCCCCCCTCTACCTGTCGTGGGCGCTCGGCCACTACTACGTGGCGGCGGACGCTCCGCACCTGTCGGCCCCCGCCACCATGGCCACGCTTGCCAGGATGACGGTGCTCCCGATCGCCGCGGGCATGGCCGTCCGCCGCCTCATGCCGAACGCCGCCGCGCAGATCGCCAGATGGTCGAGGCCCGCTGCGCTCGTCGTCCTCTTCTCCGTCATCACGCTAGAGCTGCTGGTCAGCTTCGATGTCGTGGTGCGGAACCTCTGGCGCGTCGGACCGGCCGTGTTCCTCCTCAACGTCCTCGCCATGACGACAGGCCTGGCGCTGGGGCGGCTGATGCGACTGGATCGCCGCGATTCGCTCACCATCGCGCTCGAAGTGGGCATCCACAACGCTACCATGGCCATGTACCTGTCGCTCACCCTGCTCAGGAGCGTGGATCTCGCCATCACGGCCATAATCTACGGCTTCGTCATGACGCTGAATGCGACCGTGTTCATCCGGGTCATGGCTGCCCGAGGCTACCCGGGCGATGAGGACGTCGCCGCGGCGGCGAGCACCCGGGTAGGCGCCAGCGGATGAACCTGCAGCTGATCGACGGAGCGACGATCCGCGATCTCGTCACGCCCGACGTGTCACGCGAGCTCATGGCGGCAGCGATGAAGATGACGAGCCTGCGGGAGGTCGAGCTGCCCCTCCGCCGCTGCCTCAAGCTCCCGGACGGCCTGGGGATGCTCAGCGCCATGCCCGGCTTCGTGAGGCCGATCGCGGCTGCCGGCCTGAAGCTGATCAGCCTCGTGCCGCCCGCCTCCCGCAAGGGGTCGAGCCATCTCGGGCTCATGATCCTCTATGAGGCGGAGGGCCTCACGCCACGCGCCATCCTCTGCGGAGCAACGATCACGGCGCTGCGGACGGCAGCCGTCTCAGCGCTCGCCACCGACCGGCTAGCCCGCAAGGACGCCAAGGTGCTCACGATCCTGGGATCCGGCGAGCAGGCCGTGGCGCACATCGAGGCCCTCGCACCGGTGCGCAACTGGGGCGAGTGCCGGGTATGGACGCGGAATCCGATGGCGCTCGATGAGATACTGGCCCGCCACGGCGACCTGCTGCCCATCCGGGCCAGCGACGACCCCCTCGAGGCGGTAGCGGGGGCGGACGTCGTGTGCACCGTCACGGCGGCGCGAGAGCCCCTGGTGTGTGCCGAGGCCATCGGCCCGGGCACGCACCTGAACCTCGTGGGCTCAAGTACCAGCGACTCTTGGGAAGTCGAACCGGAGCTGATGAGGCGAGCGTCCGTCTTCATCGACTACTGGCCTTCCATCATGGATCAGGCGGGGGAGCTGCTCGCCGCCTTCAGGACTGGGCTGGTCACGCCCAGCCACGTGCAGGCGGAGATCGGCGAGGTCCTCCTCGGCCGCCATCCCGGCAGAAGCGGGAGCGGAGAGATCACCGTCTTCAAGTCGGTGGGGATCGCCTCCCAGGACATCGTCATGGCCGCCTACGTGGCGGAGCAGGCGATCGCCTGTGGCCGCGCTCGCTTCGCGTCGCTCTAGGGTCGAGGCCGCGGCCGCGGAGGGCCGGCCCGAACACGCCCGTGAGGCGGTGGCGGTCGCCCGGGTAGTAGAGGCTGACGGCGGTCACGAACGTCTCCGCCCGCCAGGTCCGGCGCTGCACGAGGAGACAGGGCGCCCCCTCGCTCAGTTGCAGCCGGGAGGCGGTCTCGCCGTCCGCCGCGACCGCCTGGATCACGTGCTCCGCCGCATAACCCGGGACCTCGTCCAGCAGCCACCTAATCGGGGAGATGCTGGCGAAGCTCTCCTCCCGAACGCGCGGCACCGCTCCAACGTTGATGTAGCGGTCCTCCAGCAGGAACGGCGCGCCGTCGCTCCGATGCAGGCATCGCACGTGCACCAGCTCGGCTCCGCCCGGCGCCTGGAGCTCGAGGGCAAGCGAGGCATCGGCACGCAGAACGCTGCGCTCCAGGCGCTCGAAGCTGTAGCGGGCACCCTCGGACGTCACCTCCACCTCCGGATCGTCGATCTGGAGGACCGCATGCTCACCCAACTGGCGAGCGACGACCGTCCCCAGCCTCGGCCGCCGCGTGATCAGCCCTTGCTCCACGAGTGACCGCAGCGCCCGGTTGACCGTCATGCGGGAGACGGCGAACAGCCCCACGAGCTCCTGTTCCGGGGGTATCCTGTCGCCTGGCTGGAGCCGGCCGGCCAGGATCGGCCGCGCAATCGCCTCCCTGACCTGCGAGTAGGCGGGTCCGTCCCCATCCATGAAGAAAAGCGGCTCCGCCAACGGCCAGGGCTCCCGAGAATGCACGCCGATCGCAATTACCTGGCGCGAAGCCCGGCAGGTGCCCGCGGGGCCCGACGTTCACCAGCCACCACAGCCCTGTGACTAGCCCGCCATGCGGAGAAACTCCACCAGCCTGCGCGCCAGCCGCTCGTCTAGCACGATGAACTGGCGCCGCCCATCGTCCGGGTCGCTGATACGCCGGACGAGCTGGCGCCTCTCGAGATGCTGAACCCACCGGAGGGCCGTGGAGCGCGGCGCCCCCGATGCGAGCCAGAGGCACTTCACGGGAGTATACCGGCGCTCGCCCCTCGCGACGAGAAGCTCGAGGAGCATTCGCCAGACCACCTCGTTCGCGAGGTCTTCACCGAAAACTCGCGACCGCTGGCCGAGCAGACGGAGAGCCTTCCGCGCGGCCGTCGTGACGTCGGCATCGTCTGCGGCTTCTGGCGCATCGTGGGCATTCAGAGGTGCAGCAGGGACGAGCCGCAGCGTTCGCCGAGCGGCGTGCTGGCGCCTGGCCGCAATGGGCTGCGGCACCCCAAAGTCCACCTCAGCACCCATTGCGTGGCTCAGGTTCTCGCCAGCCTTGGCGCTGGCCGTGCCCGGCTAGAGCCGGTGACGCCACGTCAGCCGCCCGCTGTCTCGACGCGATCAGGTCGGGCCGGCACCGGAGGAGCCGGCGGCGCGGGGATCGAGAAGCCCAGGTCCATGTCGACGAGCTGCTTCGCCGAGGGCTCTCCGCCGGCACGTTGGACCAGAGCCAGAGCCCGAGAGGCAGATATCCCGTGGAGCCGCAGGGAGATCAGGTCATCCGCCGACATCGACCGGAAGTACGGGCGCACTGCATAGAGCTCGCGAAGGTACGTGCCGTCGACGCCATGGAGCCGGAGTTCGGCCAACTCATCCACACTCCTCGCCGTGAAGCCGGCGGAGGCGAGGCCGCGCAGATACTGCGCAGTGACGCCGTGCACCCCCAGGCCGAGGACCTGCGATGGCCCCACCCGGTAGCCGAGACGCACGAGCTCGGCGAGGAGCGGACGGTCCACGCCGTGGAGCATCACGCGGAGCTGCTCGCCCTCGGAGAGCTCGCCCAAGCCTTGGCGGACCCACTCCGACCGGAAGGCAGGATCGGCAGAGAAGGTGCACCGGCCCGTGCCACGTCCCGAGCCTGCCTCCCCCGAGCAATCGAGCCGCCCCGCCTCCGCCGCCTTCGTGAAGCGGACCGCCGACGTGCTCCCGTGGAACTGGGCAGGCGCAAGCCCGACCAGCTCCTGGAGGCGGGCCGGCCGTGAGATGCGGCTCTCGCCCCCGGTCCCGGACCTGTAGGCAAGCGTCAGCTGCACGCTCGACCGCTCAGGACCCTCGGCCAGCCGCCACGACACTGTGCCAGCCTCGCCGGGAGCCGACGCGTCGGCTCCGATCCCCATGGTGGCGAGCATCGTTGCGCAAAGGGTCGCCTTCATCTTCCTTCTCCCTGATTCTCAGCGTGAGGTGACACCATTTGTATAGACAAATCAAGACCGGTCCGGCACATCTCGCCAGGCGGCGGGCCGTTTGCGCCTCGGAATAGTGAAGGAGGAGACATGCTCCCGGTTCACCTCTGCCTGGCACTCGGCGCGGTCGGCGCGGCGGCCTTCGCGAGCTCGGAGTGGAGCCGCCGGAGCTGGGCCGCATCGCTTGGACGCATGTGCGCGGCGGCGCCCGTGGCCGCGTTCACGAGCGCAGCCACCTACCCGATAAAGCTATCTGGAGCGTCGGGGACGGGCACGAGGGTGCAGCACGGCTGGCCTCGCAGCTTCTACACGCGCTGGTCCGACTGGGAGACAGGGATCTCGGCAGAGGGCCTGTCCGCCCTGTTCTACCTAGCGAACAGCACGGCACACTGGGGAGTTCTCCTGCTCGCGCTCGCGCTCTGGAACCTGCTCCGTCGCCCGAACGGCTGAGTGGACGATCGGCACCAGGCCGACCAGGCGAGGCGGCCTCGGGACCCTCGCCCGCACCGGCACATCATCCGGTCCGCGCACCGGCCTTCCGGGAGCTGAGAACGGGCAGGTTTGCATATTTCGTTCAGGGGCCGAGCAAGACACGCGGAGCGGTAATCCCCAGCAATTGCGACATCGACAGACCATGCGTACCCGGCAAGGGCACCGGATCGGAGCCTGTGGTGCTCCCAAGGCACCATCGGGAACGCCGTTAGCACCTCCCAGCCGGTGGGAACGCCTCCCAGCTTGATATAACAGAACTGTTACATCTTCCATCGAAGGGTTCATAATGAAGTTTCCGAGCTGGCCCGTCGTCGTGCTGGCGGCGATCTCCGCAGGCTCCGCTCCCGCCCGACCGATCGATGCGGCTGAAAGGCGCGCCATCATCACCGGAGCTGCGCAGTTGATCGAAGACCGTTACGTGTATGCAGACCGGGGGCAGGAGTTCGCGAAGCAGCTGCGGGCCGCAGCGGCCCGGGACATCTTCAGAAGCGCGACAGACACGGAAGCCTTCGCCCAAGCGTTCACTGACCACCTGATGGTCCTCTCGAAGGATGGGCACTTCAGCGTCGACTACCGGGAAGAGCCGGAGGCAAGCACTGACAGTGCCGGCGCCGACTTCGTGGCCGCCGAACTCGAGAAATGGTACGGTCGCGGGGTGAACCATGGCTTCGAGGCAGTGCGGCGCCTCGATGGCAACGTCGGATATCTCGACCTGACTGTCTTCGCCCCTCTCCGGATGGCCGCAGACCTGGCGACAGGGGCCATGACGATGCTCGCCCAGTCCGACGCCCTCATCGTCGACCTGCGCAACAACGGGGGCGGCATGAGCGAGATGGTCCTGTTCCTGTCGGCCTACCTGCTCGACGGCCCGATCGAGATGAGCGCCGAGTACGAAAGGCCGACGAGGAAGATGCTTCGGTTCACGAGTCCGGCCTGGGTGCCGGGAAGGCACTTCAGCTCCAGCAAGCCGGTCTACGTGCTGACGTCCCGGAAGACGTTCTCGGCCGCTGAAGCCTTCGCCTACGACCTTCAGGCGCTCGGTCGCGTCACCGTGGTCGGGGAGACCAGCGGCGGTGGAGCGCACCCGTTCGAGTACCGGCCCATCAGCAACCAGTTCTTCCTGTCGCTGCCCGAGCGACGCTCCATAAACCCGATCACCTGCACCGACTGGCAGGGTAAGGGCGTCAAGCCGGACGTCGAGGTTCCGGCCGACCGCGCCCTCGAAGAGGCGCTCGCGCTCGCGCGGAAGGCTGCTCCCAAGCCATTCCGGCCCGCCGCATTCCGGACATGCCCTCCTGTCTAGGACAGCAGGACAAGCAGGGCCGCCGCCAGCATCACCAAACCGGAGACGCGGCGAAGGACCAACCCGCCTCCTCCGCAGGCTGCCGCCCCAAAGGCCGCGCTCAGCCCGCTGTAGCCCACCGTAACGACGAGGTTCACGAGCAGGACGAGCGCCAGCAGGAGCAGAGTGGCATGCATTCCGGGCCCGTGGCTCTCCAGAAACAGCGGAATCAGACTCGCATGCAGGAGCATGGCCTTCGGGTTGGCGATCCCAATCAGCAGCCCCGACCTCGCGACCGCCGCTCCTCGCAGGGCCGTGCCCCCGCTCGGGTGCGCGCGGTCGCGGAACGCCTGCACCCCCAGGTAGGTCAGGTAGGCCGCACCGAGCCAGCGGAGTGCGAGCAGCGCATCCGTGTGGACGGTCGCCGCAGCCGACAGGCCCTGGAGCGTCGCCATGGCCAGGAACGTGTCGCCGGCGGCTACGCCGAGGCTGAAGCCAGCGGCAGGGAGGAAGCCACGAGAGGAACCGATGCTGACGACGGCCATGGTGGCGGGACCAGGCACGCACACCTGAAGGGCGAGAGCGCCGGCGTAGCTCGCCAGCGCCGCCTCATCCACGCCGGCCGTTACCGGGACCGGGCAGGTCGGGCTGGCCAGGATCTCCTGATCGCTCATCGAGGGACGCCGAGATCCGGCCGATGATGTAGTCCCCCGCGAGGACGGGAGGGTAGGCCGAAGGCTGACCCTTGGGAAGACCGAGCTCACGCGGATCGACGAGCGCCGAATAGTCGGGGTCGTAGAAGGTGGCGATCGACAGCCGCTCCCGCCCCGACCGGTTGCGCACTCGGTGCAGATTGGAGGCGAAGCGGTCGTTGGACCAGCGCTGCAGTAGGTCGCCGATGTTCACGAGGAGCGTTCCCCCGACCGGAGGAGCCCCGATCCACTCCCCTCCCCGGGTCCGCACCTCCAGACCGCCCGCATCGTCCTGCCACAGCAGGGTCACGCATCCGTAGTCGGTGTGCGGCGCCACGCCGAAGAGCTCGTCGTCGCCGGAAGAGGGATCGTGCGGATAGTAGATGACCTGCGTCCGCTGCAGCCGCTTCCCGTATCTCGGCCGAAAGAAGTCCTGGCCAGCGCCCAGGGACAGCGCGACGAGCTGCAGCAGCACCTCGGCGCAGGAGGAGACCTCGTCGAAGTAGCGCTCGAGCGCTATCCTCAGGCCAGGCGGCGACTCAGGCCACTGGTTCGCTCCCCGCATCGGCTGCCCGGCAAGACGAGCCGGATCGTCGGGAGGCAGCTCCAGGCCGATCTGGAAGTATTCCTTCAGATCGGGATGACGGGCGCCCCGCATGACGGTCCGGCCCATGCGATTGTAGCCGCGGACCAGCTCGCGTGGGGCGCACCGCTCCTTCACGTCCAGCGGAAGCCGGAAGAAGCGACGGGACTGCTCCACCACCTCCTCGATCAGCTGATCAGACACTCCGTGATCGGCAAGATAGCAGAAGCCTGTCTCCGCGAATGCGTTCCCGATCATGCCGGCCGCAGATCCCATGTCGCCGGCGCGCGCTCCTGCCAGGGAGATGATCGGGATGCAGGAAGCAGCAGCGCGGCTCATACCAGATGCATAAGCGCTTTCATTTTTGCGGGCAACGAGAATGACGCAGACGATCAGCTGGTCAGTCGGCCGGCCGGACGATCACAGACTCACGCACGGCGTGTCCCGCCGATGGAAGCCGCGCCGCGATCCGATCGCGGTAGGGGCGCCGGGAGAGAGCTTCGATGGCGGCGCCGAGCACCTCATGCAGTCCGCCGACCTCACGGTCCAGCTCCTCAGCTGCCGCATTCGTCGCCGACCAGATCGTCCGGAGAGCCGGAACCAGCTCAACGCCTACGGCGCTGAGTGCGATGATCCGCTCCCTGCCATCGGCTCCGGGTTCCGCCACCACCAGCCCCTTCCTCGTCATCTCCGCCACCGTCTGGCTCGCGGCCGAGTGGGTGATGCCGGCCGCCTCGGCGATTGTCCGGATCGAACCGCTGCCAACCTCCGCCAGGTGGCGGACCACCGGGGTGAACCTGGGACGGTAGTCCAGTCCGGCGGCTCGGTAGGTGACCTCGACGTCACCGTCGAGCAGGTCGAGCAGGTGGCGGAGCAGCACTCCGAGCGTCGTCCGTTGCATGGCCTCTCCTACTGCTGCCCGGAGGCCAGCTCCAGACGTGCTCCCCTATGCACGCATGAGTGCAAGCAGGGCGATCAGAAGAACGAGCATCACGATGACGATCGTGAGAAGCACCGCCGCCAGGAACAGGCTGCCCGTATGGTTGTCGTATCGCCAGGCAAGGCTGAGCATCGCGCCAATGCCCAGGAGGAACAGTCCTGCCCCGCCGAGGACCAGGTAGGCCACTGCCCCGGCGGCCAGCAGCGCCAAGGCCAACCTTGTGGGGCCGTTTCCCAGCAGCTTCCGCATCATGGATCGGCCGCTGCTGCGCTAGCGGGTCGGCAGCCGGTGCCACCGTGATCGAGCCTCACGGCAGGGCGCTCAGGAGGACGCCACCCACGCGTCGACGACCTTCTCGAGGAGGTCGAGCGGCATGTCCCCATCCGACAGTATGGCCTGGTGGAAGGCACGGATGTCGAACCTAGCCCCTAGGGTGGTGCGGGCTCCTTCACGCAACCTGGCGAACTGCATGTGGCCGATGCGATAGGTGGCACCCTGCCCAGGCCAGACGATGTAGCGGTCCACCTCGTTCTCGGCCAGCCCCTCCGTGATGCCGACGATCTCGACCAGATGACGTACTGCGGCCTCACGGCTCCAGCCGAGACTGTGCAGACCGGTCTCCGCGGCAAGCCGGGCAGTCCTGTGAAGCAGTGACTGCAGGAAGCCGATCCGGCCGAGCGGATCCCCCTCGTAGATGCCCATCTCAGACGCGAGCTGTTCGGCGTAGACGCCCCAGCCCTCACCGAACGCTCCCGTGTAGACGATCTGGTGGAGCTCAGGCAGCTCGGGCGTGGAGGCGCCCACCGCCATGCGGAACAGGTGCCCAGGGATGCTCTCGTGGTGCGTCAGCGTGGGGAGCGCCCATCTCGGCCAGACACGGATATCGGCCAGGTTGATGAAGTAGCCCCCCGGGCGGCCCCCAGGGCCGGGCGGAACTGCATAGGCCCGCGGCGCGCCGACCTCAACCTCAGGCGGTACACGGTCTATCCGCACATCCGTCCGCGGCACCTCCGCGAAGAAGCGCGGCAGCAACGATCGAACGCGTTCGACCTGGCTCCTGACGTCGGACAGAAGCAGCGCCCTGCCGTCCGCGGTGTCGGGGTAGAGGTGCTGCGGCATCTGCCCAAGGCGAGCCAGCCTTGTCCCGACGGTGCCATCGCGGAGACCCTGCCCACGCAGCAGCTGGTCGAGCTCGGCCTGAAGGACGGCAGTCTCCCGGAGGCCGGTCTCGTGGATCTCGCGGGCGGACAGACCCGTCCCGGTGTGCCATCTGAGACACGCCTCGAAGAAGTCCGCGCCACCGCTGACGTCCGATAGGCGAGGCGAGCCCCTCCGCCCTGACAGATCCTTCAGCAGCCGCATCTGTCCGTCCAGAGCGGGCAGAACCTCCCGTTCGATCACGAGGCGGGCGACCCGCTCCCAGCGATCACTGATCCCGGCCTTCCGCACACCGGCCAGGAGGTGCCGAAGCAGTTCGCTTTCCTCCGCCGTGGCGGGCCTCTGCGCGCGCAGCTGGGTGAGCGTCTTGTCCACGATGACCGGAGGCGGCAGGAGTCCTCGCCCGGCATCGCGGCGCACCTGGCCGCTCTCAAGGCGCAGGTTGCGGGCGAATCCGCGGAGCCGCTCCACAAACGCCTCCGCGTCCCAACTCGACTCCACCGCGTGCGCTCCCGTGAGCAGTCGCGGAGTGTCCAGATAGGATCCGGTGAGCTGTGTCACCGGGAACGGGACCGGATAACCGCCGGAGATCGCTCCGATGGCGAGCCGATCGACGTCCAGCGCCCGTTCGGCCTGCCAGATGAACGTCTCCAGCCAGACCTTCTCGCGGCGCGGCATCTCCGTATGCCGGAGCGCCCGCAGCGCAGGCAGGGCGTCAACGAGCGGCCGGAACTGCCGCAGGCGTTCCGCCGAGACATCCGTCAGGCGCGACCTGAGGTGACTGGCAGCCTCCCGGTCCCGTCCGAGCTCCGTCGCGAGCTCCGGCGAAGCCTCGAGCACGCGCTGCATGATCGAGGCATAGAGCAGCCGCGCCCGGTCGGAACCGTTGGCGGGGAGAACGTCCATCGCCCGACTTGCCGCGGAGAGAGACAGCGCCGCGGCGCTACCCATCAAGCCGAGAATATCCCTACGTGCCAGCATGTTGCCTCCCGTGCCTGATTGGCCGGTGTGGCCAGGCGGCAGGAGGTGCCTAAGGCGTCAGGGATGGTGCGCCGCACGCACCACCCGTGCAGGTCGTTTCGCGCGACGGCCACCCGCGGCCGGCAATCAGCGCCGGCGGGCTTCAACCCGTATCCTGACCGTCACGTCAGCGGGGATCTCCGCCGTGGAGGCGTACTCGCCCTCGCCAATGCGGTATGCGAGCCGGTCCACTACGGCGCTCCCCTCCACCAAGGCGCGGTTCCCGTTAATCTGGAGCGTGAACGGCATGGACAGGGGAGCCGTCGCGCCCTTCATCCGGAGCGTGCCTTCAGCCACGTAGCGGCCCCGCCCGACACTCCTGAAGCGCTCCGCGCGAAAGACGGCATTGCGGTCAGTGCCCACTGCAAACCACTCGCCGCCCTTCAGCGTCTCGTCACGGCTGGAGTCGCCGGTGTAGACGGTGCCAATGTCCACCGTGATCGCCACCGAGGAGCGATCCAGCTGGTCCGGACTGAACTCGATGCTGCCGCGGAAGCGGCGGAAGCCTCCTTCGATCGGTTCACCCGCCCAGCTGGTGCTGAAGCTCAGGCTTGAGCCGTCCTCGATGGTCCAGGAAGGCACGTCCTCCGCCGCCACCGGGGCATCTGGCGCGGCAGCGGCAGCCTGCTCGTAGGTCTCTTGCCTCGCCTGCTGGACTGGCGTCGCGGGACGAGGTGGCGTGGCCTCGACCGACTGGACGGGCCGATGCACATTGCGGCCTCGGGCCCAGCCGAACCCGAAGACAGCGGCCGAGCTGGCTGCGGCGCCGATCAGCAGGAGGCGCGGGTCCAGCAGGGAGCCCGGCCTGATCCCTGGAGCCATCCGGGCGAAGCTACCATCCCTGTCGAGGAAGTGGTGCTTGAGCGCTCCCGCGACATGCAGGCCGATCAGCACGTAGAGCCCATAGGAGAGGTAGGAGTGCACGGAGGCTGAGCCCCGGTACCAGCCTTCCCGGGTCTCCGCCGCTAACGATATGACGACGGGCACGTGGGGGAGAGGCACCGTGCCGTAGAGCAGAGTGGGGACTGCGACGCGGCTCGCGGACACCACCAGCCAGCCGGACAGAGGCATCGCCAGCAGGAGCAGGTAGAAGGCCAGGTGCACCGCCGTTGCGAGCGCCCGCTCCCAGCCGTCCGCCTTCAGCGGAAGCGGCCGACGACGAAGCTTCCACGCGATTCGGAGCAGCATCAGCAGCAGAATCGTGATGCCGACCGACTTGTGGAGCTGGAACACGGCGAACTTCGCCGGACCGCTCGCTCGCTCCATGTTGAGGCCGAGCGAAAGCTCGAAGATCAGGAGAAAGGCGATCGTCCAGTGGAGGATGATGGCGACCGTCGTATATCTCTCACCCGCAGGCGACCGGGTGACCGCAGTCGCGCCGGAACTGCTAGCCGGTGTCCGCCTCTTGGCTGGGGGTGTAGACTTCACTCGACCTTCTCGAAGGCGGCATGGATGCGGAGATCGACCTCATCGCCCACGGTGGGCGCATAGTTGATCCCGAAGTCGCTCCGCCGGATCCGCGCAGTCGCGCTGAAGCCCACGTTCAGCTTGCCATTCCTGGGATGGAAGCCCGCGCCGAAGAGCCTCGCCTCGAGGGTGACCGGCCTCGTCACGCCCCGGATCGTAAGGTCACCCACTATCTTCGCCTGACCGCCCTCGACCGACACTCTGGTGGAAGTGAACTGGGCCGTGGGATGCCTGGCGACGTCGAACAGGTCGGCGCTCAGGAGATGAGTGGTGAAGCTCGGTACGAGCGTGGTCATGGTGGCCATACCGAACGTGACGCTCACCCTGGCTGTCTCAGGGCGCGCTGGATCCAGCTCAAGCGATCCGCCGCTCGCCGCCAGATCTCCCGAGAGCGGGGTGAACCCCATGTGGTTGACCGTCCAGACCACCTGCGTGTGATAGGGATCCACCCGGTAGGTTCCCGCGGTGACGCGGCTCGAGTCGGGAACTCCCGGGAGAGGCGCCTCGGGTGCGGCCATCTGCGCGAAGAGGGGAACGACTGCGGCCACCGCAACCACACCGATGAGGACTGCACGTGCCATTCGTCGCTCCAATAGCTGCTTGCCGATGTCCGGGCCGGGCAGCGGCGATGCGCCATGCGCCAGCCCGCCTTTTCCCGAGGCTGCCGGCCCTGCACGGTCGCGCGTTCCAGCCGGTCCCGAGCATCGCGCCCTCCTCCACTCAGTTTCGTTCCCCAAAGCACGATGTTGGAGGCGCGTAAGCCGCGCATGGCGGTGCCCGAGCGGCACCATCGTCAAGGCCATGGCGACCGTCGCGTCGGTTGCGGCCTGCAGGGCGGTGATGAACCGTACGGTGTGGTTCGAGAACATGCTTGCGGCAGGGCGACCGGCGGCACTAACGCCCATCCGGTGGACCAGGAGGAAAAGGCTGCCGCCCTCAATGCGATGATCGAGGGCATGATGTCCGTGACAAGCGGTGCATTTACACCGCAGAGTTCGATGGACAGCTTCCACGTCTACGCGAGATCGGCTCTCGAGGCGCTCCTTGCAGCGGGGTTCGAACTCAGGCTGACGCGCGACAGGCCACGCCCCGACGCGGAGCCCTGGCCCGCCAGAGCTCGGCCAGGATCCTAAGTGTCGCTACCCGCCTGCTGCGCGGCTCAACATCGCACGGACCTTCCCCTCGTCGAAGACGACATCCACGTGGAAGTTGGCGTCGCTCTCGACCGCCTCGAACACCCTGATTGCGATAGGGCCGGTGAGTTTCCCCCACTCGCGCCCTGAATGGGTCTTTGACTTGAACTTGTAAGTTCAAAACCGCGCCCCCATGTCTGGTAGGGAGGAATGGCGATGATGAACGGCGTCCAGGTCGATGTGCGAGAACGTCTCAGAAGCGGAAGGCCCGGCGCGAGCCTGGATGCACTCCGGCTGGCTGAGAGCAACCACAGGGTGGCGATCGAGCTTGCAGCCGCGGTGTCCGCGCTCCGCCTCGCCGCCGATGCGGATGAGGGGAGCTGGCGCGACAGGGTGCGGCAGGCTGCCGTCCGGCTGGAGGCGTTCGCCGACGTGCACGCCCTGCTCGCTCATTCAGGAACCGGCGACGTGCGGCTTGCGGACGTGCTCGAGAGGCTCTGCTCGGGCATGGTGCGCGCCCATCTCGACCAGGCGAAGGTATCCGTGCACCTTCACGACTGCCCGCTCATCCTTGCTGGTCCGGTGGCCCACCGGCTCGCCTGCATCGTCGCCGAGCTCCTCGGGAATACGGCCAGGCACGGAACCGGCGCCCTCGGCGCGCGCGTGGACATCATGGGGTCAGGCACAGGCGAAGCCATCGTCCTAGTCGTGGAGGAGCGTCCGGTGGGACCGCGACGCCCAGGCAGGTCCGGTACAGGCCTCGGCCGGCCCCTGGCCGAGGAGATGGTGCGCAGCCTCGGGGGAACTGTCGAGTTCACGGCGGGCCCGAACTCCTGCCGGACCGAAATCCGCGTTCCGGGGCGGCCGGCGGGCTCAGATCGGCTTCGACACCCGGTCGGCGCGGCGTGAGCCGCGCCATGGGACTAGGTCTGGCGCAACCGCGGCTCCCGGTGGTTCTTGCGAGGCCGCGGCTCGAGCAGCGAGGAGTCAGGCTCGATGCCATCGAACAGCCTTGTGACGGGGCATTCGAGCCCCAGCGCGATGCGACCGATCGTCATGAGCGAGAGGTTCTGCTCGCCCCTCTCCACCCGGGCCAGGAAGAAGGGGTTCAGCTGCATCCGCCCCGCCGCCTCCTCTCGCGAGAGGCCGGATTCGAGACGGATCGCCTTCACGCGCTCGCCGACAGCCACGAAGAAGGGATTCGCCACCGCGGCGGAGTATGCGCCCTCCCGCTGGAGCTGCAAGCGGAGTCTTGGTCCGGGCGCGGGCGCAGTCCGGCCACCTTCCTGAGTGCCAGGTCACGCCCGCTGTGAAGACCTCGCATGACGAGCTGATGCTGGAGCGGCTCGCGATCCTCCGGGACCATGCCACAGCCCTCCACGGTCCCGTTCGGGACGCCGGGTTCTTCACGGCCGCCCTCTACGTGGAGGCGGCCTGCGGGAACATCGGCATCGCGTGCCGCAGCGCGGCCCTCGAGGTCTCCAGGCTTCCGGCGGCAATCCGCCCAGCCGCGCCACAACGCGGTCAACTCGTCCGGCCCGATGGCGCAGCCACGTGGGCGGGACCTGATCTGGGATGGGACCTCCTGACCTGCGCGAGAGCGACCGACTTCTGCGCGGAGGACGATCGGGCCAGCGAGCTGGTCCAGGCGCTCGGCTACTTCCGCTGGAGGCATGCCGACACGCTGTGCGCCTGGGTCACCACGCCCGCATGTGCCCTCACACTGGTCAGGCTCCTGAGAGATGGACGCGCCGTACACGCACCTGGGCTTCCGGCACCGGACGCGGTAATCGATCAGAGGGTCCGCGATCTCGCACGCGAGCTTCGCTGGCTGCCTGACCCCGCGGAAATCTGGCTCTCGGCCGCAGGGCGCACTTGCTGACTGGCCGTTACTGGCTTGGAACAGGCGCCAATCAGGGGAATGCGGCGTTCAGCATCCGCGCCAGCCTCTCCCCGGCAATCACCACCTGCTGCTCGGCGATGGAACCCGCCGCCGCCCTATAGGCGGGGGTCGGGAAGAACGGCCCCCTGCCGTCTCCGATCGGCGGCGCGTAGGCATACTTCTTCGCCAGCTCCAGGCTCTCCATCATCCACTGCGGCACGTCGGCGTCCAGATCAGTGCGCTCCACCACCGTCGCCAGAAAGCTGCCGGGCTGATCGGCCTGCTGGACCAGCTTCAGGGCCTTCGCCCGCGCCGCCGTCGGGCTCGGACCCGTGCCGAGCGCCTGGTCCCAAAGCCCGTGCAGCTTGTCAGGACGGCGCTCGGTGTCGCACTTCGCAGGCGGCGGCCTGCACACGATCTGCCGGTTGCCGCCGCTGTCGCCGTTCGGGTTGCCCTGGCTGAAGCGGGCCGTCGCGTGGAGCGGCTGATGGACGTCTCCCACGAGGTGAAGGAGCCAGGTGAGGTTGTACGACTTCGCTTCGTCCCCCAGCGTCGCGTTCGACAGCGACTGAGAGAACGCGATGATCTGCGTCTCCGCATTCGGCGCGAACGGCGTCCTCATCGGCGTGCCGTCGGTCGTGAACGCCAGGTTCTTGAAGTGCCAGTAGGGCCGCACGCGCCTGTCGGCGAAGCCTATGTTGAGGTCCTGACCCGCGTCGGCGGGCGTGTAGCCCTCGTCCCTGTAGCACTCAGGCCGCCCCGTGCATGCCATTCCCCTGATGTCGTCGGCCCAGGTCGCAGCCTCCATGAACGCTATGCGGTCACGCTCCCCGGCCGGTATGCCGACCGCCCATCCGCCGTGCTGCGGGTTGAGGGCGAGCAGTCGCGACGCGGCCGCCCGCGCCCCGGGAGTCATCCGCTCCCAGGCGATCGCCGCGACGATCATGTGCCCCCGCGCATTCCAGGCCGATGCCGGCGAGCCCGCAATGGCCCCGAGCGCGGCCAGCAGGCCGACAAGAAGCTTCAAGAACTTCGATCCGGACATGTCTCGCCCCCCGGCGTAGAACTGGCGAGTTCCGACACGGGTCGGGTCGCGGCGCGAGTGAACAGCACTGCGCTCCGCGCCGCAACGGGAGATCGCCCCGATCCGGCTCGATCTCCTGCGGACGCGAGCACAGGCCCGCGCTAGTGCGGGAGCGACCGAGCCGCGACGAGCCCGAGACCAGTCACCGGGTGCTCGCTGCAGGTCCCGACCGGCAACGGCTCCGCGCTTGCGACAGCTCCAGGTGCCGCGTATGGCCTCACCACTGTTCCCGTTTTGGGAACATCCATTGACATCGTGCATTCCGCAGGGCAGATTACATGAGAGTGCTGAGCAGGAGCGCGCTACGGAAGTTCTGGGAAACGCCGAACCGCGGCGACTCCGAAGAGCCGCTCCAGGCGTGGTATCTCGAGACGACCGCGGCCGCCTGGAAGACGCCCGCCGACATCAAGGAGAAGTACCGGTCCGCCAGCTTCGTCGGCGACAACCGGGTGATCTTCAACATAGCGGGCAACAAGTACCGGCTCGTCGTGCACGTGATCTACGCGAAGCAGAGAGTCCTGATCAAGTTCATCGGGACTCATGAGGAATATGACGCGATCTCGGCAGAGACAGTAGGTGGAGGGAAAAAGTGAACACCGTACAAGTCAAGCCGATCCGGACGGAGGACGACTACGAGGCAGCACTCGCGCGTCTCGAGGAGATCGCCGAAGCCGAGCCCGGCACGCCCGAGTCCGACGAGTTCGACGTGCTCGCGGCCCTTCTCGACCGCTATGAGGAGCAGAACTTCCACATCCCGGCTCCGACCCCGCTGGGGGCCATCCGCTTCCGCATGGAGCAGCAGGGACTGACACCTCGCGACATGGAGCCGATCCTCGGTTCCCGCTCGCGGGTCAGCGAGGTCCTCAACGGCACGCGACCTCTGTCGCTGGACATGATCCGCGCGCTCAACCTGCACCTCGGCATCCCAGCCGAGGCACTCCTCGGAGGCGAGGCATCGCCGGAGCAGCCGCGACGGCTACCCAAGCCCGTGGAGCAGCGACTGACCTCCTGGGGGCTGATGCGGATCGGCGAGAGCCTGGCCGCGTTCGTCGAACGAGCGACCCGGGGGTCGCCCGCGCTCGCCATGCTGCGCCAGACCCGGTCGGACAGGACCAACGCGAAGACCGACGCGGCCTCCATGCAGGCATGGTGCGCCGGCGCGCTCGTGAGGTCCGAGGAGGCGAAGGTGGATGAGCGGTTCGATGCCAACCGCCTGGGCCGCTCGATGCGGGACATCGCCCGGCTGAGCGCGTCCGAGGACGGACCTGCCCGCGTTCCCCAGGAACTCGCCGGCCTCGGCGTCGCCTTCGTGGTCGTGCCCACACTTCCGGGAACCCACCTGGACGGGGCCGCCATGCTGCGCGCGGACGGGGTCCCCGTCGTGGCCCTGTCGCTCCGGCGGGACCAGGTGGACAGCTTCTGGTTCACGCTGATGCACGAGCTCGCCCACGTCTGGAAGCACATCGGCGCCGGCCGTCCCGCGATCATCGACGACCTGGACATCGGGTCCTCGTCGAAGATCGAGCGGGAGGCGGACCGGATCGCCGAGGAGGCGCTCATCCCGCCCGACCTCTGGAGAGGGTTCAACCAGGGCGAATACACCAGCAAGGCCGAAGTGGAGGCTCTCGCCGCGAAGGCAGGGGTCCATCCGGCCATCGTGGCGGGCAGGTGGCGGCTCGCGAACCGGAACTACCAGCGGTTCTCCAGGATGCTCGGTCACCGCACGGTCCGGGTGCAGTTCGCGGGGATCCCGGGCGTCGGCTGCTGACAGACGCACGCGCGCAAGCGGAGCGCCGCCTTCAACTGACGCCTGCGCTACTCGCGGCCTGGAGGGCGGAACGAGCGCGGCTGCGAGGTCCTTGAAGCAGGTGACCTGCAAGCGGCAGTCGCGGCACTCGTCCGAAGCGGCAGGAACCTCAACCTTCGGATCCCTCCTCGCCATGGTCGTCCCGAGGTCCCGGATCGGCCTCGAAGCCGCCGGACCTGTCCTTTCCGGACGAAGCGGGTTCGCAGGGATCCTCCAGAAAGGGCGAAGCACCGCGGGTGCGCTCGCGCAGCCTCTGGAGCCGCCGCTCCGCCGTCAGGCGTCCCCTTTCGGCCTCGAGCGCACGGGACACCAGCACGGCGTTCCGGCTGTCGGCCCTGCGCAGGCGCGCTTCCAGATCGCTGATGCGCCCCACCGTGGGGGCGCCGCCGTCGCGTCGAGGCCGGGCGGGCCTGCGGGCATCGACGCTCGCGATTCCGTCCAGAACCTCGCGGCGGACGTCCGGCAGGTCGCAGCCGTCGTAGCCGATGAGCGTCCGCGACCTGCGGGCGACCCGTGCCACCTCGGACAGCGAGAAAGGCGTTCCGCGGTCCACGAGCCGGGCGAGTGCCCACCGGAAGTCGCCGGCCGGATCACCGCCCGGGGGCGCTATGCCGCTCTGACAGGCCACAGGCGGAGACTCCGGCTGGCCGGTGACGTCACCCTCGTCAGCCATCCATCACCTCCGCGTCGGTCGGTATCCGCACACCCATCTGCGACAGCAGCCTGGCGTCCCGACCCGCCCTCGCACGGGAGATCAGGTGCCAGTCCGCCAGTCCGGCTGCCTCCGCTTCCAGCCAGGCCCGGCGGTCTGCCACGTAGCTCCTCAGCAGCGCAGGTGCGTGCTCTGGGGAGAAAAGTGCGCAGGGGCAGTCCGCGCACAGGTTGCGGTCCCGCACCGAAGTGTCCGGCGCCTGACGCGCCCAGTGGGCGCCGCGCCCGAAGCGGTTGCACAGGCTGGCCCTGGGGCGGAGGCCGATGAAGCAGTGGGCGTCGGAGAAGAAGAACACCTTGGCCTGTTGCAAAGCCGCCTGCTGGGCAATGGCCTGCTGCCTTTCCAGCCCGGTGACGTCGCCGAGTCGAGCACGGACCTTCTCCATCTCGCGCTCGATCAGCGGAGCCATTCCGCCGGCCACCTTGACCTCACCGTCGATCAGGCGCTCGAATAGCTGGTTGGACTGGCGGACTGCCATGCCGTCGAGGTGGCGCCGCAGGACTGGATCATCGGTGATGTAGAACTGCTCGGTCACAGCGACCTTCACATGCTTGAGCTGCCTCGCAATCGCTGACTTCAGGCGCGGCTCCATTCTGTAGACCGCCTGCGCCCAGGCCTTGCGGAACTGGTAGGCAGAGATCGACGGGCGACTTCGGTAGCGGCGAAGGTCGATCCCGTGCCACTCGTCAGGCAGCCCGGAGAAGTCGCAGAACTCGAAGAGGCTCTGCTTCAGACTGGTGCACAGCGCCCTCGTGCAGAGCGGCTGCATCACCAGCTCGTCGGGCACCGGCTCGTTCGGGTCGAACCTGACCGCCAGCTGGAGCCTCGTGCTGCCTTCGCAGGCGAACCGCCTGAGCGGCGCGAACAGACGCTCGAGCACGATCGTGGCCCGGACGGCCGGCGGCACCGACCCGCCGTCGGTCATCCCTCCTATCAGCCATGTGGCCGGCCTCCAGTCCTTCCTCCCCTTCACGACCCAGGAGGCGAAGTGGAAGGCGACGGTGAGACCGCTGTGCGAGAGGCTCTCCCGCAGGGCCACGGGAAGAACGCAGCCCGACTCCACCTCCGCCGCGTGGCGCGTCCTGGTCCTCTCCGGCAGCGTGCGGGGCCGCTCGTGCGGCCGAACCCCGCCCTCTGCAACGATCACCTCCGACGGGCGCATGCCGCCATGGGCGAACAGGAGGGTGTCCGCCGCGTCCCGCACGAGCCGGATCAGCGAGAAGAAGGCGATCGCTCGGGTCGGGTCAGTGGGCGCCTGGGTGAACCTGTCCGACCAAGGGCGGGTCTCGCCCTCCACGACAGCGAAGGGGTGATCCTGGCAACGGCGAAGTGATTCGAACAAGGTCAGTCCGTTTGCGATCCCGCCCGTCACCCGCTCCACGAGCGCGACAACGTCGTCGGCAGGGGTGCCGATCATCCGCTCGGCGCCCCTTGCTGCGGCCACGAACACGGGATCAGGCAAAGCTGAGACTGCGTTACTGTAGAGCGCTGACCACTTCCGGAGGAAGTGCTCGCGAAGCTCCCCGCCGAACGGCATCTCCGTCATCGGGGCCACCCCCATCCGGGCAAGGTCCGGGCCATGCCGGTGCAGCCGCGCCCACGCGTCGAACACTCCAGCAGGCGCGCCTCGCGAGATGTGCCCGTTCCGTCCAAGACTGGGGTATGAGAGGCTCCTCGTCCCGATGACGGCGGGAGCCCAGCCGGACGCGGAACCATCGAGGCCTGCCGCGCTCCGCGCCTCGCCCACGGCGCCTTCTGCCTCAGGATCGAAGGGTGTCCACGCGCGGCATGCCTGACCGCGGAAGGCCCGCGCCTTTGTGCGGGCATTGGAGACAGCCCGCGCACCGGAGACCACGTCCCCCGCGCCTTCCCCCTCTTTCGCGTTAAGTCCTGCGTCCTCGAGCTCCTCGGCCTGCTGCTCCAGCCACCGGGCGAGGTCCTCGAGATGCTCCTCGGGCATCCACGCGTCGCAGTCGGCGAAGTCGTGCACGCACCTGGTTTCCAGCCATGTCAGGAGCCTGATCACGCTGGGCGCGATGGCCACAACGCTGGCGAGGTCTGCCCGATGGGCCCGCCTCGGCGTGGCCATCGTGGCCCACAGGAGTGCCTTGCCGCGGGACCTGAGCGGCTCCTCGACAATGCGGAAGTCAATCCGGCAGCGGCCGCCCTTATGTGCCGGAAGGTCGATAAACCAGACATCCTCGTCGAAGGTCGAGGTGCTGGAGACCGGCGCGCGCCCTCGGATCAGCTCACCTAGAGGCTGAAGGCCGCCCCCTGCAGCCACGATCCGGGCGGTGGTCGTCTTCGTCGTCATGGCTGTAGCCTCGGGTAGCTGGTCACCGGGAGGAGCTTCGCCTCGTCGATGACTTCCGTTGGAAAGGCCGCGAGCAGAAGTCGAGTGCGATCGAGTTTCGGCTGCCACTTCGCGGCCCAGTGCACGGCCAGGGGATCCCAGTCGTCCTCCTCGCCAGGCCGGAGGTCCTCAATGGCCCGCGCCAGCGCGACCAGGCGGGCAAAGGCGTTCGGGCTGCTGAAGTCGACGCGCGCGTGGCGGCAGGTGGGGCAGTGTCCCGTGGCGAAGCAGAGATCGCCCCTCGGGACGATCTCGACCGGCGAGCGCAGCGGCTCCAGGCAGATGAAGCCGGGGCTGGCCGCAGCCCGGTCCTCCCCGGGCTCCCGGTCAGACACCACGACGCCCGCGGCCGCCTCGCGCCAGTGCATCCTCATGGCCTCGATCACATCCTCCTCGGATCGCGAGTTCAGCGAACGGTAGTGCTCGTCGGCTGTGTGCAGGTGGCGCCAGTTGCCGATCGCCTGGACCATCGCTGGATCATCGGCGGTCGCCTCGCGGACGAGTTCGGTGGACGCGAGCCGGAGGACCTTGGGCGGAAGCCTACGCACGCCAGCGTCCGCGCAGAGTTCCGCCATGTAGCGCTTCATGTTCTTATCTCTGGCCCCGCAGAGCCCGATGACCCCGAAGCGCACCTGGTCCAGGCCTATGAAGAGCTTGCCAGCCAGCGAGACGGGCGCTCGTGCGCGGAGCGGTGCAGTCCAACTCCTGAGGAAGCTCACCATCGTGGCCGGATTGTCGAACGCCGGATCCACGGGGCAGCTGACCGGTTGCACCCTGCGCGAGCGCGCCTTCCACGGAGCGCCTTCCAACCGTTCCTCCTCATGCGCGCGCTCGAGCCCGCTCGCCAGAAGATCCGTCCCGCCCTCCTCCCCATCCGGTTGGCCAGGCGATCCCGCGAGCACGAGTTGGGCGATACCGAGCACGGTGCGCTCCACAAATTCATCTTCGGCCGCACTCACGACGAGGGACGCGTTCAGGCCCGTCGTAAGAGTCAGGAGGGTAGCGAAAGGCGCAAGGTTGCGGAGCGCGGGATAGCCCCGGCAGACGAGGTCGCGCAGGCCGTAGACCCGGTGAGCCTCGGCCAGTTCCGGGTGCCGGCGCCGCAGGGCCGAAGGCGTGGGTGGTCCCCCGGGATAGGTCCGGCGCATATAGGCGATCACCTCATCTGCGGGCGCGCCAGGCGCAGGCGGGTGCCCCGGCAGCGCGTCGCAGGCGGCGATCAGGCGCATGGTGTCACCAATCTCCTGTCGGCACCGTTTCACAAGCCGCTCAACCTCGAAGTCCTTCAGCTCCGGCCTGTTCTCGGAAGGAGCGTCCCAACCCACTCTCGCCGCGGTGACGTCCACGTGACCGTGCGCCGGCAGTCCCTTAACGAGACGGCGAATAGAGTTGAGTCCCCACCCGATCCGGCCCGGCACCTCCTTCAGACCCTTGGAGACGCAGACCCGGTCTTCGATCTGGAGGAACAGATCCGCCGGAACCGATCGGCCGAGCTTCCCCGCCAGGCCGAGGTCCGCAATGTGGCGACTGAAATGCACCAGAGCCCTGACTTTTGTCATCAGGGTGTCCGGCGCTAAGCTGGGAGCTTCTTCGCGCAACGCGTCGAGAAGAAGCGCGCCGAACGCGCCGATCGCCAACACCTCCTCCACGAGCGAGGTGTGGCGGCCGCAACGGTAACGAGGGTGTGCGAGGCTGACGATCCACCTGCGCCGAAACTCAGTCACGACGAGGGGAGTGTCCCGACGTATATCCTCATACCGGGCGACCATCCCGAGCCGACTGAGTTGCTCCAGCGCGATATCGCGAAGTCGCTCAGGGCATGTCTCCACTCCATCCGGGCCGGTGCCCATCTGGCTGCTCGCGGAGGCGGCGAGGACTTCGGACTGCACCACCCTGCGGCGCGCTTTTTCCGTTCGGTTCCGCTGCCGCTCCTCCTGACGATCCAGCCACCTTCGCTCGGTGGCGGTGAGCTGTGAGCGCTCAAGCATCCGCCAGCCCCTTGATCAGTCGCCGCATGAGGTCGCCGACCTGCTGCACAATCGAGCGGTCCGGCTGGAGATACACCTCGGCGCTCGAGCGGCGGCGGTGTCCGAGAATCACTTGCACCATCGCGACCGGATCGGGGTCGCCTCGGCGGATTGCCTCATGCAGCTGCCACAGCGCTGCGGTGTGCCGGAGGTCGTGGAAGCTGTGGAGGGGACGACGAACCGTAACCAGCCGCCCGTCCCCGACGCGCCTGGTGCCCTCCACTGTCATTCCGATCGACAGCTGGGACTGGCCAAAGTCACGTTCCAGCGTCGTGGGCTGCACGGTCCGACCGACGTTGCGTCCGCTCCCCAGCCCATTGACGAGCAGCTCCGTCGGCTCGACCCAGTCGCCGAGTCCCCTGGCTTTCGCCGCGGCAATGCAGGCGGCGCGCTCTCCCCTGGCGTATCCCTGCGAGTTCAGGATGCTGTGGCCACGCAGATGCGCCTTCCGTCCAGCGCGCCCTTTTGTGCGGGTGAGCATCAGCTCGTAGTCTGCGTCGGGATCGGTGACGGTGATGCCCATAATCGCATCCACCTGGAGTCCCTCCGCTACCTCGCAGGCCCGGAGGCCGTCGCGCAAAGCTATCTCCGAAGCCACGCGCGGGCGGCACGAGCGCTGGTCGCGACCCATCGCCTGCTCCTTCGGCGTGGGCCCGAGGGCGGGTGCGATGCGGCGCCACTCGCTGAGCAGGATCGGCCGGATCATGTCCCGCCTCAGGGTTGAGGCGTTCACACCATGCATGCGCGTGCCATCGGGCTTGTAGAGGTGGTCCACACCCCAGGCGAGGCGCAGAGCGCTGTCCCTGTCCACGTGCACGTCTATCAGGCCCTTCCGATTAGCGTGCTGCATGAAAGCCATGGCGAAGTGGATGCGGTTGGTTATGGTTGAGCGCTGGAGGGGCCGACCCGTCTGGTCGCTTACGGTGGCGACCATGTCGCCCACCCAATCCGCGAGGAACTCATCGTCGATCTCCGCCTCGGTCATCCGCTCGAGCTGCAGCTGCTCGTGAAGGCTCTTCAGGGCCCGGCCCGACGCGAGCGCGGTATTGACCGGAAAGGTCGAGGCATCGCGGTGCTTCCGCGTGGGCACGTCGCAGATCGATAGCTGATAGCTGAGGGCGGGGATGGGAATGTGCCGGGTGTCCCGCTCGACCAGGAATGGCATTCCGAACGGAAGGACGGATGATGCGCGGAGCTCAGGACCCGCGTGGGCCAGACTGACATCGCCAGCCCAAGGATTAAAGCGCTGAAGAACGTAGGCCATGGCAAGCCGCTCCTTATTCCAATGTATCTAGGAAGTGATAGTTCGAAGTGAACAGTTGTTCATGCGTCTAATAAGGCATCTTATTGTCGATATAACTGTTCATTGTTCACTAAGGGGGAAGAACACTTTGCAGATTATCAACGCCGTTCCCGTGCTCTTCTTCGGGGGGATTATGGCTCAGCCATGGCAGCCGCTTCTCCAAAGCGATCAGCGCCTCTTCGGCGACATCGGCGGAGCTGACGTAGCCCTCTTCCACGAGATGGTAGATGCACCACTCGCGGTTCCAGAACGTCCCGGTCGGGATGGCGATGGAGAGCTCTTGCAGGTTGCCGAAATCGAGGCCCTCCGCGAGCGCCTTCTGGCAGTGATTGAGCCTGGTCGCCTCGCCGAAATCATCCTGCAGGATGCGCTTCAGACGCTTGGACGCTTCCGAGAAGCGCTTTCTGGTCAGGTGGAGCACAGGATCTTCCTCTTCAACAGAATGCGATTGCTAAGGTGTCTGTATTTACCAACACCTATGTGCCCTCTTGCGCTCGATCTGTCAAGCCGTAGACCTCCGCCTGTGGCCGACGGACCCTTCCGCATCCCGGGCAAGCATCTCGAGCGCATCGCGACGATCGCATTGCTTGGCGGCGCCTCCGACGACCCAGACGTCGAGGGGAAACCTCGGACAGGAGCGGACTGGGATCAGCTGGCGAGCGCGGTTGATCCCGAGAGCAGGCGCCTCATCCGCGAGCGCCTGAGGACGCTCACGTCATGGGACTGGCCCGACAGCCTGAAGTCCGATCCGATGCTGCGCAGCGGCCACACCGTGCGCCAGATTTTCCGGATCACCACGCTGCTCGCTCTCCTAGAGAGCCACCTCCCCCCGATGCAGGCGGTGAAGATCGCCCGGGACAACGAGGTCGGATTCCTTCGTGCCTATGCGTCAAGGCTGCACCCAGAAGCGCTGCTCCGTAACAAAGGGCGGCCGCACGACCTGGAAGGGGTTTTGGTGCTTTCTGGAGGCGCCCTCTCCGCTGCGATGGCTCCCGACATCGCTCCCGAAGCAGAAGTCGCACGCGTCAGGCTTGTGGCCCGCGGCCGGCTTGGCGAACTCTGGAGCGCCAGGGACCCTGATGACGCCGAGGGCAAGCCGACCAAGGCAGCACGCGCCGCGGCTGCGCCGAAGTGGCTGGACGAGCCCAGCATCGGGTTCCGTCAGGCCACCGTGATCGACGTGGCGCCAGCCGGGCAGGCCGTGATCGACTGGCTGCGGCACACTCTCGGAGACGACGCCACGCTTCTGGACATGGATGTGCTCGCCCTCATGCGTTTGACGGACGAACTGCAGGCCCCGAACTACACACCGATCGAGGCGCCTGTCGGTAATCGATACAAGCGTCGGACCTGAGACAGGCGCACTCGCTGCCGCGGTGATCCATGGTCTATCTCAGCGGGCGCGGCCTCATGATGCCGCTTGATGGGGCGCGATGTCGTTGAGCCATCGTGCCAAGTCCTTCTCTCCGGACAGGAAGTTGTGTCCCCGGAGAAAAGGCGTCGGCCGGCTGCCCGAGAACAGCACCACCGCCTCGAACGGGAGAGGAGGGAGAGGCGCGTCGAACTCACGGACGATTTCCGGACGTCTTCGCAGCCAAAGCGGAGTGACCCCGCTGGGGACCAGTCCCTCGAGCGCGCGCCGGAGCCCCAACTCCTGCTCGAGCAACTCCGTGCGACCGATCGCAGCTGCGTCGATCGCGTCGACCAAGCCCGATATCATGTCGGGGAGGCTTGAGCCTTCCGCCGGACAGAAGGCGCGCTCATGCACCGCGACCGGCACGATGACGTCGTCGAGATCGATATCGAAGACGAGGCACTGCCTTTCAGTGTCGGCATCCGGATCTGCGAAGCACCGGCGGACGCCGGCTATGGTGTAGCAAGGCGATCTCGCTGTTCCTGGCAGGGTCAGATGTGCCCTGAGCATGTCGAGCAGCGAGTAGATGGTCTCCGCCGACACCGAGGCCTGGCCAAGCAGCACGTCCGAGCCCTCGATCCACTCCCTGCCGGTCTCCTCGTCCATGCTCCAGGCCGGCCCTTTCCAGCCAAGGCGGGATGCGCGCACGCGGACTTCGTCCGGGCCTAGCCTCCACCACGCTGGCGCTCCCTCGCTCTCATCTGCGCTCGCTGTCGAAGTCGTCCGGGCGATGCTGGAGTCGTCGTGAGCGAGAAGCGGTTCGCAGGGGACGTTCGCCATGGCGCGAGTCACACGAGTCCAGCGGCGCCGGGACCTGAACGGGTGGCGGTATGGTCTCACAGATCAAGGGTGGACGGCACAAGTCCCGTCCGGAACCGTACGAGGGTGCGCTCGAGGTCCGGCGAATGCTCGATCGACAGGATCGGATAATCCCTCTCGCCGATGAACTCGCTGGCGATCAGCTTTCCTGAGGGGGCACCTGTTGCGCCGACCATCACGACGTCCGGGATGACGACGGGATCGATCACGAGCGCCTCCCCACCCTCCACGATGAGCAGACTGCGGCGGATGAGAGCGACGACCCGAAGTCCCAAGGGGGTGACCGAGATTCCGAGACAGCCGCGGGGGTGGGAGGGCGCCCTGAACACGCGGCCCGCGAGGTGCTCTGCGGCAAAGGCGAAGTCCATGCCAAGCGACGTCTGATCGGGATGATACCAGTCCGGGTCCAGCCAGACGGGCGGCTGCCGGCCAGGTCCTCCGATCGCGTGCCAGGATCCGGCTTGCAGCGGCAGATCCCGCAGCAGAGCCGCCAGGTCGATACCCTCCGAAGCGACCAGGTCGAGTGCGAGCGGCGACGCCTCTGCGGAAAGGGCCGCGATGCGTCGTCTGAAGCGGACGACCTCGGCAGCGTCCGGCTTCCAGGCGAGCGGATCCTTCGGAGCGCTGCCGGGCGCCCCATGAGCCGTCATCGTCCCCGACTTAGACATCACTGCCGTCGACATCGACAATGCCGAGCCGCTCGGACCTGACGAGCCTGAACGGCGGAGCGAACGGGATCGGCGGGGTTCGGAACCAGATGGTCGTCCCGTCCGCCTCATCGCTGAAGCAGCTCTCGATAGGGTATGCGCGGCTGGCGAGCAGCGGATGCATGACCGCCTCATCGATCATCCTGCCCCGCAGCGCCCGGCATATGATCTCAGGGGTCATCGTCCGGAGCACGACGACAGCCTTCGACTGGTAGGCAAGGAGCTTCGCCGGACCGAGGTTCGCCTTTGCGGAGAGTTCTCCATCCTGAAGCGCCACCCGCAGCAGCCCAGGTGCGGCGTGCGGGTCACCGAACGCCTTCGTCGCGTGAATTCCAGAGGCCTTGGCCCCCTCGCCGATGGCATGGGGTCTTCGACGCGCCGCAAAGCTTGGCCACTGCTCCGAATGGGCCCACCACGCGTGGACATAGCGCACGTGACCACCGGGATGGCAGGTCTCCGGCCTCAGGTCGCGAAGGAACTCCTTCAGATCGACACCGCGCGTGCGCGCCAGGTCCTGGACGAGTGGAGAAACCTGATTGACGTCGCGCAGCAGCTTCATCCTGAGGGCCTGCAGCTCAAGCGACTGCTCGAGCTGGCGCAGATTGCGCCGGAACCGTCCGACACGAAGCATCCGTCCGCTATCCGCTTCCATGATACACCTCTCTGAAACAGCCCGCCAGAAAGGGCGCAAAAGAGAGAGCAGACCGCCCGATCTCAGCTGTTCCGATAGTGTTGGTAATTACCTATACCCTATCTGATGTCAAGTTCTGCGCCTGACTGCGGATTGCAGGGCGTCTGCCGGGTCGGCTGCCCGGAGTTCCCCACTCGTCATCCCACGCTTCACCACGCATCCCTGGCCTTCTATTGTCCCGCGATGCCAAAGAGCAGGAGGCGAAGGAAGAAGGCGGGACCTAACTTGTCCGAGCGCGCTCGGGGCGCGCCAGCCTTTCGCCTGATGAGACCGCTGCCAGACGCAGGTGCCACGCGCGACAGGATCTCCCAGGCTGCCCGGGACCATGTTGATCGCATCCCCGAGATGTTCGCGTCCATGCAGACGCTCTTCCGGACACACGATCCGGTCGGCGTGATCGCCACGATCGCCTTCTACGCCCTTCAGCGGCGGATTCGTCCTGACGGATCGATCGCCGTACTCTCCCACACGCTGGAGCAGCACGAGGTCGAGCTGCTCCAGGCGATCGTGCTGACCGTTCCGCAGGAGGAGTGGCCGACCGCACCGTCAGTCCCAGCCGCGGTGCAGCAGGTCTACGACGAACTGCCGCGCCTCGCCTCGGCGTTCCTGGCGCAGCGCATCGTTGCAGCAAAGGACATGACGAAGCCCCAGGAGCGGACGGCTGCAGGCATACTCGAGCGGATCCGCTTCCATACGCAGGCGATCCGCAACTGGGGATACTTCGGCGACGCTATATCGATCTCACGCGAAATCTACGGGCAGCTGGACGCCTCGCTCCTCGCCTTCCATGGCTTCACCGCATCGGACGTAATCGCGCTCGCGCAGGGGATGGTGCTGGATGTGGAGCGTCGGGCCAGCGCCTGGCTGAAGGCACTGGCCACGGTCGCGGGCGGCAAGACAATACCCGACATCCTGTCGCGCTACCTGCAGGCCTTTCCGGGCATGCTGGGCACCCCGGAATCGCTAGAGCAGGCCTTCGCGCCCGGCACCCCGAGAGAGACCGTCCTGGCGATGCTCATGGCCCACGCGGACCTGCGGCACGCGGGCACCGTCACCTTCAGCGTGGATGAGCTGTCCGCCTCGACCGGCATCGACGCGGAGCGGGTCCGGCTCGCACTCCACGCGCTGTCACTCGAGCCAGGAGCGCTCGCCGCGCAGACGCTGGAACACCTCTACCTCGGAAACCCGATATGGCTGGCACCCGGGATCAGGATGGGAGCCCGCTTCGTCTTCCCCATGCCGCAGGCCATCATGAGCCACGTGCACCGGATCATGAGGCGCCTCGCGAGAGAGGCCAACGCGTTGGACCTGCTTGATCAACGGAGAGCCGACTATCTTGAACGGCGCCTGGTCGAGACGCTCGGGAAGGCGCTTCCGGGAGCGGACGTACGGGCGAACGTCCAGTGGACGCTCGGCACCCAGCGATTCGAGTCCGATGCGGTGGCCATTCTGGACAAGGTCATGATCGTCGCCGAGGCAAAGGCCCATCATCTCACGCCCGAAGGGCTTCGGGGTGCGCCTGACCGCGTGAGGCGGCATGTCCGCGACCTGATTCTCGAGCCCTCCATCCAGTCGGCGCGCCTGGAGCAGGTTGTCGACGCGGCGCGGTCGGGATCGGAAGATGCCCGCGGTGTGCTGGCGGCGGCCGGGCTGCCGCCAGCGGAAGGCATCGAGCAGGTGATAAGAATCTCGATCACGCTCGACGACCTGTCCGTCATCTCGGCGGCAGAGCCAGAGCTGCGCGAGGCGGGATGGATTCCCGATGGCCATGAGCTCGCCCCCATGATGAACATCGCCGATCTGATGGTCGTGGCGGACGTCCTCGATCAGCCGATCGACTTCATCCACTACCTTGCTGAGCGCGGACCGTTCCAGCGGACCTTCGAACTGCTTGGTGACGAGCTGGACTTCCTCGGCCTGTACCTCGAGACCGGCTTCAATCTCGGCAAGCAGGAGGACCGGATGCGCTTCTCGCCGTCCGGAATGTCAGCTCCGATCGACCGGCACTACGATGCAGTCCACGCGGGGTCCGGACTCCCAAACCCGCTCCGAGGCGAAGCGCCCTCTTCAGGTCGATAATCCTGGCGCTCGGGGACCGGCGCCCTTCCGGATGGACCATGATGGGGCTGCACCTCCTCAACGCCGCCAGTCCGGAGGAGCAGGTGCAGCTGACAAGAATGCTCGACAAGGCCCGAAGGAACGTGCGCCGGAAGACGCGGCGGTTCGAGCGCGGCGGGTTCGTCCAGGTTACGCCGCCGCTTGCCCGCAAGGTGCCGGTCGGCTTCTTCGTCCACGATCTCACGGACCGCAACGAGCTGCGGAGGCGCATCGAGGAAGCTGCGTCGGGCCTTCTCTCCGAAGCCGCGGCAGGTTGCCTCGTCGTCGCGCGGCACGTCGACAGATGGTCGGAACCATACCAGGTCGCCTGTCTGGCGAAGCCAGCGCGAGAAAAGAACGAAGTGTCTCTACTGTAACGGCGGAGCCTGCCCGCTCAACCTGAGCGTCGCCATCTGCAATCCCGCCGCCTCGCGATCGGGATATGCCTCCAATACGGTTCCAGTTCGACTGGCCGCACCATCACCCGGCTGCCATTCTCTCTCTGTAACGGATTGGAGATCACCATGAGCAGACCCGACGGCTTGAGCAGTCCCTTGCCGCTCCTGTTTCGCCACGCAACCCCGAGGACCAATCATCCTCCGCTGCCAGGAAGCTACGATCCTGAGCAGAACGCCTGGGTAGTCGATGGGCCGGAAGGAAAGACGCCGGTCATCACCCTCGCGGATGCGGACCTCGTGGAGATCACCACCAAGACGAAGGTGAACCAGGAAGCCGACGACGAGGTCGGCTCGCTGGTGGAGCTCGAGACCAAGACCGAAGTGCTGCACGAGACGGACGATGAGGACTCGCCACCAACGCGCGGCCTGGTCGAGATCACCACCAAGACCGCCGCCAAGCAGGAGCAGGACGACGAGTCCCCGCCGAACCGGCACAGCCTCGAGCTTGAGACGAAGACGGCCTCACAGAAGCAGGAGACCGACGACGAGATCGGACACATTTTCTGAAGACCCGTGCGCCGATGATCCTGCTCGTCACGAACAAGCGCGACATCACTTCGGACTTCGTCGTGCTGGAACTCAAACGCCGGGGCGCGGACTTCGTCCGCCTGAACACGGAGGATCTACCCAGCGCCTCCGTCACGTTCACACCTGACCAGGGCTGGACGTTTCACCTGAGTGACGGCGTGGCGCTGCCGCTGAACTCAGTGCCGGCCGCATACTACAGGCGTCCAGGCGCCCCGCTACCGAGTGAGGACGCGGACGAGGCGACAACCGAGTATGTGTCAGCTGAGTGGTCGGCGGTGCTCAGGTCGCTCTGGAACGCGCTCGAAGGCCGCTGGCTGAGTTCCCCCTTCGCCATACTGCGCGCGGAGGACAAGCCAAGGCAGCTGAGCGCCGCCAGTGAGCTGGGGTTCCGCGTGCCCAGCACCTTGATCAGCAACGTCGTTGACGAGGTGATCCCCTTCAGCGAGCGGCGCGCCTGCATTGGAAAACCTCTGCGGACGAACCTCATCGGCAGCGACGAGGCGGGGAAGGTGATCTTCACCTCACGCCTGCGAGAGCTTCGCGGCGAGGACCCGAAGGCTATCCAGCTGGCGCCGATCATCATCCAGGAGGAGGTCCTCAAGCGGCGCGACCTGCGCGTGACGGTGGTGGGAAGCCAGGTGTTCGCCGCCGCCATTGAGTCACAGGAACAGCTTGAGACCAGTGTCGACTGGCGAAAGGGATCCCGCACGGACCTGGCGCACCATGCGGTCGAGCTTCCCGAGCACGAGGCGAATCTCTGCGTCGAGCTTACCAGGCACCTCGGTCTGCGGTTCGGCGCCATCGACCTGATCGAGGATGTCCACGGGCAGCTGTGGTTCCTCGAAATCAATCCGAACGGCCAATGGGCCTGGATCGAGCGGAGGACCGGACTACCGATCAGCAGCGCGATCGTCGACCTCCTGCTGGAGCGGCAATGAACTGGGCAGCGGTGAGGGAGTGGTTCCTGCCCACCCTCACCGAGCCCGACGCGGCGGCGGTGCGGACCGCCGCGGCGATGGAGGAGCGCGACCTCAGGGCGATCGACGATGCGGACTGGGCCCGGCAGGTTGACGTGGCTCTGGCGGAGGCCCGGAGGCTGGGAGAGGCCGAGACGGACCGCCGGAAGACGGCGGACACCCGGGCGGCCGCCTACCTCGCCGTCGGCGCAGCCTTCGTTCCTCTCGTCGTCAACATCCAGAACGCCATCTGGCAGGTGAAGGCCGGAGGCGCGCCGAAGCTGCTCAGCCAAGCGCTTCTCGCCATCGCCGTCCTCTATGTGGCCGGCGCGGGCCTCTGGGCCTTCCGGACGCTCCGGGTGTCGATCACCTACAGGGTGGATGTGGGCGACCTGACGAGGTCCTGGTCCGGGCGCAAGGATCCGAGGCCGGCCCTCGTCCGTCAGATCCTCAGAGCCTCGCGGCGGAACAGGGATGGCGTCAACGAGAAGGTGACGGGCATCCGCATGGCCCATGCCTTCCTTCTGCGTTCGTTCATGACGTTCGCGCTGCTCCTGCTCGTCAACGCCGGTTGGGCCGTCACGGGCTGGGTGGTCGACCAGTTCCCCATAGGAAAGCAGCAAGCAGCAGTCTGGTGGCGCGAAGCCGCTAATTCCGAAGAGGCGCTTGCGCTGATCCGCAGCCTCGCGGCCCAGGTCAGCAGCGAGCCCTCCGACGCGAAGCTGGCCAATCAGCTTTGCAGATCAACGAACAGACGAGAGCCAGAAATCATCAAAGTGCCGATCACCCGTCCGGCGGCGAAAATGACTGTCGGCATCCAGAAGCTGCTGAAGCATGTTCCGGGGGAAAGGATCGTGCACCGCAGGTGGACGATCTCCTGCGGTAGCCGGAATGTGCTCACTACCGACGGCTGGCACATACCCGGCCGTGGCAGTCCGGCAACGAAGAACACCAGAATGGGACCTCTTGCGACAGGCCATCGCGAACTCCAGACCATCGCGTCGAAGCGGGTCTCGTCGAAAACGGAGTTGAGCCAAGTTCGATCGGAAGTCAGCCCGATCATCCAGGCCTGGATGCTGGTCCTGAACGAGGAGAAGATGCCTGTCGCGGTGGTGCGCAGGACGGTCCGAGCCAGCGCTCTTGAGACAAGGCACCACAGGACCGGCTCAGGTGCCCACAAGGCCCCAAAGCCGAGCCCTCCGCTTTGACTGCCTGATCACCCTCTCTCGGCCGCGCACATGAGGGCGATAGCAAGGCCACGTCCCCATTCTCGCTACTAGTCGACATCGGACCCGACTCTCGCCGCTCGGCGCCTTCGTCAGCCGAGCTGCCATTGCACACGCTCAGGAGACTTGAAGCTGCTGGTCAGCGGTGTCCCTGCCTTCAGCGCGGTTCCACCCCACCGATTACCGCAAGCCATGCCAGTTCCGCCGCGGGTTCACATGGCCGCTTGCTGATCCAGGCTTGCCGCGACCCCGCGCCGGCCACTCACCGTTCCAGATCCATAACGTTAAGGAGATCAGCTGATGACGCAGACATGCATGAATCCAGAAGAAGGATCGCAGTCGTGACCTCCGGGCTGCTCGGCTGCACATGGGCGTTCGGCGCAGCCGTAGGCAACCAGGCGCTGGACACGATGGCCGCGGGGACTGGTGTTCCTGCCCGGGCGGGAGCAATCGTGACAGCTGCCGTGCGGGGTGCCTCAGTCATGCTCACGTCGCCCCAACTCGAGGCAGTCATCGCGCCGATGAGCGTTGGCCTCCTAGGCGGCTACATACTCGGCGTCGTGCTAAGCACAGCGGGTTATGCGTGGGATGCGCGCAGCCTGGAGCGGGCGGGCGGACCCTCGCTCAGCCGGCTGAGACGGGAAGTGCGCGCTATGGAGCGCGTCATCTGCAGAGCTGCGCTGAAGCCTTTGCACCGCGACCTTCATGTACGGACGAGCCGCATCGCGGCGGAGCTGAATGAAAGGCACGGGCTTCCAAGAATGCCCGTCTGCTGGTTCGAAAGCGCGTCAGGTCTGAGGCATGCCGCCGAATACCTGCGCCTCATCCACCCGCACCTGCGACCTGAAGGACTTGAACTGGCGAAGACCCTCGCCTCCTCCTACGTCCACGAAATCGCGCAAGTGCCGTCGGTAGCAAGCCCTCCTTCGATCCGAGAGGAGACTCGACAGCTGGAGCAGGCGATAGGCTGAAGCATGGCCCTGTCGCCGATGCTCGGGCCCCAGGGTATGCAGAATGTCGGGGAGCCGAGGCTCCAGGTGCCGTTGACCGGACCGAGCATGTAGACTCCTCAGCGTGGCGGAGCCTGGCTGCAGGCGCCCGGACCCGCCCAACGGTCCGGCAGCGAGGTCGGCATCAAACCGCTGATCTCCACCGGCAGCTGCCGCTTCGAGCCGCCCTGCACGGCAACGTAGAGCCGAAGCGGGACGGCGCATGGGCGTGGCCCGGCACCCGAGCGGAAGATGCCGGTGGGGAGGACCATGACCTCGCCCGGCTGCAGCGAGTGCGGCGGTCCCGAATAAAGCGTGGCAGTGGGCAGGTTGAGGGCGACGCCGGTGATCGTCGTGGCTCGCAGCCCCTTGTTCAGCAGCACGACGACGACATCCTCTTCAGACGCGCTCGTCTCCCGCCGGTCTTCCGAACCGCTGTCCCGCTTTGAGGACTGCGTCGCGGGGTACGTCATGTACCAGGATGCGGCGAGCTGGTGCCTCGGGGCACAGGCGCCCGCAAGCATCAGGAGGATGAGTGCCACAGCCCCGCGGCGTGCGTCGGCCATGAGTCAGTTTCCTCTCACGTTGCGCCGCGGACCGGCGTCCCGAACCTGCTGCGCAAGGATGCCGAGCTGTCGGTCAATATTCTTCAGAGAGTTGTCGAGCTTGTCGTCCCGCCCCCCGAGAAATTGGCGCAGTTCATCAAGCTCTTTGATCATGCCGGGCAGAAGATCGGGCTCGCGGCTCTCCGCATACCGGTCGAAGCTCGCGCGCAGGGCGATGAGCTGCGTGGCAGCGGTGGGGTCCTGCCTCAGCGGCATGCTGTCGATCAGCGCATTCAGCCGATCGATAGCCTCGCCGAGGCGCGCATCGGTGTCCGCCTTGCCAGACCCGCCCGCCGTATCGTTCGGCGGCACGGCAGCGCCGGGGGCCCCGACCGCCTCATTCCTGACGCTCGCGGGCGGATCCTGCGGAACGGACTGCCCACCAGCGAGGCCACTCCCGATCCCGCTCGCGAGACCCACCGTTCCCAAGGCCGCGACTGCGCCCGCCATCAACCGTCCGGTGCCCACGCGGGCGGCGGTCGTCGCGAGGAGATCTCCGGTCGGAGCCGGGCCGGAGGCGCCGGCCGGCGGCGGAGGGGGCGGGGGCGTTGAAACGGCATCCGGTTTCCTGAAGCTGACGCCGAACCATTCCTTTCCGAACCATTCGAAGTCGTCGCTGCTGATCGGCATCAGTGCTCCCGGCACCCACGTCTTCGGCGGCGGCCCCGTTGGCGGGTCTCCAGTCTGCTGCTGCTCCTCCTGCGGCGGGATCGGATCCATGCGCCGCGCCTGTCGCGGTGCGCCTGCCGTTTCAGTGGAGAACGCGAGCTCGGCAATGGTCGCGCCAAGCCTGAAGTAGCTCTCCCACTGGGCCTCGTCGAAGAACTGATCGCCCGTGGTCTGCTGGGGGAAGTCCGGGTTCGCCCGATTGTAGTCCAGCAGGTCGACCATCTCGAGCCCGCTGAGCCGCGGCTTCAGGAGGATGAGCGTGCCCAGATAAGGCTCTCCTGCTACGCGGATCCGGCCGATAGCCGCATACGGTCCACGGCTACTCCTCTCCCTCGACAGCCGAACGAGCTCGCTCAGCTCGCCGAAGATAGGCCTCGATGGAGAGTCAGCGCCCAGAAGATCGTCCAGCCGCCCGGCAGGCAGGAAGTCGAGGTCCGCGCCAAAGTCCACCCGGAGCTTACGGGTCAGGTTCACGACGTCGCCAAAGTCATAGTCAGGATCGGCGCCGTTGTCGCACGCGACGATCAGGGGCACGCGCCGCCGGACAAGCTCGTAGATGCCCGTGTTCTCGAAGTGGCCGCCATCGGTGAGGTACCAGCGACGGCCGAAGATGCCGGTGAACCGGGCGAGGAACTCGGCCGCCAGATAGCGCTGCACCCATTCCCGCGGGTCGAGCAGTCGGAGCCCCCGCCGGCCCGGCGGCGTCCACCACACACCGAGCCGGAGATTGGAGAGGCCAGCCAACAGGGACACGCCGAGCGAAGTGTTCTGTCCCAGGCCCGTCGACATGGCGGCACCCGAGATCGCGATCCAGTTCGAAAGCGGAAGCTCGGCACCCGAGGAGCCGCCATTCCGCCCGGGCGCGTCGAACGTCATGCGGTTCCTTGCGCGTTCGACCGTGGGGATCAGGTAGCCGGCGCTCGAGATCGTCATCGGGCGCCCCTTCCTGTCCCGCTGCACGACGGATGACCCTTCCCCCTCGGTCTCGTTGATCGTAACGTTGATGAGGTGCAGCGGCGCGCCGCTTGCTGGACGGTAGTATTCGGCCAGTTGGACGTCGTCACCCGGCACCTCCCGGTCCGCTGCCACGCCGCCCGCGATCCGGTCCGGGTTGCTGGCGCCGAGGTAGGCTCGGCGCAGGCGACCTGAGTAGAACGCGCTGAACGAGGAGAGGTTGAGGAAGCCGATCGACAGGCCGATGCCGCACGCAACGAGCAGGAATACGGCCGCCAGCGCCCAGACGGACGCAAGTGACCAGATGTCCTCATCCGGCGCCCGCAGGAGGTTTGGCTCGCCACCGATCGCACCTCCACGCCAGGCCAGATACTCGGCCAGCACAGCCCAGAATGACGCCAGTGCCAGAGCCACCAGGATAGCAACGGCGAGCGCCAGGATGCGCCCGAATTTCCGTAGCAGGTCTCCCATCGGACCTGCACCCTGAACCCAAGCGACCACACGACGAATGACAGGGATCAGCGCGAGCACGATCGTCGCGCCCGTGAGCGGTGCCACTATGCCCGGCCGGTCCTCCTGAAGGTAAAGCGAGTAGATGGACTGCCCCGCCGTATCGATAGCTGCGAGAACAGACAGGGCGATCGAAAATGCGATAGAGGCTGATGTCCATCGTGTGAGCAGGTTGCGCACGCGATCCTCCTGTTCCCGCCGCTCCGCAAGGGTCGGGGAAGGCACGTCCGAGCCAGCCACCCTTTCGCCGGTAGCCGCGCGCCACTCGGCAGCCAGGTAGGAGAGCACCGCTGCGACCGCCAGACCGCCGATGAACCTGACCGCCGTTCTCAGGTCCCCGTCAGCTATCGGAACCAGAGAGATGGCGGCGATGCCCAATGCACCTATGCCGCTCGGGCCGAGTAGCCGGACCGGGCGGTACAAGGGCACAGTATCGTAGCGCGCGAGCCAGTAACCCCAGCCGGTCGCAGCTGCGATCAGCACGCCGATCGCGGGAACGATCCAGAGTGCGCTGAGCATCAGGTAGTCGCCCAGTGGGTAGCCCCTCAACCACTCCAGTGGAGACCACCACGGACTCCAGCCCCGATCAGCCAGCCAGGCCTCGACGCCGTTCACAGCGGTCCAGCGCAGAAGAGACGCCTGGACAGCTTTCAATGTCAGCAGGAATGCGAGCAGGGTCAGGCCGATAACCAGCTGGATCGCGAGCCAGCCGCGAACAGCGGTCGTAGCGAGCCGGACTGCGTCCCCCGCCCCGTTCGGAAGAAGGTAGCGGCCATTGTTCCTGAGGTGGCGTACCGCGGCCTCGCCGACGCTAGTGCCAAGCGGGTCGTCAAGGTCCGGGGGAGGTGCGTCCGGCCGGCCGGACGTGGAGGTGATGAGCCGTCCGTAGAAGGCGCCAGTGTAGCCGCCTCCCGACACGGTAGACATGTAGTCGAACCAGCGGAGGAGACCCAGTCGGCTCAGGCTCTTCAGCACGCCCAGGGAGATGGTCGCCGACCGGATTCCTCCGCCGGAGAGCGCAAGGCCCACCGCCGGCGCGTTCGACGGGATGTGCGCGGCGGAACGTCGCTCACGCACATATGCCAGCTCGTCGCGCTCGATCTCCGCGCCGTCGTCTCCCCACTCGCCCAGTCGGGTCTGGATCATGGCCGAACCTCCAGCTCCAGCGCGTCGACCCTGATCGTGGCCGACCCGTCTTTCCTGCAGCGCACCGCCGCCGCAACGTCGACGAGAACCCCCTCCGCCGCGACTACAGTCGCCGCCGGCAGGTCAATGTGGAGCCGCCGCCCGGCCGTTGAAGCCTGGGTAGACCGGCTGGTCGCCCGCCTGCGAACGCCGAAGCCGAAGAGCTCTACCGCACCATCGCTCCAGCCCGACTTGATGATTGACCAGGTCACGGTCACCCGGGTGACCCTACCACCGAGCGCTCCCGGCTGCTCCAGCGGGATCTGCACCGCCACCTTCCGGGGCCCTTCGCCGCACCTTGAGCGCAACACCACGCCAGCGGGATAAAGCACCACCTTCTCCCCAACGACCTTCCAATCCTGGTCCTGCTTGAGCTCCGCTCCGGTTGCGAGCAGCCGCGCACGGGTCACATTGTAGCCCCTCAAGCGGACAGAACCCTTGAGCTGCTCCACGCTCTGCCCCCGCAGCGCTGTCGCTGCCTTATCCTCCTTCTTCGGGACAGTGGCGCCGCCGCCAGGCGCGGCCGAGAGTAGCAGCACACCCATGATGCTGCCGGGGATCATGGCAGCACCTCCCCCTCATATGTCGTTCGCCGCTGCGCGGTGGCGGACGCAGAGCGGAAGTCGGCACGCACGGCACGATATCGATCAGGCCCGAAGCATCGGTGGTGCACCCGACGGCGCCGCGCTGTACGGGACCGGTCCGAACACAGCGAACTGGGCGGGTATATGCCGCGACTCGAACAACCGGACAGCCACATCAGCTCGAGCTCCCCCTGACAGGGTTTCGACACTCACGTGCAGCCAGGCGGGGGGCAAGTGCAGAAAGACCCAATCCGGGTCAAATCCCCCTTCCCCGTCTCTGGCCATCAAGATCCAGATCAGCCGGAGCGTCGCGTCTCCCCTCGACAGACCCTGTTCCGCCTGAGGATCCCGGCCCAACCCGGTAGTACTGGAAGTTCGTTGCGCAGCCGGTGGTGCGGGCCTGCTCCCCTTACAAAACGATCGTCCGACGACATCTCCATCCTTCAGGTGCTGGAACTGCTCATCCCGAACCTGTGGAGGAATGCTCTTCGAAGACGCCTCAACTGATGGATTTAGGAAATCAGCGCGCCCCTTGGTCCACGCCCCGCCGGAGTGTCGAAGGTCCCGCGGTACTGCGCGTCGCCCCGAGGCGGTCGCAAAAACCCTTCAGAGCGCCTTGAGGCTAGATGACGAAGCCGTTGTCCCGGAGGAGTGTGACCGTGACGAGCCCCTGCCCGGATGCGGCACCTGTCCGGACCGCGGCGAGCCGCGGGCGAATTGCCTCCGGAGTGTCGCTGCCGTTGCTGAGTGCCTTCACGACGTAGGCGCCGAGAACCTTCTTCGCGCCCCACCCGAACCTGTTCCCGTCGGAGGCCGCAATGCTGAAGATCGCGTCGACGTCGGCGGCCGACTGCACGTGCTCGCAGATACCGTCGCCGTTTTCGTCCCAGAACTGTACCCGCGCTCCTGACATGATCCGGTGGAAACGCTGGTGATCGAAGACCGCGAGAACCCGCCCGGCCTTGTCCACGATCTCCCAGAACTGACCCTCTACGTCACTTGCCCATCCGCGGCCCGTCGTCGACATGGATCAGTCCCCTCCCTTCTTCCTGATGCGCGCCATCCTGCTGCCCACCAGCTTACCCGGCTCGCCCTCTTTTCCCTTCTCGAAGAACTCCAGAGCCACATTGTCGGATGGCGGAATGGCGCCGGTGTCATCCTCGTCGAAACGCACGGACAGGGACTTGCCTCCCTGGGCGACTGTCACGTCGCCCGCCTGGTTGTGGAGCTTGACAGACTCGACCTTGCCAAGGTTCGTTCCAGTCACGTCTATCGTGAATTTGGAAGGAACGACGAAGTCGAGCGGCGGAGAGACCGTGCTGATGGTGACGGAATCGGCAGCCGCTGCTGCCGCAGCCTTAGCCGGCTTGCATCCGTCCCCCGACGGCTCCGGAATGTACTGGAAGTCCGACGTCGTGCGACTGCCGAGTGGGGTGAGCACGTGGAGTGCAAGCTCCTGATTGCCCTTGGGCAGCGGCGCAATGGGTGGCACTGTCACAAGGATCGCATCCATGTCGGGCGCGATCTTGACCGCATCTCCGCTGAGGAGTTGTCCGAGCACCAAGACCTTCTCCGCACGCCACAGGTTCTGGCCTGTGATCAGCAGCGTGGAGCTAGCGCATGCACTAACGGGCCCGCCCCTGACGGACGTGATCTTGACCCCTCGCCTGTTCCCTTCCAGGAGAAACTGGGTGATTGCCTCTTCCGGATCCCGGGAGAGCGGTACCTTGATCCGGCGCGGCTCTCCGGAGAGTCGTCCGCCGGCGAGCAGATTAGGCGACGGAGCCCAGACGCTTGTTATCTCCAGGTCCAGCTCCGACCACCATCCCGGCACCGAGAGATCAACGGCCAGGTCATAGGGCTTCAGCAGCTGATCCATCGCAACCCGGCCGCGCGGGTCCAGCGTGGCACGGGGGCCAAGAACCCAGCCAAAAACCCCATCGCCAGCAGTCGAGTAGCCGACGACCGAAGGCACCCTCTCCAGCGCGGCCGCGCGTCCGGCGGCCTGGCGGGAGTAACCCGCGGCAGCCTCGCCCGCGACCCCTGAACCCGGTGCGGAACCGGCGATTGCGGCTGCGAGGGCGAGTCCGCTCGCCGATCTCGCAACTGTGGAGACCTGCTGCACCTGCTCCCGCGGGCCCACCTCGTAAATCCTGATGTCGTCGCCGCCGAAATCTGTCGCCTCCACACCGGCCCAACGCCTAGTAACAGGATCGCCGTCGTAGCGCCCGACCACGCCTGAGCACTCAGGTCGCGAGCGGAGGCGCGCAAGGAGCTGGGAACGGAAGCCCGCAGCCTGGTCGGCTCGCGCAAGCAGGTCATCACCGGACCAGCTGATCCCGAACTTCCCGGAGATCCTGCGGGCGAGCTGCAGGTAGGAGGCCGCCAGCTCCCTGTCGTACGCGGCCTCGAGCGCGTAGGCGATTCTACCCGAGGCTATCCTGACCTGCGGGTCCGCGCTGCTGCCTGGGCCACAGAGCTCAGCCTCCAGCGCCGCGACGCGCGCCTGATCAGCCGACGAGAGCTGGTCGAGCCCGAACTGGACGTGGCCATCGACTCCGGCATCGCCGAGCCGGGCGCGCCTGAGCACGAGAGAAGGATCCTGAGACCTACCATCCGGCCCGAGGGTGACAGGAAGCAGCAGATCGATCCCGCCGATCTCCACGACGCTGAAGAACTCGTCGCTGCTGCGTCCTGCAAGCCGGCCGCCAATGCGTCTGCCGTCAGCCGAGCGGAACTGAGGAGACATGTTCACATGATCGAGCCAGGCCAGAAGCTGCGCCTGAGTCGGCCGCTGCTGCTGCGGCAGCACCCGCATCTGCACGGCGCCGAGAGAGCGCGGGAAGGCAGGATCCGGTATCACGCTCGCCTGGAAGTTGAGGCGTATCAGCCTCGCATCACCGCTGTCGTGAAGATCGTCCAGCCTCGCTGCGTTCCGGGCGCTCTTGAGCATCTCCCTGTAGGCAGTCCGGTCCCGGAAGTCGTCGAACGGGCTGGCCTTCGTCGTCGTGACGTTCGCCGGTCTACCCTCCGCGTCGAGCCGCGACGTCAGACTGCCCATGAGCTTCTCGACGGCAGCGCTGAGTTCGGCGACAGAGGCTGCAGTGACGCCCCCGCTGGCCTGCCCCGGCCCGCCGTCGCCGATCGTCCCCAGCCCTGCATTGGACGGCGAGGTCTGCGCCGGAAGGGCCGCCCTGAACAGCTCGGCATCACGCCGTAGCTGCTCAAGCTGCAGCTGCAGCTTGAGCAAATCGATCTCCTGCTGGACGTCCCCGGTCTCCCGCGCTCGGCGATAGTTCAGCGCGGCTGCTGGATCGAACCTGAGGCCCAAGGAAGCCGAGAAGGCGGTGATCTGTTCCAGTTCACGGACGAGGTCAGGCGTGAACGGAATGGACTCGCTGGCGGATATGAGTCGGTCGATCCAAGCCACGTCCGCCGCACGCTCGTTGATGAGCGCCTCTCGCGTATACAGCTTGGGATCGGAAAGTGTGATCGTTCCCCGCGCGTCAGCCGAAGCCGAGTCGTACCTGGCAACCTGATTGAACGTGTGGCCACACCCGGAAACGGCTGAGGCGGAAAGCAGGATCCCGAACGCCGAACCGAAACTTCGCATCACCACCCCCGTTGATGTCCGGCATACGCCGATGCGACGACCGTATAAGGCATTTCCGGCCTCGCTCCGGCAGGAGATGGAACCGATCTGGGGCTATTCCGCACCACGATCGTGAGGGTACGTTGGCAACAGGCGATAACAGTGGACTGACCAACGCACCCTGGCTCTGGGGCGTGATAGCAGAACGGGACTACAGCGACGTTTGCCGGCCACACCGGAACAGCTACAGGCCCTAAGGGGTCGGCGATCAGGCAGTGAGCACCTCGCCTTCCAGGCGCTGACCCGCGCTGGACCGCGATTCCGGCGACGCGAACGTCCCGCGAGACAGAGCCAGCACCTTAATCCAGGAGGGTCAGCAACCGGGCCCTGTTCATCCTCACGCTGAGCTGCCCCAGCTGAAACAACACGTCGAACATGTCGCGATCAAAGCCGTAGGTCGTCTTCGCCAGAGTGCCGGTCCGGTAGAAGTTTTCTGACAAGCAGTCCCCGCCAAGGCGTTTCAGGTCATCGAGGCTGCGGGCGACATCCGCGTCCCGAGGCACCTTTCTCACCTTCGCCTTGTGGTAGCCGGGATCGACATAGCAGTTGACGTTGTGGGCGGCGTAGAAAACGAGCTTGCCCAGCCCCCTCAGATCCTCCTCCCGCGCGATGTTGAATCCTGCAACGCTCAGGAAATCCAGCAACACGATCCGATCCACTCCGACCGCCTTGAACATCGGACCATGCAGGCGTTCGAAGCTTGCATCCTGGTTCGCAAAGACCCCGTTCGCCGCCGTCGTGGTCAAGAAGCTCCTTTTCCGGGCTCCAGAGCTTACGGACTCCAGTTCGGTTGAAGTAGCCGAGTTCACCAGGATGAGCGCGCGGCGACGAAGCTGGGTGCCGCTGAAACTCGACATCAGCTCGAAGGCCGTTTTGTAGCCGATGTTGTCATAGAGGCCCCCGTCGGCGATCCGAAGGTGATCCAGCTGACCACCTCGGCGGGACGTGTGGCAGAAGGACGGCACGGCCTCGGGCCTGCCATCACCACACAGCCTCGTGCTCGCAAATGCGTGGTAGAAGCCCGGGACGGTTCCACTGGCTGAGGCCGCGAAGGCGAGCGAGACCTGCGAGACGCTGTCTATCGCCGGTTCCCACTGGTCCCCACAGGTGCCGAAGCGGCTGACGCGGTAGTGCTGGATGAAGGCGTCGCTGAAGACGAAGGGCGAGTGCGATGGCAACAGGGACGCATTCATGAACGCCCTGGGGAGCTTGCGTCCCACCTCGCCAGAGTAGATCTCCCCCATCGTTTTCGCACCGACCACGCGCACCAGAGCATCGCGCCAGCACGTCACGCGGCCCGAGCTGGCCGATACGAACGAACTCGCCAGCACAGGTGCGCGATCGACGAGGCGATACTCGCCGCCGACTGCCTCTGACCGGTCAGCGAGATAGGCCGCGACGGCCCAGCTTCCACCTGAATTCGATGAGATGAAGTCCAGCGCCTCGAGGAGGTCGGTCCCGTCGGATGTCCGAACGGTCTGCAGCTCGGCCAGCACTCCGAGGGTGAAAGCGGTAGCCCGCGCGCCGCCACCCGACGCAGAAAGCCCGATCAGCCTGCCATCGGCACCCACGTCCTTCCCGCTGATCCCGTCGCCCAGCTCAGCCTCAATGGCAGGCCCGCCGCGCAGGAAGCGTAGCGCTTCACGATCATGCACCACTGTGCTCGTCGGCCATGGAACTGACTTCAGCCCGAGCTGCGCGCAGCCTCCCGCCATAATCAGCATCAGCGCGGCCGCGAGCCTGATCTGGAGCGACATTCCCCCCCCCCCTGGTTGCGCATCCAGGCTATAGTGATGCGGTCACGGGTCAATGGGAACACGACGTGCACGCCACGGCCTTTCGCTGGCCCCGGAACGCCCACAACGAAGTGGACGGACGATCACCTGACCAACAAGGTGTGATTGGTTGGCCGGCGAAGCCCAGGCACTCCACTGATGGCGTGAGTTGCGTGGAAGATGGCCTCGCATGGTGAACATTGGACCCTACTCTGCGCTACACTCGACCGTACGCCCTCGATCCCATCGTCAGCCGCAAAGATGATGCGCTGTCAGCGAGACTTCCGCTCAGGTGTATCCTGGAAGGTGCGGTCGCAGCGCGGCTGTAAACTGCTCGAGGTTCGACGGATTGAGGCCAGAGACGTTCACGCGACCGGACAGCGGCATGTACACCCCGTGGCTCTTCCGCATGTCGAGTACCGCATTTTCCGAAAGCGAAAGGACCGAGAACAGGCCCTCTTGCGCCCCGACCTGCGCCAGAACGGGAAGAGCCCTCGCGAGCGACTTGCGAATACTCGCCAGCCTCCTCGCCATGGTGTCCAGTTCCGTCCGCCAGATCCTGGTCAGCTTCTCCGAGCTGAGGATCGTACGCACTACGGCGGCGCCGTGGTCTGGAGGCATGGACCAGAGACCGCCAGCCAGTGCACAGAGGCTTGATCGAGCCCGACGAGCCAGTTCCTGCCGCGGCGCCACCGCGAACAAGGCACCCGTCCGTTCACGGTAGAGCCCGAAGTTCTTGTCGCAGGAATAGGCCACCAGGGCCTCGCCGCACTCCTCGAGCAGGATCTCCACTCCCTCGCGATCTGTCTCCAACCCTCGACCGAGGCCCTGGTAGGCAAAATCCATCAAGGGGAGGAGACCTTTGGAGCTCAGCACCGCGGAGAGCCGGCGCCAATACTCCGGGCTGCAGACCGCGCCGGTCGGATTGTGACATCCGCCCTGGATCAGCACCACGTCCCCCGGCGAGGCCCTCGAGAGCTCAGACATCGCTCGATCTTCAACGAGCCGCTGCTCGGCGAGGGAGTAGTGCGGGAAGGTGCGAACCCGAAGCCCAGCGCCGTGCAGGATGTTCTTGTAGTTTGGCCAGGCCGGCTCCCCCACCCAGACTGAACGACTTCTGCCAACCGCAGCCACGAGGTCTGCGGCGAGACGGAGGGCGCCCGTACCACCCGGTGTCTGAACGCCGACAACGCTGTCCCGTCTCGCAAAGCGTTCGCCGAAAACCACGTGCTGCAGCGCATCAAGGTATTCCTCGTCGCCGGCTGGGCCGAGATACGCCTTGGTCGCCTGAGTCTCCATCAGCCAGCTCTCCGCAGCCTTGACCGCGAGCATGACCGGTGCGCGCCCCGCATCATCCCGGTAAACGCCCACCCCGACATCGATCTTCTGGTCCCGCACGTCCTGCCGGAAGTCATTGATCAGTGAGAGCAGCTGGTCCGGGACAGGGTCGGCGAGCCCGCAGAACAGCCCGGCCCCACCGTCGTCCTTCGCGGAGCCCAAGAGGCGGTCGCTCACACCTCGTGCAGCATTCGCGGTTGAGGATCTGGTATCAGGATGCAGCAGACATCACTCCTGGCGGTGCTTCCGCACCACTTACCGGCTGATGTCCGGGTACGAGCCGGGAGGGCGAGACGGATGCGGCGTCAAAACCGAGCCCACGCAGTGGTTCCGGACACGCCTCGCGGTGAATCAGGGAGGCCGCAAGCGCGGCGACAGCCGGGGCGGTCTGGATACCAAATCCCCCGAGACAGGCGCACCAGTGGAAGTCCATGAGCTCAGGATCCGGTCCAATTACCGGCAGTCTGTCGGGAGCGAACACGCGAAGCCCGGCCCACTTGTGTATCACACGCCTGACCGTCTCCGTCGTGATCTCCTCGTATCGGTACACGGCAGTAGCAACGTCGATCTCCTCCGGGTGAGCATCGCAGGGCTCGCTCGGTGTCTCGTCCGCAGGGGAAAGAAGCACGTGCCCGGCGTCGGGCTTGAAGTAGATCGTCTCATCGACATCCACCACGAAGGGCCACCCCGATACGTCTATGCCCGCGGGCGCGGGGACCAGCGCGGCGGTGCGACGCAGGGCGGAGAGACCGATCGGCCGCGCCCCAGCCATCCCGGCCAGCTCGTCCGCCCACGCTCCCGCCGCATTGACTACCTTACCCGCGATGATTCGCCGGCCTCCAGCGGCGATGCGCCAGACCGCTTCTGAGCGTTCCAATGCCTCCACCCTGCAGCCCAGGATCACCGAGCCGCCGCGTTCCCTTAGAAGCCGAAGATAGCCCTGCTGGACCGCATCGACGTCGATATCGCGGGCGGTCTCCTCATAGAGCGCGAAGGCCACGGCCTTGCGCCGCAGAACCGGCACGAGTTCCAAGGCCTCGGAAGGGGCGATTGCCCGCACGCCTGGCTCGCCGGACTGCGCCAGCAGCGCGCCCTTCCGATCGTCCCGTGCGATGAAGAGACAGCCTCGCTGTCGAAGAAGAGGCGCCTCCGAAAAGCCTACAGGCGGTGACTCGAGGAACGCTCTGCTCGCCTCCGTCAGCACGCGCACGGGTCCGGCGCCATAGTTGGAGACGAACACGGCTGCGGAGCGGCCGGTGGTGTGCGCTCCCAGCGAAGCTTCGGCCTCCAGCAGGACTACGCTACTATGACCGGCAATCTCGGCGGCGACGGCCGTACCGACCATTCCGCCACCGATGACGGCCACGTCAACGACCAAGGGTGCTGCTAGCATCGATTGTCATCCAAGGTGAGCATCAGGCTGCCTAGAAGCGGATCGCCAGGTCAGCGCCCCAGTAGGAACCACGGCTGACGGCGATTGTCTCGATGAGCCCGGGAAGCGCCACGTTGTGCTGAATGGTAAACTTCCGGTCCAGGACGTTCCTGCCGAAGATGCCAAGCTCCCACCGGCCGTCAGGGCTACCCACGGACGCCCTCAAGTTGACCAGATCGTATCCGCCGACCGCCGTGTCGGGCGTGTTGGCCGGGTCGCTGAAGGATCCGCTTCGGCGCTGATGCTCGAGCCGCACCCCCGCCGCCAGTCCGGCTACAGGTACATCAAGGTCCAGCGCAGTTGTTGATGTGAAGCGGGGAAGAGGGACGCGATTTCCGGCGAGCTGCTCCGTGCCCTGGAGGAAGTCCTTGTACTCGGCATCGATGTAGGTGAGCGCGTTGCTGAGCCGAACGCCCCTGACTGGACGAATAACGAGGTCACTCTCGATCCCCCGCCCGCGGATACTGCTCTCGTAGAGCTGGAGCACTGTGTTGACGAGAGCGCGGGAGATCAGATTGCTGTAATCGTAGGTGAAGCCCGCGACGTTGAAGGTGACCCGGTTCTGCAGGAATGCCGTCTTCGCCCCAACCTCGTAGCTCCAGACCTTCTCCGGGGAGAAGCTGGATTCGGTCGGACGACCAGGGTCGAAGCCGCCGGTCTTGTAGCCCTTGGTCACGCTGGCATAGAGAAGGACGTGGTCGGCTGGCTTCCAATCCAGAGCCACGCGGGGAGCCCATCCGGAAAAGCTCCTGCGCCTCCTGACGGGTCCGTCGGTTGGCGTGTAGACGCCGTCACGAAGGACCGCACGCAGCGGTCCGAGCAGCCGGTTCGTGTCCACGACCTGATCCACGCGATCGTGCGTGTACCGGAGGCCGAGCGTCAGACGTAGACCGCCGACGATGGCGTAGGTTGCCTCGCCGAACGCCGCGTAGCTGTCGACATTCTCCCGTCCCCGACGGGTCTGGCTTTCGCGGAGGGAAGATGGCACCGGCGCGCCGAACAGCCGGAGCAGATCGCCCCCGGCGGTTATCGTCACGTCCTCCCGCTCCTTCTCCCGATAGTAGCTCGCGCCCAGCAGCCATGTCAGCGGGGCGTCCCCCACTGAAGCCAGCCTGACCTCCTGCGAGAACTGCTCGAGGTCGACTGCGATGCGCTGCGAGACGAGATTGAGCGTCGTGTAGTCCGCCTCCGCGGCATAGAAGGAATCGTCGCTGCGATACGCCGTGATCGCGGTGAGTGTCGCCGCTCCCAGGTCAAGTGTCGCGCGGCCCGAAAGGCTTCTCGCGCGGACCAGATTGTCGCCGAAGGTATCGTACGCCACGTCACCCTTCGGGTCGGTCGTGGCATGGCCCGGCAGCGGGAGGACGTTGGTCAGCGCCGCACCCGGCCCGGTGAGACGGCCGTACTCTCCTATCACGTCGAAGCGCAGCGCCGGCGAGGCGTCCCAGGCGACCGACGCGCGAAGGTTACGCGTGCTCTCGTATCCGACCTCCCGCCCGGTCGTGAGTTCCTTGACCCGACCCGATCCATCCGTGATCTGCCCCGCGAGCCTGAAGCCCAGCGTGCCCTCGATCAGCGGAGCGCCTGCGGCGGCCTCGAGCCTACTCTCGCCATAGCCCACCGTCTGCGCATTGAGCTGCACCTCGGGCTGGGTCAGACTCGGCCGCCTCGTGACTACAGCAATCGCGCCGCCGATCGTGTTCCGACCATAGAGGGTGCCCTGCGGTCCCTTCGCGATCTCCACCCGCTCGATGTCGAACAGGCTGAGGTTCGCGATCCTGGGATGTCCTATGTACACGTCGTCCAGGAACACCGCGACCGAAGGGTTGGCGCCTAGCGTGGGATCGTTCGAGCCGATGCCCCGGATCGCGAAGAACCCCTGGCGCAGTCCCGGTGTGTCCGAAGATGGAAGCACCCCCGGAATGTAGACGGAAACGTCGCTTAGATTACGGATCTGGTTCTCTCGCGCAAAGTCCTGCGACACCACACCGACCGAGATCGGAACGTCCTGCAGGCGCTCCGAGCCGCGCCTCTGAGCCGTCACCACGATATCCTCTTCCGGAACTGCTCCTCGGTCCGGTTGAGCACCACTGCCGCCTGCTGTCTGGGCCAGAGCGGAAGTCGCCATCATCCCCGCAGCCGCGAACAAAGCCATTCCGGCAACCTGCCGGACCTGATCGGCCTTACCTCTTCCCATAATTCCTCTCCTCCCTATGAGGATGAGAGGTAGTCAGACTGTGTCATATCGTCAAATTATGTTTCACTTATTCAACTTCGGTCAGCGAGAAGCGCAGATCGAATATGCTGGAAAACTCAAGTCGCGTCCTGTTAGGCCAAGGCGCCAACCACCCGGGGGAGCCACATTGTCACAACTTGCAGCACGACTACGCGCCCTCCGTGAACGCGCAGGCCTGACCTTGGCGCAGGTGGCGAGCCAGTCGGGACTCTCGACCTCGATGCTATCGAAGGTGGAGAACGGGCGGACGCAGCTTACCTATGACAAGATCGTGCAGCTCGCGAGGGGGTTGGAAGTCGACATCTCGGAGCTGTTCTCGTCAAGTCAGGAGCGCATGCTACCGGGCCGGCGTGTCATCAACAGGGCTGACCGAGCGGACTGCGTATCAACTGCAAACTATGATTACTACCTTCTCAGCTCCGGACTGTCCAAGAAGCAGCTCATTCCGATTTTCGCGATCAACAAGTCTTTCGACATTGCCGACTTTCCAGAAATGATCTCCCACTCTGGAGAGGAGTTTACGTACGTGATCTCCGGGCAGGTCCGGTTCTACTCGGAAGCCTACGAACCCGTGACGCTCGGGCCAGGGGACTCGGTGCACTTCGACTCCTCCATGCGGCACGCCTACGTCTCTGCGGGCGACGAGCCAGCCCGGGTGATCTCGGTGTGCTCAAATGCTTCGCTGCTGGAGGAGATACCCGCGCTCAAGGACAGTATCTCGTAAGTGAGTGGGTCGTTTTCATATATTGCCTACTGTTTCATATAGTGACATGACCCTGGCCGCTACCGGGCGGAGGGTTATCGATGCTGAAGAAGGCTTTCCTGGCCGCCGCGCTCTGCGCGGCATCCATCAGCGGAGCACAGGCGCCTGCGAGCCACGAGGGTCCGGCGCAGCCTCACAGGCAATCGCCTGGTTCAGCTAAAGGTGTCATGCCGCTGGAAACTGGGGATCTCGAGGCGTTTCTGGATGGTCTCATTCCAACCCAGCTGGCTGCCAACTCCATTCCCGGTGCCGTGGTCGTCGTCGTCCGCGGTTCCGAGGTGCTACTGGCGAAGGGCTATGGGTACCAAGACGCTGCAGACCGCATCCCCGTTTCTCCGGAGCGCACTCTGTTCCGGGTCGGGTCTATCTCCAAGACAGTCACCGCGCTGGCCGTCATGCAGCTGGTGGAGAAGGGCAGGCTTGACCTGGATGCGGAGGTCGGAGCGCATCTCGACGTCCCGCTGAAGCTGGAGAAGGGGCCAATCACCCTTCGCCAGCTCCTGACGCACACTGCTGGATTCGAGGACACCCTAAAGAACCTGATCCTGGTGAGACCCGGTGACATGCCAGGCTCACTCAGGGCCCGGCTCCAGTCATTTCAGCCGAGGCAGGTCTTCAAGCCCGGCACGACGCCATCCTACTCCAACTACGGTCTGAGCGTCGCTGGACATCTGGTGGAGATCGCTTCCGGCGAGAGGTTCGACCGTTACGTTGAAGGACACCTGTTCCGCCCTTTGGGAATGCACAGGTCAAGCTTCGGGCAGCCGCTGCCGCCGCACCTCGCTCGCGATGCGGCGGTGGCGAGGGGGGCGGGAGGAGCTGCGCTCCCCTATGAACTAATCCCGGACGTTCCGGCAGGCGCCATGGCGGCGACAGGGGCGGACATGGCGAAGTACATGAGTTCGCTCCTCGCCATCGCAGGAGGAGAGCGCACAGGGGTGGTTGAGGCAGATACCATGGCCTCAATGCTTTCCAGGCAGCGGGTCAACCACCCTGCACTGAATGCACTCGGGCTCACCTTCTTCGAGGAGAGTTCCCGTCCACACCGCATCTTCGGCCACTCCGGAGCGACGGCGAGCTTCGCCACCCAGATGAGCCTCATCCTTGACGCCGACGTGGGTTTCTATGTGGCCTATTCGGGCCATGGGCGCGGCTACCCGCCCGCCGCGCTCGCCACGGAGCGCTTTCTAGAGCGGTACTTCCCCTCGAAACCTGCGGGCGCCCTCGCCAGATACCGGGCAGACCCGGCGGCTGAGGAGCGACTGCTCGGCCTCTACACCTCCACGCGGCTGAACCATACCGGACGACTGAAGCCGCTGCTACCGATCATGGGTCAGGTGGAAGTGCGACGTAATCCAGATGGCACCCTGAGCATGGACGTGGAGAGGAAGAGCGACGGGTCGCTGCGCCGCTTCCGTGCGATCGGCCCCGGCCTGTACGAGGAGGTCGGAGGGACGAACCGGCTCGCGTTTGTGGACGACCGCTCGGGCCGAACGACCATGTATACCGACGTGGCGGCCATGGCCTTCCAGAAGACACGTCCGCTCGAGGGTCGATGGCTCAACCTCGCGCTGCTGGGATTCGCCCTGCCCGTGCTGACCTGCGCGACCATCAGTGGCGCGCTCGCCCTGGCTGGTCGGAGAAGGCAACCAGCGGACCCATCGCCCCGCGGCCTGAGCCGCTTTCCAGTCAGATCGGCGGCCGCACTGAACCTCCTGCTGCTCGTGCTATGCGGATGGCTCCTCTCGAGGCTTTCGGACCTGGCCGGCCTGGCGCTCTTCTCCTCCAGGAATGACCTGATTGCAGTGGCCATCGGGGTTGCCGGGATCCTCGCGGTGTTCCTGTCGATCGTCGGCGCCACTGCCGTGGGGCTGCGATGGCGCCGCAGCGAGACGCGCATCGTCGAGCGGGTCGGCGCGACATTGACGGCGCTTGCGTGCCTGATTTCGGCCTGGCTGCTCTCCTTCTGGAACGTCGCGTCCATATCCGTGAGCTACTGAGATGCCTGAGCGGCAGAAGCAGGTCTCAGACGCATCATCTGGTCATGGCTACCCAAGCGCCCGTGCGGCCTGGACGGCACTGGCGCTGCTGGTGGCCTCCGTCCTGCTCGCCTACGTCGATCGTCAGGCGCTCGCCGTCCTGGTTCAGCCTATTCGCGCCTCACTCGGCCTGAGCGATACAGAGATCGGCCTGCTCCAAGGTCCTGCCTTCGCGCTTGTGTACGCACTCGCCGCCCTGCCGCTAGGGCTCGCTGTGGACAGGTACAGCCGGCGCAACCTCATCATCCTGGGGATGGGAGTTTGGGCCACCTCGACGGCACTGTGCGGCGCAGCAGACGGATTCTGGACCCTCTTCCTCGCTCGTGCCGGCGTGGGACTGGGTGAGGCATGCCTGATCCCTGCCGTGTTCTCACTCATCCCGGACCTTTTCCCGCCCGAAAAGCGTGCTTCCGCCTACGGCATCTACATGGCGACCGTGGTTCCGGGGGTGAGCCTCTCGCTTTCACTCGCAGGATCGGTACTGGCTTGGGTGGATCAGGCAGCCGCGGCTCAGCCTTGGCGAGTTGTGTTCTTGGCGGTCAGCGTCCCCGCGCCGCTTCTCATGCTGGGGCTCCTGCTCGTTCGGGAGCCTGCGCGATCAGCCGATGCAGGCGTCGTTGCTTCAGCAAGCGTTTCGCCTGAGCCGATCGTCCGCCTGGGCTCGTTCGCACGTGCCAACTGGCGCCTTCTCGCAGCGGTTGGCGTGGGCGGGTCCATGGCGAGCGTCGCGTTCAGCACGTGGCTCCAGTGGCTGCCCACCCTCCTGTCCCGGGCCTATGCGATGCCGCCAGCCAGAGGAGCGCTCGCCGGAGGCCTAGTCGCGGCACTGTCGAGCGTAGCGGGCGGAGTGCTGGCTGCGCGGTTTTCGAGGCGTCTCCGCCATGAAGGGCTGCTGCATGCGGAAGCACGCGCCGCGGTGGCGCCCCTCGCCTTCGCGTTCATCATCGCGCTTGCGGCATTCGGGACCAGTTCCGCGGGGACGACGCTTGGAGTCATGGCGCTTCAGGTGGTCGGGCCAGTGATCGCTCTGACGCTGTGGCCTGTCCTGATCGCCGCCTCGACGCCGAATCGACTGCGAGGGCGCTGCACCGCCTTCATGAAGTTGACAGAGTACCTGCTGCTCAGTCTCTCCGCCGTAGCTGTGGGCGCGCTTTCCGACCACGTCTTCAACGAGCCGGCCAATTTCCGCACCGCCGTCTTCCTCATGGTGGCATCAGCCACGGCCGTTTCGCTCCTCTGCTTCCGGAGCATTCCGAGGCTGCTGGCTAGGGACCCGACGGCAATCCGGCCCGTAGACACAGCTGCTCCACCCGGGACGAGGCCCAAGGCACCCGCCATCGGAGACCATACCAGGAAGCTAGGAGCATGAAGTCAGTTCCGTCATTCTCATCGACCCGCGAGGCCGGCAACCTCGTCTTCGTGTCGGGCCAGATCGCGTTCAACGCCGATGGAGTAGTGGATGGCGGCGTCGCGGAGCAGACGCAGCGCTGCATCGATGGTCTCGAAGTCGCGCTGCGTCCACTTGAGCTCGACCTGGCGGACATCGTCAAAACCACGGTCTTCCTCACCGACCCGGCAGACTTCGCCGAGTTCGATCAGGCATACCGATCAAGGTTCCCGTCCAACCCGCCGGTCAGATCCACGGTGGTCGCGTCTCTGGTTATTCCCGGAGCGCGGGTCGAGATCGATTGCGTCGCTCACCTGAGAGACTGAAATATGAGAATATTCCTGTCCGCCCTTGCCACCGAGACGAACACCTTTGCTCCCTTTCCCACAGGATGGCGTGGCTTTGAGGAATACGGCGTCAAGCGGGGCGCCGATCTCCTGACCGGGGGCGACCCGGTATCCCTTACCCTCTCCCGGTTCGCCGAACTGGCTCGCTCCGACGGCCACGAGGTTGTGGAGGGGATCTCCGCAATGGCTCAACCATCAGGACGGACGGTCCGGTCGGTGTACGAGGAGCTGAGGGACGAAATCGTCGCCCGGGCCCGGGCCGCTGGGCCGGTGCACTTGATCCTTCTCGTACTGCATGGAGCTATGGTCGCTGACGGTTACGACGATTGCGAGGGAGACCTCCTCACGCGGTTGCGAGCGGCTGTGGGGCCCAGCTGTGTCATTGGCGCGCAGCTGGACCCCCACTGCCACCTCACCGAAGCCATGGTCGAGCAGTCCGACGTGCTTATCCCCTTGAAGGAGTATCCACACACGGACTTCCTGCCACGGGCCGACGAACTATACTCGATTTGCACCAAGGCGGCACTGCAGGAGGTCCGGCCTGTGCCAGCAGTGTTCAACTGCAGGATGGTGGGGATCTATCCCACGGCAGAGAGGACGATGTCAGGCTTGCTGGGGCGACTTGACGAGGCCGAGCAGACGCCTGGAATTCTTTCGGCCAGCTTCATTCATGGATTTCCGTGGGCCGACGTCGCCGACGTAGGCTCCAAGGTGCTGGTCTATTCTGATGGACGGAAGGACCTGGCACTAGCATGCAGCGAGTTGCTGGGGCGTGACTTCTACTCAAGACGGCAACTTCTGCTCAAGCAGTATCCGACAATCGAGGAGGCTCTGGACCTGGCGGAGACACTCCCCGGCCCCGTGGTCCTCGCCGACACTGCGGACAACCCTGGCGGCGGAGCTCCGGGCGACGACACCCGGCTCCTTGCCGCCATGATCAGAAGGGGCCTCCCCGGATGCGTCTCCGGCTGTCACTGGGACCCTATCGTTGCCGAGACCTGCGCAGATGCGGGAGTGGGAGCGCGCCTCGCGGTGCGGCTCGGTGGCAAGTGCGGCCCCACTTCGGGTGATCCGATCGATCTGCAAGTCGAGGTCAGGGCGGTGAAGAAGGAGCACAACCAGAGGTGGTTCGACGGGGGTGAGCAGAATCTCGGCCTGTCAGTCTGGCTGCGAGCCGGAGGAGTTGATGTGGTCGCAAGCTCCGTGAGAACCCAGGTCTTCTCGCCAGATGCGTTCACCGGTCTCGGTATCGACCTACGCGCCCGGCACATCATAGCCGTCAAGTCGAGCAACCACTTCTATGCGGCATTCCGGCCACTCGCCTCGTCCGTTATACACGTCGGCACTCCGGGCGCGCTGAACTCCGACCTGGCGTCGCTTCCCTACACCAAGCGAGATGACAGGTTCTTTCCCCGGATTGAAGATCCCCTCCAAGCTGAGGCCTGAGCCTCAGCCGGGCGCAGGACCCGGCCGCAGGATGCGCCTTCCTCTCCGCATACCAGCCGCACGAATGAGGCGATATCGTGCACGAGAAACTCCGGCCGACCGGAGAGGAGTAGTTCGGGCGTGGCATAACCCCACGCCGCCGCCGCCGATGCGATCCCAACCCCATGCGCCGCATCGATGTCCCGGCTCTCGTCGCCCAGCATGATGGCGCGCGACGGGGTGACCCCGCTCCGGCGGAGGACCGCGCGAAGCTTGCGCTGCTTGCCGAACAGTGGTGCGCCACAGGCATATTCGGTAAACTTGCCAGACTGCCCTCGGAGGGCGTGGCGCACGGTGTCCTCCGCGTTCGAGCTGCAGACGCACAGCGACACGCCTGCGTCGTGCAGAGCGGCGATCGCCTCGGGGACACCTGGGAAAAGCCTGATTGAGTCCTTTCCTGCTCGAGCCAGCGAGCGACCGTCGCGGAGGATCAGCGGCAGGCGCCAGGCCGGCACCTCGAGATCGGATATGATCTCGTGATTGGTGCGGCCCCGAAGGGAGCGCATCTCCGCCGTGGAGAGCTCCCGGAAACCGTGCCGCCTGGCTAAGATGTTCAGCGTTCCCGCCATCCATTCCACCGTGTCTGCAAGCGTGCCGTCGAAGTCCATGATTACGAGGTCGAAGCGACGATGGAGCACCTAGGCCACCCCGACGACCGTGGCAGAGAAGAAGACCAGATGAACGGTCATGTGGGCGAGCATGGCTGACTCGAGGCTCCACCTGAGGAAGAGGGTGCCGAAGGTGATGCCCGCGACAACGTTCAGCAGCAGCGTGCGCACTACTAGCGGGACGTCCAGATCCACCGTCGCTGCCAGCGCGGGAAGGTGCCCCAAGGAGAAGAGACCGGACGAGACGACGATAGCGATCCAGATCCCCACTGCGAAAGGCACTCGAACCTTGACGAGTCCGGCGGCGATAATGGACAAAAGGCCCCACCTCACGATGATCTCCTCCGTAATGCCACCGTAGAGCAGGCCCTGTAGAAGCGATGCTCCGGCACCTGCTCTCGCGTCTCGAAGCGCAGCCGCGCTTTCATCGGCTAGCCAACCGAACGCCGCGTCGATCCCAACCAGGATGATCCCCAGGGCTGCGCCAGTTGCCACGGATTGCAGGACTGGAACTCGGGCCGGCTCCAGTTTCCGCAGTCGATCGACGATCCAGGAACGCAGACCCAGCCGCGGCGCGCACACCAAGCCGGCGACGCTCGCGATAATGACCAGGATGAGGGGCTGCAGGACGAGAGCAGCGGCCAGTGAGGTGCGTCCACCCGCAGCTGCTATCTGGATCGGGGGGATCGCGCTCAGCGATTCCTCCAGAGTTAGGAGCAAGGACGCCGCGCCCAGAGTTCCCAGCCCCGTGAGCACGAGCAGCGGCGTGACAAAGTCACGGGATCTCATGCCGGCTTGCTTCATCTTTTCCGCTCCTGGGCGATGGCACTCGCTATAACCGGTTCCCACCAGTAGGCCCTCACCCAGCGCCGGAGCCAAGGATTCGAGCCGGCGAACGCGTCGATTTCAGCGGCTGCGTTGATGCCAGATGCGATCGAACCGCCCGCCACCCCTGCTGAGCGCGCTGCTCGCACTTGATCCGTCACTCGATCGAGCGCAGCCGCGATCCGGGCTAGGTACCGGGAGTCTTTCAGCACTGGGCCGTGGCCAGGTATGAGGTGCCGGAAGCCACTTTCCGCAATGACGCGGAGCAGCGCCGCCCATCTCGTGGGATGCACGTCGAATCCGAACGGAAAGGGAGCAACCACGACGTCACCAGTCACGAGGACCCGCTGATTAGGTAGCCACACCACCGCGTCGCCGTCAGTGTTCGCCGGACCTGGCACCCGCACTTCCACGGGTGCGCGATCATCGTCGATGACCTGGCCATGCTGAAGGGTACGGTGCGGCAGCACCAGCCTAACACCGCACAGGGCGGCGGCGTGGGCCAGTACGTCATTCGCAGTGCGGGTGTAGCCGCTCCTCTCCTCGGGCGAGCTGCCCTCGCGGTGCGCAGCCGCCGCGAAGCGGGCGGCCGTCCTGGCCAGCTGATGCTGCAGTGCCGCCTCCCGCTCGGGATCTGGCTCCCGTGGATACATGGCCATCTCGGGGCCGGCGAGATGCGCCCGCGTCCCGACCGTGGACAGGAGCTCCGCTCCCGGCCATTCCTTCAGCAGGGAGGCCGCACCGAGTACGTGATCGGCATGCCAGTGCGTCAGGATGATTGTCTTGACCGGCTTGTCGCTGACGGTGCGGATCATTCTCGCCACCTCCGTGCCAGCAGCCGCAGAGCCAGCAGCGTCAATCACGACCAGACCGTCAACCTGCTCCACCACAGTGACGTTGCCCAGCGGCTGGACGTGGAAGGGCTCGGCCTGAGAAATGAGGTGGACTCGGGCGGTCACCCGTTCGAGGCGGTAGCGATAGCCAGGGCTCGCCTCCACGTTGGCCCCCGACGCGCCCACACACGCCCCAGCTGCTCCGGGGAGTCCAAGGCAGAACGCCGCAAGGGCGGCGCAAGTCAGGCTCAGAGGCAGCGAGCTCCCCACGATCAACGGGAACCCAGCCAGGCGAGCGCGACCGCGCCAGCTACGATCCGGTAATAGGCGAACGGCGCAAAGCCAAATCGCGACACGATTGCCACGAAGCTCCGCACCACGACGACGGCCGTGAAGAAGGCCGCGGTACATCCGAACAAGATCGTGACGAGCTGGTCCGAATCGAGGAGCTCGCGGGTGCGATAGAGATCGTAGCTGGTAGCCGCCATCATCGTTGGAACAGCCAGAAAGAAGCTGAATTCCGCGGCTGCCTTTCGCTCCACCCCGATACCGAGCGCGCCGAGGATGGAGGCTCCTGACCGGCTTACGCCGGGCACCATGGCCAGGCACTGGAGTATGCCGACCAGGAGCGCTGCACTCGCTGGAATGGCTTCAACAGTCTCGAAGCGGCCCGGACCCCGTCGACGGTCAAGCAGGAGCATGGCGATGCCGCCCAAGATGAGCGCGGGCGCCACGATGATCGGCGACGACAGGGCCGAACGGACGGCATCATAGGCAAGCACTCCGATCACGAGCGCTGGGACGGTCCCGAATAGGATGTTGCGGGTGAAGAGCAGCGCATCCCTGTTCCCGGCAAGCACTCCGGTTCCCACCGCCCAGAAGCGCTCGCGGTAGAGCAGCAGGACGGCGAGAATGGCGCCGAGCTGGACGGAGATCTTGAACGTCTTCGACTCCTCTCCAGCGTAGCCGAGGATTTCACCCGCGAGGATCAGGTGACCAGTGGAGGAAACCGGAAGGAACTCAGTGAACCCCTCAAGGATGCCCATGAGCAGGATGGTTGTGGTTGCAGGTTCGGTGTTCATGACGCTTTCCAACGAGGCGGCTCTACTAGAATATGATTCTAGTCGTGTCCACAGCTCCGTTGACTTAAGCCTCGCGCGTGGACGGAGAGAGACGGCGGAGCGACATACTCGGTGCGGCCCTCGAGTGCTTTCTCGAGAGCGGAATCACTCGGGCCAGCATCTCGGACATACGCGAGAAGTCCGGCGCCAGCGTCGGGAGCATCTACCACTTCTTCCCCTCGAAGGAGGCAATCGCCGCGGCCCTCTACCTCGATGGCCTGCGCGGCTGGACAGGAGCGACACTCCCGGCGACCGTCGATACCTCGCCTCAGGCGACTATCGCCCAGATAGTCTCGCAAGCAATTGAATGGGGAACTCAGAATTCGGACCTGATGCGTTTCATGGACGAGAACCGCTTTCTCCTGCTGAGGCTAGGGGGCCTGGAGGAAGCGACAGCGATACTCGGGGCGGCCAGGGAGGAAGGGGAGCGGCTGCTTGCCCGACTGGTAAAGACAGGAAGAATGCGCGCGCAGAGCTGGGAAGTCGCGCAGCCGATACTGCTTGGCCCGGTGCAGGGGTGGCTCCAGTTGCACCGTCATGGCCAGACCGTTCTGGATAAAGAGGCGGCGCGCACGACCCTCATAGCCGCGGCCACCCGCGCGCTCGTTCTGGAGGATGCGGGGTGAACCAACGGCAGTGGATGCGCACAGCGGGGGATTACTCCGCATGGTTGGGCCAGGGCATCTCCGGCGCTGCCCTGAGCATGCGAACGCGCGCAAACCCCGAGGAGCACAGCTGCCGCAGCAGGACCTTCTGCCCGACCTCCGCTTGGGACCGGCGAAGCGGCGGCAGAGTCGTTCCGGCGCGTGCGGAGCACATTCCAGCGCGCACGCTCGAGCCCAGGAATGGATCTGCCGTGCTTAGCGGGTGCTGAGCACAGCAACTCGAAATGCCCTGAAACGCCCGCAAGCTATTGAAAAATGGTGCTGCCGGTGAGGATTGAACTCACGACCTCAGCCTTACCAAGGATGCGCTCTACCACTGAGCTACGGCAGCACTGCCCGCGGGCGAGGCGGGCACTTGGGCGAGCGGGCGATGCTTGTCAAGGCAAAGGGCGCCGGGCTAGGGCCAAGGCAATGAGCAAGGATGCGGAACGGGAGAAAAGGCTGGCGGAGGCGCTGCGCGCGAACCTGCGCAAGCGCAAGGCGCAAGGGCGGGACTTAGCTCCTTCCCGGAACGGGGAGGGGGACCAGCCGAAGGCTGGTGACGGGGGGCCCGGCCTCCCCGAGCTGTAGCCGACGGGCCCCTCCACCACCGCTTCGCGGCGGCCCCCTCCCGGTGCCGAGGATCAAATCGCCGCACACTCCGCTTCAAGCCACGCCCGCACCTCACCCTCGACCTGCGAGCCGATCTTCTCCAGCACCTGGGCGTGATAGGCGTTGAGCCATTCGCGTTCGGCCTCCGTCAGCATCGACACGTCGATCAGCCGCCGGTCAATGGGCGCGAAGGTGAGCGTCTCGAAGCCGAGCATATGCTGTTCGGCGCCGGGGATGTCTTTCGCGACCACCAGCACCAAATTTTCTATGCGAATGCCGTACTCGCCGCCTTTGTAATAGCCGGGCTCATTCGACAGGATCATGCCTTCCGCCAGCGGTTCATCGCCGCCGCCGAAGGTCGCAATCCGCGCGGGGCCCTCATGCACCGACAAATAGCTGCCGACGCCGTGGCCGGTGCCATGTGCATAGTCGAGCCCCGCTTCCCATAGAGGGCGGCGCGCGAAGGCGTCGATCTGCTGGCCGCGCGTGCCCTTCGGGAAGAGGGCAGTGGCGATTGCGATATGGCCCTTGAGCACGCGCGTGAAGCGGTCGCGCATCTCCGCCGTGGGCTCCCCCACGATCACGGTTCGCGTGATGTCGGTGGTGCCGTCGCGATACTGGCCGCCTGAATCGACCAGGTAGATGCCGTTCATGGTGATCGGCAGGCTCGACTCTTCTGACACTCGATAGTGCGGGATGGCAGCGTTCGGACCCGCCGCGGAGATGGTGTCGAAAGAAAGGTCCTCCAGCACCCCGGTCTGGTCGCGGAAATCGCGCAGCTTCGCGGCCGCGCTCATCTCGGTGAGCTGGCCCTTCGGCGCTTCCATGGACAGCCAGTGCAGGAAGCGCACGATCGCCGCGCCGTCGCGCTCTTGAGCGGCCTGGTGCCCCGCAATCTCGACTGGGTTCTTCTTCGCCTTTGCCAGAACGGCCGGGTCGCGCAGCTGCAGCGTCTGCGCACCGCCCTCCTCCAGCCTCTCGAAGATGGCAGCGACGGCGCGCTCCGGATCGACAGCGACGCGCTTGCCGGAGAAGTTCGCAAGCGCCTTTGAGAACTCGGACCGGTCGTGCAGGCGCACGGCATTGCCGAGATGCTGCGCGACATCCTCGCCAACCTTCTCGGGCTTCACGAACAGGTCGGCAGTGCCGTCGGCGTTCACCAGCGCATAGGCGAGCGCGACCGGCGTGCGCTCGACGTCCTTGCCGCGGACGTTGAACGTCCACGCAATCGAGTCGAGCGCGGAGAGCACAACTGCGTCGGCGCGCTTCGCCGCCAGCCAGTCGGCGATCTCCGCACGCTTCTCGGCCGAGTTCTTGCCGGCATATTGGTCCGGGTGGACGACGAGCTTCGCCCGGCTCGGCTCAGGCTTATCGGGCCAAACGGCGTCGACCGGGTTGGTATCGACCGCGACCAAGGTGGCGCGCTTTTCAGCCAGCGCCTTCGTTGCCGCCTCCACCCAGGCGCGGGTGTGCAGCCAGGGATCATAGCCGATGCGGGCGCCGTTGGCCGCATGCTCGCCCAGCCAGTCGGACACCGAGGTCTCCGGCACCGAGACATAGGCCCAGTGCTTGGGATCAACCTGCTCGCGCACTTGCAGCGTGTAGCGGCCGTCGATGAAGATGGCGGCTTCTTCCGGCAGCACCACGGCCGTGCCGGCGGAGCCTTGAAAACCGGTCAACCAGGCGAGCCGCTGGGCATAGGCGCCGACATATTCGGACATATGCTCATCGGTCAGCGGCACGACGAAACCGTCCAGCCGATCGCGCTTCAGCTGCTCGCGCAGCGCCTGCAGACGCGCTTCATAGGTGGACATAGGGCACTCCTCTCAACTGGTTGGGAGTGCGTCTAACAGCTCCTCCCCGAAACGGGGAGGGGGACCATGCGCAGCATGGTGGAGGGGGGCCAACCGCTTGCACAGCGACTACCCCCCTCCGTCAGGCCTTCGGCCTGCCACCTCCCCGTCCCGGGGAGGATCGTTTAGTAGCTGCTCGAACCCGAGCTGCCGCCAAGTCCGCCGGACTGGCCACCAGCCATTTCGCTCTGCTGGCCGATCTGCTGCGAACCCTGCTGGCCGAAGCCGAACGCTGAGCCCTGGCCGGAACCTTGCTGGCTGCCCTGTCCGCCTTGCGTTTCGCGCATCAGGCAATCGTGCAGCAGCTGCTTGGCCTGCTCGGCGAGCTGGCGCTGCTGGTCACCGGCCTGACGGAAGAACTGGGCCAGATCCTGCTGACCGCCGGCGTCCTGTTCATAGGTCTTGCAATTCTCGACGCCCTGCAGCGCGTGATAGAGGATCGCGGTCAGATTATAGGTGGTGTCGGGCGTGCCGGTCTGGCCGCCGCCGCCTTGGTTCTGCATCTGTCTCTCCGTCGCAAAAGGCGCGAGGCGAACATGCGCTCGCGTCCCGGACTCAACGGAGGGCGGATGGGAGGCGTTCCTGTCGTTACGGGTGTGGGCCCACACCTGTGACCCGTTCGCTTCGAGCGCAGTCGAGAAGCAGTGATCGCCCACCGGTTTCTCGACTTCGCTCGAAACGAACGGGAACTTTAGACGAGCCGGCTCTGCTTTACCGCCGCTTCGACAAAGCTCGCAAAGAGCGGGTGAGGCTCGAAGGGTTTGGACTTGAGTTCGGGGTGGAACTGCACGCCGACGAACCAGGGATGGTCGGGCCGCTCGACGATCTCGGGCAGCGCGCCGTCCGGGCTCATGCCAGTGAAGAGCAGCCCGCCCCTCTCCAGCGCGTCGCGATAATGGACGTTCACTTCATAGCGGTGGCGATGCCGCTCGCTAATTTCGCGGGCGCCGTAGATCGACTCGACGACGCTGTTGCCCTTGAGCGCGGCGGGATAGGCGCCCAACCGCATCGTGCCGCCCAGATCGCCATTGGCCTCGCGCCGCTGCAGTCCTTCTTTCGACATCCACTCGGTGATCAGGCCGACAACCGGTTCATCGGTCGGGCCGAACTCGGTGGTGGAGGCTTGAGCGATGCCGGCGACATTCCGAGCGCCCTCGATACAGGCCATCTGCATACCGAGGCAGATGCCGAAGAATGGCACGTTGCGCTCGCGGGCAAAGCGGACGCTGGAGATCTTGCCCTCGGATCCGCGCTCGCCGAATCCGCCCGGCACGAGGATGCCGTGCATCGGTTCCAGCTGGTTCGTGACCTGATCCTCATGCTCGAACAGTTCGGCGTCGATCCACCTGATGTTGACCTTCACCTTGTTCGCGATACCGCCATGGACGAGCGCTTCGTGGAGCGACTTATAGGCGTCCGGCAGGCCGACATATTTGCCGACCACGCCGATCGTGACTTCGCCTTCCGGATTCTCGAGCCGGTCCATGATCTCGGTCCAGCGAGAGAGGTTCGGACTGGCCGGCGGCGTCTCGATGCTGAAGGCGCGCAGCACTTCGCGGTCCAGGCCCTCGGCATGATATTGGAGAGGCACGCCATAGATGCTCTTCGCGTCGAGTGCGGGGACGACCGCTTCCTTCCGCACGTTGCAGAACAAGGCAATCTTGGCGCGCTCGCCGTCTGGCAGCGGATGCTCGCAACGGCAGACCAGCACGTCCGGCTGGATGCCGAGCGCGGTCAGTTCGCGGACGCTGTGCTGGGTCGGCTTGGTCTTCAGCTCGCCCGCCGCTGCGATGTAAGGAACCAGGGTCACGTGCACGAAGACAGTGCGGTCGCGGCCGAGTTCGTTGCGCAGCTGACGCACCGCCTCGATGAAGGGCAGCGACTCGATGTCGCCGACCGTGCCGCCGATCTCGCACAGCACGAAGTCAAGATCGTCGACATCGGTCTGCGCGAAGGCCTTGATCGCATCGGTCACGTGCGGGATCACCTGCACGGTCGCGCCGAGATAGTCGCCCCGCCGTTCGCGCTGGATCACCGTCTGGTAGATGCGGCCGGACGTGACATTGTCCGACTGGCGGCTCGGCACGCCGGTGAAGCGCTCATAGTGGCCGAGATCGAGATCGGTCTCGGCGCCATCGTCCGTCACATAGACTTCGCCATGCTGATACGGGCTCATCGTGCCCGGATCGACGTTCAGATAGGGATCGAATTTCCGGATGCGTACGCGGTATCCACGCGCCTGGAGGAGGGCAGCCAGAGAGGCCGCCATCAAGCCTTTGCCAAGCGAGGAAACCACGCCGCCGGTGATGAAAATATACCGCGCCATGGGAGGAGTGGCTTAGCCGCGGGACTCGGGACGGGGCAAGGGCGGAAGACCGCAAAGTCAAACAAATCCGCTCGCCCCGAGCCCTTCGACGCCGCTTGTCGGCGGCGCTCAGGATGAACTTCAGCTGATGGCTGAAGTCGAGGGGCGTGGTACCGGCGCCCTTCGACTGCGCTGCGCTACGCTCAAGACGAGCGAGTAGTTACTTGGTCGCAGGAGCCGTCGAGTTGCCGGCCGCCTGCCCCGCTGCGGCTGCCAGCGGATCGACCGGAGCGGTCGTCGGCTGTGCGAGCGGCGCTGTCTGCGCAGGCGTGGCGGCGGTGGCGTCGACCTTGCCGGTGCGGTTGTTGAGCGACGCGATCGTCGCAAGCGCAATGCAGAGCAGCACAAAGATGGTCGCCAGGATCGCCGTAGCCCGCGTCAGGAAATCCGCCGCGCCGCGCGCGGACATCAAGCCGGTCGGGCTGCCGCCGGTGAGACCGCCGCCTTCCGACCGCTGCATCAGTATGACAGTGACAAGCGCCGTCGCGATAATGGCCTGAAGGACGAGGAGGAAGGTGAACATCTTGCGCTTTCTGCTTCGAAGTGGCGGGGCGTTTAGCCGCCTTTCAACGGTTCGTCATCCCGAACTTGTTCCGGGACAAGCGTTCCGCTGGGGGTAGTCGGACGCCTGATCCCGAACCAAGTTCGGGACGACGGCCAGAGACTAAGCCTGAACCTCTTCCGCTGCCCGCGCCACGGCGACCAGCGCGGGGCGAAGCAGGCGGTCCTTGATCATGAAGCCGGCCTGCATCTCTTGCACGATGGTGCCGGGCTCGGCATCGCCGGTCGGCAGTTCGACCATGGCCTGGTGCCGGTTGGGGTCGAGCTTTTCGCCGAGCGCGGAGATGCGGACGATACCGTGCCGCTCGAACACCGAGGCGAGTTCACGCCCGGTCGCCTCCAAGCCCACGACCAGGTTCCTGAACCGATCATCTTCGCGCAAATCGGCCGGGATGGCCTGCAGCGCGCGCTCCAGATTGTCGGAGACCGACAGCATGTCGCGTGCAAAAGAGGTTGCGGCATAGGCGCGGGCGTCCTGCGCGTCCTTTTCCAGCCTCCGACGAACATTCTGCGTTTCGGCCTGTGCATAGAGCACCGCCTGCCGGGCCTCAGCCAGCTCGAACTCCAGCGCTGTCATTCTGTCGTGCTCCGCCACTTCCGGAGCATCCGCAGCCGTTTCCTCGCGAACAGTCTCGTTCTCGCTCATCATCCCATCAGTCTTGTTAATGTTTGTGCCGTGAAATCCACCATGGGGACCACCCGCGCATAGTTCAACCGGGTCGGCCCGATCACGCCGACCACGCCGACCACCCGACCATCGGCGCCGCGGTAGGGAGAGGCGATCACCGAGGATCCCGACAGCGCGAACAGCTTGTTCTCCGAGCCGATGAAGATCTTGGTCGCGGCTCCTTCCGCGGCCGAGTCCAGCAGGCGCGCAATTTCCTGAGCTTCCTCCAACTCCCCCAACAACTGCCGGACGCGTTCCAAGTCGGCAGCCGCAGCGGCATCGATCAGATGAGACTGGCCCCTTACGATCAGCACCGGACGGCGGTCGCCATCCTCCGACCAGATTGCCAATCCGCGCTCGACCAGCTCCCGCGAAGCCGCGTCCAACGCCCGCCGCCCCGCGCCGATCTCCGCCTGCAATCGGGTGCGAGCCTCGCTGAGGGTGAGGCCGGCAAGCTGGTCCGTTACGAAGTTGGCCGCCTCGATCAGCGAACTCGGCGACACACCCGAAGGCAGATCAACCACGCGATTCTCGACGCTGCCATCCTGGCCGACCAGCACAGCCAGCGCCTGCTCGCGCGACAAGGGCACGAAGCCGATCTGCCTGAGCCGCGGCTCGCGCTTGGGTACCATCACTACGCCGGCACATGCGGAGAGATCAGAAAGCGCGGCGCTCGCCGCGGACAGTGCGTTCTCGATCGGGCCGCCGTCGCGCCCGAGCTGCCGTTCGATCATGTGCCGTTCTTCGGCGGAAGGCTCCGCCGCCTGCATGATCGCATCGACGAACAGCCGCAGCCCCTGCTCCGTCGGCATCCGGCCGGCGGAGATATGCGGCGCCGAGAGCAATCCCGCTTCTTCCAGATCCTGCATGACGTTGCGGATCGACGCGGGCGAGAGGTTGAAGCCACCGAACTTGGAAATGGTGCGCGAGCCGACCGGCATGCCGGTGCCGAGATAAGACTCCACCACCACGCGAAACACTTCGCGGGCGCGGTCGGACAGTTCGGTGATCGGCTGGCTGGCCATGGCGAGGGGAGATGTAGGAAATCTCTTCTTCTTCGTCATCCCGAACTTGTTTCGGGATAAGCTGTCCGCCATCGGGGCGCAGACAGGCTTATGCTGAAACAATTTCAGCATGACGAATAAGGAATCGAACATGCGACCTTCAGGCCGCGCGCCCGATCAGATGCGCGTCATCACCATAGAGCCGAACTTCACGCGCCATGCCGAGGGTTCGGTCCTGATCGGCTTCGGCGACACCAAGGTGCTGGTCACCGCCAGCGTCGAAGAGAAAGTGCCGCCCTTCCTGCGCGGCAAGGGCGAAGGCTGGGTGACGGCGGAATATGGCATGCTGCCCCGCGCCACCCACACCCGCGGCAGCCGCGAGGCGGCTAAGGGCAAACAATCCGGCCGCACCCAGGAGATTCAGCGGCTGATCGGCCGTTCGCTGCGCGCCGTCACTGACCTCAGGGCCTTGGGCGAGCGCCAGATCGTGCTCGATTGCGACGTCATCCAGGCAGACGGCGGCACCCGCACCGCGTCCATTTCCGGGGCCTGGGTCGCGCTGCGCATGGCGGTCGACAAGCTCAATCTCTCGGCCGATCCGATCAAGGACCAGGTCGCCGCGATCAGCTGCGGTATCTGGGAAGGGACGCCGGTGCTCGACCTCGATTATCCCGAGGACTCGACCGCGCATGCAGACGCGAACTTCGTGCTGACCGGTCAAGGCCATATCGTCGAAGTGCAGGCGACTGCGGAAGGGGCAACCTACGACGAGGAAGCCTTGCTCCGCCTACTCCGCCTCGCCCGCATCGGCTGCAGCGACATCTTCGAGGCTCAGCGCAAGGCGGTCGGCCGGTGACCCGCAAGCTCGAGCCCGGTCGCGTCGTCGTCGCCAGCCATAATGAAGGCAAGGTGCGCGAGCTGCGCGTGCTGCTCGAGCCCTTCGGTTTGGAGCTGATCTCGGCCAAGGAACTGGACCTGCCCGAGCCGGAGGAAACGGGCACCACTTTCTTCTTCAACGCCGAGCTGAAGGCGATGAGCGCCGCCGACCTGTCCGGGCTCCCCGCCATTGCTGACGACAGCGGCATCTGCGTCGAGGCGCTGAACGGCGATCCGGGCGTGTACACCGCCAACTGGGCAGAGACGCCGGACGGGCGCGACTGGATGCTGGCGATGTCGCGCGTCCAGGAACGGCTGGAAGCGCTTGGCCCCGGTGCGAGCCGCGCGGCCTATTTCGCCTGCGTGCTGTGCGTGGCGTGGCCCGACGGCCATGTGGAAAGCTTCGAAGGCCGGGCAGAGGGCTCTCTGGTCTGGCCGCCCCGCGGCGACCGCGGCTTCGGCTATGACCCGGTCTTCGTGCCGCAGGGCTATGACCAAACGTTCGGCGAGATGGACCCGGAGGAAAAGCACCGCATCAGTCACCGCGCGGCTGCCTTCGCCAAGCTGAAGGCGGCGTTGTTCTGAGCGTTCGACCACAACACAAGGTTCGGCCTGAGCCTGTCGAAGGCCCCCCCTCCCTTTTTCCCGTGTCCAGCAAGGAAGGAAGGGCTTCGACAGGCTCAGCCCGAACCGAGAACGATATCGCGCTCGGAAGCGCCCCTCTCGCCCTCTACATCCACTGGCCGTTCTGCGTTTCCAAATGCCCTTACTGTGACTTCAACTCTCATGTGCGGAGCCAAGTCGACCAGACGCAATGGCGCGACGCCCTACTCGCCGATCTTGCCCATGAAGCGCGGCTGACGCCCAGTCGCCATCTCTCTTCCATCTTCTTTGGTGGCGGCACGCCCTCTTTGATGCCGCCGCAGACAGTCGCTACGCTGATCGAAGCGGCCGAGCGGCACTGGGGCTTCGCACCGAACATCGAGATCACGTTGGAAGCGAACCCCTCATCGGTGGAGGCCGCGCGCTTCGCCGACCTCGCCAGCGCCGGCGTAAACCGGGTCTCGCTGGGCCTGCAGGCGCTGGAGGACGAGGCGCTCGCCTTTCTCGGCCGCGCGCATGATGTGCGCGAGGGGCTTGCGGCCCTCGATACGGCGCAGCGCGTGTTCGACCGCGTCAGCTTCGACCTGATCTATGCGCGCCCGGGCCAGTCGCTCATCGACTGGCAGGCCGAGCTGAGCCGCGCCCTCGCCTTCGGCACCAGCCACTTGTCACTGTACCAGCTAACGATCGAGCCCGGCACCCGCTTTGCCGCGCTGGCGGCCAAGGGGGCGCTGCCGCAGACCGACCCCGACCATGCAGCCGAATTGTTCGAACTCACCCGCGCCATGACTGCCGAGGCGGGGCTTCCCGCCTACGAAGTTTCCAACCATGCCCGCCCCGGCGAGGAAAGCCGGCATAATCTGACCTATTGGCGCTATGGCGATTATCTGGGCGTCGGCCCTGGCGCCCATGGCCGTCGGCTCGGCGCCGCCAGCTTCCGCCGCAAGAAGCCCGAAAACTTCCTCGCCGCAGTGGCGCGGAACGGCCACGGCATCGAGAGCGAAGAGGCGCTCGCGCCCGAGACTCAGGCCACCGAGGCGCTGCTGATGGGTTTGCGCCTTGAGGAAGGCGTCGACGTGACCGAGATCAGCACCCGCACCGGCGTCGCGAAGCTGGTCGATGAAGCGACGGTCGCGAGGCTGTCGGCACTGGGATTAGTCCAAAGTGGAGATCGCCTCCGCGTCACGCCGGCTGGCATGTTGCTCCTCGACCGCATACTCGCGGAAATCATTCCCTAGCTGCACGCACATGCCATCGTCGTTGCGAGCAGAGCGAAGCAATCCAGTTCGCGGCTGGTCTCCACTGGATTGCTTCGTCGCTTCGCTCCTCGCAATGACGAGAAGGCTGGAGCTATTTCACCAGCTTGGCGTCGATCGCGTCCTGGCCCAGTTGGGCGGCGGAGTTGTTGAGGCCATCGACCAAGGCGCGCAGCTGAGGGCGGGTCAGACCGGCCGTCGGCACCTGCACCGAATAGGACAGCTGCTTCTTGTCGTTCAGCCAGAGCTTCAGCAGGTCGAACGATTCATTCTGCTTGTTCACCCAATCGAGCGACGGCGTCACATCGGTGAAGGTGCTGCCGATCATCAACGTCTTGCACGCCTTCTTGTCCGAACAGCCGCCGAGCACGACCCAGTAACGCGAGTCGTTGGACGTGATCACCGTCGAGGGCGCGCCGGACAGGTCCAGCTCTTCGGGCGCAAAGCCCATGTCCCGGAGCGCGGTGTGCAGCGCCGACGGCATATCGGCTCCGATCGGCCGATCCGTCTGCGCATGAAGCGGCGCACCAACCAGAGCCGCCGCTGCCAACCAATTTCTCATTTGCCCCCTTGTTTTTGCGCTCAGTCCTCGAACCGCGCCGGCGGCGGACTGACGACCGTTTGACCGTTCGCTCCCACCTGGCTCACCTCCAGCGCGCGTTCGACCACGCCGTCGCGGCGGAAGCGGAACGGACCGTCGATCCCGGTAAAGCCGTCCCGGTCGACCAGCCGCCCCATCGGAAAGTCGCTGCCCGGCCGCCAATCCTGCGCGATGCGGGACACGAGCAGCACCGCGTCATAGCCCATACTGGAGATGCGATAGGGCGCGGTGCTGAAGCGCGCGCGATATTTGTTGGCGAGCTGCCGGTAGAGCCCGTCCGGCACGCTCGCGAACCAGGCACCGTGGAGCGGCGTCATCGATGCGAGCGCGCTTTCCGTGTTCCACAACTCGGTCCCGAGCACCTTGGCCGTGGGTGCACCCCTGCGGAGCAGGGTCACGGCCTGGGAAGCAGTGCGGGCACCGTCGGCGATCAGCACGGCTTCATAGGGCGAGTTGGCGCCCATCTTTGTGATTGCCGCGGAAATGCCGCCAGGGCTCCGATCGAAGCTCTGCAGCGCCACCACTTGGCCGCCGGCGCTTTCGACCGATCGTAGGAAGGCGTTGGCGGCGCGCTGGCCGTACACGCCCGTCGGAGTGAGCCCGGCGAACTTGGTCATGCCACGCGAACGGGCATAGCGCACGACCCGGTCGATCGACTGGCCGGGCGTATAGCCCATCACGAAGACGCCATCGCCCGCAACGCTGGTGTCGTTGGAAAAGCTGATCACCGGCACATTCGCGCGCTGTGCGACCGGCGCCACCAGCCGCGCGTCTTCGGCAAGCAGCGGCCCCAGGATGATCTTGTTGCCTTCATTGACCGCCCGGCTGGCCGCTCCGCTCGCGCCCGCGCCGGTGTCGTAGGTCGTGATGCGGATGCGCCTGCCGCCGGTGTCGAGCACGGCAAGATTGGCGGCGTTGGCGATAGACTGGCCGACGGCCGCGTTCGGGCCGGACAGCGGCACCAGCAAGGCGATGCGGTGCCGCTCGGCATCGTCCGGCAGCTCGGGGCCGACCGGGCGCGGCGTTTCGACCGGAACGGGTGTGGGAGCAGGCGCGGGCGGGGGGCGGCGGCGCGGCACCATCGTCTGACAGGCCGCCAAGGCGAGCAGGCTGGCGGCAAGCCCCAGCTTCCTCGCCGCGCCTGCCCAAATTTGCGGTGCGGTGGCTGCCTCTGCCATGACCATCCTCTCACATGTCTGAACGCCTTGAACCCGGCCTCTATATTGTCGCGACGCCCATCGGCAACCTCGCCGATTTGAGCCGGCGCGCCGCCGACATATTGACGCGCGCCGACGTGCTCGCCGTCGAGGACAGCCGCGTGACCGCGAAGCTCCTCCACCATATCGGCGCCAGGCGGCCGATGCTTCCCTATCACGACCATAATGCCGATCGTGTGCGGCCCGATCTGATTGCCCGGATGTGCACCGAGTCGGTCGCCTTGGTCTCCGACGCAGGGACGCCGCTCATCTCCGACCCCGGCTATAAGCTCGTGCGCGAGGCGCGCACGGCGGGGATCGCGGTGACGACCATTCCAGGCCCCTGCGCCGCCATCGCCGCGATCACGCTTGCAGGCCTGCCCACCGACCGGTTCCTGTTCGCAGGCTTCCTGCCCAGCAAGGCCAAGGCCCGCGCCGACGAAATCGCGGAACTTGCCAAAGTGCGCGCCACCCTGATCTTCTATGAATCGGGACCTCGGCTCGGAGCAGCGCTCGCCGCCTTGCACAACGGTCTTGGCGAGCGCGAAGCGGCAGTCGCGCGGGAGATCAGCAAGACCTTCGAGGAGACGGTCACCGGGACGCTTGGCGAACTGTCAACGCGCTATGCCGAGACGCCGCCGAAGGGCGAGATCGTCATCGTCGTCGCTCCGCCCGGCGCGCCTGAAGCGGCGAGCGAGGACGATGTCGATGCTGCCTTGAGAGACGCGCTGACTCGCTTGCCACCTGCCAAGGCAGCCGGCGAAGTGGCTAAGGCGACTGGCGCAGATCGACGCGATCTCTACGCCCGCGCAATGGCCCTGAAAAAGGCGCCATGACCTCTCGGCCCGATAGGCGCTGGAGGTGAGCGGAAGCAGGAGGCGAAAGGCAGCCGAGCGCCGTGGCCGCCTTGGCGAAGCGTTCGCCGCCCTATGGCTGAACCTTCAGGGCTGGAGCATCGTCGCGCGGCGGGTCCGCACGCCAGTGGGAGAGATCGATCTGGTCGCGCGCCGTGCACGCACGACCTTGTTCGTCGAAGTGAAGACCCGAGCCACCGGCGCCGAGCTTGACTTGGCCATAGACCGGCACCGCCTGTCCCGCGTCGCAGCGGCGGCGAACATGATGGCGCCGCGCTTCGCCCGCCCCGGCGACGACATCCGCATCGACGTGATCCTGCTTGCGCCCTGGTCCCTGCCCCGCCACATCCGCAACGCCTGGATCGGCTGAGGAGACGAGGATGAGCTTGCGCGTGGCGTTCCAGATGGACCCGATGGAAGGCCTGAACATCGCGGGCGATTCGACCTTTGCCTTGATGCTGAAGGCGCAGGAGCGCGGCCATTTCTGCTACCATTATCAAGCGGAGGACTTGACCTGGGAAAATGGGCGGCTCTCCACCTTTGCCACCCCCATGACTGTCCGGCCGGAGCCGGGCAATCACTTCACCCCCGGCGAGCCGAAGCTGATCGATCTCGGCCGCGACGTGGACGTGGTCTGGATGCGCCAGGACCCGCCCTTCGACCTTGGCTATATCACCGCGACGCACCTGCTCGAGCGCATCCGGCACGAGACCCTGGTGGTTAACGATCCCGAGAGCGTCCGGAACGCGCCGGAAAAGGTCTGGGTGCTGGATTTCGCCCGCTTCATGCCGCCAACCATGGTGACGCGGTCCCTCGGCGCCGCGCGCAAGTTCCTGGAGGAACATGGCGAGATCGTCGTCAAACCGCTGCACGGCAATGGTGGCAAGGCGATCTTCAAGATCGGCCGGGACGGCGCCAACCTTTCCTCGCTGATCGAGGTGTTCAACACCGCCTATCGGGAGCCGCACATGGTGCAGGCCTTCCTTCCCGGAGTCGCGCAGGGCGACAAGCGCATCGTGCTGGTCGATGGTGAGGTCGCCGGAGCCATCAACCGGATTCCCGGCGAGGGCGAAATTCGCTCCAATCTTGCGGTGGGCGGCACCGCCGAAGCTACCCAGCTCACCCCGAGGGAAGAGGAAATCTGCGCCGCGCTGGGTCCCGAGCTGAAGCAGCGCGGGCTGCTGTTCGTCGGCATCGACGTAATCGGCGGCGAATGGCTGACCGAGATCAACGTCACCTCGCCCACCGGCATCGTTGCGATCGACCGCTTCAACGGCACCGACACGGCCGCCCTGATCTGGGACGCCATCGAACGGAAATTGGCGGCACGCGTTTAGACCGGCCGTGACAGATTGCGACCGACCCTACTCGCTCGTCCCGAGCGGAGCGCGGAGCGCGAAGTCGAGGGGCGTAGGCTCGGTGCACGGGCCCCTCGACTTCGCTCGGGACGAGCGGGAACTTGTGTCGTGACCGATTTCATCCTGAAGCTGATCACCGGCGGCGGCTATGCCGGCATCTTCGCGCTGATGGTGCTGGAGAATATCTTCCCGCCCATCCCGTCCGAAGTGATCATGGGGCTGGGCGGCATCGCCGTCGCGCGCGGCGAAATGAGCATCGTGCCGCTGATCGGCTGGGGCACGCTGGGCACCGTGCTGGGGAATTATTTCTGGTACTGGATCGGCTGGAGGGTGGGCTACCAGCGCTTCCGCCCCTTCATCGAGAAGCATGGGCGCTGGCTGACGCTCGACTGGCATGAAGTCGAGCGGCTGCATCGCTTCTTCGTCAGCCATGGCCATTGGGTGATCTTCGCGATGCGCTTCATGCCGGCAGGCCGCACCATCATCTCCCTGCCGGCAGGCATCACCTGCATGCCGCACTGGAAGTTCGTCATCTGGACCTTTGCCGGCAGCGCCATCTGGAACAGCATGCTGGCGGGCGCCGGCCTGTTTCTGGGCTCCAACTTCGAGCAGCTGCAGGATTATGTCGGCCCGTTTGCAGTCGCGACGATCGGCCTGATGATCGCCTGGTATCTGTATCGCGTGGCGACCTGGAGGCCCAAGAATTAAGCTCGAGGGTGAGCGTTGCGATATACGTCCATCAGGTGCGCGGCATCGACCGCCGTGTATATCTGCGTCGAGCTGAGGCTGGCGTGGCCGAGCAGTTCCTGCAGCGACCGCAAGTCGACGCCGCGCCCGAGCAGATGCGTGGCAAAGCTATGCCGCAGCGCATGCGGGGTCGTCCGCTCCGATAGGCCGAGCCGCACGCGCGCACGCCGCACAGCCCGCCTGATCTGGGAGGGTTCGAGCGGCCCTCCACGCGCGCCGCGGAACACCGGCTGGTCCTTCGCGGGCGGATAAGGACAGGCCGCGACATAGGCTTCGATCGCCTCGCGTACCTGCGGCAGCAGCGGCACCACGCGCGTCTTGTTGCGCTTGCCGGTGACGGTGATGGTGGTGCCGAGCGGCAGTGCCGCGCCGGTCAGCCCCATGGCCTCCCCGATGCGCAGGCCGCCGCCGTAAAGCAGCAGCAACACAGCGAGGTCGCGCGCGCCGGTCCAGCCCTCGCGCTCCTCCGCCACGTCTTCAGCAAGTGCAATCGCTTCGGCGGGCGAGACCGGGCGCGGCACGCCCTTCTTCACCTTCGGCCCGCGCAGCCGCGGCGCCTCGGCACCGGCGAAGGCCAGGAAAGTCCGCAAGGCCGACAACTCGCGCGCGGTTGACGCATTGCCGATACCGTCCGCCCGCCGCGAGGCGAGGAAGGCCCGCAGATCCGCAACTCCCAGCGCCTTCAGGTCAGGCTCGCCGCCCTGATGCTCGCGCAGAAAGTCGAGCAGCCGCTCCGCCGTCGCCGCATAGGCGCGGACGGTGTGGATCGACCGCCGCCGGTCCCGCCGGAGGTGATCGGCAAAGGCCACAATAAGCCCCTCCCCTTCAGGGGAGGGGTT